>NZ_JBVFVS010000006.1:0-63918 GCF_055521695.1 Sphingomonas sp. BL-S-05 | reverse complement strand
GTCGTGCTGCCGACGATCAGGGTGCGAAGCGGCGAGTGTCAATCGGCGTCCAAAAGGAACCCCCTATCGGCGTGCAAAAGGGACCCCCTGGACGGCACGCCGCACCGCCCTGGCGGAGACGGAGTAGCGGTTGCGGTCGAAGCTGATGAGGCACGTGCCGCTCACCGCGTGCTCGCTCTCATGGAAGCCGTCGAAGGGCGCGACCACAGGCTGGAGCACCGCACGTTCGGCAGCCCAGGCCTGGGCGACCGTCAGCTCCTTCTGCTCGGGATGCTGGTGCAGCTCGGCCCAACGGCGACACTCCGCCTCCAGCCAACCGTTGAGCTCCTCGATGCTGGCAAAGCGCAGGCGTGGCTGGAAGAAGCGGCCACGCGCGGTCTGCACCTGGTTCTCGACCTGACCCTTCTCCCAGCCGGCTGCCGGCGAACATGCCGTCGGTTCGACCATGTAGTGGTTGGCCATGACCAGGAAGCGCCGGTTGAAGACCCGCTCCTTGCCGGTGAACACGCTCGTCACCGCCGTCTTCATGTTGTCGTAGATGCCGCGCGTCGGCACGCCTCCAAAGAAGGCGAACGCCCGCGCATGGGCGTCGAACAACATCTCCTGCGTCTCGCGTGGATAGGCTCGCACGTACATCGCCCGTGATGCGCACAGCCGCACATGCGCGACCTTCACGCGCATCGGCTTGCCCGCGATCTCCACGTCCTCGTGGCTCCAGTCGAACTGATAGGCCTCGCCCGGCCGGAACAGCAGCGGGATGAACGCCGGCGCATCCATCACGTCGCGACGCCGCGCCTGCCGCCAACGGGCCGCATAGCGGCGGACCGCATCGTACGAGCCGTTAAACCCTTCGCGCAGCAGCAGGTCGTGGATGCGCGTGAGGCGCAGCTTCTCGCGCCGCGGCCGTGCCTCGTCTTCCTCCAGCAACGCGTCCAGTCGCGTCTGAAACGGCCCCAGCTTCGGCAGTGGCTGCACCTCGCGACGATACGCCATGTCCGCCTCCGGCGCCCGGATCGCCTTGCGCACCACCTTGCGCGACAGGTGCAGGTCCCGCGCTATCGCCTTGATGGCCTTCCCCGACGCGTGCTCGCGCCGGATCCTCAACACCCTCTCCAATACCAGCATCCCGATCTCGCCGCCTGACACACCGCCAAGCGAGCAGCCTAGACCACCGGGATGAGGGGTCCTTTTTCGACGCCGATCACCCCGCTACCGGGGTCCCTTTTCCACGCCGATCCACAGCCGATCTTCGGCGCGTGGAGGGAAAGCGCAGTCCGTGCAGCCAGCTGGCGCTCACCGACGCCAAGCTGCGCGCGCTTCCTTCACTCCTCAGTACGGCATGGCTGTTCGACGTCGTGCCCCGGGCAATGGGTGCGATGACCGTACCGACGCTGCACAACGGCGATGGTGAGGAAGTGGTGTTCCACCGCGTCCGGTTCCCCTTTGCGCGGGGCGCAACCCATGCGCTGATCGGCGACCAGCTCGATCTTTTGCCAGCCATGCAGCGCGAAACTTCGCATGTCTGGAACTGGCTTGGCGAAAAAACGACATCGACCCGGAAGGGCACAGGCCACATGGCCTGGGGTGTGACGATGATGGACGGCACGCCGGTGCTGGGCAATATCGAGCTGAAAGGGCGCGCGCTGATCCTGGCCGTTACCTCCGCCGAGCGTGCGGCACGCGGCACGGCCCTCCTGGCAGACACATTGGGCGACTTGGTCGGCACGCCGCTTAGCACGATCGAGACTGTCGAACAGGCCATGACCGCACATCGTGAAAACCGGCCTGAGCCGGCACCAGCCATCGCGCCTGAGGTGGCAACCCCACTCGTCCATGCCATGCTCGATCGTCAGTATCGCGCTACGCTGGACGAGCCCGTCGGCATGCTAGGCGACATCACGCCGCGCGCTGCAGCCCGGACCGCAGCGGGCCGCCAACGTCTTTCGGCATGGCTGAAGCATCTGGAGAACCGCAGCGGCAGTCAGCCGGATCCGAATGATCCGATGGCCACTTACGATTTCACCTGGATGTGGCGAGAACTCGGTATCGAGAAGCTGCGCAAATAGCGCTTCGATCCCCGCAAAAACTGGCAGGCACCAGCCGGTGTCGGCCTACCGTGAGTCTGTGTCCAAATAATGCACAGGGGCCATCTGGCGGGTCTGATTTAACACGGACGAGAACCTGAGGTCTTGTCCAGTCGCGAGGTGCGCCATTGCAGTGGGACATTTGCGAATGTCGGCCTCTAGCCACTCCAGTCCCGCCTTATCGAGCAAACGGAGCAGGGCATCATCGCTTTGCGGCGGTGACTTTGCGATCATGGCAAATAGTCGCTGCCCGCGGACTCGCGCCCTTGGCGGTTTGCCTACGTAGGGTGAACGGACCATCCGGGCTATCAGGCGATCTCCGCATGTCCGGCGTGCCTCGCCTAGGTCGGCATCGGTGCAGCCCCTACGGACTGCGATCGCGTAAACCGGAAAGCCGTAATCGTCTCCCAGGTAGCGGACCGCCATTGCCGGTTCGGACCGTTCGGGAAAGAAGCGGACCGGGTCGAATGCAAGTGCGCGAGTCCGTTCCTGGAAATCGTATGCCCGCGGAGCGTCCTGTGCCGCCAAGGGCGCGGCTTGGCCGAGGACGAGCGCAGCGGCGATGCAGGCAGATCGGATCATGCTCATACATCACACGGCCTGTC
Organism: Sphingomonas sp. BL-S-05; assembly: GCF_055521695.1. NCBI lineage: Bacteria > Pseudomonadati > Pseudomonadota > Alphaproteobacteria > Sphingomonadales > Sphingomonadaceae > Sphingomonas > Sphingomonas sp. BL-S-05. The sequence continues at coordinate 61,229 of NZ_JBVFVS010000006.1, read as the reverse complement.
CGGGCTGCATAGCCAGTTTCGCTGGCGTCGCGAATGCCGCCTACCCCCAACCCAGTCAGTCCACTTAGGGTGTCATTTCGCCCTCAGCCGGAACCGACCCCAGTAAGTTTTTATTATTACAAATATATTCAGCTTTTTCTACTAAGCAAAATTGGAGCTCCTGATTATTAGCTTTATTAGTATTTTGCTTTCCCTAACCATAGCTCTGCTTGTAGATTTACTCTGGCGAGCAGAAGCGAGAGCTGGCAAAATATTGTTAACAGCCGTTACGATGGCTACACTGATCGTCGCAATTGGGTTCGCTCAGGTAGGCTCATCCGAACAAACGGACCCTTTAGTTCCTTGGATTGCCATCTTGTCAGCGACGCTCCTGTTAAAGTGGCTTCATACCATATTCCGGGAAACGGACGGAAAATGACGCAATTCCTCTGCTTGGGGGGACCCGGATACCGTCTAAGGTTATTAGGGGCCGGACCGCTTTTTCGGGATGCGCTGTCTTACGTTGAGCAGACCTACATATTCATCTAGCATCGCGATACGCCCTGCCTGCCGACACACGGTGCCGGCGATGGGGGTCAGCAAGGTTTTCAGCGCCGTTGACCCTTGAAACGCTAAACGCTCCGGTCCGTTAAGGCCGCGCTTCTCTCTGCCCGTCGCCTCGAAACAATGTTGAGCGCTTCGACCGCAGCAGAAAATGCCATCGCGGCGTAAATGTAGCCTTGTCAGCGATTGAGGCCGGGTTAGGAGTATCAGTTCTGCCGATCAGCACGACGGGGGCACATGCCGTTCGCACCAGCCCCATCTTCGCTGCAGAAGCACCACTAGTACTGTCTGTCTATGCGTGGGAAGCTGGAGGAGCGACGGGCGAACTGGTTGCCGCGATGACCGATGTCATATCCGAGCGCTAACGAGAGCTAAGCCTCAAGCCAGGCATGCTCTCAAAAACCGAGCGTATATCTGGGTCCGTTCTATGTACCGACCCCTTTATTGCAGTTCCAGGCGATCATCATTGCGAGCCGCTACATCTATCGATCCGTTCAGAAGCCGTTAACCATTCCAGTCGGTCCAGGTTCCCGTATTCGTTAGCGGTTGAGGTTGAAGGGCATAAAGATTGACCATGGCCTTAGATCGACGACAGATGCTGCAACTCGGGACCCTGATTGCCGGTGGATGGGCCGTCAGCTCAGTCCTGAAACGAACTGCACCGATCGGCCGGGATGTCGCTAATCCCGAGGCACTGGCGGCTATCTTCGACGACCGAAGATCTCCTGCGAGTGGCCCGCCTACAGCGTCGCTCCGTTTGGCGGCCTTTACCGACTATCGATGCCCTGCGTGCAGGCGTGCATTCCCGGCCATGGAGGAAGCGATCCTGAGCGACGGAGATGTCCGCGTCATCTACAAGGACTGGCCAATTTTCGGACCGCCCTCGGAGCGCGCTGCGCAAGTTGCGCTCGCAAGTGCCGAGCAGGGTATTTACCCGGCGGTTCACAAGCAGCTCATGATCGACAGCAGAACCATCAGCGACAGCGTTTTGCAAGATATCGTCGAAAAAGCAGGCGGTAATTGGAAGCGTATAAGTGCTTACCTAATATCACACGACCAGCAGATCATGGCGCAGCTGCGTGCCAATGGGGCGCAGGCTCTCACCCTCGGGCTGGCGGGGACACCGGGCTACCTTGCCGGATCGGTGCTGGTAGTGGGCGCTATCGACAAAGCTGATTTCCTTAGGCTGTTCGCGCGCGCACGCAGTTCGAGGAAATGATATTGGACTGCACACCTACCGATCTGGTTTTTGTTAAATTGCCATGCTCATTATGTCTTTGTACGCTGAGAGAACCTTATTGCGCACTTGCAGCGTCGCCTCAAACCCGATTGAAGCCGCTTGCCGGGCAAGCATAACCTTTGCGATATCGGTGGTTTCGCCCCGTTCATAGGCGACCGTCAACGCCCCGGCCTTTGCACCTGTTTCGTTTACTTTTAGCACCTGTTCTACAATTGTCGATGCGAAGCTGCTATTCGCTCCAGTAGCCGAGCCAACTGAGCCAGGGCCTTCAACTTTTTGCAGCGCTTGGCTCATGGCCGCATCAAACGTAGGCCTTGCAATCCCGCCAGCGCTTGCCGGCGACGCCGCACTGCTGTTGACGACATTTCGGAGGGCGGAATTCCGGTCGAGAACCGCACTTCGCAAGGCCATGACATCACTGACCGAAATATTGCTCACAACAATCTCCCAAGCGAAACGGTAGCTGGGAAGCGTTACGAGATGGTTAAAAACCTTAGGACAGATTGCCGATGTTTTAAGGGGACCGGCGCAGCCGCGTTGCTCGGGGCGAAGAGGCTTGCCGGTCTGCTCGTGTGCGCCTCTGGAACGTGCACCGCCGAAGAACCCTGAGGGGTAAGCTTCGCCGTCGCGTAAAATAAGATGCGGCCTGTCATGTTCAGACAACCTTGGGGTCGGCCCGCGGTTGGGGATCACGAGATGGCCTGTGTTGCAACGCATCGCGCCGAACGAACGGCGGAAGAGCGATCACGGTCCTTTCATATCCTCAACGTTCTACGCGGTCTCGCCGCTATGAGCGTCATCACCTTGCATTATCCGCAAGCCTTTGCGCCTTTCGTAGCGAGCGGAGCATACCTTGCCGTTGACCTGTTTTTTGTCATGAGCGGCTTCGTGCTCGCCCGCGCTTACGATGTAAGGCTTCAAGACGGAATGGGTGGCAGAGCGTTCATCGTCACTCGGCTGATACGCCTTTACCCATTCTATATCCTGGCCCTGGCGCTGGGCACCGTTGAATTAGCATACTATTATCGAAACGATCATCTCGCAGCAGAGATAATACTGTCCAGCGTCTTCAACTTCGTGATGTTGCCATCGCCGCCTGTGGGCATCCCCTACCAACCGCTGTTTCCTGCCAACTTCGTAGCTTGGACTCTTTCATTCGAGCTGTTCGCGAACGCTGCTTACGGCTTTGGTTTTGGGGTTCTAACTCACAAACGACTGAGACCGTTGAAAAAGGCTTGCGCGAAATCGGCGTGGCGGATGGCTGGTGACGCCGGCCACCGGGGATACGCCGCGTATCAGGCCGCCGCGGCCTGCCGGGCGAGCAACTGAAGGTTGTATGCCGCGGCAGCCATGGTGAACTCCTCGGCGGCTCCTGACAGGCCCCGCAGCTTGAGCGTTCGTAGCCCCAGGTTGCGTTTCAGATGGCCGAACACGCGCTCGATCCGCTGTCTTCGACGCCGTGCGTGCACATAGGCGTCGGTGCCGGCAAGGGCGCGCACGGTATCGCGGGCTTCCTCGCTGACGAGCCGGGTGACACCCCGCTTCGGACCGATGGTGCATTGCGGCTTCAGCTCGCAGGCGGCGCAATCGGCCGGCCGGCTTCGGTAGACGCGCACCTGCTTGGTCCGGTTGGTGCCGCAATAGCCGAGCAGCTTGTCCGCCGGACAGCGGTAGGCATCCGCTTCCCGGTCGTAGCGGAAGGCATCCCGGGTGAAGAAGGCGTCCCGCTGGCGGGTCCGGTCGATGACCGGGATGTATGGCGTGATGTTCCGGTCGATCAGCCAGCGGAGCAGCGGACCGCTACCGTACGCCTTGTCGGCCGAGAGACTGGCGGGTTCGATGCCCAGCCTGGTGCCGGCGCGTGACACCAGCGTCCGGGTCGCCGCCACCTCGGCTGCGAAGCGGGCGGGCGTGGCCTCCACGTCGAGGATGCAGTCGGTGTCGAGGTCAAGCAGGGGGTTGATGGCGTATGCGTATCGCGCCGGTCCGTGCTTGCAGGTGAGCGCCGCCTGCGGGTCGGTCGGCGATATGCTGGTCGGATCGACGGGCGCCGGTTCGTCGGGGCCCGGCGGCAACGCGGCATCGAGCGCCGCCAGGTATTCGGCGACGGGTCGCGATATGCTTTCCCTGCCACGAAGCTCGTCTGCGGCGTCGGCCCCCTTCAGCTTCTTCTCGCGGCTGGCGTCGGCCATGATCGTGCTGCCGTCCACCGCCACGTCGCGCCCCGCCACTAGCCCGGCCACGGCGCATCGTGCGACCACCTGCTCGAACAGCAGGCGATGCAGGTCGCAGGTGCGGAAGCGGCCGTGCCGGTTCTTGGAGAAGGTGGAGTGGTCGGGCACCCGGTCGGCCAGATCAAGCCGGCAGAACCAACGATAGGCGAGGTTGAGGTGCACCTCCTCGCACAAACGCCGTTCCGAGCGGATGCCGAACAGATAGCCAACCAGCAGCATCCTGAGCATCAGCTCCGGGTCGATCGAGGGTCGCCCACTCGCGCTGTAGCTCGACGCCAGTGCCTCGCGCACGAAGCCGAAGTCCAACACGCCGTCGATGCGTCGGAGCAGGTGGTCAACCGGCACATGCTCATCAAGCCGGAAGCCGTAGAACAGCGCGCCCTGTGCCACCTGCCGTCCCATCATGTCCGTGATCCCTTGCCGTCTGCCAAGAGTGAATCACGCCTCCATCGCCGTCGCAAGCACGCGTTTTTCAACAGTCTCGACTGGGAGTGATCGTTGGTATATCGGGTTTGATGCTTTTGGCATTGGCGCTCGTTCGCGGCAATCTCAATGGAGGAGCATATTGGCCTGATGCTCATCTTGCCGCAATCAGGGTCACCTTTTCATTCTTTGTCGGAGTTTTGATTCATCGCGCGCGGGAGACAGGAAAACTAGCACCGCTATTTTCCGTGAAATTACCCCAAATCATCATCATCGCAATCACGGTCGGTGCCCTTGGTTCACCCATATCACCTGTTTTGCGGGGGTTATTCGATGCGGCCTGCGTGCTGCTCGTCTTTCCACTGATTGTAGCCGCTTCGATTGGACGCAACCCTGTACCAAGCCGAGGAATGTGCGCTTTCCTCGGGGAAATTTCTTATCCCATCTATGTCTTGCAAATCCCCGTCTTCACGATTGGGGTAATGGGCCTGCCCAAACTTCTACCAGGTCTGCCGCAATTACCCGCTCCCTGGTCCGGGATTCTCCTGCTGGCTGCACTCTGCACCGCGTCCTGGTTCATGGCCACGCGCATCGATATCCCGCTGAGGCGCCGGTTGAACGCTGCGGTACTGCGGCATCTCCAACCTGGGTAGAGGCTTAATGATTCCACGAGGATCCGCTTTGATGGCCAAGCCCGCCCATTCACATACCGCAATTCGAGAAAGCCAGACATGATCCAGCGCGCTAAGCTCCGTTTTCCTCATGTGACGCTACGGCCCGACCCGTCGCGTACCCTGGTCAGGCCGTTTGAGCCCGGCTATCCGCGAGGTTTCGACGCTGGCACGACCCGCACTCAGGAAACGGTCAATCTGATCCTGTCGCTCGGCGAGGCGGAGCTGACCCGTCAGCTGGAGGGCGTCACCGCGTCCCTGGATGAGAACCACCGCGACGTCGACACGATGCTGCGGCGGCGTTTTGACGAGGTCGCCGATCACTTCGACGGCGCCGATCGCTGCGACGATGCGCGACGCCGACTGATCGGAGCCTATTTCAGTCAGGAATACGCCTATGAGAGCGCGGCGTTGTTCAATCCCAGCGCCGTGCTGCATCCCGACCAAAGCGACGTTGGCGATGGCGAGGTTCGGTTTATCCTCTCGCTGCGCGGGATCGGCGAGGGCCATCTGTCTTCAGTTACCTTCCGTACGGGGCGGTGGAAGCCGGGCGGCACGCTGGTTGTGGACGATCCCAGCTCGGTGTCGATGCAGCCCATTATCGAGCGTGCCGATACAGACGACCTCGCCCGGCTTCGGTATGACGGCAGCGAGACCTTGTCGGAAACTGTGCTGTTTCCCGTGCTGCCTAGCCAACGCCAGGGGATCGAGGATCTCAGGCTGGTCCGCTTTGACGAAGGCGACGGCACATTCGCCTACCATGGTACATACACTGCGTTCAGCGGCGCGGAGGCGCGATCGGAGCTGCTGACCACGACCGACTTCAGAACGTTCGAGATGCGCGCGCTTACCGGCGATGCCTCATTGGGCAAGGGGATGGCGCTTTTTCCCCGTCGGATCGATGGCCTGTTCGCGATGCTCGGTCGCCAGGACAACAAGAACATCTGGCTACTGAGATCGGACGACATCCTCCACTGGGGCGGTGGCGCCAAGCTGATCGAGCCGCGGTATCCGTGGGAGTTTGTCCAGATGGGCAATTGCGGCTCACCGATCGAGGTGGACGAGGGCTGGCTCGTCTTGACGCACGGGGTTGGCACGGTGCGCAACTACTGCATCGGCGCCTGCCTGCTCGACAAAAACGACCCCTCGAAGCTTTTGGCGCGGACGCCTCGCCCGGTTCTGGCTCCCAGCCCTAAACAGCGCGACGGCTATGTTCCTAATGTCGTCTACAGCTGCGGCGCGCTCGTCGTCGGCCGCGATCTACTGCTCCCCTACGCAGTGGCGGACAGCTTCACCGCGTTCGCGACCACGACGGTCGACGATCTGCTCGCAGTGATGGAGTGATTGGGCGGCGTGCCTTGAGGGATTTCACCGCCGATTGCGTATTTAATAATATGAGCGGTTCTGGTGCGCCTGGTCAGTCGGTGGTTCCGGCCAGCGCCTGGATCCGCAGCAGCGTTTGAGGCGGTGCATGCGCCTTGCAGCCTTGGCGACTATCGTGATCCAGGCCCAAGCGATGGAGGCTTTCGCATGTCACCGCAGATTCTGAAGCTTTCGGCACTTTCCGGACTCGCAGCGGCGCTCGGCGGGTGCGCGACCTATGGGCCGCCCAGCCGTAACATCGCCTATTTCGCAGTGCCGTGTAATACGCCGGGAGCTTTCGTAGCGCAGCCCTTGTCAGCGCCGGACGCGCCTCCAGCCACGCCCGGTCCCGGGGGACCCGGCGGCCCAGCCGCGCAAAATGTGCAAGCTTGCATGATCGCGGTGCCCGCCCAAAATTTGGCATATAATGCGCGCTATCGGGGGGGCGGGGGCTATTACGATCCCTATTATGGCTATCCCGGCTATGGGTCGCCCTTCTATGGTTCGATTGGGATCGGCTTCGGACTTCACGGCGGTGGTTATGGACACGGTGGCAGCTTTGGCCATCGCGGCGGCTTCGGTCATGGTGGGGGCGGCGGTCATGGCGGCCACTGACGCGCCGATCTGTTCGAGCTTGTTCGTACGGGAAGCGTAGCCGCAGCGACACCATCCGACTTTGCTTGGATGACGACTGCCGGGCGTATTCGGGACAGGAATCATCCTACGCGACACCCGGCGTGTGAGGGACGAACGCCGTGCGCACGTAAATGTGAATAGAGCGCGCGCTAGAGCCGGCTTGGGAGAATGGCTTTATGCGTACAGCAGCTGACACGTCGACGTCGCAGGAAAACGTGGATTGCATCATCATCGGCGGTGGCCCCGCCGGACTGACGGCCGCGACCTATCTCGGGCGCTTTCTACGCAACTGTGTCGTCATCGACGCGGGAGCGGGGCGTGCGAGTTCGATTCCGCGGTCACACAATTTGCCGGGCTTTCCAGACGGGATTGGTGGTGCTGATCTGCTATCGCGGATGAAACGGCAAGCACAGGCTTACGGCGCGACGATCGAGCAGGGCAAGGTGGTTCGCCTGGCGATCGTCGAGGACGGGTTCTCCGTCGCGACGGAAACGACAAGCTGGCAAGGCCGTACCGTGATCTTGGCGACCGGCGTCCGAAATCACCGGCCTTCAATGCCTCAGGCGTCGCACGATGCTGCATTGGCGCGCGGCCTGATCCGCTATTGCCCGGTGTGCGACGCTTACGAAGCGAAGGGCGCCAATATCGCTGTGCTGGGCTGTGACGATCATGGTGCTGCCGAGGCCGAGTTCCTCCGCCCCTATGGCGCGCGGGTGACGCTGCTGGCGCAGCGCTCGCCCGAACTCTCCTGGCCGGATGAGGCGCGGCTTATTAGGCTCGGTGTCGACGTCATCAAGGAAGCGGTGAACCAGATATCGATCGAAGGCGATCAGATCGCGGTTCGACTGGCAGATGGGCGTCGCCTCTCGTTTGATACCCTGTATCCGGCACTTGGCTCCTCGCCGCATACGCAACTCGTCGCCGGGATCGGCGTGAAGCTTGGCGAAGGCGGCTGCGTTGTCACCGACGCCCATCAACAGACCTCGGTTAGCGGTTTGTACGCGGCTGGCGATGTCGTCGAAAGTCTCGATCAGATCAGCGTTGCAATGGGTCAGGCCGCGCAGGCAGCGACGGCGATTCACAACTCGCTCCGCGCCAGCGAGGACAAGTAAGCCGGTTGGAGCATCGACCGAAAATATAACATAAGTGCTCGCATCCCGATCCGGTTAAGTCTCGGGATGCGAACCTAGATCAGTGACCGCGGTAGTTGTGTAAGCGTGGCGTGAGGACCGCAGTTTATGCGGCTTGGGCTGTTGGCTGATCTGTCTGGGGCACCCAGTTCCACGGCATCAGCTCGTCCCAGCGGGTGGCGGGCCAGTCGCCGGCGACCCTGGCGATGACATCGGCGATATAGGCCTGCGGGTCGACGCCGTTGGCCTTGCAGGTCTGGATGACGGTGTAGATGGCGGCGGCTCGCTCGCCGCCTGCGCGCGAACCCGCGAACAGCCAGTTGCGCCTTCCCACGGCGACGCCGCGCAGGGCCCGCTCCGCGATGTTGTTGTCGATCTCCAGACGCCCGTCACCCAGGAAGCGGCACAGCGCCGGCCAGCGTTTGGTGCCATAGGCGATGGCTTTGGCCATGTCGGACTTGGGCGACAGGCGGCGAAGGGCAGCGTCGAGCACCTCGCGCAAGGCGTCGACCAGCGACTGGCTTCGTTCCTGTCGCGCTCGACGGCGTACATCCGGCGGCTGACCACGCACCTCCGCCTCGACGGCATAGAGCGCGCCGATGCGCTCTAGGATATCGGTGGTCAGCGGCGTGGAGAGGCGCTCGTGCAGGTCGAACACCTTGCGCCGGAAGTGTGCCCAGCATGCCACCTCTGTGACGCCACCGCGGTACAGGGCGTCATAGCCCGCATAGGCATCGGCCTGGAGAAAGCCGCGAAAGCCGGCGAGATGCGCCTGCGGGTGCGCCGCGGTGCGGTCGGGCGTGAAGCGATACCATGTTGCGGGCGGTGTCGTGCTGCCGGACGCCTGGTCGTCGGCGGCGTACACCCACAGCCGCCCGGTCGCGGTCTTGCCACGGCCGGGTTCGAGCACCGGCACCGGCGTGTCGTCGGCGTGGATCTTGTCGGCCTTGAGCACCTCGTCACGGATACGGCTGACCACCGGGTCGAGCAGTGCTGCAGCTTGCCCGGCCCAGCCCGCGAGCGTCGAGCGGTCGATCTCGAGCCCCTGCGCGGCCATCATCTCGGCCTGGCGGTACAACGGCAGATGGTGGTCGAACTTGGAGACGACGACGTGCGCCAGCGTCGCGAAGGTCGCCTTGCCCCGCGCCACAGCGCTGACCGGCGCGGGTGCCTGGACGATCTTCTCGCAAGACCCGCAGCTGTATTTGGGGCGGACGTTGCGCACGACCCGCCAGCGCACCGGCACGATGTCGAGCATCTCGTGCGCGTCCACGCCCAGCCGGCGCAGCGCACCACCGCAGTCCGGGCAGGTGCAGATACCGGACGCCGGCTCGTGGACGACCTCCTCGCGCGGCAGATGCTCCGGCAGACTGCGGACCGGTGCCAGGCGCGGCGCTACTCCAGGCACCGCAGTCTCGACTTCCGAAACATCCCGCTCCGTTTCCAGCTCTTCCAGCGCCAGCTCGAGCTGTTCGATCTCGCGGCCCAACTTCTCGGAGGAGGCACCGAACTGCATCCGCCGCAGTCGAGCGATCTGCCCGCGCAACGTGTCGATGAGCAGATCGCGGGCGGCGAGCGCGGCATTCGCCCGGGCGAGCGATGCCTCCAGTGCGGCGATCCGCGCGGTGGCATCAGCAGGGGAAACAGGCGCTTCCAGCACCCGCATTTCATAACAGATCACGCATCGACGGGCGAGAAAAAGCGTCGCAAAACCGCCGTTTTCACCCCGCCAGCGTCGGCGTGAACGTCCGCTCTGGGCGACGCCAGTCGATGCCCTCCAGCAGCATCGACAATTGTGCCGGCGTCAGCGTCACCGTGCCCGTCGCGGTCACCGGCCAGACGAACCGACCCCGGTCGAGCCGCTTGGAGAACAGGCACAGGCCTTGCCCATCGAACCACAGCAGCTTGACCAGATGACCCCGCTTGCCCCGGAACGCGAACAACGCGCCCGAGTGCGGGTTCTGGGCCAGCACCTGCTGCACCAGTACCGCCAGGCCATCGAACCCTTTGCGCATGTCGGTGACGCCACACGCCAGGAACACCCGCGTCGGCAACGGCGTGGGGCTCAACGCAGCACCGACAACACTCGCGCCAGCGCGCCGGCGTCCACCGACCCGTCCACGCTCACTCGGACGCCACCCGGAAATTCGATGCAGATGAGGCCAGACGTGGATGTCGCCGGCTGCGGCGCAGGTGCGGCGACATCGGCCACGCGCACCTCGGCGAATGCCGGCAGCGCAGGCGCGACCCCGCCCAGCTTGCCCAGCCGCGCCTGCTTGCGCCACGTATAGATCAGGCTGCTCGACACCTCGCGCCGGGCGATGACATCACGGACCCGCACGCCCGGCCGGAACGCCTCGGCCAGGATCTCCAGCTTCTCCGCGTCCGACCAGCTCCGTCGGCCCGATACCCGGCCGACCACCTCCACACGACCAGTCGTACGAGCGCTCGTACGACCAGTCTCAGAACCGAAAACTTCCCGCACCGCCCGCGCCCTCGTCAAAGACGATAAGCATCCCGGCTACGGCCAAACGGGCAAGGCGGCCCTCAGGCCACGCTTACGTAGTTGTCGTGGCCGCCTTGGTAGCGCTGATTATAGCTGCGATCATACCCATGCTGCCGCTCGTAGCCATGCTGTCGAGGGTAGTAACCACTGTTATTATAATAACCGTTGCGATTGCCGTTATATTGCCTGTTGACAGTGTTATAACCATGCCCACCACGACGATTATACCCACGGTTGCCATACCCGCGCTGAGAATGACCATCTCGATTCTGCCAACCGCTATGGTTGCGATCCCGGGCAAGCGCCGCGCTTGGTGCAAGAGCACCAGCTGTAGAGGCGACCAGTGCGACAGCCGCAAACATTTTGCCGAACATTTCTGTTCTCCTCATCGTTCAATCACGTGAGACCTTGGTAAGTTGTTCGGGTTGAAGCAGTTCTGAATGCATCTGTCAGCAACTGTTCACGCCGACATCGGTGACGATCCTGTCACCATATTTTGCTGAGCGGCACGTGTGAGAGGTGACGCCTGCCGCTACCCCTCACCTAGCTGTAGGCGCTTGCAATCGTAGCGGCGTCTGCTCGCAAACGGAGCGATTTTCTGCTCGGATTATCTGACAATGGGCGGAGCAGTCTGCTCACGCTAATTGCCAATGTGCTCGCCATCATCCGGCGCTGCTCGCAGTCATGGTCGCCTGCTCACATTATCTGCCAGCGGGAGTGGCGTCAGCGTGGCACCCGGATGGAGCCGTCCGCGATCCCTTCGGCGATATTTGAGAGCATGACGGCGTAGCGGTGCAGGCCGGGGAAGCGACCGGCGTTTCTCTCGATCTCTTCGCCGTATCCGGCATCGAGCAGCGCCTTGAAGTCCGGCATCACGTCGAACATGCCGCCGAGCAGATCGATATCGGAAGCACCGATCAGCAGCAGGGCATTCGCATGGGCGTCGAGGCGTTTCATCGTCTCCAGCATTTCGGTTTTGGTCATCGCACCCTTTCCGCTTGCGTGGTGTCATCGCCTATTATGCGCTGGCCCTGTTCGCGAAAACCTTCCTTTCTGACGATCCTGCCGGCGGGCCATGACCGCAACGCATTTCTGCGGCCCGCCGCGTGTCAAAACTGTTCTGGAAACCCGCTTCGCAAAAGCGTCTGCCGGCGACGGGTTTGGAGAACCCACTGGCAGGGAGTGTGAGCACGACGCCCCGTTTGCAAGCAGCGCCGGATGATGGCGAGCACACTGGCAGATAATTCGAGCACGAGGCCATGCGCCAGTGGCAGAAAGGGTGAGCAGAAAATCGCTCCGTTTGCGAGCAGACGCCGCTACGATTGCAAGCGCCTACATGTAGGCGTGTCGACCGATTTGAGTTCCTGCCATACCGCGCTGGTCGATGGGATGGCCTTCGAGGGTCATGTTCCGATCGTGGATATGAAGCGTGCTCTAACGCAGCGTCCCAAGTGGGTTCGAGGTCTTGCCGTTGCAGGAATGCCGCTAGGCTCGCCGGGGATGGAAATGCCGGGCAGACCGGCCCAGCCCTATGCGGTCGTTGCGTTTGGGCCGGCAGAGCAAAGGCTGTTCGCCCGGCACTGAAGACATGAAGACTCTTGGCACGAATAACGGAGGACAAAGGCCGACGGGATAATCCGGACGGCTTGGCGCGGCGGGCTGCATGGCCTAATAAGAAGCCATGAAAACAAGCCGGTAGCGGCGTTCACCGGCAGGAGAGAGCGATGTCGTTTCCGACATTGAGGCTGATCGGCCTCGCCGTGGGTTCAGCCACGTTGCTGGCAGGATGTGCGACCGGGCGATATGCACCCCGTTATGCTTATTACCGGGTGCCCTGCACCACACCGGGCGCTGTCCTTGCCCAGCCCATTGGCCTTGAAGCCGGTCCGGTCGCCCTCGGCCCGCTTCCTGTTCCGTCGAACGCGCCTTTCTCTGATCTCACAGGCGCAGTGCCGACCTGCGTAGTCGCGGTGTCGGCGGCCGACTACCGTCGCGCTTATTATCCAGGAGGCTATTACGGCCGGCGCTATGGATCGTTCGGGCTAGGGTTTGGCTTTGGCGGCGGCCACTTCGGCGGAGTGCATCATGGAGGGAGACACGGTGGGGGCCATGGCGGGGGGCATCATTGACCACTTACGTAGCAGATGAATGACGCCTGCCGGCTCGGTTCCCACCGCATTCATCCCGCTTGGTCTACGACACCCTTAAGGCGTGGCGACCGGCCACTCCGCTTTGAGGAAATGATCATGAAACGCTTCCTGATCGCCGCAGTAGCTGCACTCACGTTCGGCTCACCGGCCATGGCTCAGTCCTATGGTGGATATGGTGGGCAGACCTATCGGGGCGAGGCGCATGCCCGAGGTTACGATGGCTCGGGCTATGAGCGATCCGGCGGATATCACGATCGCGGGCCGGGCTATGGCTACAACGACCGTAGCTACAACGACCACCGTTATGACGATCGTGCCTACAACGCTCGAGCCGCACGTCACGAATGGCGGGAAAAACAGCGGCATGAGCGTCGCGAGCGCCGCGAACATCGTGGCGGGAATCGCTACTACGGCTACTGAGTTCGCTAGGGCGCAAGGGCATCCCGCTAGCAGGCGGGGTACTTTGGCATAAGGAGTTTTGTAATGGCCGATTTATCATCTGCCTCGAACCCGACCACCTCGCGAACGCAGGGCATGCTTTGCCCAGTGTGCCGTGTGGACCTCGTACTAGCCGACCGGCAGGGGATCGAGATCGACTATTGCCCGCAGTGCCGGGGCATCTGGCTCGATCGCGGTGAGCTCGACAAGATCATCGAGCGCAATGCCGCCTACGAAGCGGCTGTCGTTCCGCCTCAGCCGAGTTCGGTCCCTCCCGTGCCGAGCCCAGGCTATGTCCAGCCGGGACCTTGGGGCGGCGGGTATGGCGATGAGCATCATGGCGGGCATCGTGAGAGCCACCACGGCGGCTATCGCCGTGGTGGATTCCTTGGAGGCTTGTTCCGGCATTGAGCGAACCGGAACAGAACTTCGCTCGGTCGATGCCGGGCATAGGGCAATGAGCGAGAGTCCACCGTGATCAGGAAGATTTACCTTGGGTTAGGTGCGTTGATCATCGCAGGTCTGGCGACCTCGCCTGCGCTTGCGCAACGTAACACACATGGTGCCGGCGTTAGCTGGAGCGGGAGCCATGGTGGGGTGAACTGGGACGGGGCCACGCCTATGAGGGCGGAAACTATGGCGGCTACCCAGCCGTCTCCTTCCCATATCCTGTGTACAAACCTTTGCCTCCCGCCTTCAGGGTGCCGAAGCTCTCAACTTCGGTCGATCCCGTCGCCGCGGAGCATGACTGGCACGGTGACTACCGCGATCCTGACCATGCGAGCAAAGTCAGCCGGCGTTAGAATGGCAGGTCTACTCAGCAACCGTGCTTGACAAAACCGGGCCTATCCCTCATATCCATCGGCGGACGCGGCTCACGGGCTGCCCCAATTCCGAGGCCCACGCTTAGCGTGGGCTTTCGCGTTTCTGGGGACCTGTATGTTGTATTTCGCCTATCTTGACGAGTTCGGCCACATCGGTCCGTATGTCGCGCGCGACGATCCCGCATACAATGACAGTCCCGTCTTCGGGCTCGGCGGCATGATACTCCCCGCATCGTCCGTTCGCCAGTTCTCGACCTGGTTCTACCAGCTCAAATGCAACATGCTGGCTTGGGAGATCGGGCAAAGCGGCCAGCATCCCGCGACATGGGAGAAGAAGGGCTCGGCCCTCTTCACCACCATGAACGTCGAGAAATATCGACAGGTTCGCACGGCGGCCAATCGCATCCTCAACAAGATCCGCGCGTGCGGCGGACATGTCTTCTACGTTGGACTCGAGAAGAACCGCCCCGTCGCGGAGTTCAAGGCGCAGGCGCTCTACTGAGGTGGTCCCGCCTATTTGGACAGTTTTAAGGCTGAGCTAAGCTAATCCGGGTTGTCGATCATGCCGCCATTTTGGTCATCAGATCATGGGGGGCATGCCCCCCATGATCTGAAGCGCCGAGCCACCCATAGGCTTCCGCCGGGGTTCGCCCGGCTAGCCCCGAGTGGGGTCGCTGGTGATTGTAATAGGTGATCCACCGGCCAAGGCCAGCGCGCAACTCCGAGCCGGTCTCGAACGCGTGCAGATACACGCACTCATATTTGAGGGAGCGCCACAGGCGCTCGATGAACACATTGTCCATCCACCGACCCCGGCCATCCATGCTGATCCGTACCTCGGCGTCGCGTAGCACGCTCGTGAAGGCGAAGCTGGTAAACTGGCTGCCCTGATCGGTATTGAAGAGCTCAGGCCTTCCGAAGCGCGCAAGCGCTTCCTCCAGCGCCGCGACGCAGAAGCCCGCGTCCATGGTGTTTGACAGCCGCCAGGCCAGCACCTTGCGCGTCGCCCAGTCCATGACCGCGACCAGATACAGGAAGCCCCGGCGCATCGGGATATATGTCACGTCCGCGCACCAGACGTGGTTCGGTCGCTCGATCGCCAGCTTGCGCAGCAGATAGGGATAGACCCTGTGCTGCGGGTGCGGATCGCTCGTGCGCGGCCGCTGGTAGATCGGCGACAGCCCCATCTTCGCCATCAGCCGCCGCACCCGTCGTCGTCCAACATCATGGCCATTACGGCGCAAATGCCGGACCATCTGGCGGCTGCCGTACCACGGCATGTCGAGGAACGCCGCATCGATCACCCGCATCAGCGCCAGCGTCTCTTCGGTCTCCGGCACTGGCGCGTAATAGTAGCTCGACCGGCTGATCGACAGCAGACGGCATTGCGCCGCGATCGACAGGCAGTGGTGAGCAGGATTGATCCGCTCCCGCCTCCGTGCCACGCTCATCGACCGGAGGCCTTCGCTAAAAAATCCCGCTCCACCAGTAGCTGCCCGATCTTCGCGTGCAGCTTGTCCACCTCCGCATCGCTCGCCGCCCTGGCCGCCTCACCGGCACCGGAGAACGTCGCCGACATCCCTTCGATCGCCTGACGCTTCCACGCCGCGATCATCGTGTGATGCACCCCATGCTTCGCAGCCAGTTCCGCCAGCGTCATATCGCCACGGATCGCCTCCAGCGCCACCTTCGCCTTAAAATCCGCGCTGTAGCGCTTTCTCGTCGTCTTCATTCCCGTTCGTTCCTCACGTCGGGATTAGCTTAGCAACCTGTCCAGCTTTCCGGGACCACCTCACTACCTCACGGTTCTGGGCGAGGCGATGAAGCGCCTCAACCAATATGCCGATCAGAACAACGCCGATATGGTCATCGTCATGGACGAGCATCAGGATCGCGAGGCTATCCTGACCCGCGCGAGCCAAGCCATGTATGGCGGCCCCTCCCCCCGCCGCCGCATCATCGAGCCTCCCTTCCAAGTCGAAAGCGAACGCTACCAGACGTGCCAGTGCGCCGACTGGCTGTGCGGTCTGGTTGGTCGCGTCGGCGCCTATCAAGCACGTCCCGACGAATGGGCTGACATGGCATGGTCGCAGACCTACTTTCAGGATCGGCTCGACGCGGCATCGGTGCGAAGCTCGATCCGCCTGCAAACGGCTGCCGCCGAAGTCGAAACGGTGGAAGCCCTGCCCGCCGTCGTCGATACGGGTCTCGCACAGCCTGTTTCGGACAACGACGACACGACAGCGTGATCCGGCAGGTCATTCCTCCGGCATATCGCTCAGCCGGGTCGGATGCATCGTTCCAACGATGAAGACGGGTGTGCCACGTGGCACACCTATGGACGCGCCCAGCGCGCGGGGTGAACCCGTTCACGCCGCTGCCCTCCACCTCTGCAACTGCGATGCCGTTATTTCCGACGATATGCTGATCGTCATGGCCTATCTGGCGGCCGAGCCGACCGTCTATGCCGATGCCTGGGGCTACCGCGACGCGATGGCGGCCCGCATGATCCCGCTGCGCCACGCCATCGACATTATGACTGGTGAGCCGATCGACGCGATACGGGACGCGCGCGGCTTCTCGCCGCGCGCCGCAAGCCGATCGGGAGCATCAGCGTCTGGACTGGGTAGGGGGCTGTCGCCGCGCCGCCGCGTCGAGATCGGCCACGGCCTGCGCCGCCGCCTCGCAGTCGCTGCCGGTTTCCTGACCCCGCTCGCAGCGTGTGACGACCAGTCTCGCCTCGTCCGCGTGGAAGCGGAAATAACCCGCATCTCGCGGCTTAATCACCCCGCAACCGGCCAGAATGATCGTTAGGGCAGCGGCGATGGCCACCCACTGCTTACTATTCCCCATTATGTTGATCCTCTCCATATTCCAGCCCAACGCCACTTTCCCCCGTTGCGACGCCATGCCTGAAACCCGCTGCGGTAAAGTCTACCGACCCACCTGATGAGAACGAGGGCGCTGGCCGGAGAGATCAAGCTAAAGGCGCGTGCGAAACGTGTGATGCGGATGAGCATCGAAGCTGCCATGAGCCAAAGTCCGGCAGGGAATATGGGCAGCAGGCCAGCCATTAATGGCCACCTCTTGATCGCCCGAACATCACGACCCGCCAAAGATACCAGATGACGGCCAGCGCGAGCACGGCGTTGCTCACCGGTTCGATGACGTTCGCCACCTGACTATAGCGCTCGCCCAGCTCATAGCCCGCCAGCACGAGGATAACGGTCCATATGGCCGAGCCTGCGAGCGTCGAGACCAAGAATGGGCCAAGGGGCATCCCGCTGACCCCAGCGGGTACGGAAATCAGGGTCCGGACCCCCGGGACCATGCGCCCGAACAGAACCGCCCAACGACCGTAGCGGTCGAACCAGCGGTCGACATGATCGACCTCATCGGGCGTCAACGTCAGCCATCGGCCATGGCGGGACGCAAAGCGCTTCAATCGATCGATGCCGATCCAGCGACCGGCATAGTACCACAGCACTGCCCCTGTAGCCGATCCGAGGGTACCAGCGATCGCCACTACCCACAGCGAGCCGCGCCCTTGGGCAGCGGTGTAGCCTGCAAGTGGCAGGATCACTTCCGACGGGATCGGCGGAAAGACGTTCTCGGCCAGCATCAACAGGAAAACGCCAAAGCCGCCGAGTGACGCGAGGATCGATGTTATGATGTCGAACACAAACCAGCCTCGTCAGAAGATCCAATAGGAGATCGCGCAAATCACGAGCAGGAGGGCGACGACGGACCCAACGATCCGATTTTCCAGGCGCGGACATTCGACGTTCCTGATCCGCACGGCGACCTGCCAAGCGGGTCGAACCGGACACCGCCACGAACCTGCGGCAATCCGATCCAGCTCGGCATCCGACAACCCGAAGAACGATTTTGCTTCACCGCGCGATCGTCCCGCTAACCCCATCACCCGCAGCACCACGTCGCTCCATGCGACATCGATCGCGCTCGGCCGATCGACCATCGTGCCGTGCGCGTCGCCGCCCGCCCAAGAAGGGGACAGCAGGCCGATGATCTGGTGGGGATTGCGCTCCAGCAGCGTCGCCCAGCGCAGCAAGCGATGTTGGCGGTCACGCACCGCGATGGTCCTCGCCGGTGCCCGGCGCCGGGTAAGGGATCGCACAGGCCGCATCCATCGGCTCGCCCAAGGGCTCGTCATCGGCTTGCCGAGCTGCCGACGTCGCCATTGGTGGCGCGCTTGAGCGGACGAGAGCAGCGCAGGGTGAGGAAGGTGGTAGCGCTCAGGATAAAGGCGATGTCGTATAGGCCATAGCCCACGGCCGCGCCGAGTGCGCCAGTCGCCCACAGACTGGCCGCCGTCGCCGTGCCTGACGCTTTGTCGCCCTTCTTCAGAATCGCGCCGCCCCCGATGAAGCCGACTCCCGTAATCAGACCTTCGAGCAACCTGGCTTGCGCTGGAGACGTGCGGCCGAGGATCGCAATGCCCACCAGCACGAAGCCGCAACTGGCGATGGCAACCAACGGGAATGTACGGATGCCTGCGCTGCGGGCGTCCTTCTCGCGATCCCAGCCAACAGGAAGGGCGAGCCCATAGGCGATGGCGAGACTGACAATATGGGTAGCTATTTCGATCCACGAGCTTTGAAACATGCCTTCCCCTGCCCAGAAGCGGCAATCTGGTTGCCCCGATCCTCGTTCTTTTCGTCGGCGAGGCCGACGGCAAATCGACAGAGCCTATTGGGGGCGAGACTTCTCGGGCCTGATAAATTCTAGTTCCATGCTCATCAGTTGATCGGGTGACCCATTGAACCCAAATTTGAATGGAATTTCACGTCGGCGAGAACTGTCAGTCATGAGGACAAATCTCTCTTTGCACTCGCGGTTTCCTGAAGACCACGTAGCACAGGCTTTCATATATCCGTGAGTTGGATAGTGTCCAATGGAGTGACTGACGTTGCCGATCAGTATAATTCCGCTGCCTTTGGCATATATATTTGATGAAACAAGCATGTTTGGATATCTAGTAATTTTTATACGATCGTTTAATATGGAAGGTGAGCATCCTGCGCCGAGGGCGCATATAGCGACGGTTGCTAAAAGATACGTTGGCTTCACTGAGATTATCTCCCTTAAACTGCGTCAGCGATCCTGTCAGGCTTGATGGGGGGCGTTTTCATGCCGCCTTCCCCGCCGGATCGCGGTAGGCGAGCAGCCTGAGCGCGTTGACGACAACAAGCAGCGTTGATCCCTCATGAACCGCCACCGCTGGCCCAATGCCGAGGCCAAGGATGGTCGCAGGAACGAGGAAGGCGACGACACCCAGGCTGACGAAGACGTTCTGCCGGATGATTCCACGCGTATGCCGGCTTAGGCCCACCGCGAATGGCAGGTGCGCCAGATCGTCAGCCATCAGGGCGACGTCGGCTGTCTCCAGCGCAACGTCCGACCCCGCCGCGCCCATCGCAATGCCGACCGTGGCGCTTGCCATCGCCGGGGCATCGTTCACGCCGTCACCCACCATTGCGACCTTGTCTTCGCCGGCGAGTTTCTTGATCGCGGCAACCTTGTCTTCGGGCATGAGGTCGCCCCACGCCTCGTCGATCCCGACATCGTTGGCGATCGCTTCGGCGACTTTCTGGTGGTCGCCAGAGATCATTATCATCCGCGATACGCCCATTTCGTGCAGCCGGCGTAGCGCGGTCTTTGCCGCTTCGCGGGGCGTGTCCATCAGGCCGATCGCGCCCAGGTCGCGGTCCCCCTTGCGGACCACCATCGTCGTGCGACCGTTCTCGCGCAGTTTCGCGATCGCGTCCTGTGCCCCCTGCCCCAGCGCCGGAATGCCCTCACTCCCGAACATCTCGGCCTTGCCGATCCAGACCGTCTCGCCATCCACGCTCGCGGTGACGCCCCGACCGGTCAGGCTCTTGAGGTCGCCGGCAGTCGGCACGGCACGATCGTTCAGTCGTTCGCGGCCGTCCTTGACGATCGCTTGGGCCAGAGGATGGTCGCTCAACGCTTCGACAGCGACGGCCAGCGCCAGCAGCTCGCCTTCGTCGGCGCCATCGACGGGCACGACATCGGTGATGCGCGGACGACCTTCGGTCAGCGTGCCCGTCTTGTCGAAAGCAATCGCCTTGAGCGACCCGAGGTTTTCGAGCGGTGCACCGCCCTTCACGAGCACGCCGCCCCGCGCTGCACGGGCAACGCCAGACAGGACAGCGCTCGGCGTTGCGATGGCGAGCGCGCACGGGCTTGCCGCAACCAGTACCGCCATCGCGCGATAGAAGCTGTCGCGGAACGGCTCGTCGACGACCACCCATGCGAAGAGCAGGAGCACCGACAGGATCAGGACAGCAGGCACGAAGATCCGCTCAAACCGATCGGTGAAGCGCTGCGTCGGCGACTTCTGCGTCTCCGCTTCGCTCACCATCTTCACGACCTTGGCGAGTGCGCTTTCGTTGGAACGGCGCGTCACCTCGATCTCGATCGCGCCGCCGCCGTTGATCGTACCGGCAAAAACCCGGCTTTCCGCGTCCACCGCATCGGGCTTTGCGCGTGCCGCCGCAGCGTCGGCGACCGGCACCTTGTCGACCGGGATGCTTTCACCCGTCACCGGGGCCTGGTTGATCGCGCTCGTGCCCTTGATGACGAAGCCGTCGGCGGGCAGGCGCTCATTCGGGCGCACGATGGCGATGTCCCCGACGACCATCTGTTCGACAGGGATTTCGCTAGTTTCCCCGTCGCGACGCACGGTCGCGGTTTCCGGGGCGAGCTTCGCCAGCGCCTCGATCGCCTTCTTGGCGCGACCCATCGCGTAATGCTCGAGCGCGTGACCAAGGCTGAACAGGAACAGCAGCAGCGCGCCTTCGGCCCATGCGCCCAGCGCAGCGGCGCCGGCGGCAGCGACCAACATCAGCGTGTCGATCTCGAACTTCTTCATCCGAAGGTTATCGATCGCCTCGCGCAGCGTGAAGAATCCGCCGAAAAAGTAGGCTGTGATGTAGCAGGCGGTCGGCAGCCACTCCGGTGCGCCGGCAACTAGCCTCTCGATCGCATAGCCGATCCCCAGCAGCGCGCCGCAGGCGAGCGCGAAGATCAGCTCGGTGTTGGGGCCAAGAAACTCGGCATGGCTATGGTCGTGGCCATCGCCGGGACCGTGCTTCTCCTCGCTCATGCCGTGGCCCCCCGGCCCGTGGTCGTGGCCGGCATGGTCGTCGGCCGCGACCCGCTTGCCCACACCGACCTTCAGCTTGCCAAGTGCGGCGCGGACCTCCTCTTCGGTGGTTTCGCGTCGATCATACTCGACCCGAACCGAGCCGCTGGTGCTGGCGCTTGCCTGGACCACGCCGGGCAAGGCGCACAGCGCATCGCTGACGGTGCGCGCCCGGCGCTCGTGATTGATACCCGTCACCTGCCAGATCGCATGGCCGTAGCGCTCGGTGATCTCGGCGCCTGCGGCGCGCACCATTTCGCGCAAGCGCGGCAGCGGCAGCTTGGCAGCGTCGAAATGGATGCACAGCGCCGCCGGCGTGTCGCCGTCGAGGCAGATCACATGCGCCCGCTCCACGCCTTCGCGCTTCGACAGGGTCGATACGAGACGGTCCAGGCAGGCATCGGCCGCATCAGGCAGACCCGGCAACAGCACTGGAATATCGAGTTCGAGCTTGTCGTTCATGACGACCTCCTTTCGCTTTTCTTGGTTTCGGCGCGCGCGTCGCGCAGGATTTCGACACCGCCCTTGATGGCGATGATGGCGGTCGCGAAGCCGACCAGCAGGTCCGGCCAGTTGGTGCCCAGCCACAGCACCAGCACGCCCGCGATCAGGATGCCGCCATTGGAAATGAAGTCATTGAAGCTGAAGGTGGTGGCGGCCCGTAGGTTGACGTCCGGATCCTTGAGCCGCTGGAGCAGCCGCAGGCAGAGGTAGTTTACGACGCCGGCGATCGCCGACATGACCATCATGGTCGGTCCGATCGGCTCGCTGCCTTGCACGTAGCGCCGTGCGACATCGAGCAGAATGCCGCCCGCGAAGATCAGCAGCATGACGCCCGACGCCATCGCGGCGCGTGTCTTCCATGTCTTGCCCCGGGTGAGCGCCACGAGGCTCAGCGCGTACACGGCGGTGTCTGACAGGTTGTCGACGCCGTTGGCGATCAGCGCGCTCGAATCCGCGAAGAAGCCCGAGACGAAGAAGCCTGCCGCAATCGCCGCGTTCAGCAGCAGGACGATCCAGAGGGTGCGGCGCTCCTGTCCGCCGTTGTTGTCATTGCTCGAGATCATCCCATAATCTCCTCAAGCGTGAGCAGGGCCAGGAACCCCACGAAGAACATCGAGCTGATGAGCGGGGTGTCGGGTTTCTCGTGCGCCTCGACCAGCAGCTCCTCCGTGACGAGATAGAGCAGCGCCATCAGCCCGAAGCTGAGGAAGCCGGCGACCATCACCGGCGACAGCGTGGCGACGGGCACGGCCGCAAGCGCGCCGAGCGGCAGCAGCAGCGCCAATGCCGACACGATCACGATAATGCGAAGGCGCGAGCGATAGGTTTCCGCCAGCTCGTCGGTCAGCGTCAGCCCTAGGAACAACACTTCCAGCGTCAGCGCGATCGTCAGCAGGAAACCCGCCTTTTCGCCCGCCACGAAGGCGAGGCCGAGCACCAAGCCGTCGACCAGAATGTCAATGCCGATCGCGGCGAGCAGCGCCATCGGTCCTTTGAAGCGGGCTTCGAATGCCTTGAGCCCTAGCATCGTCGCAACGCCCGCCGCCCCGCCGATCAACGTCGCGCTGGGCGACGCCTCATGCTTGACCTGCGGCAGGATTTCAGTCGCGGCCGCCGCGAACACGACCCCTGCCGCGAGATGCTGGAGGCCGGCCACAAGGTTGGGCTTCAACTTGGTGCGGCTCGCTATGATCGCGCCGAGCACGACCGCCAGCACAGGCGCAAGCGTGTAAAGCAGTGCCTGCATATCCTATGATCCCTCCGGGGTTCGGTGACAGACGTGGATTTTCCCGCGCCGCATGAAGGCGATCGCCCCGCCCGCCACGACGGCCCGTGACTGGTTGCCGCGAAATTCATCACCGGTTCGCTGGGCGCGCAGGATCTCGGTCCTGCCCTTCGGCAGCCAGGTTACGGCCATCTTGAGGCCGTCGTCGATGAAGTCGACATCGGCGCGTGTGCCGTCGTCGCAATACATGATGCGCTGCGCGATCAGCCTTGGCGTCACACGCTTGTCGTGAGCCGGTTCGACAGGTTCGCTCGGAGCCGGGTTGCACGCCCCTACAATCACGCCGGTGACGAGAACGACGCCAACGCGCGCGATCGTCAGCCCGGGCAGATGCAGCAAGGCGCGCATGCCCATCACCACAGCACCCCGTGGTCAGGTGTCAGCGGCTCGGGGGCCGGAAGTCCCGCGGTTTGGAGAAGGTCGATCTCGATCGTGCGACACATTGCCGTGAGCGGGACATCGTGGACGCTATTGGCGAACGGATCGGTCAGATCCTCGCCGATGCTCAGCACCGCGAGGAAGACGAGTCCGATCAGCGTCGATCCGATCGGCGTGGCAAGGCCCAGGGATTCGACCAGCGCGATCGGGAGCAGCACGCAGAACACACGCGTGAAGAGGTTCGGGAAGAACCGAAAGCCATTGGGCAGCGGCGTGTTCTTGATCCGCTCCATGCCGCCCTGCGCATTGGCGATGTCGATCAGGACGCGCTCCACAGTTGCCTGCTGGATTTCGGTGATCCGACCTTCCGCGAGCGCGTCGGCGTAAATGCCCGATATGTCCTCCAGGAGCGCGTTGGCAGGGTTCAGGCGGGCGACCGCCATATCGGCGACTTCCGTTCCAGCGACCCGGGCAATCTCTTCATAGGGCGACTGTCGGCGAAGCTGGCAGCGCATCGAGTGCGCAAAGGCGATCTGCCGCAGGATGATGTTGTGCCGCATCTCACTGCCCTCGGGTTCCCCCTTGGTCAGGCTGCGCGTGATCCGGGCCAAGCTGCGCGAGGCATTGATGAGCGCGCCCCAAAGAGTTCGCGCTTCCCACCAGCGTGCATAAGCGGCGTTGGTCCGAAACCCCATGAAGAGCGCGATGGCAGTGCCGAACAGCGCCGTCGGCAAAGGCGGTTCCTTGATCGGGGTCATCATGTGGAATGCCGTCACCGCCACGTCCCACACGAACAGGATCGTGAGAGGCTTCCAAACCTCAATAATGATCTGCCTAAAACGTGGCCTCGCGCCGACTATCATATCAATTGCGCCTTAAATATCTTCGCGATCGTCATCCAATCGGCAGGTTCATGATGTCCCGATATGCAGACAGCAGCTTGTTCCGGACTTGCAGGGTCGCCTCGAAAGTAATGGATGCGCGGCTCTGGATGAGCGCGACGGTTGCAATGTCGGTGGTTTCGCCACGCTCATATGCTTCGGTGACGACATCCTCCTGCTCCTGGGTCTCGTTGACCTTTGCGACCACGGCATTGAGGGTGTCGGCGAAGTTCGACGCCGGAGCGGTCGGCGTCACGCCGGGCGGTGCCGTCGGCTGCGCCTCACGCAAAGCGCGGCTTCGCGCGATCACTTCGGCGCGAATGGCCATCACATTCGAGATCGACGTGTCAGACATCGCTTCTCCCCCGTTGCAGTGCGATGTGTCGGAGGACGGGACGGTTCATTGGACGCCCTCCCGCTCGCATGTCCGCGTGCGGCCTTCGCCTTCCACGATCGTGAGTTGCGACCCCTTGAAGGTCGCGGTGGCCGTCTCGCCGACATATTGCAGGCCCTGCGCTGGCGCCGTCAGCGTCATCGGCGGCCCATTGCCGGAGCGCCGCAAATCGATTTGCAGGCCATCGTCCTTGTAATCGACGAACAGTGGTTCCCCGTCGGAACAGCGGTAGGGATGCCGTCCCATTTCCCCGGTCGCCACGGCGCTGTCGGATGAATGGATTTGCTGCTCGGTTGGCGGCGCTGGCGGCTTGCTTTCCGAGCAAGCCGTCAGCCCGACAACGAGGATCAGTGCGGGCAGTATCCGCTTACCAAGCATCATCGCGCCTTCCTCCTGTAGCGGGAGGGGACGCGCTGACGATTGATCCCACGGGTAGGCTGACCCACCCGCCAGCGCAGATAGGTCGCAAGCCGATCGTCGGCCTCGATCATCAGGGACCGCAGGCGGCGTAACATCATCGCCGCGAACGGAAGGGAAAGCGCCCCACGAAGCGTGCAACTATGCGTCAGCCTGGTGCCGCCATCGTCCCCCGCCAGCTCGTACCGCTCTTCGAGCGTGAACAGGTAGGGGATACCGCAGGACCAAGCGTAGGCGTGCGGCTTGTCGATTTGATTGACCCGGGCGGGCGTCCGGATCGGCCGGGTAATGCCCTGGATCGCGAAGGCGCATTCCGTGTCGCCGAGGCGGGACGGATTATCGAGAGATACGAGCGGGCTCCATGCTCGGCGATGATCCGGATCGGTAAGCACCGACCAGATGCGCAATGGCCCGCCATGAAGCATCAAGCTGGTTATGGTTCGAGGCATATCCCCATCTCCAAGAGATGGGCGGGGCGATCGCGGATCGCCCCGCTCACCCTTCAGGCCAAGTCGTTCGCGAAGGTCTGACCGTGGTCGTCCCCTTCATGCTCTTCGTTGTAGTGCTCGGGCGTCTCGATCGCCTTCTGCCCGAACCGGGCATAGAGCGTCGGCAGCACGAACAGCGTCAGCAGCGTGGCCGAGATCAGGCCGCCGATGACGACGGTCGCCAAGGGCTTTTGCACCTCCGCGCCCGCGCCCTCGCCAAGCGCCATCGGCACGAAGCCGAGGCTGGCGACGAGCGCGGTCATGACGACGGGCCGCAGACGCTGCATTGCCCCGACATGGGCCGCCTCTTCGCGCGATAGCCCCGACCGGATCAGATCCTGGATCGAGCTGACCATCACGAGGCCGTTGAGGACCGCGATGCCCGACAGGGCGATGAAGCCCACCGCCGCCGAGATCGAGAAGTCCATGCCGCGCAGGAAGAGCAACAGGACGCCGCCCACCAGCGCGAAGGGCACGCCGGTGAACACGATCGCGGCATCGCGGACCGATCCCAGCGCACCGTAGAGGAGCAACAGGATCAGGATGAAGCAGGCCGGAATGACCAGCTTCAGCCGTTCGCTCGCCGATTGCAGGTTCTCGAACTGACCGCCCCATTCGAGATAGGCACCGGCAGGCAGCCGGACCTGGCTGCCGATCGCCGCCTGCGCGTCTGCAACGACGCTACCGACGTCGCGACCACGCACATTGGCTTGCACCACCACGCGCCGCTTCCCGTTTTCGCGGCTGATCTGGTTGGGACCATCCACGACCTTGATGTCGGCGACACTGGACAGCGGCACATAGCCACCCCCCGCCACCGGCACCTGCACCTGTTCAAGCAGGCCAATGTCAGCGCGCTGCGTCTCCGACAGGCGGATCACCACCGGGAAGCGGCGGTCGCCCTCGAAGATCTGGCCCGATGTTCGCCCGCCGATCGTCGCAGTCACGGTGTCCTGCACATCCTGAGCCGTAACGCCCAACCGCGCCATCGCGTCGCGGTTGACGCGAATGTCGAGCATGGGAAGACCGGTCGTCTGCTCCACCTTCACGTCCGCTGCGCCTTGCGTTCTGCGCAGCACCGCCGCGATTTGCTCGGCCGTCCGGTTCATCGTGTTGAAGTCGTCGCCGAACACCTTCACCGCGATGTCGCCGCGCACGCCGGCGATCAGCTCGTTGAAGCGCATCTGGATAGGCTGGGTGATCTCATAGGCGTTGCCCGGAATTTTTGCGAGATTACCCTCGATCCGGCTGACCAGCTCCTCCTTGGGAAGCTCAGGATCCGGCCAATCCTTGCGCGGCTTCAGGATGACGAACATGTCGGTCGCGTTCGGCGGCATCGGGTCGGCCGCCAGCTCGGCGGTGCCCGTCTTGGAATAGACGAATTGCACCTCCGGCTGCTTCGACATCATCCGCTCGATCGGCACCTGCATCGCCTGGCTCTGCTGGACCGACGTTGCCGGAATGCGGAGCGACTGGATCAGCAAATCGCCTTCGTCGAGCTGCGGCAGGAACACCGAGCCGAGCGTAGTGAAAGCAAGCGCCGCCACCACAAGGCTTCCCACACCCGCACCGATCGTCAGCGTCGGGCGCTTCATGGCCCGGTCGAGACCGGGTTCGTAGCGCTTCTTCAGCCACGTGATGATGCGGCCGTCCTTCTCCTCGACCTTCTTCGACAGCCAGATCGCAATCATCGCCGGCACGAAGGTGAGAGAGAGGATGAAGGCGAAGGCGAGCGCGATGATGACGGTCAGCGCCATCGGTCCGAACGTTTTACCCTCCACGCCGGTCAGCGTGAGCAGCGGTACGTAGACGAGGATGATGATCGCCTGCCCGTACACAGAGGGACGGATCATCTCACGCGCAGCGGCTGCCACGGTCGCGAGCCGTTCCTTGACGCTGAGCAATCGGCCTTCATGATGCTGTTGCTCGGCAAGCCGGCGCAGCGCGTTTTCGACAATGATGACGGCGCCATCGACGATCAGACCGAAGTCCAGGGCGCCGAGGCTCATCAGATTGGCCGAGACGCCAGCACGCAGCATCCCGAAGCCGGTCAGCATCATGGTGATCGGGATGACCAGCGCCGCGATCAGCGCCGCGCGGAAGTTTCCGAGCAGCACGAAGAGCACGACGATGACCAGCACCGCGCCTTCCGACAGGTTCTTGGCAACCGTCTTGATCGTCGAGTTGACCAGTTCGGTGCGATTGAGCACCGGCTGAATCACCACGTCCGGGGGCAGCGAAGCGTTGATCGTCTTCAGCTTCTCCGCGACCGCCGTCGACACGACGCGGCTGTTCTCGCCGATCCGCATGATCGCGGTGCCGACGACGACCTCCGTGCCATTCTCCGAGGCCGAACCCATGCGGATCGCCTGACCCGTCTTCACGGTCGCGACTTGTTCGACCGTGATCGGCACGCCGTTACGTGTCGCGATCACGGTCCTGGCCAACTCGCCGGCATTGCGCACGAGCGCATCCGAGCGGACAGCCAGACCTTCGCCATTGCGATTGACGAAGCCGCCGCCAACGCTGGTGTTGTTGCGCTCCAGCGCGTTGCCAAGGTCGGTCAGCGTGATGCCGAGTGAAGCCAGCTTCTGCACATCGGGCACGACGAGGAATTGCTTGGCGTAACCGCCAATCGAGTCGACGCCGGCGAGGCCCGGAGTGTTCTTGAGAAGCGGCGTGACGATCCAGTCCTGCGCGGTGCGCAGGTAGGTCGCCTTATCCTCTTCGGTCGTCAGTCGCTCGCCCTCTGGCGTGATGTAACTGCCATCGGGCTGTTGGCCCGGTTCACCGGGCTTGTGCTTGTCGTCGTCGCGATGCTCGAGACGAACGGTGTACATATACACCTCGCCCAAGCCGGTCGCGATCGGACCCATTTCGGGGTTCACGCCATCGGGCAGGTTCTCTTGCACGCCCTGCAGACGTTCACCCACCTGCTGACGGGCGAAATAAATGTCGGTGGCGTCCGAAAAGACGGCGGTGATCTGCGCGAAGCCATTGCGGCTCAGCGAGCGCGTATATTCAAGGCCGGGAGTGCCGGCGAGCGCGGTTTCGATCGGGAACGACACCTGCTTCTCGACCAGCTCGGGCGAGAGCGCGGGTGCGCGGACGTTAATCTGGACCTGATTATTGGTGATGTCCGGCACCGCGTCGATCGGCAGCCGGTAGAGGGAAAACGCGCCGATGGCGGCGACGATGACGGTGAGCAGCAGGACAAGCCAGCGCTTCTCGACCGCCCATGTGACGATGCGGGCGATCATGGCTTAATCCTCGTGGCTCGCTTCGCCCTTGCCGATCTCGGCCTTGAGCGTGAAGCTTCCGGTGGTGGCGATTTGTTCGTTGCCGGTGAGACCCGAGCGGACGATCACCGTGTCGCCCGACGCATCGCCGAGCTGCACCGGGGTCGCCTTGAAGCCCGTAGGTGTGCGAACGAACACGACCGACTTGCCCTCGAAGCTCTGCACCGCCGTCGTCGGCACGCGGATTGCGCCGCTACCGCCGCTGCCGGTGAGCTGGACGGCGGCCGTCACCGGCTCGCCGACCCGCCATTCGCCGCCCCGGTTGTCGAGGGTGGCGAGCGCCGGCACGAGCCGCGTCTGCGGATCGAGCGCCGGCGACACGAAGGTGACGCGCGCGGTCGCCTGACGGCCCGCTGCCTTGACGAGCACCGTGTTGCCGGGGCGCACCCGGCCCGCATCCTCAGCCTTCAGGTTGAGCGCGATCGACACCTGGCTCAGGTTGGCGATGCGATAGAGTTCGGCGTCCGCCGCGACCGTCTGTCCCAGCGTCACGGGGCGCGCGATGATCTGGCCCGAGATCGGCGCGGCGATGCCGAGCCGGTTGAGACCGCCGCCGCCGACACCGGCGGCCGACACCATGCTCTGCGCCTGCGTCAGCGCGATTCGCGCTTCCGTCGCCGCCGTGCGGGCAGCGATCAGATCCTGCTCAGGGGATACCTTCTGGGCGAAAAGCCGCTGCTCGCGCGCGAGGTTCGAATTGGCGAGCTGAAGCCGTGCCCGTGCCGCCTCGACCTCGCCCTTAATCTGCGCCGCCTCGCGGCTCTCGATCACCGCAATAGTCTGGCCGCGCCCGACCGACTGGCCAAGGTTGCGCGTCAGCGCAACCACCCGTCCCGCGATGGCGGCCGAGACAACCTGCGTCCCTTGGGGATCGCCCTCGATGATCGCGGGAAGCTCGATCGTTCCAGCTCCGCCGATGATCGGCCGTCCCACCTGGACGCCCGCCGCCGCGATCTGATCGGAACCCAATGTGACGACGCCCTCATCGGCATGACCGCCTTCAGCGCCGCCCTTTTCCGCGCCAGCAGCCGCTTCGTTGCCGGCTGCCCCATTGGCGGCCGCCTCGTTCCCGGCGTCCTTGCCACCACAGGCAGCCAACAGCAGGGCGAGCGACGCCGCGCCCGCGAGATAGAAACTCTTCATCACTGATTTCCCCCATTGGGCGCGGGAGCGGTCAGTCGCTCCACTTGCGCGCGGGCATTCTGGTAGTTGGCGAGCGCATCGATCGCGGCGACCCGCGTTTCGGCGAGCGTGCGTTCCGCATCGAGCAATTCGAGCTGGCCGAACTTGCCCTCGCGATAGCCGATCCGCGCGATGCGGGCGGCCTCCTGGGCCGCCGCCAGCGCCGGCCCTGACGCCGCGCGGGCGGTGGTCGCCGCATTGGCCGCCTGCGCCTGCGCGTCCGTGATCGCCTGTTCAATGTCGAGCGCGGTCAGGCGGCGCTGCGCATCTGCCTGGGTCCGCTGCGCGGTCGCCTGCGCAATCGCGGCGCGACCATTGTTGAACACCGGGATCGGGATCGACACGCTGAATACCGCCGCCATGTCGTTGGTCGCTTCCAGGCGGCGGATTGCAGGCCCGACATTGACGTCAGGGACGCGATTGGCGCGCGCGAGCCGCACGCCGGCTTCCGCAATGGAGAAGTCCGCGTTGGCTGCGGCCAGCGCGAGTGTGCCGGTCGTGTTGGCCGGTGCCATCGGCCCATAGACGTTCGCACCGGGAAGGCGATCGAGCAGCGTGTCATCGAGCAGGCCGTCGATCGGCCGTCCGATCCGACGCGCCAGATTGGCGCGAGCCGCCTCGGCCAAGCGAAGCTGCCGCTCCACATTGGCGTCGGCATTGATCCGGGCGACGTCCGCACGCTGTTGCTCCAGCGGAGAGGCACGCCCCGCCTGCACGCGGACGCTCGCGGCGCGCAGCGCGTCGCTGGCGATCCGGGCCTGGTCCCGCGCTGTCGTTACCCGCCGGTCGGCGGCGACCGCTTCGACGTAGAGCTGCGTCACCTGAAGCCGGACATCCGCTGCGATGATCGCAGCCTGGATCTCGGCCCGGGACAATTGTGCGTTGGCGACCGCAACGCGGGCGCCGCGCTTGCCGCCTAGCTCGATCGGGATCGCAAAGCCGACCGTGGATTCCGCGCTGCGGACCCCCCGATATGGCCCCGAGCCAATGATGTTTTCAACCTGACCCTGGACCACCGGATTGGGCCGCAAGCCGGCGACCGTGCGGCCCGCACGGGCCGCGTCGATCGCAGCTGTCGCGGCTTCCGCAGCGGGGGCCGAACCGCCCGCCGCACTGACCGCTTGGTCAAGCGTGTAGACCGGCGCGTCCTGCGCAACAGGCGCGGACGGTCCGACCTGCGCCTGCGCCATAGTTGCGCACGACGCTGCGGCCAGCATGGCCGCGAAGATACGATGCATGAGACTAAAACTCCTGACGCTGATCGACAGGCGCGCGCCAACGCACACCCGAATCGGGCGTCAGGCTTGGGGGGGCCTCAAATGGACCATGCCGGTGTGGCCATCGAGCGATGCAGAGGCAGAGATTGTCGGCTCGGGCGCCGTGAGGACAAGGGTGTATTCCATTGTCGCGCGCGCAGGCGCACCCACGTCATGCCCGTGACAA
This sequence comes from Sphingomonas sp. BL-S-05, assembly GCF_055521695.1. Taxonomy (NCBI): domain Bacteria; kingdom Pseudomonadati; phylum Pseudomonadota; class Alphaproteobacteria; order Sphingomonadales; family Sphingomonadaceae; genus Sphingomonas; species Sphingomonas sp. BL-S-05. Next base: position 29,612 of record NZ_JBVFVS010000006.1, on the reverse strand, counting down.
TAATTGTGGTGGTGCGGGACGTTCTTGTCCGAATCTGACGGCACCTCATCGCGGTCGCCCGCGGTATGGACGGTAAACTCAACGCCCGCGATGCTTCCTCCCGCCAAATCGGCGGCGTGAGCCATGCCGGCGAAGCTGGTGAGGACCAGCATCAGGCATGTCAGGAGAGGCAGAAAGGCTCGCACGAATTGACGCTTACCACGGAAAGGTTTCCATGTCATTGCAATAACTCGAGCGGAGTTTGGCGCTGTGAGGAAGGCGATCGCCTCTCCGCTCGAAGTCGGTTCGGGATCGAGCAGGCCACGATCCAGACGGAGATACCGGGCAATGTCCGAGGACGACGCGCTTCTTGACCCGTGAATATGGGGGCGGTTGCCCGCCCCCATACCAACACCGTCAGCGGCGCTGCATCTCGCCCGCATGATCGGCGTGATCGCCGGCCTTCTTGGCGTGATCGCAGCAGTCCGCGCCTTCCTTGCAGCACGTCATGTCCGGGCAGCAATCGGCCGCGGTCGCGGCGAAAGCGGTGGAGGACAGGGTGAGCGCGACGGCCGCGCCAATGAGCTTGAACTTCGACATTTAAACTCTCCATAGAACAGTGTGAGGTTGGAAGCGTCACACAGCTCGCGGAGGGGGCGTCGCAGGTGCCCGAGCAAATTCAAGCAGGCCGGCATGTCGCACCGGCCAGGGGCCGGGCGCCGCGTAGGCCAGCGGCGCGACACGGGCGATCGGTGCGCCGTCGAGCGCGGCGGCACAGGGCATCGAGCAGGCGGCAGTAGGAGCCTTCTTCTCCGGGGTGCCATGCCCCTTGCCCTCGCAACCGGGCATTGCCGACGCACTCGGGACGGCCGCGATAGCGACAGCCTCGCAGATCGGCCCGACCCGCATGACCAGCATCAGCGCGAGAAGGGCGATCAGCGCCGCGCGCACGGGGCTGGGAGGGTGAGAACATACGCCGAAGCATGTTCACGATAGTAGGGCCTGAGGCGAATGACTGCAACTTGGAGCTTTGCCGAGCGGCAGGATTTGCTCTATACAAGCGTTACGTGCGGCGTCGAAAGGCGTCCGTTTCCCAAAAGGGAACTAAGGGCCAGGGCCGCTTCCTAGGAGGCGGCCTTTGGTTTTCGGCGGATAGCGATTGAGCTTTCCAGCTCCTCAGGGCTTAGCCTTGGCAGCAGATTGGCGAACTTCCATTCGCGTTCGCATCCTGTATCGGCGGGCACGGTACGTCGCCGAACGAGCAGAACACACAGCAATCTCCCGGCAGGGGGCGCAGCACTACCGCGCAATGCCGGCAATCATAGAAGAACTGGCAGGCGTTGGTGGGCATCGTCTCGGTTGCGACCCCGCCGCACTTGGGGCAGGTCAGGGCGGAGGTGAGCTGCATCAGGAAAGCGCCTTCATCAATGGCGCTTCAAGGCGATCCCATATTAACGCGACCACCGTCAGGACCGTGCCGATCGCGAGCACGATCGGAGTGGCGCTAGAAGGCAGCGGCACGGTGCAGGACCGATCCGCAGCGCAAGCCCTTCGGCGCCGCGCATAGGCCCACCACCCGGCAGCCAGACCGATGAGCGAGAGTGCCGTCAGCGGCCAGCGCAGCGGCATCAGCGCGGCGAAGGTACTGGAAACGCCGGCTCCAACGCTCATTGCCGCAAGCGCGAGCGGCAGGACGCAGCAGGAGGCAGCGGCCAGGACCGCGCCGAAGCTAGTCAGCGCGGCGAGGACGGATAGCCCCGTGTCGGCTCGACGGGTCGGCGCGGGCGGACCCAGAGTTTCGTGCGGCATCGTCCCTTGGTTCATCGGTCGTCTCCGGAGGAATAACCCGCTATGCCTCCTGTAGCGGCTACAGGAGCAAGCGATTTATGCGCGTCGAGCAAAGCATCGCGATAGGCGAGCTGTCGCGCCGGACTGGTGTGAACATCGAGACAATCCGATATTTTGAGCGCGTCGGCGTTCTCACAACGCCACCCCGCACGAGCGGCGGGCGGCGGGTATATGGGGCCGATCACGTCCGCGCCCTTGGATTCATCCGTCGCGCGCGAGAACTCGGTTTCACCCCGGCCGAGGTGCGCGCGATCCTATCACTTGGCGGTCCCGCGCAGGCGTCATGCTGTGAGGTCCGCGAGATCGCGGCCCACCATCTGGAGCGTGTTCGCGCCAAGATGGTCGATCTGGCGCAGCTCGAAAGCGTGCTCGCCACGACTATCGACCGTTGCGGGGGCGACGGGGCGGCAAGTTGCGCCGTGATCGACTTGCTCGACCAACATGCGACTGCGTAGGTGCTGCAATCACCCCGTCTCGCGCAAACGGTCGATTGCGTGAGGATCGCGCCGATCGCAGCCGGGCCGCTGTAAACGCTCGCGCTAAGTGGCGGCATTCTGATCGCGCTATTTGTCGGCGAGCGTCGCTACGCGGCTACCGGCTTGGTCTCGGCCGATCGCACATAGGCGTAGAGTGTTGGCTTGGAGATGCCGAGCATCGAGCAAATCTTGGCGATCGGCATCGTGTTCTCGTGGTAGAGCCTGACGGCCAGGTCGCGCTTGTCCTTGCCGAGTGCGGCCGGCCGGCCACCCTTCTTGCCGCGAGCGCGGGCTGCGGTGAGACCGGCCTGGGTCCGCTCGCGGATCAGGTTGCGCTCGAACTCCGCCAATGCCCCGAACAGGTGGAAGGTAAGCTTGCCCGACGTGGTGGTCGTGTCGATCGCCTCGTGCAGGCTCAGCAGCCCGACCTTTTCCTCGTCGAGGTAGGTCATCCATCCGATCAGATCACGGAGCGAGCGGCCGAGCCTGTCGAGGCGCCAGACCACCAGTGTGTCGCCGGCGCGAAGCAGCTCCTTCACCTTTTCCAATTGTCAACGGCGAGCGGCAGTCGCCCCGGAGGCCTTGTCGGTGATGACCTTCTCGCAGCCGGCAGCCTTCAGCGCATCACGCTGGAGGTCCAGGTTCTGCTCGGCGGTCGATACGCGGGCGTAACCGATTTTCATGCGTAGGGCCGGTGGCGCCCCGATCGGGCGCGGTTTGGGAAGAAAGTCGTCATCGGCAGGTCTATGTTGCCCTAGTTTTCTTTACCGGGTAGATTTACGTCGAACAGGCCGGTTTGGCAACGCGAGCGGACTCGCATGGCGATGGGCAGGCAAATCTCCGTTTTCCTTGCGGTGATGTCGAGCAGACGTGCCTTTTGTCATCACGTCGAGATGACAAACGTCACTACGCGGCAGCCGCTTTGCCGATCACAATGACGGCTCATCTGCAAAGGGCCGTGTCATGCTTCTCGCCACTCTTTTCGCCGTTGCCGCAGCGCAAGTGGCGATGCCGGATTCGACACCATCCGGGGTCGTGGCCATGCCGTCAGAGAGCGAGCCACGGCGGATTCGAACGCCCGAGATGGTCGCGGACTTCTATCTTCCTGCCGCGTCCCGCCCTGTGCCGGCCATACTCCTGCTGGGCGGTTCCGAGGGTGGGCTGTCCAAAGGCGGCGCACGCGAGGCGCGGCTGCTTGCCGAACGAGGCTATGCGGTTCTGCACCTTTCCTATTTCGGCAGTCCCGGGCAGCCTGCCACGCTCAAGATGATCCCCGTGGAGACGTTCGACCGCGCGCTCGACTGGCTGAAGGCACAGGCCGAGGTCGCCGGAGATCGGATCGGCGTGATCGGCACCTCCAAAGGTGCGGAAGCCGCGCTGCTGGTCGCATCGCGCCGCTCCGATATCAGGATTACCGTGCTGGGTGTGCCGTCCAGCGTCACCTGGCCGGGGATCGACAATGCCAACCTGGTGACCGAAGCGTCGTGGAGCGAGAACGGCAAGCCGGTGCCCTTCGTGCCGTACGGATGGACCGGCGAATGGAAGGGCATTCACGCGCTATACGCCGATGGACTGAACGACGCCGCGGCGGTCGAACGTGCAAGCATCCCTGCCGAGCGGGTCAACGGACCGATCGTGATGGTCTGCGGCGAGCGCGATTCCCTTTGGCCCTCCTGCCCGATGTCGCAGGCGATCCAGGAACGCCTGCGGACCCGCAGTTTCACGCATCCGGTCACGTTGCTTTCGTATCCCGAAGCAGGCCACGCCGCGTTCGGACCGCCCGTGGAGGCCAGTGCGCAGAACGCCGCCATGCTGAGCTTCTTCGGGGGCACGAGTGCCGGCACGACCGCGGCACGTACCGATAGCTGGCCCAAAGTGCTGGCAGCGATCGACGCGGCCCTGAAGCGGAGCACCGCACGATGACCGCTCGTACCCCCGCAGCACGGCTGACCGGGGTGCGCAAGATGCTGGGACGCCGGCCCGTTCTCGAGGCCCTCGACCTGACGCTCGACACCGGCGTGGTCACGGCGCTGATCGGCCCCAACGGGGCCGGCAAGACGACTACCGTCTCTCTTCTCACTGGTCGGCTGTCGCCCGACGCGGGAACGGTCCGGCTGTTCAATCTCGATCCGCGCCGGGCCGAGGCCCGCGGCCGGATGGGGGTCATGCTCCAGGCGGCCGGCTTGCCGGACGTGCTGACGGTCCGCGAACTGGTCATGCTGCACACCGGCTATTATCATCATCCGCTCAGCCTGAGCGAAACGCTTTCGCTGGCGGGTCTGGCCGAACTGGCCGATTGCCGCTGCGGTGCGCTGTCGGGCGGGCAGGTCCGGCGCGTGCAGTACGCGCTCGCCATTTGCGGCCGCCCCGACCTGTTTGTGCTGGACGAGCCGACCGCCGCGATGGACCGCGAGGCTGCGCGTGGCTTGTGGCGTACCGTCCGTGGAGTCGCCGACCGCGGCGGCGCGGTGTTGCTGACCAGCCACGACCTGGCCGAAGCGGACGCGCTCGCCGACCGGGTGGTGGTGATGGCCGGGGGCCGGATCGTCGCCGACGATACGCCCGCCGCCATTCGTGCGCGGGCGGGAGGGTCAGTGATCCGCTGCCGCGGCAGAATGACGCCGGCGGTCGCGTCCGCACTGCCCGGTGCGCGCGAAGCGGCAACGGAGGGGACGGAACTACGCATCGTCAGCAGCGATGCGGCCGCCACGGTACGCGCGCTGCTCGATGACGATCCGACCCTTTCCGCGCTGCGCGTCGCCGACGCCACGTTGGAAGACGCCATTGCCGCCCTGCTCGCACCCGACCGAAGGATCGCCGCATGACCGCCTACACTCTTCCCCCCGGCGTCTGGCGCCGCGAGGCCTTGGTCGAGGTAAAGCGCAGCCTGCGCCTACCCCAGTTCCTGCTGCCCACGGTGCTGACTCCTGCAGCGTTCTACGGCCTGTTCACGCTGGCAATCGCCAAGGCACCGAGTCCGGTCGCAGCTGCGGCGAGCCTAGCCGGCTATGGCGTGTTCGCGGCCATCGGCCCGGCGCTGTTCGGCTTCGGCGCGGGCGTGGCGATGGAGCGTGAACAGGGTCTCATCGAACTGAAGCGTGTCTCGCCGATGCCCGCCAGCGCCTACGTCATCGCGAAGCTCGCAGCCGCGGTGCTGGCCACGGCGATGGCGGTCATCGCGATCGACCTGCTCGCGATCGTCGCCGGTGTCCGGCTTTCTCCCGCCAACTGGGTGGCACTGACCGCACTCCATCTCGCCTCCGCCGTTCCCTTCGCGCTGATCGGCTTCGGGATCGGTATGCGGATGAGCGGAAAGGGCGCGGTGGCGGTCGCCAACGCCCTGTTCCTAGGATCGGCCGTGTTGGGCGGCCTGTGGATACCCTCCGCGATGCTGCCAGCGTGGATGCGCGGGATCGGTGAAGCGACACCGGCCTATCACCTCGGCCAGATCGCCCGGTCCATCGTTGGGGCCGACACGATCGGATCGCTGGAGGTGCATGGCGTGATGACGGTGGCAATGACCGGCGTGGCAGCCCTCTGGGCGTGGACAGGCTGGCGGCGGAGTCCGGCTTGACCCGTTCCATCGTCGCGATGGAAGGTGGCGGGATGCGGACGGCGAGCGAGCGTTGGTGGGACGGCCCCTGGCCCTGGCTGGTCTATCTCGTCTTCCTGCCCCTGCCGTGGCTGTGGCGAGCGCCCGATCTTGCGACGCTTTCCCTGACGGGGATAGGCCTCACGCTGTTCCTGCCGCTGTACTTCGCCGCGCATCGGGTCCGGGGAGTTCGGCTCATCGGGGCCACCGCAGCCATCACCGCCATCGGCATAGCCCTGGCACCGCTGCCGGTGGGCTGGACCGTGTTTCCCATCTACGCCGCTGCGGCGATCGGCCGTGCGCGTCCGCGGCAAACCGCGTTTGTTGCCATCGCCGCGATCGCCGTTGTCACAGCAGCAGCCGGCTTCGGTCTGTCACAGCCGACGCTCTGGTGGCTGCCCGGCGTCTTGCTGGTGGTCATGACCGGGAGTGCCACAGTGTCGCGCGAGGCCTTCTATGAGCGGGCGCAGGCTTTGCTGCGCACCCAGGAGGAGGTGCGCCGCCTCGCCGGCACCGCCGAACGCGAGCGGATCGCACGCGACCTGCACGACGTGATCGGCCGCACACTGACGCTGGTCGCGCTCAAGGCCGATCTTGCCGGCAGGCTGGTCGACCGCGATCCCGACCGCGCCAAGGATGAACTGGCCGCCATCGCCGGCGCGGCGCGCGGCGGGCTGGCGGAGGTGCGCGCGGCGCTCGCGGGCCAGTCAGGCGGCAGCCTGTCGCACGAACTGGCGGCATCGCAAGCCGCACTCGCCACCGCCGGCGTCGCCATCGAGCGTGTGGGCGATCCCGACCAGGTTGCCGATGGTGCCGGAGCGATCCTCGCCATGACGCTGCGCGAAGCGGTGACCAACGTCATCCGCCATGCGGGTGCATCGCAGTGCCGCCTCGATATTGCTTGCGGCGCGAACGGCGCAACGCTGACCGTGGCCGACAACGGCCGCGGCGGATCGTTCAGGGAAGGCAACGGGCTGACCGGCATGCGCCAGCGGCTCGCCGCAGCAGGAGGCGACCTTTCGATCGTCACCGATAGCGCGGGCACACAACTCCGTGCGACGGTGCCGGCATGACCCTGCCGTCGATCCGCATCGTGGTGGCGGAGGATCAGGCGATGGTGCTCGGCGCAATCGCCGCCCTTCTCGAGCTCGAACCCGATCTGGCCGTGGTGGCGTGTGCGACGAACGGCGATGCCGCGCTCGATCATGTCCGTGTGCTCCGACCCGACATCCTGCTGACCGACATCGAAATGCCGGGGCTGTCGGGTCTGGATCTCGCTCGCGCTGTTCGGGGCGAGCGGTTGCCGACGCGCACGATCGTGGTCACCACCTTTGCCCGGCCAGGATATCTCACCCGTGCGAGGGCGGTCGGGGTGCGTGGCTACCTGCTCAAGGACACGCCCGCCGATCAACTTGCCGCAGCGATACGCACCGTGGCCACCGGCGGACAGGTCATTCGCGCCGATCTCGCCGCAGCAACATGGGAGGCGGGCGACGATCCCCTGACCGACCGGGAGCGCGACGCGCTGCGCCTTGCCGAGCAGGGGCTGTCCAACAAGGAAATTGCCCGCCGCCTCGTTCTATCACCCGGGACGGTTCGCAATTATCTATCCGATGCTGCGGCAAAACTCGGTGCGGCCAATCGTATCGAAGCAGGCCGGGTCGCTCGGAACAATGGCTGGCTGTGATCGCCCGCTCAGGCTCAATGCGTCGGCGGATTAACAATGTGCGTCCGTCTCACCGATCGTGCGCTGCGTCTCACGGAATGCGCGTCGGGCGATCCTATCCGTCTCAAACAATGTGCCCCGGAAACCGCTCTTTATTGCGCGTTCAGCCGGGCATCATTGCAGGCCGCTACAGTTAGCAGGCGTGCAGCTGAAGAAGTCCGCCTGATCGGCGAGACTGGCGATCTCCTGGCACTCCAAGGTGGCGAGATCGTCAAACGAGACCGTCTGCTCCTCCGCCAGTCCGGGGAAATGGGCAAGACCGCCCTCGATGCACAAGCGGACCTCACCTTTTATCGTCTCGTCCAAGGCCTTGCCCTTCTGCATCAGATCACTCCAACTATGCTCCGGGCCTCGGTGGCAGCGGCGCATCGTACAGATTTATCCAGCGCATGCCCATGCGTTGCCATGCTTTAGGAGCAGAGCGCCTCACCATAGCACTTGTGCGACCTTGCCGTTCTGCATAATATCATATCTGAATTATTGAAGGTGTGCACACGTGCATATTATCACTCTTGCAGCTCAGAAGGGTGGCGTTGGCAAAACGACGCTCGCGGTGAATTTGGCGGTCGCTGCTGAAGCGGTCGGGATCAAGACGGCTCTCTTTGATCTCGACCCGCAGGAGAGCGCGACCGCTTGGAGCGAGCGACGAACGGCCGAGCTGCCGCACGTCGAGCCAATCAGTGCGAGACGCCTCGACCAAGCGATTGATGCAGCTGAGGCCAACGGCTTTGCACTTACTATCATCGACACACCGCCAGCGGCGGGCGCGGAAGCCGCCGCAGCGGCGCAGCGTGCCGATCTGGTCGTTATCCCCTGCCGTCCGTCATTGATCGATCTTGATGCGATCAAGCGCACGGCACAGCTTATCACCAGCACGGGGCGAACGGGCGTGGTCGTGCTGAATGCCGCCCCCCCTACCGCAACCACATTGCTGGACGATGCCAAAACGCTTGCCGAGGCAACCGGCTTACGGGTGGCGCGTGCCGTATTGCGGGAGCGCAGCGTCTACCGAGCGGCATGGCCTTACGGCTTGGGCGTCATTGAGCATGAGCCGAAAGGTAAAGCTGCCTTGGAAATTGCAGCCTTGCAGAAGCACATATTTGATGATGTGATCAATTGCACACCTGCAAATGTGAAAGCTTGATTATGGCGAAACGGACTTCCCTGTTGGGGCCGGCAGTAGCGGCACCCTCCCCTCGCGAACCCGAGCTGGAACGCCAGTCGGCTCCGGCGACCTTGCCGCCGAGTGCCGCACGATCAGGTGGCAAGCGACCGGGTAAGTATCACCTCGGGGCATATTTTGATCCTGCAGATCCCACGGCGGAGGCATTTCGCGTTTTGGCAGCGCGGACCCGGCGGAGTCACCAAGATCTCCTTGCTGAAGCGATCAGCGAACTGGTCGCCAAGTATGAAGCCGACAAGCAATTCGGCCGTGTGTGACGATGTGCACACCTGCAACAATGCAGGATGGCAGGATTGATCCTTCATGACCAAGCGCCAAAATCCCAACCCCGAATTTGATCTGTTCATCCCGTTGATGGGCGACCTCCCGCTGAAAGATCAGCGGGAGACGATGGAGCGGCCGTTCTTCTCGCTCCAGAAGCGCAAGCGGGTGAAGCCGATCGAATATAGCAGCCCGGACGGCGAGACGTGGGTCAAGATTGAGGCGATCCCCGCCTACGGCATGGCCACGATCTGGGACGCCGATATCTTGATATGGGCGGCGTCCACGCTCAATCGGATGCGGGAGCAGGGGGTCAACGACCTTCCCCGGACACTTAGAACTACGTCCTATGACCTGTTGCGGGCGATCAAGCGCGACACCAGCGGCCGGGCTTATCAGGAGTTGCAGGCTGCACTCCAGCGGCTTCAAACGACTTCCATATCGACCTCGATCCGCGCGCCCAAGCGGCGGACTAAGGCCGGTTTCAACTGGCTCGACAAATGGACGCTGGAGGTGGACCCGGACACTGACCAACCGCGCGGGATGACCATTACGCTGTCGGACTGGGTGTATGAGGGTATTATGGGGGAGCGGTCACTGCTCACCATGCACCAAGATTATTTCCTGCTGACCGGGGGGCTGGAACGCGCCCTGTATCGTATCGCGCGCAAGCACGCCGGCAATCAGAAGGGCGGGTGGACGTGTCGCGTCGAGGTGCTGCGCGACAAGACAGGCAGCGACAGCAAACCAAAAGAGTTCAACCGGATGCTGCGCAAAGTGGTGGAAGCCGACCAGCTCCCCGATTATGCGATGCACATGGCCGCAACAGCCGATGGCAGTCCTGCCGTGCTGTTTCGACTTCGGGGTGAAGCGGAGGCGCTGGCACTGACTGCCAAGTTGGAAGCCGAGCAAGAGCGGCGGAACCGATTCGATGCCGATCGCCGCCGCGCCGCCGAGGTGGACGACCTGATGGACAAGCTCGCCGGAGAACGCTGACTATCGTGGTATCACACACCGCAAGGCCCATCCGTATCAGAGGCGGAGGCGGGCAGCAGGCGTTGAGAGTGTGGATCGAGCAATAATCGACCCGCAAACAGGCAAGCGATCATCGTGGGATCACACACCCGGGCGTCGTGGGATCACACACCGCACTATCGTGGGATCACACACCGAATCACGTGGGATCACACACCGGGCAGATTCTCAAGGTATTACGAAGACGCGGTTTTTTGGCCGCTTTTCGACACTTAACCTTCTTAACGATTCCTATTTAACAGAATCACTTAACCCCAAGACCCGGCTCAAAAGGAAGGAAAGGGAATGCGGAATTGCCCCTTCGGCAATGGCCCTTCGTTACGTGCCGGCTACCGCCGTTACAGGAGCGGCCTGACGGCCGCAGGCTTCCGGGAAAAGCCAAGCCGATCCGGCGGTGTGTACCTGTCAGCGTGACGCCCGTTGAAAGGGCAGGGTGGGGAGATACCCCGAACCGATCGTCGGGTTCGCCGGTGTGTGCGATCATGCCGGACCGTAGAGGCCATCGAACGCGCGTTCGGTATCGTAGCAGATGTTCGCGACGTTAACCGCGTGGGCGTTATCGTCTGCAGATGCGCCTGGGCATCGCTTGGATGGGCGGTCCTGAGCTGTGATTACGAGCAGTCTTGAGAGAGAAGCTCGCCGAGCAAGGCCACCGGATCGACGCCGATCGCCAAGGCGACCGCGACATATTCATCCACGCTCAACTGCCGCTCACCGGTTTCGTAGCGCGATACATAGGCCTGCTGCCATCCGAGCCGCTTCGCGAGGTCGACCTGACGAAGCCTGGCGTCCCGCCGTGCCAGGGTCAGCGCAGCGACGATGCGGGCGTGCAGATCGGATGGGGCAGGGGAGGCGGGCACCCCGAAGCATCTAGACCGGCTTGAGAGATATACGGAAAGCGTATATCTTCTAGGTTTCCGATCGGGAGTGCTGACATGAGACTGTTCGAGCGCATCGCCACCTGGTTCGAAGGCTGGACGCTCCTGGCCCGCCCGGGGATCGGCAGCGACGGCACGGACATCAATCCGGCGACCGGATTACCTACAATCGCGGGAGCGGGGACCCCCGACGTCGCAGGCAATCCCTACGGTTCTACCCGTTCGCACGATTACGAATCCGACTGGCAGCGCCACGATCGTTGGGACAGCGGCGCTCATGACCATTTCCAGCATCACGACAGCTGGTCGGCGAGCAGCCATGATCCCTGGCGTGACTGAGCGCGTCCCGGTGGCCGACCGGCTGATTGCACGATGGGAGGTGAGCCAGCTGAACGTCGTGCCCTACGCGATCAGCGTCATGGCCTTCTTGCCGATGCTGATCATGACGATCGGTATCGCCAAGGCGATCGGCGCCAGACCGGCCGTCGTCGGACGAAGCATGCTCGTCCTCTGGGTGGCTCTGTTCGTGACCGAGATGGCGCGGGGGATCTGGACGTTGCGGCATCGTTACGCCTCACCGCGCTGGCTGCGGGCAGTTCATGCCGCGGTCGGTGACGACCTGGCTATTCACGCGCTCGCCGAGTTGATGCGCCAGCATCGGTACGAACCCGATTACGTCCTTCTGAGATCCGACATGACCAGCGCGGTCCAGCAGGAGCGCGCCAAGCGCAAGGACGCGGTCCGACGTTCCAAGGGAATCCGGATGATGGAGGAACCGGATCCTGCTTCCGGTTTGGAGGCGGAAGGCAGTGATCCCCGGATCGCCGAAGAGCAACGCGCCCAGGTCCGCGAGCGTCGTGCCGCTGAGAAGATCCTGGCAGCGGCAGCGCCGGTGACAGGCGATATGTCCCGGATCTCCCGCTGAACCCGCTGCCGCACCGCCCAGAAGGCGGTCCGGGTAAAATGACAGTTCGCTTGCTGGCCGGCTGACACGCCGGCCCGGGTGCCCCGCCGAAAGCCGGAATGAATGCCGGAGCAGCACGGCATCAGCACCGCAGCGTCTGGACCATGCAGGGAAGGAGCACACACCACGCTATGGATAGCGACCGTGTCCACACCATAAAATCTCGTGTTCTCAGAGCTGTAGCAGGATATTGGCTGTGCTGCGGGTTCCGCGAAAGCTGCCCCGTGACGTGCTACAAGGGCGCTACAGCGCTACGGAAGCCGTGATTTGCCGGGCTGCGCAGCGACATGAGGATCGCAAGCAAGCGACCCGTGCACTGCTCCCCTTGGAAGCACGGGTTCATCTCTCGTCGGGCGTCATGGACAAGACCGGTGCGTCAGCAGCGGCGGATGTCGGGTTCAGCGGCGCGTGCTTGCTACCGCGCGGTCAGGACGTACCGGGTGGCCGTGCGCGGAAGCGGCGCGGGTCGAAGAACCAGATCAGCATGACCGCGCCGGTGACAGCTGCGGCGATCCAGCAGGCAGCCGCGAGGGCAGGGGCATAGCCCAGCAGACGGGCCGCCAGACCTGCCAGCAGCAGTCCTGTGCACAGCGCCGCTAATCGGCGCACGACCGGCCAGTTGCGTCGCTTGAACCCGACCCGCCGCGTCTCGGCCGTCCAGGCCGCCAGCTGTTCCTTCGAGGGTCCGCCCATCTTCAGTCCCCCAGCGACAAGGCGAGTAGCGTGCCGCGCAGCTGCTTGCGGGTAGCGGCTCCCGCCTCCGCGCCTCCGTCGTATAGCACGCGCGCGAGCGCCTGGCTGCGTTCGTCAGGCAGCTTCAGCCCGACGTCCCTGCAGACGGCGTCCACGTCGGCTCGCAGGCGGTCGAGCCGGTCCCAGTCGACCGGCCCGTAGTAGCTCCGGGGCACGGTGTCCTCGCCCAAGATCACCCATTCGGGATCGACGTCGTAGTCGCGCCGGAGCTTCGCCATTAGGGCGACCGGCGGCTCAGCCCCGCCCAGTTCCCAGCTGACCAGTGCGCGCTTCGAATAGCCCAGCGCCTTTGCAAACGCGTCCTGACCCAACCCGGTCCTGAGCCGTACCGCCTTGATCCGTTCGCCGATGGTAGATGCGCCGCTCACGTCGCCATGGCCTGTTGTATTATCCTGCTCACTATGGCGCAATAGTGCCACTATGCTATCATGGCACGGGAGCGGTGCCGGCGACCAGCATTACGCCGGACAGGGGCAGGAATTTTATGGGCGGTCAGGTCAATGTGCGCCTCGGCGACGACGACGATGCGGACCTCACCCGTTGCGCGGCCGAGCGCGGCGTCGAGCGCGCCACCTTGGCCAAATCGTTCGTTCGGGAATGTCTCGATGCGTGGCGGGAGGGGCGGGCCGTATTCGACCGGCCTGAGCAACTAGGCCCCGGTGACGTCGTCGCCTTCGGCGCTAGGCTGGACAAGGCGGTCATGGAGATCGACCGCATCGCCCAAGCCTGGGCAGCGCATGAGAGCGACATGCACAGGCTGGAGCGCGAGGATCAGCTGGCGCTGACGCGAGCCCGGACCGAGTTCATCAAGGGCATGCCGGAGCGCATTACCGCCAGCTTCAATCCGATCAGGGCGGAGATGCGGCTGCTTGCCGAGCGGATCGACAAGCAGCCGCGTCTGGATGCCATCGACGAACGGCAGCGCGACCACACCGAGGCGTTGCGGGAGAACACCGCCGCCATCAGGAGCCTCGAGCAGCAGCCCCGGACGAAGGTCAGCTACACCGTCTGGGACAGGGACTGGTCGGGTCGCAAGGTCGGTGCGGCGCTGTCGATCGTATGGTTGCTCTGCGTCGGCAGCTACTTCCTTGCGGCGATGGCGCTGCCGCCGTCGTGGTTCGCGGTCCGCTCGGCTAATTTCCTGCTGGGCGGCGGGGATCAGGCGGTCTGCGCGCTCGTGAATTACCGGCTCGCGACCGACAGCTGCCGGACGCAGTTCGAGGGCAAGGCAGGCAAGATTGTGGTGCGGGCGAGGCCCGGCACGTCGCAGGGCCGACAATGATCTCGGTCGCTGCGGTCGGTTCGGCCTCCGACGCAGCCGCCTATTACGCCCAAGACAATTATTACACCGCCGATCAGGCAGAAGGGACCAGCGCCTGGGCAGGCGAGGGGGCGGCAGAACTGGGTCTGTCCGGGCCGGTCGACGCCGAGCGGTTCGAACAGGTGCTCACCGGTGAACTCCCCAACGGTGTCGTGCTGGACGCCAAACGGGGTGGGCACCGGGCGGGCTGGGACCTCACCATGTCCGTGCCCAAGTCGGTGTCGATCCTGGCGCTGGTGGGCGGTGATGCGCGATTGGTGGTCGCGGTACGGGAATCGGCCGCCTCCACCCTTGCCTGGACGGAGCGCAACATCGCGGAAGGGCGGGTCTGGAACGGCAGGGGACAGGCGCCCGAGACGACCGGCCGCTTCGTGGCCGCGACCTTCCTCCACGACGTGAACCGCAGCGGCGAGCCGCAGCTCCACGTTCACAACGTCATCGCCAATGCGACCCGCACCGCCGACGGCAAGTGGCGGGCGCTGCACGCGGACCAGCTGTACGAGCGCCAGCACGTCATGGATGCGGTGTTCCTGTCTGCGCTGCGCAGCCGGGTCGAGACGCTCGGCTTTGCGACAATTCCTCGGCACGATGGTCGCAACGGCGCCTTTGAGATCGCCGGTGTGTCCCGCGCTGTGGTGGAAGCATTCTCCGTCCGCTCGGCCGAGATCGATGCGTACATCAAGGCGCGCGGGCTGGAGAACACGGCGCAGACGCGCGAATATGCGGCGCTGGCTACCCGCGATCCCAAATCCCCCGAGATTGCCCCGGAGCAGCGCGCGGAAGGGTGGCGGCGGTTGGCCGCGGAGAAGGGGTTGGATCCGGCAGCATTGGTGAAGGCCGCGCTGGCTGAGGCGGGGCGGGGGCATGATGTGTGGACGCGCGCGATGCGGGGCGTGCGCGGAATAGGGGAGCGCGGTCTTGCCATCGCCGGACGCATGGGGCTGACCCCGCGCGACGGCGATCCGCTGGTCCCTGAGCGACTGGGACGACTGGAGCCGCGCGCCTATGCCGCGGCGCAGGCGGTCGCATCGGCGGTGCGGGATCTTGGCGAGCGGGAGGCGGCGTTCGACCGCCTGGAGCTCATCCGGGAGAGCCTGTCGCGCAGCGGGCCGGTGACGGTCGCCGATGTCGAGGCCCGACTGGCGCTGCTGCAGGCGAAAGGCCTGTTGCTCGGCGATGGCGATCGGATGGTGACGACGCAAGGGTCGGTGCGGCTCGAGCAGGCGTACCTTGCCACCGTCGAGGCGGGGAGGGGGCAGTCCGCTCCTATCGTTCCGCCGGCCGATGCCGCGATCCGGGTGCAGGAGGCAGCACGCGAGTTGGGGCTGCATCGCCTCAACCCGGGTCAGGAGGCCGCGGCCGTGCTGATGCTGTCCTCGTCCGACCGGGTGGTGAACGTGCAGGGCGGATCGGGACGCGGCAAGTCGACCGCGATGGCGCCGGTGACGGCGGTAGCGAAAGCAGAAGGACGGGCGGTGATCGGGCTCGCCATCGCCAGCGCGAAGGCGAGCGAGTTCGGGCGCGACACCGGTGCTGACGTGAGCACGGTTGCCCGCTTCCTCGCGCGTCATGCCCGCGTGATCGACGGCACGGCCCGACCGGAACAGGTCGCCCGCGTGAAGGCGGAGCTGGCCGGTGCGATCGTCATGGTCGAGGAAGCCGGACAGCTCGGTACGCGCGACATGGAGCGGATCGTGCGTCTTGCCAACATGACGGGCGTCGCCCGCGTCGTGCAGACCGGCGATACCCGCCAGCTGACCGCGATTGCGGCCGGCAAGCCGTTCGAGGCGAGCCAGAAAGCCGGCGTCGCCACGGCCCATATCACCGAGAATCTGCGTTCCCGGTCCGATCAGATGAAGGCTGTCACCGCCGCGCTCGACCGCGGCGATGTGTCGGGTACGTTCGTGATCCTCAGGCCCGCGACGACCGAGGTGCCGGGGAACGCGGTGGCGACGACGGCCGCGGCGCGTTGGGCAGCGCTGCCGCTAGGCGAACGCGACGCCACCCTCCTGCTGACCGCCGGTCGCGCCATGCGCAGCGAGGCCAACCAGGCGGTACAGGCCGAGCTGAAGGCGAGCGGCGAGATCGCCGCCACGGGCAAGTCGTTCACCGTGCTCGACCGTGTCAACGCCATCAGGGAGGGCGCGCGACTGATGCGCGCCTATCGGCCCGGCCATGTGGTCGAGGTCCGCACGAACCTGCCCAGCCAGGGCCTGGTTCGGGGCGACCGTGGTGTCGTGACCGGCGTCGAGGGCGACCGGGTGCGGCTCGGCATGGCGGACGGTAGCGAGAAGCTGTTCCGGCCCGGCCGGTTAGCCAGGAACCTCGACCGCGATGCCGTGTCGATCTTCGCAGTGAAGGAGGTCGAGCTGCACGTCGGTGATCGCATCCGCTGGAGCGACAACGACCGGACCCGCGGACTCGACAACGGTGCGATGGCGCGGGTCGAGGAAGTAGGGCGGGGCAGGTTGGTCGTGTCCTCCCTCGTCGACGGCACAGTGCACGAGATCGCGTCCGGCGATCATATGGCCGAGCGACTGGACCTTGCCTATGCGATCAACGTCCATGTCGCACAGGGGGTCACCACCGAGCACGGCATCGTGGCGATGCGCTCGTCGGAACGCAAGCTGCTGACCGAACGGTCGTTCCTGGTCGCGCTCACCCGCGTGGCGGACAAGGTGGGACTGGTGCTCGACGACGGGCGGAAGGTCGAACGGCACGTCACCCGCAACACCGGCGACAAGACCTCGGCGCTTGATGTGGTCGAGCGTGGCCAGGCGACCGACGCCATCCGCCTGCCGGATGCGGGCTCCCCGCTCGACCGGGCGCTGGAGCGTTACGCCCAGTTGTTCCTGGCGGCTGAGCGAATGCGCGAGGACGGGCGGGAGCTGTCGCCGTCCAAGGTGCGCGAGCTGGACGCGGCCTCGGCCGCGCTCGACCGGGTCCGGCCCTATGCGGCCGAGGATCTGCGGATCGTGCTGGACCGCAGCGCCGACCCGGTACGGGGTCTGGAGCAGATCGCTCCGGGAGAGTTGCGGCAGGTCTGGGCGGAGGAGGGGCAGGCGCGTGCCGATCCTCGCGCCTATGCCGACCGGTTCGTTGCCGACTGGCGGTCGGCGTCGGGCGACCGGGGTGCGGGCAAAACGCCGCGGATCGAAGACCGGGCCGAGCGCCGCCTCGAGCGTCTCGAGAACCGCATGACGCGGCAGCCGGCGCTGGAGAAGGCGCTCGACGCCCGCATCCCCGAGCGCCAGCTACGCCTCGACGGCCCCGGCATGGGCGGAGGTGGCCGCGAACGGGACTACGGTATGGAGATGTAAGCCGAGGTAGAAAGTTGTGTTTCGCGTGTGTCCCGTTTGCCGGGCTTCACTCAGTCTTCCGCAGCTTCCGTCCTGTCGAGTGCGACAAGGCGCTCATACTCTTCGACCGGCACGATGGCGATCATCGGCGATCCGTCGCGTTCGACTGCGATCGCACCTTCGGCTGCCAGCGCAAGGCATTCACGGACCTGGGCGGGTGTGCGGGGAAAGGGGACCGTGCGCATGGCCGTATCATATCACTCCGCGAGAATCGTAACTAGGGCTGCGCTACGTCAAACACCCAATCAGGCGGTGCTGATGAAGGCAGCTATCTCGAATGATATAGCAGCGGTGAGGCTGGCGAGATCACCGATTGGATCGATACGCATTGCGCGCCGCGGCTGGTCATGGCCGATGGCAGACCGCACGGCTTGAAACGCTCCTCGGAAGAACGTAATGTGAACGAATGATACTGATAATCTTCGCCGGTACCCTTTGAGCGATCGCGATGTATTTTTGAGAGAGTACACCTCAGCACTTGCTGAGGATGGTGCTTCGGTTCTTGTCGGTGCCGGCACTTCCATGGCCGCGGGGTATCCCTCGTGGAAGGGCTTGCTGCAGGAAATTGCGGGTGATCTCGGCCTCGAAATTGAGGACGTCGACGATCTTACGGCAGTTGCTCAATGGGCGATTGGTGCGGATCATTCGAACCGCACGACCGTACTAAATGCCATACGGGAGCAGATCGAGCCGGATCATGCCATCCCCTCGGCGTTGCTGTCGCTGGCAAGGCTGCCGATCCGCGAGGTGTGGACGACGAATTACGACCGGCTGATCGAGCGTGCGTTCGGCGAGCTTGGGCGCCCGGTTGATGTTCGGGCCAACCAGGAGCAGTTGGCACTGCGCAAGCGCCGCGCGGGAGCGGTCCGCATTTACAAGATGCACGGGACCATCGATGCAGTTGATGATCTGGTAATTTCCACCGAGGATTACGAACTGTACCGGCAGCGGCGCGGTGCATTTTTGGGTCTGCTGCACGCTCATCTGACAGGAATGACCTTCCTGTTCGTGGGTATGAGCCTGACGGACCCGAACGTCCGCCACGTGCTTGCCTTGCTGCGTGAGCATTTTCCAACGACCCCGCCCCGACACTTCATGATCGCACGGCGGCCACAGCGGGCGGATTTTGGGTCTGATGATGCCCACGCCGCCCGGTTGAAGCGGCATGACTATTGGGTGCGCGACTTACGACGCTATGGTCTTGTCGTCGTCGAGATCAATGCGTTCGCTGAAATTGATGAATTGATGGATGAACTCGAACGGCGTGTGGCACGTCGTCGGATATGGGTGTCGGGTAGCTGGCCGCTCAATGCCGGTGATTCTAGCGCGGGGTTCGTTCACGATGTAGCGCGCGCGATCGGGCGTAGGATCGGATCGACAGATCTTTTCATGCTATCCGGGGCCGGGCTGTTGGTCGGATCAGCTTCGCTGTCAGGGTTCCTCGAAACCATGCAGGGGCGCGGTGAGTGGGACTTTGATCGGCGGTTGGTTGTTCGTCCCTTTCCGCAACCGGTCGGTGACGCTGAGCCGGATCGTCAGCATTGGGCAGAGCTGCGTGGTGAGTTGGCGCGCTTGGCGGGTATCGTGGTTTTCGTTGGCGGTGCGAAGATCGAGTCCGGCGAACTGGTGTCTGCCACCGGTGTGTTCGAAGAGCGCGCCCTCGCCGATGGTAGAGGTGCATTTCTATTGCCTGTCGGAGCCACCGGAGGCGCTGCCTCGGTTATCGCCAATGGGTTGCTGACATCAGCCCTTCCGTCGACTGGCAGTAATGCCCGGCGCCCCACGGACGATGAGTTGCGCATATTGTCAGACGCCTCGGCAACGCCAGATCAACTCGCTGATGCGGTTTTGAAAATCATTAAGCGGATCGCACGCTGAAAAATCGTTTGTGATGAACATCTGGGAGAACGGCATTGGCGAGGCGGGTATTCTTCAGCTTTCACTTCACGCGAGATGCATGGCGCGTGTCGCAGGTCCGCAATGCCTGGATGTTGCCGGGAAACCGTGATTCCAACACCATTGTCGATCATGCGTCGTGGGAAGAAATCATGCGCAATGGCCCGCAGGCGATCCAGAACTGGATCGATACGCAGATGAACGGCAGTAGCGTGGTAGCGGTACTGATCGGTCGCGATACGCATATGAGGCCGTGGGTGGAGTATGAGATCCGCAAGGCCCACCGCGAGGGACGCGGCATCCTTGGTGTGCACTTAGCTGGCATGAAGGATAGTAACGGCACCGTTGATCCGGCCGGGGCCGATCCGATCGCAAAGCTTGCGCTTACCGATCGCGGGACTGTCAGGAATTTTGTGCGGGAGGCCGGTTACCGTCATTAGATGACGAAGCGCTCACCGAAGATTACGGCGAACTGACTTTTGGCCTCACCCCATTCGCGCGGTGGGCGCTTCCATTCGTCCGCCGCGTGATTGAGCACGAGATATAACAGCTTCATCGCGGCATCGTCACCGGGGAAATGGCCGCGGGTACGGACGGCACGGCGAACCTTCGAATTCAGGGCCTCGATGGCGTTCGTAGTGTAGATGATCCGGCGGACGCCCTCGGGAAAGGCGAAGAACGGGATCACCTGGTCCCAGTGTCGCCGCCAGCTTATGGCGATGGCCGGGTGTTTCTGGCCCCAGGGGCCTGCCTCGAACGCCTCCAGCGCAGCCATGCCGGCCTCGGGCGTCTCGGCACGGTAGACGCCGCGCAACGCCTGGGCGATGAACTTGCGCTCCTTCCAGGACGCAAAGCTCATGCTGTTGCGGATCAGATGGACGATGCAGGTCTGGACGATGGCCTCGGGGAAGACAGCGTTGATCGCCTCCGGGAACCCCTTCAGGCCGTCGACGACGGCGATCAGGATGTCGGCGACGCCGCGGTTCCTGAGCTCGTTCATAACGCGCAGCCAGAATTTGGCCCCCTCGGTCTGCTCGATCCAGATGCCGAGCACCTCCTTGGTCCCGTCCGGCTGAATGCCCAGCGCGATGTAGACCGCCTTGTTGCGGACGAACCCTTCGTCGCGGATCTTCACCCGGATCGCGTCGAAAAACACCAGCGGATAGCAGGCGTCGAGCGGCCGACCCTGCCATTCGGCAACCGCCTCCAGCACCGCATCGGTGACGGTCGAGATCAGGTCCGGCGAGACGCCGATCCCGTACAGCTCCTCGAGGTGCCCGCGGATTTCGCGCACCGTCATCCCGCGCGCGTACATCGAGACGATCTTGTCGTCGAAGTCGGGGAAACGGCGCTGGTATTTGGCGATGAGCTTCGGGTCGAACGTCCCCGCCCGGTCGCGTGGCACGTCCAGCGTCACCTTCGACGTGCCCGTCAGCATCGTCTTCCTCGATGACCCGTTGCGCCGGTTGATGGTGCCTGCGGCGCCTTCGCTTTCCAGATGATCGTCGAGCTCAGCCGACAGCATCCGCTCCGACAACGCCTTCTTCAGCTCGTCGAGCAGACCGTCCTTTGCAAACAGCTCCTGCGGGTCACGACCAGCCAGAAGCTGGTCCAAAACGTCCTTGTCGATTGCCATATCGATGGTCCCTTCCATTCCATCCTATGGCCTCCCGCACAAAATTCCTGACAGTCCCACCGATCGGTTCGGGACCAGAGTAACTTACCCTACTTATTCCTGGTTGCAGGGTGACGGCAGAAAGAACTTTTCGTCGTGGGTTGAAGCCGCTGCCCAGCGCGCCGGTCGTTAAAGGCGAGATCGATCATGTCCTACGTTACCGAATCTGAGGTCCGGGCTGCCGCTGCTCGTGCGAAAGCAGCTACGTTCAAGTCCGCGGGCATTTTGTTGCGCGAATCGCGTGACACATACCAATCTTCATTCGATGTATTCCTGTCGCATTCTTTCATGGATCAGGAACTTGTCCTAGGAGCGAAGCAACTGCTCGAGGAAAAAGGGTTGTCCGTCTATGTCGACTGGATCGACGATCCGCTGCTAGATCGTACCGCCGTAACGCGGGCGACCGCCGAGAAGATCAGAGGGCGGATGCGGCAGTGCCGGACGCTGCTCTATCTGCATTCGGCGAATGCCACCAAGTCTAAGTGGTGTCCGTGGGAATTGGGCTATTTCGATGCCTTCACCCATCCGTCCCGGCGCGTTTTCATTTTCCCCGTCACCGCTGCGGATCGATCCTATACGAGCCAGGAATATCTCAATCTCTATGATACGGTCGACATGGCTTCGATCGGCGTGGCTACACGCAGGCGCGATGATATCAGGGTCAAGGGCGCAGATAGTAGCTTCAGAGCGTGGAGCGTTGCCGCCTGATCGATCATTCCTTGAGCTTTTCGGCGACCGCGAACGCGGCATCAGGAGGCGGGTAGAGTCAGCTATTTTTGCCATGGCGCACACGGGTCGCCATTATCGGAGGTAGAAAGGTCTACCTTTCTTCCGCGCGATCGAATGCCAATGCGGCATGGTAGGTAATGGGCGATGGACACGCTTGAACCCGCCGCTCGATCAGAACGTATGCGCCGAGTCCGCGGCAAGGACACTCGGCCGGAAATAGTGGTGCGGCGGTTAGCCCATCGGCTCGGCTACCGCTTCCGTCTTCATCGCCGCGATCTACCCGGTAGCCCCGACCTGGTGTTCCCCGCGCGCCGAGCGGTGATATTCGTGCATGGATGCTTTTGGCATCAGCACGACTGTCCGCGCGGATCACGCCGCCCTTCAAGCAACGCGGCATACTGGCACCCCAAGCTCGCCCGGAACGTCGAGCGGGATGGAATGGCGCGGCAGCAGCTCGAAAACGAAGGCTGGCGCGTCCTGGTGCTGTGGGAATGCGAGATGCGGGATGCCGACCAGCTATCACGCCGTCTGGTCAGCTTCCTCGACGGTTAAGCACGCCGGATCGGCGCCATGTCCGACACCTTCTGGACCACGCCAGCACGCCGGATCGTGGTGCGCCGCATGAGGTCGGAGCCGCTTTGCAGCAGCTCGAAATCCACATGGTTCAATTCAGCATCGTTGCCTTTGAAGCAGCGGTGGAACGCCAACAGCAGCTCCACCGCTTCGATCGGCTGAGCTGAAGCAGCGGGGGCGGCGCTGGACGGCACGATGCTTGGAAACAGGTAGGTGCAGGCCGGCGGAACGCGAAATGGGCCAATGTCGGTGAGCCGTGCTCCATCGTCACCGGCGACCTTGGGACATGGGCGGCCGATCGTGCCGCACACCATGTCCCAGACGATCAGGCCATCAACACGCTGGTTGCGGGAGATCATCTCAACGCTCAAGCGCGTGTGGATCCCCGACCAAGCATTGCGACGTGGATCGGCGCCGAGGTTGGTGCAGATGCTCCAAATCACAAACTCGTCGGCATCGGCCGGCCGCTCGAATATGTTGGTGTTGTTGCCGTCTAAGCAACCCTTGAGGTCGATGACGGCAGTGCGACCTGATGGAAGCCGGACCCGATAGTCGTTGCGGCTGGAATCGTCGGTGAGATCCCACCCGGCGATAAAGCCTTCGTCCTCCATGTGGTTGAGGACGTGCTGGACGAACTCGCGCTTGGTGCGCATCGTCGCGGAGAATTGCCCTCTCACCCGCTCGACGGCACCACGGAACAGGCCCGAATTGTAGAAGTCACGTTCGTCCAGGCCATGATCACCGAGCCGGTGCGCCTCGGTTTTCAGAACCTCGGCGAACCGCTCGATTTGCGCGCGCAGATCGCTGTTCTGCTCGCACGGTATGACGCTCATGCAGCAGCCCGTTCGGCAGCCTCCGCCATGCCCAACAGGGGCTCTAGGATATGGTGGGCGAGGTGCCGAACAACCGGCACCGCCACCCCGTCGCCGGTCAGGTGGTATGCTTCATTGTAGTTGCGCGGCAGCTTGTAGTCATCGTCTAGACCCATGAGACGCGCTGTCTCGCGCGCGGAGATCAGTCGCGACCGCACTTTCGCGCCATCAATGACGACGATCACTTGGCGGCTGGAGCCGCCGGCGGGCGTGCGTAGGCAGCCAGATACGTCGTCGAAACGAACTTCGGCGCGTTGCACCTTTTTGCCTCCCTCAACTCGCGTGCGCTTGTAGACGCCTCCGACCATGCGGCGCCCTGCCCGCTTGGCGGCGTTCACCTTGGCGAGGTTGATGGGCGACATCATGCCGAGGAGCTGCTGCGTTTCCGCAGACGTGTGCCAAGACACGCTCGACGGGTTCTCCTCGATCATGCTGGCGAACGTCGTGTTGCGTCGGTTGGGCGTCGGCATGTTCCACCACAACATGCCCTGTCGCAGCTCGGCCGGCAGCCGCTCGACTGCGCTTTGCAGGCCCCGCGTATGGAACGGCTCAATCGGCCCAGGCGCGAGTAGCGTCGAGTCGACTGTCACGTCGGCATGGACACCGATCACGAATAGACGAGGACGGGAGTGCGGAAGGAAGAGATCCGCGTTGATGACCAAGGCGCCGCAGCGGTAGCCCGCGTCCGCGAAGGTCTGGCAGATCGCCTCGAAATCCTTGCCCTCATGCGAGGTCAGTGTGCCGCAGACGTTCTCGAGCGCAATCAGCTTGGGTGCCCTTCCGTCCGCGATGAGGCCACGGATCACGTCCCAGAACGGGTAGAAGGTGCCCGAGCGCTCTCCGCGCAGCCCCGCCCCGCCCCCCGCCAGTGACAGGTCTTGGCAGGGGAATGAACCCCATACGAGATCGGCCACGCCGGGCAGCTTGGCGGCGGTGATTTGCTTCACGTCACCGACCGTCAGCTCGCCGCCCATGCCCCAATTTGCTTGGTAGGTGAGCCCCTTCTTATGGTCGAAGTCGTTGGCGAACAGGCAGGTCCAACCCGCCCCCAGGCCAGCGCGCGCCATGCCTCCGCCAGCGAAGAACTCGTAGAACTTAGCCATTAGCGACCCGCCCTTCCCCGTGGCGATCGTTGGCGCTCGTCTCGCGCGCCAGCTTCTCCGCGACGGCTTCGGTGATCCAGGTGTTGCGCGAGACGTTGCCGAGGCGATCGGCGCGCGCCGCGTCGATCAGAGCGAACGTCTCGGCCGATAGGCGGAGGTTGATGCGATCGAGATCGCGCACAGTGGCGGGCTTGGAAGACGTAGTCATGGCGCCATTGTGGCGCCACATTTTGACCTTGTCCAGTATGTTCTACATGTGTTCCTAATTTGCAAGGCCGATCGGGCTCGCGCCTATTCCCCTGCCGAGCTATATGTCACTGAAACGTGGAGCGTGCATGGACGGTCGGAATCCAGACGAGATCAACTTCCCTCCGTTTGAAACGGAGGATTTGCGTAAGAATCTCGCACGTTATCTTGATAGTGCCTTCACCGCCGAAGGAGCTGCCGCTGCGTCGAAAGTCGGCAACTTCAAGTGGGGCGTATACGCCTTCTTCGATTATGACGGGGAACCGATCTACGTCGGGCAAACTAACGAGCAGCTTCGCACTCGCATCCGGCGCCATCTGACCAATCAACGCACCGATGCCGTTGCTATGTCTGTGCTTGACCCTTTCGAGGTGTACGAGATCGAGGTTTGGCCGCTTCCGGCCCTACAAGAGGTGTCGAAGCCGAGAAGCAAGACGGACGCGCGTTGGGCGGCATGGGAGTCGGCCGTCGATCAACTCAATGCACTGGAGCGTAAGGTTTACGATCAGGCGATCGAAAAGAGCCGATTCAAAGCTATCCTGAACGAGAAAGACCCACCGCTGGCGAAGGTCGAGATCGAGGCACCGCCATCGTTCAGGGGACGCATCGTTTCTGATGAGGTGTTCGCGATCCGCTCGCACCCTGATTTTAGGATTGCCCGACGTGCGCTCATCATCGCCAGACTTGCCCAGGTCATCGCCGAGCGAAAGGTTCAAGGTGGATTGCGGCGGGTCATGCTGATCCAGGCAAAGCGCCTGCAATGGCTTGCCGATCGACGATATCAGGCCCTGGGGGGCGCAGAATCCGTGGAGCGGGAAGATGGCGCCGACACCGACGAGTAGCTCATCGCGGGTGCCTGCGTGTCGGCGCTCCCCCTCGCCTGCTTCTAAGCCGCAACCTTTGTTGCGAAGATGCAGGGCTCCACATCGGCAGGGGCTGCCAGGATAGGCCACCAGAACTTATGGCCGCTCCAGCCCTGCTCCTTAGTGCCTTCCTGTTGTAGCAGCACCAGCGCCGGTTTCGAGCGTCCAGGGTCCATCACGGTTGATCGAAGCGCGGTGCCCAAGATCGAGCGGCCGGACTTGTCACCGGAACCCCCTTTGGTCAGCCGACGCCCTGTTTCTGCTAGCACGACCAGGTTGCCGTCGCCGCCGTCGCGAACGTCGGAATAATAGTCGATCAGGCCGCGCATGGCGTCCCACTCGAACTCCGTGTCGTCAAACTCCATCGTCTCCTCGATGGCGTCGATAATCTCGATCGCGCGGGCGCGGTCCAGCTCGGCGAAACCGGCGGCGTTGATCCATCGAGGATCAATTAGCGCATCGATCTTGGCCTGGGCCGCGGCCATTGCCCGACCGCGGATCGTCTGGAACCCAGTGGGCAAAACCATGCCGTTCGGTCGGACCGGCACCACCGAGCTGAGCATCACCTTATTGGGCGCGCACGGGCGCACCCGCTGCAAGGGGTCGGTCTGAATGAACACGACGCCGCGGTCGTGGGCGCCCGTCTCGAAAGCTTCCCGTAGCGCGTTCTCAAAGCCGTTGATCGTGAACAGCCGATCATACACCCCTTGCGACGTGTAGAACCTCGTCACCGCCAGATCGGGCCGTGACCGGTTGCCATACATGCGTGAGTGCTGAAGCACGGTATCAGCCTGCATCGTTCGGGGGTTTCGGCCGTAGTAGAAGGCGATCAGGTTCGGGATGGTGATGCCTCGGTCGAGGATATTGCCGCCGACATAGATATTAAACGGCGTGCGCAGCTTCAGCTCGGCTTGCGTGTCAAGCAGCGCCATCACATCCTTGTCGGAGTTCACCGTCTCCCGCACCACGTCATCGCTTTGCAGCGCATCAATAAAAAGTTCGAACGCCTCTTGGCGCGAGGGCATACGACCCTTGTCGGCGCTGACCGACGTATCGAGGTCATCATAAGCCGCATCGAACAGTGGCCGCAGCGTCTCCGGATCGTTTTCCGCGTGATCCAAGATCGCTTCGCTAATCCATTCGATCACCTGATCCTGCCAAGCGTGCGCCGCCTTCTGCGTATCGTTGTGGATTATCATCGCGTACTTGCGCTTGCGCTCGCCGGCCTCGTGCTGCTGCCAGCGCCGCACGCACGCGGCCAGGACGAAAGTGATGATGGCGCGCCGAAGACCGACGGTGTTGGGACTGTCCAACACCGAGTTCGGATGAATGCGTCGCTTGTCGGGGCGGCGAAGCGCATCCTGCTCCAAGTCGCTGACCGTTACGATGAGGTGGTGACGCGGATCGTCGGTATCGTGGCCACCAAAATAATCGTCGCCTCCGACGTAACCGCCGTGGATCGGCAGCAGTTCGGTAAACGCCGGCTTTTTGGGTTTGAACACGAAGTTGCCGCCGGCGTTGGCTGCCTCATAGCCCTCCGGCTGGAGGTAGAGCGAGTAAGGCGTCGCGGTCACCTGGAGGAAGGCAATGCCCTCAACCATGCGGCGCAGATCGTCCATTTTCTCAGCGATGGCGCCCTGCTCGATAGCTTGCTGCCCGCGCTTGCGCACGAACCGGACGCTGGCGAGGTCCGCTTCATCATCGATCAGCAGCACCTTGCGCTTTTGCAGATCGGCATGGGCCTCCATAAATTCGATTAGGCGGTCAAGATTCTGCGCCTGCTTCTTCGCCACAATGACGATTTTGCGCTTCAGCTCGCTGCGCGTCAGCTTACCAGGCAACTTCATGATATCGAGAACGATCATCTCGTCCTCGTCTATGAACTCGGCAAAATCGGCGCTAAGGCGGGCAACGGTCTGCGCTGACAAGGTCTTGGTGCCCTTGGTCAGCACCAACGCGATATCGAAATCCCGATCGAACGCACGCGCAATCGCCCCCACGAACCCGCGCGTTTTGCCCGACTGGATTTTGCCCAGGAGCATCCCCGGCCGATCACCGGTCGTATCGACATCCTCGAGCTGGTTGACGACGCGCTCGATGCACGCGGCCAGCTCGTCGCTATCGCCGCGGGTCTGCCTCAACCGAGCATAGAACCCCGTCATTGTTCCTCCCCCTTCGCTGTTCATGAGTTGCGCTGGCTCGTAATATAGGCGCCCCGCAACGTACCTTACAGCATCAGCTTCTCCGCCTCCGCAATCACAGGTTCTGGGTCGCCGAAGCGGTATTCTGCTAGGTCTTCGCAGTCGGTCTCGCTGAGCGGCATCTTACTATATTCGCCTTTTGCCCAACTCGCGGTCCTAGTGTGGCGCTCGCCGAGCCGGACCATTTCATCGTGGGGAGCGACATACCAATTGCCGCGATCAGGAAAGGCGATCCAGATATTGCGGCGAAGGTATTTCTGATTGATCGTCCAGCGACCCTTGAGCTGAACAAGCCGCGTGTCGCCCGTGGCCTCGTTGTGCAGGATCAGGTCGATGCCGTTGTCATAGACAGGCAGATAGGCGTTATAACCTTGGTTCAGGGCGACCGTGACGAGTGCGTTACGGTTGACGACCTCGATGGCGTCGCTGGTCAGCTTGTTCATCTTCACCCCTCGCATCCAAAGGACCGATCGATGGATTACCAGATCATCCGCTTCAACAACGGACACCGCCGGGATGGTAGTGAGACTTGGAAAGGTCATCCCCTGACCGCCGTCCAGGATCACGCCCGCGAGATCATTGACATGGGTTTGGCGGAGCGCGTCGAGGTTCGTGACGAGAGCGACACGCTGGTGTTCCAATGGCCTCGCACCGTGAAGGTGGCCTCACAATCGCCGGCATAATCGGACGCGCGGGTGGCTAGGCATCACCCTTCGGTGCTGGACGCGGCCTCCCGTTCGCTCGCCGGGAATTGCCGGTAGAAGGTAGAGAGGCCGACGCCCAGCAGCTTCGCGACCCGCGCCGGTTTCTCGCCCACGGCGAGCAGTTTGCGGGCCGTGTCGATCCTGTCGGGTGTCATCACCAGCTTGCGCCCTCCCCCCGTGCTGCCCTTCTCGCGCGCCGCCGCCAGCCCGGCGATCGTCCGCTCCTTTACCAGCTCGCGTTCCATCTCCGCGACCGATGCGAGGATGTGGAACAGGAGCCGGCCCGATGCCGTCGACGTGTCGAACCCATCCGTCAGCGATCGAAAGTCGATCCCCCGCTCAGACAGGTCCGCAGCCAGCGCGATCAGACCCTGGATCGAGCGGCCGAGCCGATCGAGTTTCCAGATTACCAGCGTGTCGCCGGCGCGTGCGAAGCCCAGCGCCTCGACCAGCCCCGGCCGGTTGATCTTCGCACCGCTCGCCTTGTCGGTGAACACCTTCTCGCACCCGGCCTTTGCCAGTGCATCGAGTTGCAACGTCAAATCCTGATCGGCCGTCGAGACACGCGCATAGCCGATCAGCATCTTTCCCGTTTCCCCGTCAAAATCGGCAGTTTCGGGAATTGTAAATCGGGAACAGGTTTTGGGAAAGCGGAACCCGCAGGCGTCCGTCAGCGCGATCGGCGGCTCGGCATTCCCGTCACTGGTTCGTTTTTGGGAAACTGCTTATCGTCCGGGCGGGGGCGGTTCGTCGAACAGCATTTCCAGATCATCGGCCTCAAACCCGCCCTTGGGGCGCTCGACGAGCGTGAAGCGCCATCGCTGCCCGCGCCGTAGCTCAGTGAACCCGGCGCGCTCCGCCGCTCGGACGTGGACAAAGACCTTGGGCTGCTTGTCGTCACGAGAGATGAAGCCCCAGGCCCCACCACGGTCGAGGTATTTGATCGTTCCGGTCGGCATGATGCCTTCCTTTCGGGCCTAGCCCTCCTTGGCGCAGGCGAGGCACATCGTCGTCGCGGGCGCACGATCGAGGCGCTTGGCCTCGATTTCCTCACCACAGCGGACGCACCAGCCATAATCGCCGCTGTCGATCCGCATCAGTGCGGCGTCGATGCGGCTACATTCGGCTTGCCGGTGCCGCTGCGCCGCCAGTGCCATTGCCTGCACCTGCATGGCGTCGATCCGCGACAGGCGGCCGACGCTTTCCTGATCGAGCGTGACCGGGGCGCGCGTTTCCTCGGCCGCCGCATCATCGGCGACGAGCTGATCGCGAAGCGCCAGCAGTTGCCGACGCCGCGCATCAAGGTCCGGCGCGTCCCCGGCTATGTCAGCGTACCAACAGTACCGGGGCGCGAACGGTGCGGATCATCGTTGTC
>NZ_JBVFVS010000005.1:0-71703 GCF_055521695.1 Sphingomonas sp. BL-S-05 | reverse complement strand
ATCGTCGGAATCTGATATGCGGCAAGCGCCTCGACGACGTCACGCCCAATCGCCGTCTTTGCGACTTTACGATTAACCACAAAGGCGGATTTAAGCGCATCCTTATATACGGAAGCTTCGATGATAAGCTTCACCACCTCGTCCGCGGCCCAGATGTCGTAAGGGGAGGGCTGAACGGGGACCAGCACGACGTCGGCCGCCATAATCGCCGAACGAGCAAGCTCCGTAACGCGGGGAGGACCGTCGATAACGACATGGTCGTACCCTTTGCCGATCTGATCCAGCTCCTTGTGGATGGTCGGCCGGGGAAAGCCGACTACCGAGATCATCGGTTGCTCCTGACGGGCTGCGGCCCAGTCCAGCGAGCTGCCCTGGGGATCGGCGTCAATCAGCAGTACCCGCGCACCATCCCGTGCCAGGCTCGATGCCAGGTTCACGCTCAACGTCGTCTTCCCGACGCCACCTTTCTGATTGAGCAACGCGACTATCATTGCTTGTCTACCTTCCGTATAAGCGCATAATCGTAAAACCGGCGAACTGCAAAAGCGTCTTACCGGCTTCCCGGTTCGTCGTCTACTCACAAACCCGGGAATGTGACTTTCTGTACGAAGGGAAGGGGGTGTGAAGGGTGCGAGAGGAGACGGCAATGGCCCTGATCGCCCGCAGACCGACCCAGCACGTAGTCGACATAGTCGGAGCCCTAGGAGGAACGTGGCTTGGCTATATCGCGACGTGCCGATGCCCTGCGCACAATGACCAAGATCCGAGTCTTTCTATCAGACAAGGCCACGAGGGCATCCTTGTCCACTGCTTCGCCGGCTGCGACGCAGGGGACGTTCTGCGCGAGATCGCGCGGGTACGGCCGTCATCAGGACACCTCCCTCCGCCCGATCGACCCTCCTGGAGGGGCGGGAACGTCGGTCGAATCTGGAAGGAAGCTCTGGCGGTCGAGGGTACGGCAGCGGCGAGATACGTCATCGGCCGTGGCCTACACCTCCCGCTTGCGGACATTCGCTTCCACCCGCGCTGCCCGTGGGGACCGAAGCCGACGACCCGCTTTTTGCCGGCGCTGATCGTCGCGGTGCGGGAGGGTCACACGCTGCGCGCCATCCAGAGAATCTTCCTTGATACGGCGAACGGCGGATATCTCGACAAGGTGATGATTGGCGCTCCGGGCGCGGGCGCGTGGCAAAGCAGCAGGGCAGGGGAGACGCTCGCGATCGCCGAGGGCTTCGAGACCGCTGCCGCCTTCACTCAGATCAACCAGATCCCATGCTGGTCGACCATGGGAGCAGCCCGCCTCGATCGCATCCAGCTGCCGAGTAGCGTCAGCGGCGCGACTTCGCACCTGCTCACCATCGAGGTGACCCGCCGTCGTCATCCGGTCTCGCTTGACCGGGTGTTGCGCCTCGCCGACGGCGACGACACCGCGGTCTTCGTCCGCAACGCCAAGTCGAACAAGGTCGCGCTTCGCACGCCGGCACGCGCCGGCATGACAGAAGACGGCATGCCTGTACCGCGCATCGAACTCATGCGACCGACCCGGCGCGAGTATCTGGTTGCCGACGACCTCTACGAGACAGCCTGGGAGGAGTGCTCGCGCGCTACCTTCACCGAGGCGTGGGCGCAGGAAGAGGAACAGGCTCGCAATCACGTCGATACGGAGACAATCCGGCTCGCCACCGGACTTCTCCTCCCAATCTGGTCGGCGCTTCCCAGCACGCATCTGGCGGTGAGCCGGATCGTCGATGCCGATGGGCGATCCTGGCTCGGCCGAATTGTATTCCCCGGTGATCTTCGCCAGCTGTTCGGCAAGCTCGGCCTCTCGGAGGAGAGTTCGCTTTCGCCGAGCGAGATCGCCCAGGCGGTCGAGAACGGTAACGTCATGCCGATCAAACGTCCCTTCGCCTGCGAGATCAAACGCGCACGCGTGAACGGGCTGCCGCGGATCGAGATCGTGGGCGCCCCGGGCAACCAGCTTGCCTGGCTCAAGTCGATCGGCTGCTTCACCGAGGTCATCGCATACAAGACGCGCGTCTTCGTACCAGTGCCCGAGGCGGCAGCCATCTTGGAAGTCATGCTCGGATCTCGATGAAACGAGCAGCAACGTGACGATCGGCTCCTAGCTGGAGCCGATCGCCGGCAACCACGCGGAGCCCGCTTCCACCGAAATCGTCCCAGCCTGCTGGTGACGAAACAGCGGCATCGCCGAGCCCCAACCTACGGCAACCAGCTCAGCCCCCCGCGCACAGCGCGGGCACCGGCACGCCCAAGGCGGGGAGGGGAGGAGGAACGGGAGATTGTCCGGTTTGGGTGCGACGAGACGTCGTGCGGCCGGGCGATTGATGGAGACCCCAATGACCCAGACCGTGAAACTCGCGAAGCTGAAGCGCTCCGAGAAGAACGTCCGTACCGCCCCGCCCCGGAACATCGATTCGATGGCCGCCAGTATCCGCGCCCGGGGGATCATGATGAACCTTCTGGTCACCCCGTCCAAACCGCGCGGCACGTTCGAAATCATCGCCGGCAACCGGCGCTACCTCGGTGCGATGATGCTGGCGGAGCAGGGCGAGATTGCCGCGGCGGACTATGACGTTCCTGTCAAGGTGGTAACCGGCGACGACAAGGAGATGCGCGAGATCTCGACCCTCGAGAACGTCGAGCGGATCGACCTCACGCCTGCCGAGGAATGCACGGCATACCGCCACTTCATCGAGACCGACGGTGATGTCGACGCGGTCGCCATTCGTTTTGGCAAGACGCGTAAGTTCGTCGAGGGGCGGCTGCGGCTCGCGGATCTGGCCGAACCGATCTTCGAGGCCTTCAGCGAAGAGCGATTTGGGATCGAGATCGCGAAGGCCTACGGTTCCACCGACGACAAGGCCAAGCAGGAGCGGGTGTTCCAGCAATACGGGCACCACTCCTATATCACCGCCGATCAAATCCGCCGTGCGATCGCCAACGACACCATGAAGGCGGGCGATCCGATCGCGGTCCTGGTCGGCGCCGAAGCGTACGTGGCGGCGGGCGGCAAGATCGAGCGCGAGCTGTTCAGCGAGGATGGTGACCGCTGGATCGACCCCGAGCTCGCCAAGACGCTCGCGGCCACGATCATGGAAGCCGAAGCCAAACGCCTCGGTGAAGAGCAGGGCCTCGCCTGGGTACGTCCGATCGCCACTACCAGCCTCTACGGCGCGACCGCCGACCTCCACCGTGTCACGCTCGAGCCGGCGCCGTTTACCGAGGAAGAAGCCGCTCGCTCCGACGCGATCGTCGAACGCTGCGAGACGATCGAGGGCGAGATGGCCGACGAGAGCATCGCGGAAGACGCCTATGCCGCACTCGAGCAGGAGTATGAGCAGCTTCGCGAGGAGTATCAGACGCTGCACTCGCGGCCGGCCGTCCTCCCCGACCATCTGAAGGGTCAGGTCGGCACGTTCCTGACGCTCGGCCGTGACGGCAAGATGACGTTGGAAACGACCTATTTCAGCGAAACGCCGCTGAACGGTCCGACCGGCGACGGAGCGTCCGGCTCGCCGCGCGCGGCGCGGGACACCTCGGCGCTGCCTCCCGAGGCGATTGCTCCGGGTGGCAAGCCGCTGAGTGCGCGGCTCCATGACGAGCTGGCGGTCCAGCGTCGCGATATCCTCGCCGCTTCGATCCTTGCCGACCCGGCCCTCGCTCTCGACTATATGCTGTTCAGCATGGCCGACCAGGGCCGGAGCTATTGCCGCTACGGCACGACGATCACTGCGGGTCGCCCGCAGGATCCGCAGATGCCCAAGGAGCAGCCGGCCACCCAGGCGCAGATCGCGATCGCCGAAGCCCATGAGGCACTGGTGTCCACCTGGACCGAGGCGACCGACCCCGTCGACCGCTTCGAGGCGTTCCGCGCGCTCGATGACGACGCCAAGGCATCCTGGCTCGCCGTCACCGTCGCATCCTCGCTGGAAGCCAAGCCGGACTACAGCTCGGCCAAGACCAACCCGCTCCATGCCCGATTGGCCTCGATCCTCGACATCGACGTGGCGAAGTGGTGGCGGCCGACATCGGCGAACTTCTTCGACCGCGTGTCGAAGGGGACGCTACTCTCCCTCCTGACGGACGTCGGTGGACCTGTCCTGGCGGCTCGCTACGTTGGATCCAAGAAGGGCGAGATCTCGACGTCGTGCGAGAAGCTGTTCGCCGGCGAAACCATCACCGAAGCGGAAACCAAGGAAGCGGCACTGGCGTGGGTGCCCGCGGCGATGCGTTACGACGCCGTGGGTTCGGTCGATGATATCGACCTCGATGAGACCCTCGACGATGAGGAACTGGGTGCCGGCATCGATGACGAGGTGCCCGGCGACGAGGACGTCGATGCCCCCGGCGAGGGCGACGATGGCGAGGACCGGGAGCTCGCGCCCGTCAACGACGACACCGACGCCTCGCTGGTCGCGGCTGAGTAACCGCCCCTCAAAACCCGCGCTCCGTCTGGAGCCTGACTGGCGGCCGTCTCCCATGCGGGGGCGGTCGCCATTTCCCGTTCATAGGGAGCTCCAAAGATGACCCTCCGTCGCAAACTTTCCGACAAGCCACGCCGCGACGTCGCCGCCGAGATCACGGACCTCATCATCGAAAAGCTCGCAGCGGGCGTTCTGCCATGGTCGCGCCCATGGGGCTTGACCGGTGCCGGCGGTCGGCCGCTCCGCCATTGCGGCACGCCCTATACCGGCATCAACAACCTCTACCTCTGGGCGATCGGTGACGCGCGCGGCTATTCTGCGCGGACCTGGATGACCTACCGACAGGCAGAGGAACTCGGTGGCCAGGTCCGCCGTGGGGAGACCGGCTCGCACAGCGTCTATTTTTCCAGCTTCTCGAAGACCGAAACCGACCGGGTGACGGGCGAGGAGGCGAGCAAGAATATCCGATTCCTGCGCGCCTACACCGTCTTCAATGTCGAGCAGATCGATGGGCTGCCACTCTACTATTACCCGGTTTCCGCGCCGCCCTGCCCGCGACTGTCCGTCATGGAGGCGATCAGGCATATTTCTCGCCGATCGGCGATTATATTCAGATGCCGCACCGGACGATGTTCCGGTCTGACGACCATTACGCCAGCACGCTTGGCCATGAATACGTCCATTATTCCGGCGCTGAGACGCGGCTCAATCGCGAGTTCGGCAAGAAGTTCGGCGACCAGGGGGATGCGTCAGTCACGGCAGGCCAACGGCAGATATCCCGTTGGGCGACGCCTAGCTTTGCCAGTGCCTGCGTGATCGCGGTCATGGTGCGAGCGTTCCGTTCGGACGCGCCGCGGGCATCGGCGGCGATGCTCGACAAGCCGGCGGTGACCCAACATGGCGACCACGGCAACCGGTGCGAGCAGCATGATCCCGTAGCCCATGAGCGCCAGCAAGCCGCCCCAAAACATGGTCTGACGATCACCAATTCGAGCCACCACCCGATCGCCGGTGAGCCGCCCTGCGGTCATCGCAATAGCGAAGACACTATATCCAAGGCCCGCTTGATCGGGTGCCAGCAATCCCTTGCCGGCAAGGAGCAGCGCACCCCAGTCGAGAATAGCCCCCTCCGTCAGGAAGGTAATCGCGGCGAGTAGCGCCAGGAGAACCACAATACCGCGCGGCACGACGAAAAGCGGCGCTTGTTCGGCACGCGGCGTAACGATGAACCGTGATGCGGCAACTGCCAGTGCGGCAAGCATCAGTGCGGTCGCAACGAGTGTTCCGGCGAGCGCGCTTAGGCGCGCAGATACATCGTCCGCGACGCGCACAGCTGGACATGCGCGACCTTCACGCGCATCGGCTTGCCCGAGATCTCGACGTCCTCGTGGCTCCAGTCGAACTGGTAAGCCTCGCCCGGCCGGAATAGCAGCGGGATGAACGCCGGCGCATTCATTACGTCGCGACGCCGCGCCTGCCGCCAGCGCGCCGCATAACGGCGCACCGCATCATACGAGCCGTCGAACCCCTCGCGTAGCAGCAGGTCGTGGATACGGGTGAGGCGCAGCTTCTCCCGCCGCGGCCGTGCCTCATCTTCCTCCAGCAACGCGTCCAGTCGCGATTGAAACGGCCCCAGCTTAGGCAGCGGCTGTACCTCCCGCCGATACCCCATGTCCGCCTCCGGCGCCCGGATCGCCTTACGCACCACCTTGCGCGACAGGTGCAGGTCCCGCGCTATCGCCTTGATGGCCTTCCCAGACGCGTGCTCGCGCCGGATCCTCAACACCGTCTCCAATACCAGCATCCCGATCTCGCCGCCTGACACACCGCCAAGCGAGCAGCCTAGACCACCGGGATGAGGGGTCCTTTTTCGACGCCGATCACCCCGCTACCGGGGTCCTTTTTCCACGCCGATCCACACCCGA
Source organism: Sphingomonas sp. BL-S-05 (assembly GCF_055521695.1). Taxonomy (NCBI): domain Bacteria; kingdom Pseudomonadati; phylum Pseudomonadota; class Alphaproteobacteria; order Sphingomonadales; family Sphingomonadaceae; genus Sphingomonas; species Sphingomonas sp. BL-S-05. Next base: position 65,333 of record NZ_JBVFVS010000005.1, on the reverse strand, counting down.
AATTTCGCTCGAAATGCGGTTGCCCATCACCGGCCACCGCTCTTTGCCCAGCCGCAGACTACCGAATGGCAGGTGAACGGACGACCGCTTTCGGGAGCGCTATTACCGCGATTGAACCACCGAAATTGGGTCGTTATAGCCTGGATCGCCGGTGAATATCTCAGCCTTGATGGTGTCACATTTTGAGCAGTGCGCCTCTCCCGAGGCATGAGGCTCGTGACGCCAGCGTGTCACGAACGCTGCATCATGCGCTCAACGATCCTAGACTGTTTGGTTGATAAAAAAAGCACGTGCAATCTCGTGTGCGGCGATGTTGGCTAACTTGGCCGAACAAAGCGGGCATATGCGATCCAGCCGTAGAAAACGGTGAGCCCGAAGAGGTTCACCACTTCGCCTGATAATTGCCGAAGGCTTCCACCCATCTGGTTGACCCCCACCATCAGATGTATCCCCGGGGTCGTGGGAAGCATCCGTGACGCTGCGACGAGCCATCCCGGCGTTGCCTCCGAGGGCCATGACAAGCCGGAGAGGAAGAAGATTGGCAGGGATGTCACGATCCAGAGCTGGATCGGCCGCTCGCGAGTCTTGAAGAAGCTGGCAAGCGCCATTGCCCCGGCGACGGTTGCCGCGACGAACGCGATTGCTGCGACGATGAGGGTGAGAGGGGCCGCCTGAGCACGTGGGTAGTCCTGAAACCAGAAAACGAAGCCAGTGTAGTAGGCCACGTCGAGGAGACCAATTGATACGAATGCCAGTGCGATGCCGAAGAACTCCCTGCGAGTGAAGCGTCGGCGGCCCTGCCGTTCCCTCATCGTCCCGGCAAGCAGAGCGAGACCCATCAGCAGCGTCTGATGAATGATCAGGAACGCGACGCCCGGAACGACCGTGCTTCCATAGCCTTCGCGCGTGTTGAAGAGCGGTCGTTGCACGAGCGACAAGGCCGGTGGCGCCGTCGCGCCGGCGGCCATCGCCTGATCCATCCCTGCCTCGCGACCGACCGCCGAAATGGCAGCGGCGATGCTGCCGAGCGAGGTGCTGCTACGAAGAAGATAGGCACCATTGCCATACAGCGCGATCGTGCCTTGGCCACCACGCAGGATGTTCCGCTCGTAGCCGTCCGGGATGACGATCACCGCGTCCGCGTGGCGAGATTGCACCCATCCGTAAGCCTCTCGAGGAGACGATAGGGAGGCGATGAGCTCGGCCTGCTGAAGGGCCGGGAGCTTCATCAGGAGCGAGCGGCTCGAACCGGTATGGTCGAGATCGACAACGACGATGGGCAGTCGCCTCGGCACCTCGCCGGAATAAGCGGCCGGGTAGAAGAACGAATAGATGATGGCCGATCCGATCAGCAGCAGGAGCGCGGATCGGTCCGAGAGGATGGCACGGAACGTGCCGAGGAAGGCGTTGCGTATCACCGGCGGCCCCAGGTTTCCGGCTGCTTCGCCGCGGCAAGGTAGCGCGGCAGTCCGACGGCAAGACCGACGATCACGAATGGTAGCATGACGATGATCTGTCGCAGTGACACTGATGCCGCCGAACCCATGATCCACTGCTCCGAAAGCAGCTTGGCAAAGGAAGAATAAGGAAGCAGCGCGCTCCATACCCGAGCAAAGCCGGAGGCGGACTCGACCGGGAATACCGCCCCGGCGAACGCGAAGGAGGCTCCCGCGTAGAGGCCAGCCGCCGAAAGCGCGCTGCTCATCGTTAGAGTAAGACCGACGAATAGAAGCCCGACACCGACATATGCCATGTACATCACCGCATAGCCGGCGCCGATCAGCAGCGGGCTGCCCGCGATCGGCCAGCCTCGCAGACCAGCCAGATAGGCGATCGCTGCGATCCCCCAGCCCATGAAGATGAGGACGTAGAGCAGCAATTTGCCGCAAACGGCCCAGGCCGCCTCGCGTCGCGAGCAGTCTGCAAGCCAGTCCCCGATCGTTCCGTCGCGAAGCTCCCGCCCGAGCGCGCCGGTGATCGCCACCATGAAGATCAGATGCAGCAATGCGGGATGAAGCAGCGCCACCAGCTGAATTTCGTAGCTGCCCTGCGGATTGAAGAGAACGGTCGAGCGTACCGCGATGGGTGGCCTGCGAACCCTCCCAGGCCCCAGCACGGCCGCGCTCTGCTGCGACGCAAGCGAGCTGGCATAGCCTTGCACGACGCTGCCGACTTCGCGGATGACGGACCCGGCCGGTGTCGAGTAGCTGGCATTGTAGAGCGCAATGACCTGAGCCGTGCCGCCGCGGAGTACCTCTCTGCTTGTGTCCCGATCGATGAGGACAATTGCATAGGCCTGTCGGGCGCGCACGGCGTTTTCCGCCATCGACAGGTCGGGTGCTATTTCGAGAACGGCCAAGCCGGGCGCCGCATCGAGACGGCGGGTCAACTCGCGGGCGATGCCGCCGCCGTCGCGATCGACCACGACGATTGGGAGGTCGCGCATGGCCCCGGCGGACATCTGGATGGCGACCGTGGCGAGAAGGATCAACGGGATCCATGTCACGAGCGACAGGTCCCAGAAGCTCTTTCGCAGGAAGCCGGCCTCCCGCCGAAAGCCGCCGACCAGCGCGGGCGGGATCATTGCGGCCAGTCGAACAGGACCGTCATACCGGGACGCAGCCCGTCGATGGGACGGGATGGCAGGGCACGGACCTCGAAGCTCTTGACGTCGAACCCGCTGGACTGGCGGGTCGCGCGCCAGGTCGCGAACTCGCCCGCCGGCGCCAGGTACGACACGCGGAACGTCACCCGCCTGTTCGCAAGCGCAGGTATCGTTCCGACGATCTGCCGGCCTCGTGCGAGCCCGTCGAGCTGATCCTCGCGGACGTTCAGCGTGACCCAAGCGTTTTCGACGTCGGTCAGCATGAAGACCGGAAAGCCCTGCGGCACGAGTTCGCCTGGTTGAGCCATCCGCTTCCCGACTTCCCCAGCAGATGGCGCGACCACGCGCGTCTCGGCGGCGGCGGCCTGCACCTCGGCCACCGCGCCGCGCGCCTGCTGGACCTGACCGCCAGCGGCGGCCTTGTCCTGAGGGCGGGCTCCCGCCAGGGCCTGATCGTATTGCGCCCTCGCTGCCTTCGCAGCCTCCGTCGAAGCGATGGCGTTCGTCCGCGCCTCGTCCGCCTTCTGACCGGCGACGACGCCCTGGGCGAACAAGCGTTGCGTGCGGTTGCTGGTATCCTGCGCCAGATTCGCTGCCGCCTGTGCACGCCGCCATTGCGCCTCGGCCGCCCGGATGTCCTCGCTGCGCGCGCCGGCCTCGGCCTTGTCCTGCGTTGCCTGCGCGGCCTCCAGCGCCCCGCCGGCCTGCTGCTGCTTGGCGGCGACTTCGGGGCTGGAGATCGTGTAGAGTAGCTGCCCTTGCCGGACGGGCTGTCCTTCCTCCACGCCGAACGATGCGATCCGTCCCGTGACCTTGCTCGTGACGCGGATCTCGCGCGCGTCTACCATGCCTTGCAGCTGACCAGGCACGGGACGGTAGCTGAGCCAGAGTCCGACGCCCAGCAGGGCAGCGACCACGAGAGCGACAACGACCAGTTTGCCGCGGGGTGGCCTTGTCGTCCCCCCGCCGTCGTGCATTTCGTTTTCAGTTGCGGCGTTCATGGAATTACCTTGTCGGCTTTGGCGACGTATGCGGCCATCTCATCCATTTGCCCGCTGACGTTCAGAAGCTGGGCAAGTGCCTGTACATATTCGTTGGCCGCCTGCGCGCGCTGGATGCGCGATCGCCCCAGCGAAAGCTGCGCGTCGATGACGTCCAGCGATGTCGCCTGCTGTTCCCGATAGGATAGGGTCTGAAGCCGCAGATTCTCGATAGATGAAGCGAGGGAGGTATCGAGAAGCAGATACCGCTTTCGCGCCGCCTCGACGTCGTTCCACGCCTTCGTCACACCGATCTCGATCTGCGTGCGGCCTTCGCGCAGACCGGCGCGCGCCTGTTCCGCCGTCGCCCGTGCCGCATCGACCGCCTGTCGGCGCCCAAGACCCCCGGCGAGCTTATAGCGCAAGCCAACACCCACTGCCCAATCCGGGTCCGTGAGGAGGGTGTCGCGCCGGTCGAAATTATACTGGCCGAAGCCGTAGACGGTCGGGCGCTGCTTCGCCTGCTGGATCAGGACGCCGGCCTTCGCCTGGTCCTCCAGCGACGACAGCCGCTCGAGTTGAGGATGTGAGGCTAGGGCCGCGGCCTTGAACGTGTCGAGCGGCGGCAGTGGACGCGAGATGACGAAGAGCGGCGTTGACGGCCTCACTCCTGCGGGTTCGCGCAGCAGCCCCGCAAGCGCCGCATTCGCCGTCTGGAGGTCAGCGATCGCCTTCTCATATTCCGCCCGTGCGTCGTCGCGTGCCACCTCTGCCTGAAGGCGTTGCGCCCGGCTGATGAAGCGCGCTTCCTCGAGCTTGACGGCGTCTGCGACGTGACGGTCGAGCCCATCGAGCACGTCGCGGCGCACGCCCAGCGCTCGCTCGGCTAGCTGCTGGCCGAAATAGGCCCGCACCAGTTGCACGAGCTGATCGTTGGCGGTGATGGCCCGGTCGGCCTGCGCCTGCGCCACCTGTGCCCGCGCACCAGCCTGCGTCCCCGAAATCTGCCCTCCGGTGTAGATCGGGAGGGTCGTCGAAGCGATGGGGCGCGTACTTTGCCTTCTAACTTGAAACCGCAGCGGGTCAGGGATGCCGAAGCCCTCGGCGACCGGCGCGAGCGAACCGAGCGGCAGATAGAGCGTCTTCTGATAGTCCAGCAGTTGCGCCTCGAGGTCGACGTCCGGCCTGCGCAATGTGCGCGTGGCTCCCTCTTGCGCCTCCTTGCTGCGCACGTTCGCGTCCGAGGCCGCGATCGCGTCGGAACGGTCCAGCAGCTGCTCCTGCGCACGGGCGTATGTCAGGACGGCGGGGCTTGAGGGGCCGATGTTCTGGGCCGATGCGGCATGCGCCGTCGCGACCGCGGCGCCGATGATGGCGATAGACCGAAGGCTCATCATCGACGTTGGCCCGCTTTGCTGTGAGGCGACAAGCCGTCTGCGGCCTCGATGCCGCAGCCATGTACGAGGGGACGAGGTCTGGGCGTCGCCGCCATGATCACGTTCACGACTGCGACCCCGGTCGTCGAAATTCGCAAGAGACGATGCTCGCCCCCCTTCGGAGGGTCAGCTCGCGGGCCGCACGTCGTTTCGCGAATGATCTTGGCAATCCCAAAGCATGGTCCAGCTCGTCGCCGATCAACGACGCACTCAGCGCGCCCGAAACGATGCCCTCGACGAGGGCCGGCAGCTCGTGGTCGGCGACTGTCGAGCCCCCCGTCGTGTCGCCCGCCAACTCGCTTGGTAGGCGGGAGAATCGGCTGAAGAGGGGTTCCAGCATCTGACGATCGGTCGCGGCAAGCCAGCCGATCAGCCGGCCCACGCCGGTCTGTGCGAACGTGTCGAAGACGAGGTCGACGAGGCCGGCTTCATCGATGTCGCCTGCCCTCAAGGCTCGGACACCGCGCCGGACGTCCTCCAGAAGCTGGCCGATGGCGTCGTCCGCGACGGCTGCCTGCAGGTTGGCCGCGGTGCCGAAATGATGGGTGATGCTTCCGTGCGCCATGCCTAATGCCCCGGCCACGCTCTGAAGCGTGATCGCTGCCGGCCCGAAACGCTCAAGGTAATCGCGGGCAGCGCCGACCGCTTCGCTGCGAAGCTCGTCCGGATGACGCCGGCGGCGACGGGGAGGCGCTATTGTCACTAATGACAATATAAGTTAATGCCGTGTCGGTGTCAATGACGATCAGCGGAGACGACGCGGATGCCTAACGATAGCGCCGGCCATACCTGCGCCTTCGATGTGATCGCCTCCGACATCGATCACATGGGCCACGTCAACAATACGGTCTATTTACGCTGGATTCAGGAGGCGGTGATCTCCTTTTGGCACCGGATCGCGCCCGGCGATGCGCTGGAGTCGGTTGCCCGGGTCGCGATAAAGCATGAGATCACCTATCGCTGCCCCGCCTTCCTAGATCAGCGCGTTGACTGTCAATCGGCGTCCAAAAGGGACCCCCTACCGGCGTCCAAAAGGGACCCCCTTCGTCGAGCAGCGTACCGGGGATGACGGGCGCACTGTTCGCGCTGGTTGCGGCGTAGGGCGGGCGTAGCCCGACGGGAGGCGCAACCAGCGCGAAGCGTTCTCTGCCGGTGTCCCAGGCGTCAGCTTCGATGTTTGAAGCGCCAGCTGTCGTTGCCGGTTTCGACGATGTCGCAATGGTGGGTAATTCGGTCGAGCAGCGCGGTGGTCATCTTGGGGTCGCCGAAGACGGTGGGCCACTCACCAAAGGCCAGGTTCGTCGTGACGATGACTGAAGTCTGTTCGTAGAGCTTGCTGACGAGGTGGAAGAGCAGCTGACCGCCCGAGCGGGCAAACGGCAGGTAGCCAAGCTCGTCGAGCACCACGAGGTCGAGGCGCGAGAGCTGGGCCGCCAGCGTGCCGGCCTTCCCAAGGCGGGTTTCCTCCTCGAGCCGGTTCACCAGATCAACCGTGTGGAAATAGCGCCCGCGGGCGCCGGCCCGTACCACATTGGCGGTGATGGTGGTGGCGCGGTGCGTCTTGCCGGTGCCCGTCCCACCGACCAGCACGACGTTGCGCCGGCCCGGAAGAAACGAGCCGCTGTACAGCGAGCGTACCGCGTGCCGCTCTACACGGGCGGTGCGATCCCGGCGATCCAGGCGGGTGCGGACGGCGCGGTCGAGGTGGCCCGCGCCAGGCAGGCGGGTGGTCGCGACCTGTCTCGCGTCAGGTTGGTCCGCACCTATTTCGGTCAGCAGGTTGCCGCCCAGCTGACCCGGTCGACGCGCGAGACGCTCGCAGGGTTCGATCGGCATCTGTCGGATGCCGTGAAGCTCGAGCAGAACGGGGTCATTCCCCATGCGCGCGTCCTCCAGGTTCAGGTCGCCCGCGACGCCGCCGAACGCGCCTTCATTCGCGCGCAACTCGAGGAAGCGACTGCTGCCGACGCACTGTCGCGGTTGCTGGACCGACCCGCCGGCGTCGGCGCATCGACGCCGCTGTTCGTCAATTCGCAGCCGCTGCCTCCCGTCGGCACATTCCTGGAGGGCATAGACGCGACGCCCCGGGCCCGCGGCGCCGACGCAGCGCGTGACATCGCCAGCGCGGGGGTCGGCCTGGCGAAATCGCGCTACCGCCCGCAAGCCTTCGCGTTCGGCAGCTACAACGCCAATCGCGACAATGCGCTGCCCACGGACACGCGAAACCGCGACCGCTCTGTCGGCGAGCGCCGTCTATGCCGGTTCGGCGCTTGCCTATTCGGGCGCGACGTTACCGCTGAACGGCGCCAACGCCTTTGCCCACATCTGGAGCAACGTGCTGCCGCTGAACCCAACTCAGTCGCGGCGGGCTGCCCGTCGCGGTCACCACCGAACCGTTGTTCAATCGGACGGGTGGTTACAAGGGCTATGTCTTTCCGGCCGTAGCGGTGATCATCGTTCAGCAGACGCTGCTCTTCGGCGCCGCTACCTTCATGGGCGGACGACGCCGCTCCGGCGCATGGCGGATGGGTGTCGCGGAGTTCTGGGGAACGCTGGCGGCGTTCACGTCGGTAGGCATCCTGGGATGTTATTTCCTGTTCGGGTTAATCTTCTGGCTCCAGGCTGTGCCGGTCGATGGCGACATTACCGGCATGATGGTGATGGTCCCTGTCTTCGCCACGGCGGTTGCTGCCCTAGGGCTGCTCATCGGCAGCGTGTTCGATTGCGCCGAGCGGGCAACCTACATCCTGGCACCGACCTCGGTGCCGTTCTTCTTCCTCACCGGGACCGCCTATCCGCTCGATCAAATGCCGGGCTTCGTCGCCACCCTTTCTCACTTGATCCCGTCCACCGCCGGCGTCCACACGTTCGTCCCGTTGAACCAGATGCATGCGCGCCTGGGCGAGGTCACGATCCCCGCCTTGACCCTTGCAAGCCTCGCCCTCGGCTATGCCATGCTGGCGTATTCGCGCCTCGTCGGCTTCGGCGCGATGGTCGGGACGTCCGCCACCGAGGCCTGAATGGAGGGCAATCCTCGCCAAGGAGCGCAAGCTCCACCGTTTCCGCGGCTGTAGTGTATCGCGCACTCCTTCTAGCCGCTCGTAGTGGCTGCGACCTCGCTTCGCATGGCCACGAGACTTCGTGTCGCTGATCGCTGCCACCTGCATCGATAGTTGCCTCACGTAGAGACCTGGTCGAGTCGGCAAGAAAGGGAACCATTCGGTTTCCTTGGGTGTTGTTGGTGGGTAATTGCCGGGAAATGGCTGGGCCAAGCGGCGCCGCGACCGGCGTCGGGACATGGGCAACAGACGAGGTCAGCCGCGAGTGCCTGGCACTGGTCGTATCACGTCAGCTGCGCCACGAAGACGTGCTGGCCGCATTGGCCGACCTGTTCATTGAACGCGGTCCGCCAGCGCACATCAGGTCGGACAACGTCCTATGTCGGGAAGCAGCGGCGGGTTTTGGCCAGCAGATATCCATGCGCCGACAACCGTCGGCGCGGCATGCAATCTGAGCCAGATGGCTCCCACCGTCAACGGGATCGCTCCCTGCCATAGCAAACACAGGATCCAGCAGCGCCGAGGCGGCCGTGGTCCTCACCATCCTTAAAACGAGATACGCACCCAGGTGGAAGGCCCGAACATTATCTACAGGGTCGCTCGACGAGCGCCCTCACGGCACTTGCAGAGAGGGGTCCTTCCACCTGGCATCCGACCGTTCGAGGAACGGCCGGTACTCTGTCCCCGTCTTGATGACGGCGTGAGCCACGCGCGCCATCTTGGCGGTGAGCGCCGTCATCGCCTTGCGGCGACGGTCGGCATCGTCCGCGTGCCCGGCGACATATCGTCCGAGCTTGTCGCGGAAGCTGTTGTCGCGCTGACGCGCGGCGACCTGGGCAGCCATCCAGAAGGTCCGGCGCAGGCGCGCATTGCCGTACTTGGACAGCTTCGTGCGGCCACGGAACGTGCCTGACTGACACGTTGCGAGATCGAGACCGCAGAACTTCAGGAACTGACGATGATGGTTGAAGCGCCGCAGATCACCGGCCTCGGCCAGGATGGTCAGCGCGTTGATCGGACCGATGCCCGGAATGTTGCGCAGCAGCTGGTAGTCGACGTCATCGGCGAGCCGCGCATGGGCCAGCCGCTCGATCTCGTCTCGCTGGTGGATGAGGCTGCGGCCCTGCGCGATGACCATGCGGAACATGGTGATGGCGGCTGAGTTCTCCGGCACCGGCAGTGCCGTCGAGGCGGACGCCGTCTCGTAGATGTCGTTGATGAGGCGTGCCTTGGAGACCTTGCGGCCGATGAGCGGCCATGCCGCGGCCGAGAACGCCTCGCGGTCCAGCGCCGTGATGGTGGCCGGCGTCGGAAACCGCTCGATGAGCGCCAGGAACCAGTCGGACCGGCTGTTGCCTGCGAAGCGGGCGATCTCGGGGAAGTACAGCGGCAGGTAGTGGGTCAGGATCCGATGCCAGGTCTGCGTCTTCATCCTTGAGATCGTCTCGTGAGTCTTCGAGAGCTCCTGCAGGTCGTTGATTCCGGCCACCAGCGGGTCGACGTAGCGCTGCGTCGCACCGATCCGCAGCATGTGCAGGATGACCTGCGCGTCCTTGGAGTCGTTCTTGTCCCAGCCGTTGTGCAGCGCCTCGCGCGTTCTGGCGAGCGCGACCGACGAGATGAGGCGCAGCTCGAACCCTGCCGTCAGCAGCCGGTGCGCCAGCGTACGATGGTAATTACCCGTCGCCTCGAACCCGACGATGATAGGGCGCCCGATAGCAGCGAGTTGCTCGGCAAAGCCGTCATAGTCCTGCCTGGTCGCCATGACGGTCATCCGCCGGCGCCGGCCGCCTTCCGGTCGCTCGATGAGAACCTCCTGTCGGCTCTTGGACATGTCGATGGCTACCAGCACGGCGCCGGCAGGCGTAGAGGTGAGCTTGGTCATGGTCGGTCGGCCTCCAAAGTGTTGTCTCGACAACCTCACTTTAGATACCTGCTGACCGGCCATGGCTTGCCCTGATGAAGTCTGCGGCCGCTACGCGGCCTTGTCTTCATCAGGGCCATAGCGGCTCCCGAACCAGCGCTTCCCAATGTGCTATGGCAGCGAGTTCATCGCCACCGCCGTCCAGACCTGGCTCGGCCAGATCGGCGTGAAGACGCTCTACATCGCCCCGGGCTCGCCATGGGAGAACGGCTATAACGAGAGCTTCAACGGGTCGCTTCGCGACGAACTGCTCAATGGCGAGATCTTCTACAGCCTCGCAGAGGCCAGGGTGCTGATCGAGGCATGGCGCCGTCACTACAACACCGTCCGGCCGCACAGCAGCCTGGGCTACCGCCCGCCGGCCCCCGAAGCGGTGACACCGCCATTACCGGCCTCCGGTTCCGCTTCGCTCCACCTACGCCCGGCAATGGCGGCGGAGACGACAATGCACTAACTAACATGCCGGACCACCCGCTGGGGGCTGTTCAGTTTGCCTTTCCCGCTTCTCTGTGTCCGGTGCCCAGTTTCGGAAAAACGCAACCGGAGATATCTTTCGGTAAGCGTCACCGCCTTCCCGGCGATCGCGCAATTCTCTCAGGTTGAGGATCAATCTTTCCGACGTTAAGTACTCACATGTTCGGATAGTTCGGCCCCCCGCCGCCTTCGGGTACGACCCAGTTGATGTTTTGCGTCGGGTCCTTGATGTCGCACGTCTTGCAGTGGACGCAGTTCTGCGCGTTGATGACGAACTTGGGATTGCCGTCCGCAACGCCGGTTACTTCGTAGACACCGGCCGGGCAGTAGCGCTGGGACGGTTCGTCATAGAGCGGTAAGTTGTAGGCGATCGGGACCGAGGGATCGCGCAGCTGCAAGTGGATGGGCTGATCCTCCTCGTGGTTCGTGTTCGACAGAAAAACCGAGGAGAGGCGGTCGAAGGTCAGGACGCCATCGGGCTTGGGGTAGACCGGTGGTTTCACTAGGGCCTTCCGTTCCAGCGTCTCGTGGTCGGGATGGTGGTGCAACGTGAAGGGCATCTTTACGCCGAGATGCTCCAGCCACATGGTGATGCCCGACAAGCCGGAGCCGAAGAGATCGCCGAACTTCTTGACCAGCGGCACGACGTTGCGGACGACGGACAGCTCCTTCTTCAGCCACGACGTCTCAAACGCTGCAGGATAGGCCGCGAGCTCGTCACTCTCGCGCCCCGCCTGGATCGCCTCGAACGCCGCCTCCGCCGCCATCATCGCCGACTTCTGCGCGCCGTGCGTGCCCTTGATGCGCGGCACGTTGAGAAAGCCGGCGGAGCAGCCGATTAGCGCAGCGCCGGGGGCGACCAGCTTAGGGATCGACTGGAGACCCCCGTCATTGATCGCACGCGCTCCGTACGAGACGCGGCGGCCACCCCTCAGCAGGTCGGCGATGGCGGGATGCGTCTTCCACTTCTGCATCTCTTGGAAGGGGGAGATATACGGGTTGGTGTAACCGAGCCAGGTGACGAACCCGATCGAAACCTGCCCGTTGGCCTGATGATAGATCCAACCCCCGCCGTTGGCGTCGCTGCCCAGCGGCCAACCCTGCGTATGCACCACCTTGCCCGGTTCGTGCTTCGCGGGATCGATGTCCCACAGCTCCTTGATGCCGAGGCCATAGACCTGCGGATCGCTGTCGGCGGCGAGATCGAAGGTGCGGATCAGTTCCTTGGTCAAATGACCGCGTACACCCTCTGCGAAGAAGGTGTACTTGGCGTGGAGTTCAAGGCCGGGCTGATAGTCGCCCTTGTGCGTGCCGTCGCGGGCGACGCCCATGCCGCCGGTGGCGACACCCTTCACCCGGCCATCGTCGTGGAATAGGATTTCCGCGGCCGCGAAGCCGGGGAAGATCTCGACGCCCATCGCCTCGGCGCGGCCGGCGAGCCACCGACAAAGATTGCCGAGCGAGCCCGTGTAGGTGCCCTTGTTGTGGAGGAAGGGCGGCGTCCAGAGATGCGGCAGATTGAACTTCTTCCTGGCCGTCAGCACCCAATGATGGTTCTGCGTCACCGGCGTTTCGGCGAGCGGGCAATCCGTCTCGCGCCAGTCCGGAATGAGTTCGTCGAGTGCGCGCGGGTCGATGACCGCCCCAGACAGGATGTGCGCGCCGACCTCCGACCCCTTTTCGAGAACGCACACCGAGATCTCGGTGCCGGACGCTTCGGCGAGTTGCTTCAACCTGATCGCGGCGGTCAGACCGGCGGGGCCGGCACCGACGATCACCACGTCGTAGGGCATCGATTCCCGTTCGTTCATGCCTAGAACTCCCGTGTCGTCACGTAACTCACCTCGTTTCCCAGTCCACTCGGATCGGGCGTTCCGCCTCGAAGCCCATCACGCGACGAGCAGGGCGGGATCGACCGCATAGAGTTCGTCCGACGAAGCCCGGGCGGCCGCAGCCAAACCCAAGGCCTCGGGCACGATCTGGTTGAGGTAGAAGGCGGTCGTCGCCTTCTTGGCCTGCCAGAAATCTTCGTCCGAAGCCGCTCGACCCTGCGACTCCATCAACCACCCGCAGACCGCGACCGACAACATCGTCAGGAACGGATAGCTGGCCGCCAGGCGGTCGTCCGCATCCGCACCCGCTAGACGACGCCCCGTCTCGTCGCACAGATCGATCAGCTCGGTCAGTGCGGCGGTCTTGGATGTTTCACGCATGTCGGCGATCAGGGACGCGAACGCCGAACCGTTCCCCATGCCGAGCTTGCGACCGACCAGGTCCGCAGCCTGAATGCCGTTCGTGCCTTCGTAGATCGGGGTGATGCGAGCGTCCCGGAAGTACTGTGCCGCCCCGGTCTCCTCGACATAGCCCATCCCGCCATGCACCTGCACACCGATCGACGCGATCTCGTTGCCCAGGTCGGTGGCATGCGCCTTCGCGAGCGGAGTTAGGATTTCGAGGCGCTCGTGCGCGGCGGCGTCGCCGAGCGTCGTCCGGTCCACTTGGGCCGCAGCGTAGTACACCAGCGCACGTGCGGCCTGGGTCTGCGCCGCCATGCGCATCAGCATGCGACGGACGTCGGGATGGTCGGCGATCCGGACAGGTTTCCGATCGGTCGCGCCGGAACGCGCGGACTGTACCCTGTCCAACGCATAGGCGATGGCCTTGCGAGTCGCGGCCTCACCGATCTGCACGCCCTGCAGACCGACGTTCAGGCGGGCGTTGTTCATCATCGTGAACATCGCCCGCATTCCGCCATGCTCGGGGCCGATCAGTTCGCCGACGCAGTCGTCGTTATCGCCGAAGCTCAGGACGCAGGTCGGGGACGCATGAAGTCCCAGCTTGTGCTCGATGGAGACTACCTTGACGTCGTTGAACGCCCCGAGATGGCCCTCCTTGTCGAGGCGGAACTTCGGAACCAGGAACAGCGAGATGCCACGCGTTCCGGCCGGAGCATCGGGAGTACGAGCCAGAACGAGATGGACGATGTTGTCGGCCAAATCGTGATCACCGAACGAGATGAATATCTTTGTGCCCTTGATGGACCAGGTGCCGTCGCCGCGCGGCACGGCTTGCCCACGTAGCGCTCCCACGTCGGATCCCGCCTGTGGCTCGGTCAGATTCATCGTACCGGTCCAGGCACCGGTTGCCAGCTGCGGCAGGAATCTTGCCTGCTGTTCGGGCGTACCGTGGTGAACCAGCGCCTCGATGGCACCAACCGTCAGCGTAGGACACAGGGCGAAACCGGGGTTGGCAGTGCCCAGCAGTTCCAGCACCGCGGTCTGCAACGTAAACGGTAGCCCCTGCCCACCATGCTCTTCGGGCACTCCGATGGTACCCCATCCGCCTTCCACGTACGCGCGATAGGCCTCCGGATAGCCGTCGGGAAGGACAACCCCCTGCTCAGTCCACTTGGCGCCGACCGTGTCTCCTGCGTGGTTGAGCGGCGCCCAGACCTCGGTCGCGAAGGTGGCCGCCCCCTCCATTATCGCCTCGATGACGTCGTCGCTGGCGGCGGAGAAACGTTCGCTCTGGGCCAAATGCCTGATCTGGGCGACGTGGTCGAGGACGAAGCGAATTTCGCTCGTTGCTGCGGTCGCTGCGCTCATGCCCCTGCTACCTTGGACCTTGCTTCCAACGCGGCCGTAGGATCGGCCTCTAGCGCTATGGCAAGCTCACGAAGCGCCTTCTTGTCGATCTTGCCGACGCTGGTCCTGGGTAGACCGTCTGCAACATGGACGACCGAAGGAATGGCGTATCGGCTGATCTGTCCGGCCGCCGCTTGCTTCGATAAGGCTTCGTAAAGCCGTTCCTCCGAGATGATTTCGTCGGGCGCGGCTGTCACGAACGCGACAGGTCGCTCACCCCAGCGGGGATGGGCAAGGCCTACGACAGCGGCCTCGGACACTGCTTCATCCTCCATCAGGCGCGCCTCCAAGTCGATTGAGGAGATCCACTCCCCGCCCGACTTGATGACGTCCTTCAGACGATCGACGATACGGATGGCGCCGTCAGCGTCCTTTTCGGCCACGTCGCCGGTATGGAGCCATCCGTCTTCCCAGAGCGTGTCTGAAGCGTCCTGGCTGCCGTACCCCTGCGTCAACCAAGGTGCACGCAGGACAAGCTCTCCGCCCCGCTTTTCGTCGATCTTCGCATAGACCAACGGGAGTGCGAGTCCTGCGCGACAGAGACCGTGCGCATCCCCTCGCTCACCCCGCGCAAGTGCGATCACCGGTCCGGTCTCCGACATGCCGAACCCCGCAAGCGTCGTTATACCGACCTCGAACGCTTCCTCCACCAACGCCGGTGGAAGAGCCGATCCGCCGATGACGATCGTCCACGGTCCAAGCGGCTCGCCAGCGGCGGCGTCGATGAGCATGCGAAGCAGCGTTGGAACGCAGTGGGAGAAGCTGACGTCCTCGGTGCGCCGAAGCCGCAGCAGGGTCGCCGGATCGTAACGCCCGGGATAGACCTGCTTGAGGCCGAGCATCGTGACGGCGTAGGGCGCGCCCCACGCGTGGACGTGGAACATCGGCGTGATCGGCATGTACACGTCGGTCCGCGTCAGGTTCTGACCCTCGGGTTGACTGGCCAAGGTCGACGTGAAGGCGAGCGTGTGCAGCACCAGCTGCCTGTGGGTGAAGAACACCTGCTTGGGGTCGCCGGTCGTGCCCGTCGTGTGAAACGTCGTCGCGATGGCGTTCTCGTCGAAGTCCTCGAACTCGAAGGTCGGATCGGTCCCGGCGAGCCATTCCTCGTACGACTGCACGTTCGGAGTGGTCATCGGAATCGCTTCGCGTATTCCCGGCAGGTGCGGCAGGATCGCGTTGCACAGCGGGCTGAAGTCATCATGGTACAGCAGGACCGACGCATCGGACTGTCGCAGCGTGTACCCGATCTGCATGGGTGACAGCCGGACGTTCACCGTCTGCAGGATCGCGCCCATCATCGGTATCGCGAAATAGCATTCGAGGTAGCGGTGACTGTCCCAGTCCATCACGGCGACCGTGTCGCCGGGACGGACGTCGCGCGCCGCCAGCGCCGTCGCTAGACGACGTACCCGGTCGACGAACTGACGATAGGTGAAACGCAGTTCTCCGCTGACGATCTCCGCGCTGCTCTGCTCGGCCACGTTCGCGAGCAGATGGCGGATGAGCAACGGGAAGGGGTATGCGTCCCTACCCGCGGTCTGAAGTATCTTTGGCTGGCTCACCGCGTCATCCGTATCGTTCGAGTTGACTTGAACGCCCCGCCCGAAACCGGGCGGGGCGCGTGGATCAGAAGTTGAAGTTGATGCCGGCGGTATAGAACCGTCCGATCACGTCGTAGAGTTGCGGGTTCGTCCTGTTGTACTGGATCAGCGTTCCGGTCGGTGCGAGCGGCGGATCCTGATCGAACAGGTTGTTGACCGTCAGGTAGAAGCGGAACTTTGGGGCGACCTTGAACGACGCCGTGAGGTCCGTGTAGAACACGTGCTCGACGGTGTTGTCCTCGATCGTGTTCGGTTCGCTGCGGGTGACGTCGTAGCTTCCCGCGCTGATGAAGCGCTCCTGAGCGAACAGTTCGAACGTGTCGGACGTCCACGTCACGTTGCCGACCACGTTCCACCTCGGGTTGCTACTAAGTCCGACTTCCCCGGCCCGATCGACGATGTTGCCGTTGGTGAATATCTGCTGCTGCTTCTCCAGGTAGCTGGCCACCACACGGAAGCCGGCCTTGCCGCCGAAGACGTCGCCCGACGGACGATAGCCGACCTCGATGTCGACGCCGCTCGCCTTCAACTCGTTGAGGTTCAGGGTCGGACTCGTGATGCGCGTGATCGTCCCTGCCGCGTTCCGGGTGATGTTGGCGCACAAGGCATCATTACCTGCACGACACTGGTCGAGGGTCAGCTGCGGCGTGAGCGACGTGATGATCCCCGACACGTTGATCGAATAGTAGTCGGCGGACAGCGTCAGCCCCGGCGCGAAGTCCGGCTGCAGGACGATGCCGCCGGTGTACGTCTTCGCGATCTCGGGCCGGAGATCGGCATTGCCGAGCGTCGCCAGGATGATTGGAACCGTGACGTTGTTCTCGATCACCGCGCCTGTCTGCTGCACGATTCCGGCGAACAGTTCGGGCACGTTCGGCGCGCGGATGTCGCGCGACGCGGTTCCCCGCAGACGCAGGCCGGCCACCGGCTCCCAGACCGCGCCACCCTTCCACGTCGTGACGCCGCCGCTGGTGCTGTAGTTGATGTACCGGACGGCCCCGTTGACGTCGAGCGCGTGGAGGAACGGCAGATCACGGGCGAGCGGGACAGCCGCTTCGCCGAACACCTCCCACACGTTGTACGATCCGGCCACCGGGAACACGTTGCTGAGCAGCAGGCCGCCGGGCTGATTTAGATAGGCCGCGGGAAAACCCCGGATGCCGGTCGCATCGTTCACGCCGTTGGCGAGGTCGTTGGTCGTTTGATCGAGCTCCACGCGTCGATACGCACCGCCCGCCGCGAGGGCCACGTCGCCCGCCCAGGTCGCGAACGGGGTCGCGCGGATCGATAGGTCCGCTACGTCCTGCTTCACCGTCGTGCGGAACGCCGGGTTGACCTCGACATAGCGGATCGCCTCCTGCGACGGG
Organism: Sphingomonas sp. BL-S-05; assembly: GCF_055521695.1. Taxonomy (NCBI): domain Bacteria; kingdom Pseudomonadati; phylum Pseudomonadota; class Alphaproteobacteria; order Sphingomonadales; family Sphingomonadaceae; genus Sphingomonas; species Sphingomonas sp. BL-S-05. Next base: position 48,240 of record NZ_JBVFVS010000005.1, on the reverse strand, counting down.
GCGCCGACGCCGAACAGGTTGATCGGGACACAACCCGGGTACAGTCCCGGATTCGTCAGCGAGACACGGCAGACGATCTGGTTGGTCGCAGGGTCCCGGACTGCATCGGCAGCGGCATACAGGCGTTCGAGCGCCACGTTGTTGTTGGTCCGGATCGTCGTCCGGTTGCGGCCCCGCTCGTAATAGCCATCAATGGTCAACCCGCCACCGCCGGTGTACTTGAAGCCTGCGGTGAAATCGAGCGTCCGACCCTTGGCGAGCGCGTTCGCCGGCGTGCCGAAATCGAAGTTGACGCGTCCCATCGCGAACGCCGGCGTGTTGGTCTGAGTGAGCACCTGCTGGACGGCGGGGTTCAGGAATGCGTTCCCGCTGAAGATAGTGAAGCCGTTGAATCCGCCCAGATTGAACTGCTGAATCTGATTGTACTCCGTCTTCGACAGGCCGAGGGCGGCCTGCCCGAAGATCGTGAGTGATGGCGTCACGTCGAATTCGGCATGGGTGAAGTAGTTCTGGGTCTCGATCCCGGCTGAAAGGCTCGAGAAGGCCTGCGCGCCGTCGCCACCGACCTGGATGAGACCCGACTGCGCGGTCCCGCGCGAGAACGGGACCAGCGTTCCCCCCGGCCCGAACTGGCGGAGCGCGAGCGGGCCGCTCAGGATCAGACCTCCCGGAGTCGCGGTCGCGGCCCGCAGGTTGTCCCGGAAGATCAGCTGGCCGCCATTGGCCGGATTGTTCAGGAAGCCCGTATTGCTGCGGCCCCATTCGCGATCCGCCAGGCTGCCGATCTGCTGGACGTCGTAGTAGGAGGCGCTTGCCACGATGCGTCCGCGGTCGTTCGCGAACGACGTACCCGCGCTGACGCTGCCCTTGATGCTCGCGCCATCGCCGCGCTCGGAGACCCCCGACTGCAGCGTCCCCTTGATGCCCTTGAAACGGTTGTCCAACACGAAGTTTACTACGCCCGCGACCGCATCTGATCCGTAGGCGGCGGACGCGCCGCCCGTGACGATGTCGACCCGCTTCACCAGGTCGGACGGGAGCAGGTTGACGTCGGTCGCGCCTTCGCGCGAGGACGGAGCTGCACGGCGCCCGTCCAAGAGGACCAGGGTACGTTGGACGCCGAGGTTCCGGAGGTTCAGGAAGCTGCCGGCGTTCGGGCCGGTCGCGACGACGTTCCCGGTCGTGGGGCGGGTGGATCCGCGAAACGCCGGCAGCGTGTTCAGCGACTCCGCGATCAGTCCGGGGTTCGCCTTCACCAACTGCTCACCCGAGGTCACCGTCACCGGCGTCGGCGCCTGCGAACCATCGGCGATCGCACGCGATCCCGTGACGATGATGTCGGCTATCGCATCCTCATCGCCGGATGCCGGCAATGCCTCCGCGCTACCCTGCAGCGGCGGGGTAGTAGCCGACGGCGTCGACGATGCCGTCTGCGCCAGACCCGTGGCCGACCAAGAACATAACGCGAGTGTGCAGATGCCGGCGAAAAGCCTGCTCTCCATAATCCTACTCCCATCAAAGCCGGGGTTCGTTCCCGATCTCTTGAAGCGGAGGATGACGCCGGCATTAAACGGCGTCAATCATCTTTCTTTGCGTTGCAGGAAATAGGTTGCCGCGCATCGAATTACGTAGAACTTTTTTTCGAACGCGAGGACGGTTAAGCGCCATGTCCAACGGCTCTGGCAACGAAAGGGCTACCCAGCGGCCGACGAGATCGGCACCGCGACGACATCAGACGGGACGTGACGAATGACGAAGGAGCAGACGGAGACAAAACGCGAGGCGCGCCGTCTTCAGACGGAACGACGTCAAGACTCGATGACGTTGATCCTCGATCATGCCGAAGCGGAATTCGCCGCCAAGGGCTACAACGGCGTCACGATCTCGAGCGTCGCCGCAAGCGCCGGCGTCGACACGTCGCTGATGCGCTACTACTTCGGCGACAAGGAGAAGCTGTTCGCCGCGGTGTTCCGTCGCCGCGCCCCGGAAGCGAACGCAAAGCGCCTCGCTGCCTTGGACGCCTACCGTCCATCGCTGGGCAACGGCGGCACGCTGGAAGGACTTCTTGACGCCTTCATGCGGCCGGCATTCGAGATGGCCGACATCGACGACAAGCATCGGAACTACGCTTCGATCGTCGCCTACGTGAACAGCAGCCGGGGCAAGATGTACGAGCTGATGTCCGAGACGTTCGACCCCGTCTCCTGGGTGCTGGTCGACGACATGAAGATCCTCCTGCCCCATGCATCGAAGGAGAAGCTGTACTGGAGCTATCACTTCCTGACCGGCTCCTTCACCTTCTCGCTCGGGCGGACGGGACGCATAGATCGCCTCTCGGCGGGCCTGGTGCATTCGGACAATTTCCTCGGCATAGCCGACCGACTGCCCGTCTTCGTGGCAGCAGGAATCCGAGCGCTCTGTGCACCGGACGGCCCGCCCGATCTCAAGCCGCCTTCCGACGAAGACCGATCGCCTTCGTAACCAACCCATCGTCATGACGGCAGATCGCGGTACCGCTACCCGAACCGGCGTACGGGGGAACGGCGTGCGTCACGAGGCTCTTCCGATCCCCGTGACGCATCGTCCGATCAGGCCGCGAACTGGTTCATCGTGTTGTGTGCGCCGCCCGCCTTCAGCGCCGCCTCGCCAGCGAAGTACTCCTTGTGATCGTCGCCGATGTCCGACCCGCTCATGTTCTGATGCCGGACGCAGGCGATACCCTGCCGGATCTCCTGCCGCTGGACGCCTTTCACGTAGCCGAGCATCCCTGCCTCGCCGAAGTACTCCTTCGCCAGATTGTCGGTAGACAGAGCGGCGGTATGATAGGTCGGTAGGGTGATGAGGTGGTGGAAGATGCCCGCCCGCGCGCTGGCGTCCTTCTGAAAGGTGCGGATGCGCTCGTCGGCCTCTTTCGCCAGATCGGTCGAGTCATACTCGGCGCTCATCAGCTTTGCACGATCATAGGTCGAAAGGTCGCGACCCTCGCCAGCCCAGCTGTCGAAGACCTGCTGACGGAAGTTCAATGTCCAGTTGAAGCTTGGGGAGTTGTTGTAGACGAGCTTGGCGTTGGGAACGACCTCGCGGATACGATCGACCATCCCCGCGATCTGCTCGATGTGCGGCTTCTCGGTCTCGATCCACAGCAGGTCGGCACCGTTCTGGAGCGACGTGATGCAATCGAGGACGCAGCGGTCAGCGCCGGTGCCCTCCCGGAACTGGAACAGGTTGGATGGCAAGCGCTTTGGCCGCATCAGTTGCCCGTCGCGTTCGATCACCACGTCACCGCGCAGTTGACCGATGTCATCTACGAGCTCGCAGTCGAGGAACGCGTTGTATCGGTCTCCGAGATCACCCTTCTCGCTCGAGTAGGCGATCTGCTTGGTGAGCCCGGCACCGAGGGAGTCGGTACGCGTCACGATGATGCCGTCGTCCACGCCCAGTTCGAGGAAGGCGTAGCGGCAGGCCCGAACCTTTGCGAGGAAGTCCTCGTGCGGAACGGTCACTTTTCCGTCCTGATGGCCGCACTGCTTCTCGTCGCTGACCTGGTTCTCGATCTGCAGCGCGCAGGCGCCTGCCTCGATCATCTTCTTGGCGAGCAGATACGTCGCCTCGGCGTTGCCAAATCCGGCATCGATGTCGGCGATAATCGGCACGACGTGCGTCTCGTAGTTGTCGATCGCGTGGACGAGCCGCTGCGCCTCCACATCGTTTCCGCTCTCGCGGACATGATCGAGTTCCCGGAACATCATGCCCAGCTCGCGGGCATCGGCCTGCTTCAGGAACGTGTACAGTTCTTCGATGAGCGCCGGCACGCTGGTTTTCTCGTGCATCGACTGGTCGGGAAGCGGACCGAAGTCCGACCGCAACGCCGCCACCATCCAACCGGAAAGGTAAAGGTAACGACCCTTGGTGGTGCCGAAGTGCTTCTTGATGCTGATGAGCTTCTGCTGGCCGATGAAGCCGTGCCAGCAGCCCAGCGACTGGGTGTAGGCGGCAGGGTCCGCATCGTAGGCGGCCATGTCACGCCGCATGATCGATGCCGTGTACCGGGCGATGTCCAGGCCGGTGTTGAAGCGGTTCTGCAGACGCATCCGCACCACGGCCTCGGCGTCGATCCCGTCCCACGTGCCGCCTTGCTGGCGGATGAGTGCGGACGTGCGTGCGGTCTGATCCTGGTAAGTCATGTCTAAATCTTCCGAAGGTTTGCGGCAGCGGCAGGACGCAGCGCTCCTCCCGACGCCGGAGTGGCGCAGGGGCGTCGTCGGCCGTTGCGGTTGGTCGTGAAAGCGTCCGTTCGGCGATCAGCCGAGCCGGCCCAGACGATGGTACAGGTTGGAGAACTTCGACGAGCGGGGATCATCGGCGATGTTTCGGACGTAGGCTCCGACCGCTTCCTTCAGGAGACTGAAATCCTCCGTCGAGAACACGGCGCGGCTGCGCGGCGGTTCTTTTGTCATCTGCTGTCTCCCAATCCGCGATCGGTGATCCGTCACGGTTGAGATGTAAAAAGCATACTGGTTCGTCGGACCCCAACAGTATTCCATCATTAAAAGCGTCTGAACGTACAATTCTCGCCACTTGCGGCTGTAACATTGTAAATATTTTACAACGCCCTCAAAGCTTCGCTGATCCGGTCAAGCGGTAGGTCGTAGCTTTTAGACATAGCACTTACGCAGCAACGGCCGCGGATTGCGCCACCGCAGACGCGATACCGACCGGAGCCAGAACGCTGCCCAACGCCATCACCGGGAAAAGCCAAGCGCTCCGCAGGCAAGCGCGCATCGGCCAGGCCTTCACTTCGCGGCCTCCACGATCGCCTGGACGATGGTCGCATGGACGACGCGGCCGGTCGCGCGATCAAACAGGCCGAGGGTATGATTGCCGGTCGGACCATTATCCCAATAGATGGGGACCATGCCGTGCTGCACCGCCGAGCGGGTGACATAGCGATCCCATTCGGTGCGGTACTTGCCGGTCGGATCATAGTCCGTTTTGGCGATTGCGCCATATTCGCCGAGGATGACGGGTATCCCCTTGTCGCCGAACGTCACCTTCATTTTCTGAAACGCGGCATCGACATGACTTTCGTTCGCCCAAGCCTGCACCGCGTTCGGGTCCGTCGCGCCCGCGCCCCATTGCCAGATCGCACTCTTTTCATTCAGCGCGAAATCATAGGGGTCGTAATAATGCACCTCCATCATCATCCGTCCGGCCACGCTGTCGGACGGGAGCGTGGCATTGCACGCGATGCTGTGGTCGATGTTGGTGTTATAGCCCTGGACGATCAAATAGCGGCCCGCGTTGCTGCCGCCGGTCGCGCGGACCGCATCGACGAAGGCCTTGTTGAAGCCGTTCTGGACCGTGCAATTCTCGGCCGTGGGCGCGTTGTAATTGTCCTTCACCATCACCTCGTTGGTGCCGGCGAACAACAGGCGGTCGTCATAGGCGCGAAACCGGGTGGCGATCTGTGTCCAGAAGGATTTCAGGCGCGCATTAGCGGCGGCTTGATCGGCGTAGGTCGGTTGCAGCCAGCCCCCATCCCAATGGACGTTGATGATGACGACCAGCCCCGCCTGCCGCGCCTGATCGACCACCTGCGCCACGCGGTCGAACCAAGCGGAGGCGATCTGGTCATCGGCATCGGCATATTGTTTCCACGAAACGGGCACGCGAATGCTCTTGAACCCCGCTGCGGCGACCGCGTTCAATAGCGCCTGCGACACCACCGGGTTGCCCCATGCCGTCTCCTGCGACGCGGTTGCGGGCACTGCGCCGCTCCCGATCGCCTCCAGCGAATTGCCCAAGTTCCACCCCGGCGCCATCTGCCCCGCAAACTGCATGGCGGTCGTCGTCGGTGAGGGGGACGGTGTCGGCGTGGGCGTGGGCGTGGGGGTGGGCGTTGGTGCCGGGGCGGCCGATACGGTCCCGGCCGAATTGCCGCTACCCGAGCAGCTGGCGATGAGCGCCAGCCCCATCACGCTCAAGGCGAGAGGGTGACCGGCGCGGCGGGATGGCGGAAAACATGGCATCTACTCATTAGTCCTGCGTGGGATATTTCGATCGTCAGCTAGGCATCGTCACCGGCTTCCGCCCATGGTGTTGCCTGCCGCCGCGACGCTGTTCATCGCGCAACCTGCGATTCCGCAATATTCCATCCGCTCAGCGTCAATCCGGGCGCGGCGGTGACGCTGGCCGGATAGCGGATGGTAATCGTCCGCTTCTCGCCCGGCAGCAGCGCGACGTAATTGTCGCTGTAGAAGGCGGGCAGGATGCGTTTGCCGTCTCGCCCCAGCAGCGTCAGCTTGGCGTTGAGCGCGGGGACCTGGCCGTCATTGGCGAGGTCGACCGCGACCATGTGGTCGTTGCCATCGACCACGGGGGCCGCCATCCGCGCGGTGAGGGTGGCGGGGGCAAGGCCGTTGAGCGCTTGATACGAAGCCGCATCGCGTCCGCGCCAGTAGAAATTGTCCGACACCGGCTTGCCTGCGCTGTCGGACAGGGTCAGCCGCACCAGCACCACCGGATGCGCCGCATAGAGCGGGTCGAGCGGCACCGCGGCCAGCGGCGTGGCGCGATTGGCCAATGCATCGACCCGGTCGGTGCGGGTGAACAGTTCGGCATTGTCCAGCCCGACGACGCGCACGCGCGCGGTCAGCCCCTTGGCATCCGCCTGAGTGGTATTGAGCACCACCAGTTCGTTGCCGGGCAGGTTCAGCTGAACGTGCAGCGGCTCGGCGGCCTTCTTCGCCCCGTAATAGGCGGCGTGGGTGTCATAGTCCCAGGAATAGATCTGCCACGCATTGGACGGCCATGCCGGGTGGGTCATCCACAGCAACCGTCCGCTATTCTTGGTCCACAGATGGCCAAGGAACCCTTCGTACATCGCCTTATGCGTTTCGAGGTTCATCATCTGCGCCTTGCGCTCGAAATCGGCGAAGTCCTTGCCCGGTCCGAACATCGTCGCCAGCGTCTGCATGAACGTTTTGGTGTCGCCATTCCCGCCGAAATGCCAGTCGTGATAGGCGAGCACGTCACCCAGCGGCCAGCGATCGGCGGCGGGAACATAGGACGCGATCGATTCGGCGGTCGAGAAGGACGGCGTTCCCGTCTCGACCGAAAAGCCGGTGGCGAGATCGGTGAAATAGCCGGCGGGCGGACGGTAGTTGTACGGCCCCGACCCCTGCAAGTTCACGACGTTCGACGATCCGGTGAACCAGCGGGTGCCGTCCAATTGGAACACGGCATCGTCCAGCCCCTCGTTCAGCGCCGGATAGGGCACGCCTTCGTTGCGGCCGAACCACAGAATGATCGACGGATGGTTGCGATAGCGGGCGATGGTGTCGCGGGCATTGGCCAGGAACAGCGACGCGTCGTCGGGCTCGATCTGGAAATTCTGGGTCGATTGCCAGAAATCGTTCAGGACCATCATACCGTTCTCGTCGGCCAGGTCGTAGAATTCCTCCTCGGTATTCGTCCCCATCCAGTTGCGGATGACGTTCATATGCGCCTCGCGCTGGAGACGGAAGAAGGGGCTAAGCCACTGATAGCTGACCCGCTTCATCGCGTCGTCCATCCCCCAGTTGCCGCCGCGCGCCGCGATCCGCACGCCGTTCACGCGGATGGTCAGATGCGGTTCGGGCAGGGTTTCGGCGATCGGCGTCACCCCCTTCGACACCTCGCCAGCCGGGGTCAGTGATTCCGCCCAACCGGTCGGCGTCTGCTTGATCGCGCCGTGACGAACGTCGATCAGCTTCTGCCCGGTGAGGCCTCCATCGGTGGTCTGGACGTTCACACGGCGCAGCGCACCGGCGGCGTCGAACAGCGACAGGTCGTAGCTGACCTCGCGAATGCCGAAGCGCCCGGACTTGCTGTCCGACACGCCGTTTGCGTCGCTGACCTGATAGGTCGCGTGATAGAGATGCGGGGCGCCATAACCGTTCGGCCACCATAGTTTCGGATTGGCGACGGTGAGGGCAGGGAAGTCGGCGGGGGTGAAGCGCACCTCGCTGCGCCCGGCAGGCGCGGTCACCCGCTTTTCGACGGTCACGCCTTCGAACGCGACCTTGACGATGACCGGGGCGGCCGGACCGTCATTCTGGATCGGAACGGTGATGTAGATATCGGCGCGGTCGGTGCGCGGCAGCGGCAGGTCGGTGACGACATGCGGGTCGAGGATGCGGATGCTGCCATGCGCCAGCAGTTCGACCGGCCGCCACAGACCGGTGTTGCGGTCGCGGATGCCGGGAATCCAGTCCCACCCTTCGGTCGCGACGAAGGTCGGGCCGTCGATCGCCAACTGCCCGCCATTCTCGCCGACGCCGCCGGCGACCGATTGTTCATGGGGGATGCCGGGATGCGGCGGCGGCGATACCCGGACCGCGATGACGTTGTCGCCCGCGACCGGCACATAGTCGAACTGGCCGCGGATGAACGCGCCGCGGGTCGTGCCGAGCTTCGCACCATTGGCCCAGATTTCCGCGGCATAGTTGATGCCCCCGAACAGGATCGTCAGCTTCCGCCCGGCCGCTTCCGCCGGTACGGTGAAGCGGGTGCGGTACCAGTAATCCTGCTGCGCCAGCTTTTCGGGGATTTTTAGGTTGTTGAGGCCGTAATAGGGATCGGGATAGACGCCGCGATCGACCAGCGTCTGGAGCACCGTCCCCGGCACCGTCGCCACGCGCCAAGTGCCCTTGGGCGTGCCGGGCCGCGACAGCGCCGCGCCGTCGGCCACGACGTCGGGGGCGGCGGCCAGTTGCCAGCCATTGATCTGCCACCGGCCCGGCGCCAGCGCCTGCACGGCGGGAGCGGTCGGCAGCGGCTTGGCGACCGGCGCGCTATAGGCGTCGCCCTTGCTCTGCGGCAGCGTCCAGGGGTCCTGCTGCTGCGTCAGGCCGATATTGGCCTGTTTCTGGAACGGCCAGGTGACGCCGACTTCCCACAACTGGACATTGTCGAAATCGGGGCCGGGCAGGGTGGTGATGTCCGCGGCCGCCAGCGCGCGGTCGTGCAACGTGACGCCGACCAGTGTGCCACCGAAATGCGGCTGGCCCGGTATGGCGCGGGCGATGTGGAACATGCCCTGCGTCGCGGCGGAGCGCGCCGCGCCGCTGGCGACGCGACGGCCGTCGACATACAGCGTCGCCCGGCTGCCGTCGGACACGACCGCGACCTGCGTCCAGCGGCCGGGCGCGATGGTGGGACCGGCGAGCGTCGCCGTCCCGTCGCGCAGCGTGAGCCGGCCGTCGTCGAGGCCGAGCACCCGCGCATCGCCGATTCCGACCAGCGGCACCATCCCAGCCTGCCGCGCCGCACCCTTGACCCATAAGGTAATGCTGTACGGCGCGCCGGCCGACAGTACCGGTCCGTCGATAGGGCGTTCGATGCCGATCCCGCCGGACAGGAAGCTGGCGTTATACGGGCCGCCACTCACAGGCACCTGTGCTAAGGCGATGCTCGCCAGTCCTGGATTGGCTAGTAGCGCGGCCAGCATACAAAGTTTCATGCCATCGTCCTTCAAATCAGATCAGTACCGAAGCGCGCCGGCGATGTTAGATTAGGCAATAGCTTCCGCCACATGCCTAGCACTGCGGGCGCTTTGTGTTTCGATGTTGCATAATCCAAGCTACAGACCACCCAATGTGGATTAGTCGAGTTCCGCCATTGATCTGACCATCGCGATCGGGCCTAGCTGGCCTGCTGCATCGCCAAGTGCGGGTGCCATAACAAATGGTACCGAGGGCAGCTCGATATATTCAGCGATTATGGCTCGTAGCCGCGCCTCGATCAGCGCCAAGAGAAACGGTTGGCCATTGGCCACACCGCCGCCAATTAAAATTCGCTCGACTCCGGTCGCTAGTACAATCGCTTGACACAGCTGCGCCACCGCGTCGGCAACAGTGACCCAGATCGGATGATCCGGCTGCACCATAGATACTGGAGTTTCGCCGAGCGACGCACGAATGGCGGTACCGGATGCCAACCCCTCGACACAATCACCGTGGAACGGGCAGCTTCCTGCCCAGTCGTGTCCCGGCATGCGTGCGACCCGCATGTGACCCAGCTCGCAATGACCAATGCCGCGGGTGGGCCGGCCATGAACGATCAGACCGACGCCAACGCCGGTTCCCAAGGTTATATAGGCGAAGTCCGACAATCCCTTTGCCGCACCCCAGCGCGATTCCGCCAGCGCCGCACCATTCACGTCGGTATCGAAGCTAACAGGTACCGAGTACCTGCTGCGCAGGCGTGCACCGACGTCGGTGTGCTGCCATCCAGGCTTGCTGGTCGTAGTGATGTGACCCCAATCAGCGGCGCGTTCACGCAGGCATACCGGGCCGAAGGAAGCAATTCCCAGTGCACCGAAGCCGGTCGTGGCCTTCCATTCGTCGAGTATCTGCTCGATCGAAGCCAGTGTCACATCAGGCTGGGTCGTCGGTACTATCGTTCGCTTGACGATCACGCCGTCGGAAGTTGCCAGGACACAGACGCACTTGGTCCCGCCAAGCTCGACGCCCGCCAGCATTGAAGTGCGTTCAGTCAGGGTAGAAAGGGTAGGAGAAGAAAGCACGGTCATGTCGTATTCACCCGTGGAGGGGGGCGGCCTTGCCTTTGACGCGTTAGTCAGCGTAGCGCGGCGCGGCCGTAAAGGTCGGGAAGCTCGCACTCGAGCAGCATCGACGGGCGATCGGTGAACACCCGGAAATCTGCGGCGCTCGCTTGTCCCGGGTACGGGGCGTAGAAATGTTCCTTGCGATCGAACGAGGGATTGGCGTTGCGCCAGACAAGAACCCAGGCGATGCCGCGCGTTTCAGCATCCATTTCAATCCCCCGTCCAAGCACGTTGGTCCACCAATGAGGGTCGGGAATAGCCTCCAGGCCGGTTTCCGTCAGCGCTGCTACCTTCCCACGTTCGCGTGCAAGGCGGACCACAGTCCGCAGTCGCTCGGCAAAGGCGTCAACGTTCGAGACCGCCTTCAGCGAGTAATCATCGAAGCCAAGGACGTCGATCACGTCGTCGCCCGGATAACGCTCGAGGTAGGCGTCCGCCCCTTCGAACACATCGGTCGAATAGGCGTAGAGAAGGTTGTGCAGCTTCCGCTTCGTACGCAGATGTTCGACCGTCATGCGCCAAAGCGCCTTGAACTCCGTGCTGCTGGCGTGGTCGCGACCCCACCAGAACCAGCTGCCGCTATGCTCGTGCCAGGGACGGAAAACGACCGGGATTGGTGTACCGCCGGCATCTTTAAGGCTTGCGAGGAAATCGGCGGCCGCATCCAGTCTTTTCAGGTAGCGGGTGTGAAGGTCGCCGTTTGGCAGGATCCGCGTTACCGCAGGTGCCGCGACATCCCAGGCATCGCCGCTAGTGGCCGGATTGTCTTGATGCCAGGACAGGGTGACGACCCCACCACGAGCGTAGCCCTGCCTGATATAATCGCGCAGCCGCGCTGCGCGTTCGGGATCGATCGTCTCGCCACCCTTTACGAAAGCATCATTGAGATCCCAGCCATAGACTGCAGGGAAGCAGCCAGCGACGTCCTTCACGTCCGACCGATCGCGTTCTCCGCGCCAGCGGTAGCCGTATGCGAGCGTGTCCTGATGCCCGAACAGCGTTGCTTTTGGCGCTATGCGGCCGAGCGATGCGAGGAGCGCTTTGGTTTCTCGCGTCGCGGCCGCGTCCGCGGTAAGAGGATGCCTCCCGGGGGGCGGGGTGCCGACGCACCCCGCCAACGCGAAGCTGGCCCCCATCACCGACGCCATCATATGCTTCACGCGCATCGTTAGAGCGTCAAGCGTGCGCTTAGCTGGAACTGACGATCGCTCTTGAAGAACGATCGTGGTGCCTCCAGTCCGTCGCCGTTCAGAACGAAGCTCGTCCTGACCTTGTAATCGAACAGGTTGTTGACCGTCAGGCCGATCTTGAAGTTCTGATTTACCGTGTAGAAAAGCGATGCGTCCGCAGAGTCCGTTGCAAGGCTGTATACCGGCAGGAACGGGAAACAACAGTCGCGGTTGTTCAGAAGGAACTTGGAGCGCCAATTGTAGGCTAGGCGTGCGTAGACTCCGTATTTATCGAAAAAGACAGACGTGTTGACGTTGTGCTTGGAGAGCTGCGGAAGCGGCAGATTGTTGTAAAGACCCGTGATATCTTGAGGGGGCTGATTACCGTCGCCCTCGTTCGGCGTTGGATCGGTTGACGGACGGAAGTCGGGCGGCGACAGAATGACGTTGCCAGCGTCGATGTAGGTATAGGCCGCCTGTATGCCCAAACCGCCGAGCGGGCCTGGCAGGAAGTCGTAGGTCTGCTGGTATGCGACCTCAAGACCCTTGATCTTGCTCGAACCGTCGGCGTTTGCAGGACCGGTCAGCTGGAGTGCGTAGTTCGACCCTCCGTTGCTGAAGTCGCGGTTGAATCCGCTGTTCTGGACGATGACGTCGGTGACGTTCTTGTAGAACAGCGTGGTCGTCAGCGACCCGACACGGGCAAAGTACCATTCGGCCGACAGGTCGAGCTGGTCGGCTTTGATCGGTCGCAAGAACGGGTTGCTCGCCCGCGCCTCGAACGCGCCGGTATTGCCGTTAAAATTCAGAGATACAAAGTTGCGCAAATCACCGAAATTGGGACGATTGATCGCCTTCGACGCAGCGAAGCGGAACGTCAACTTATTGGTGGCGTCGAACCGAAGGTTCAAGCTCGGCAGCCAGTCGTCGAACGTCTGCGCTGCGACCTGCGGTACCGACGCGCCGTTGGCGAAGGCCAGCGCGGCAGCCTGCTGCTCGGCCGTAACGCCGGGCCGGCATAGTGCTGGAACCTGCGAGCTAGGCGGTGCCTGTCCGGTATTCGGGTTCACCTGCGTCTGGCGAGCGCAATATTCTGCGAAGTTTGCGAACCCATTCGGCAGCACCTGATTGCGCTGAGGAAAATTGATCGCGCCGACGGCCTCGTCGGTCGTTCGAACCCAGCGCACGCCGATATTGCCGGAAAGACGCGCCCCGCCGTCGAACTCCGTGCCGAAGTCGGCTCGGGCGTAGGCAGCAATCGTCTTTTCGCTGTTCACGTAGACTTCATTCGGCTGGAAATAGCCTTCGATCAGCGAACCGATTCCGTTCGGCTGGCGATCCTCCAAGGGGGTGTAGGAGAACTGACCTGACGGGTCCTTTGCGTTGCGCAGCAACGCGGTCAGGGCGTCATGATCGCTGAGAATGTCCTCGCGAATTGAGGGCACGCTCGGTACGCTCGCGGCACCACGGAAGAAGCTGTCGAAATTGTAGGTGCTGATCGCGTCCGGCGTCACCGAGGCGAAGCGCGGACCCTGATCTGTCCACGTTGCCGACAGCGAGCCCCAGTTGTTGTAGTCGTTGGTACGCACCGTTTGCTGCCGCTCCGAATAACGACTACCGAAGCGTACCTTGCGCAAGAAGCTATCGTCCGACACGTCATATTCGGCATCGGCACGAAACGCGAACTCGTCGCCGTCGTTGATCGAGCGGTTGTTGAACGCATTGTTGTAGAACCAGCTTCCCGAGTTGCCAAAGTAGCTTGCCGTATCGAAGCCTGGAGTGACGAAGCTGACGTTAGGCAGGCCGCCGGTCAGGTCGATCGACACGTTCGAGAACGTGTATATGTCGACGATGTCGTCGGTACCCTCGGCTTCGGACTTTGCGTACTGCGCATCGAAGTTGAAGCGGAGGCGGTCGCTCGGCGCGAACTTCACGTTGATCGCTGCATCCTGGTTCGTCGACTTCGAATAGAAGTAGCGGTTGGTCGACGAGGTATTGATGCCGCCTGGATTCACGAACTGCTCGTACGGGCAGTAGGTGGAGGTGTAGGGGAAGCCGTTGTTCGGAATGACGCAAGGATTGTTCGGCGTATTGCGAGCCTGGAGATTGCCGCGCCGCACGATGGTGCCTGACGTGAACACGCCGTCATCGTTAAAGGTGTAGTTGGCCTGAGGATTGAACGGGAAGCCCGGCTGATCAATGTAGCCTGCGGGATACGTGTTGCCGATGTCGTTGTAGTAGATGTTCGGCTCTACCGTCCGGTCCACCCAGCTTTCAATCGACTGTGCCCGCAGATATTGGGCAGTCAACATCAGGCGCTTGTCGGCCGTTTCGAACTGTGCGGCAGCTGTGATGCTGTTCCGCTTGGTGTTGAAGCTTTGCTGGCGGAAGCCGGCGCCGCTCGGTGTATAGACGGTGTCGAAGCCAGCGGGGACAGGGAAATTATCGCATACGCGGATCTGGTAGGGCGTGCCCTGGTTGATGAGACGGCCTTCATTAGGGTTGTTGCCGTCGCAGGTGACGCCGTCGAACTGCGATCCTTGAAAATCAGTGCCATCCGGTGCGTAACCGTCCACGCCGTCGTCGGGCGCGTTGAAGCGCGGCAGGAACGAAGAGACGAAGATAGAATCCGCGCGGCTGCGCTGTTGGAAGTAGCTCCCACCCACCAACAGACCAAGACGATGTCCGTCGCCTACAGTCCACTGGTTGCTGAAGAGACCCGCAAACGATCCTTCGCCGCGCTGTTCCAAGTCGCCCCAGCTCATCGCACCCGAGAGGTAGACGATACGCTCCTTACTGTCGAACGGCTTGCGCGTGTTGATGCTCACGGTGCCGGCGATGCCGCCCTCGATCAGATCGGCGGTCGCGTTCTTGAACACTTCCACTGAACCGGCGAGTTCGGCGGGTATGTCGTTGTAGCCAATGTCGCGCCCAGCACTGACAGCGAACGTGTCGCGTCCGTTAAACTCGCCACGGGTGTAGGTCAGGCCACGAATCTGAACGCCCGAACCTTCGACGGAGAAGTGCTGTGAGTCGGTTGGTGCAGCGAAGCGATCGATCGATACGCCAGGGACGCGCTGGAGCGCCTCGTTGATCGAACGATCGGGAAGTGCCCCAATGTCCTCGGCGGTGATTGCATCGACAACGGTATCGGCGCGGCGTTTGATCTCCTGCGCATTGGCGAGGCTTGCACGGATACCAGTGACGACGATGTCGTCAACCGGCTGATCTTCGGTGGCAAGATCCGTAGTCGCCGGCTCTGCCGTCTGAACGTCCTGAGCAAAGGCGGCGCCATGACCGATCGTCGCGATGACCGAAACACCGGCAACCAAGCGGAGCAACGTTGCACGCTTAAAGGCTATTCCCTTCATATCCATCCCCTTTTGATCATTGCGCCCGACGTTCGTCACCGGTGCGCTTGCACAGCCGCGCCATGCCCTGCGTTGATACCACAGGACTGATTACCTACACCATTAAAAAAAGAGTTTTTATTAAAATCATGTTGGTAAAAGGGTTGCTCGACGCGCCGTTCCTATCATGGCGACACGATCGCTCTATCGAAGATGGGCAGCGCATCACCGACGGGGTTGCCATCTCGTTTGGCCAAGATGTCGGCTACACGATTGAGCAGGGGATAGGGGGATCAGTAGTTAAGATCGTTCGGCTCAATAACGAACCCGCGCCCCTATGGGCCGCGCACCGCGTCCGGCCTGTGATCGAAGCTGGAGCTCCCAATGCCCCACTACAAGCCCAGCGGCGACCACGTATGCAGCGGCGGATTCGGTTTGGAGGACTGTAGAAATCGGGTGAACGACCGGCGGAAAGTGGGAAGGGGCCCTGGGTCCCTGACGACCGCCTTTGGGTCAAATAAGATGCACAGCTCCTACCAGCCTATCGACAGTACCGACCCGCATAAGCTGTGACGGGTAGGGTGCGACAAGCTCCCGCAGGCCATCCCAGGGAGCGTTGAGCCAGCGATCGTGATCGTCGTCATGCAAGATGACCGGCATGGCTTTGGGATGGATTGGTGCGACCACCGCGTTCGGCTCAGTGGTCAAGAAACCATAGGCGTTGCCCCTTTCGGTCGGCCGCCAAATGCCAGCAAAGGCGAAAACAGGCCGACTTGGTACATCGAACCAATGAAGGGGCTTCTTGCCGTCTTCACCCGGCACAGACCCATATTCGGAGAACGACGTGACTGGTACCAGGCAGCGACGTGCCGGCGTGGTCAACATCGATCGCCAGAAGCTCGATTTGAGATTGCGGACGTTCGTCACGTACTTGGTCAGCTTTACCGCCGGGTCCCGCTTGCTCGGCACCAGCGTTGGAACGCCCCATTCCATACGCTCCATGCGACGATCGGCACCATCCCAAACGATGACCGCGCCGTAGAACGGTGTCTTCTTGCCCGTCGGGAAGATGTCGCCGACGGGGAAGGTCTCATCGACCTCATAGGGAGGGCGGATGCCGAACGTCGCCGCGACCTCAGCCTGCTTCGCCGTCAGTCGATACCGATTGCACATCCACCCCTCCCGTTCGCGCCAGCGATTTGGTTCGCCGACGCCCGCTTACCTCACAGCTTGTCCTTCAGGCCCTTGGCAGCCGTGAACCCGATCTTCTTCGACGCTGCGATCGTGATGCTTTCGCCCGTTGCAGGGTTGCGGCCCTGACGCTCCGGCCGATCTTTAACTGCAAACTTGCCGAACCCGGGGATCGAGACGTCCTCACCCTTTGCGGCTGCTTCAGCGATCTGGTCGAAAACAGCGGTGACCGCCTTCTTCGCGTCAGCCTCGCTTGCGCCAGTTGCCGTCGCTACGCCCTTGGTCAGTTCGCCGATGTTCATGGTGTTCGTGCTCCGTTGAAAAAACGGCGGGACCCTGACCGATGACCGACGGACATGCAACACCGGGGCGGGTCAAGCGGATGCTATGGGAGGCGGACGCTACCGGCTTTCGTCGCGCTGAAATCGGTAAGGCGAGCGGATCTCACCTTGACCAAAGCGGCTTAGTAATGGAACATAAATGGAACACGTAGAGTCTAGCCCATATGCCCGCCGCCCTTCATTCCACCGCACCCGGCATAGCGGATCTTCGGACGATCGCCACGCCAGCGACCGACTACCGGGTCATGCCGTTCGGCATCGACGTGATCGATCGAAGGCTCGGGGCGGGGGGGCTTCGGGCAGGCGCGCTGCATGAAGCGAGCGCGCCGAGTGTCGCTTTAGTCGATGATGCCGCCACGACCCTCTTCCTCGCCGGCATCGCCGCGCGTGAGGCGGCTGTGCGGGGCGGACTGGTCTTCTGGGCGAGCTGCCGGATGGATTTGTATGCTCCGGCACTCGAACAAGCCGGGCTTCCCGCTGCGAGCGTGATCTATGCGCAGCCGCGCGATGACGCGGCGCTCCTGGCGGTGATCGAAGACGCGGTGCGCGACGGCACGCCTTCAGTGATCGTAGGAGAGGCGGCGAAGATCTCGATGGTCGCTACCCGCCGACTGCAGCTGGTCGCGGCAGAAGCGGATATGCCAGTCCTACTGCTCAGGCGACGACGCGGCCTCAACGCGGATCCGCTTGCCGAGCCGTCGGCCGCGTGGACGCGCTGGCGGATCGGCGCGGCACCATCCGAGCGGCTCGGCGTCGCGGGGGTGGGACGCGCGCGATGGGCGGTGGAATGCGCGCGTCAGCGCGGGGGCGAGGGTTTCTCGCTGATTGTGGAGGCCAGCGATGAGACGGGTCGTCTCGCTGTTCCTGCCGAACCTTGCCATCGACAGGCTAAGGCGGTTGGAACGGTTCGCCTCGCGGCAGCCTGACCGGCCTGTCCTCACGCTGCCGGTAGACGACGATCCGGGTGCCTGTTCGGTGCCGCGGGGCGGCGGTTGGCGGCCTGGTGCGCGTTGGGCACGCGAAGGCATGCCATCGCGCGCTGATGTCGAGACGCAGATCGCTGGCCTGCCGACCCACGCGCAACCACCCATGCGCGAGCTCGGGCGTCGATCCGAAGCAGCCAGTCATCCCTATAAGGCGACGACACCGGCGCTGCGGATCAGCGTGCCTGCTGCCAAGCCGCTTGAACACGCACCGCTGGCGCTGATCGGGAAGGTCGGTCGACGCGAAGAGGTAGTTGCCGCCTGTGATGGCGCGCGCGCCCTTGGCGTGCATCCCGGCATGGCCGCAACCCATGCGCGCGCCCTCGTCTCGGACCTCGATTTCCGCCCGGCTGACCCGGTGGCGGATGCCACGGTGCTTGACCGCTTGGCGCTCTTGGCAGTGCGACGCTGGTCACCAATCGTCGCGGTCACGCCTAGCGATGGTCTTTGGATCGACCTTACGGGCTGCGCCCACCTACATGGCGGTGAGGAGCGGTTCTGCAGGCGGCTGCTCGCCTTCTGCCAGCGGGCAGGTTTCGCGGCGCGGGTGGCGGTCGCCGAGACCTCCGGTGCCGCGCATGCGCTCGCGCGCTTTGGCCGGACCGAGCTGATCCGCGTTGCGCCAGGCGCGGTCACGGATGCGATCGCGCCGTTGCCGATCATGGCGCTGCGCCTCACGCCCAGTGCACTAAGCGCTGCGAAGCGTTTTGGGTTCGAGACCATCGCGGATCTGCTGCCCGTCGCCCGTGGGCCGCTGGCGCGTCGGCTCGGTCTGCCAACGATCACGAGGCTTGATCAGGCGCTTGGCGCTGTTGCCGAGCCAATTACGCCCGTGGAAGACGTAGAGGTGCCGGTCGTCGAGCGGCGCCTCCTCGAGCCGATCGGAACGGCCGAGGCGATCGAACAGGTCATGGGTGACCTGTTGCAGGACCTGGCGACGGTTTTGCAGGCGCGGGGGCTGGGGGCCCGCGCCTTGCGCCTGACGGGCATTCGCGTCGACGGCACCGAGCAGGTGGTCGCCATCGGCACATCACGACCAACCCGCGAAGTGCCGCACCTTCTGCGCCTGTTGAAGCTACGGATCGAGCGGATCGATCCCGGCATGGGGCTTGAGCAGTTCTGGCTGGTCGCACCTCACACGGAACCGCTCGACGCGGTTGATCTCGGCGCGGTCCTCGCAGGCGACACCTTGGTGCGGGACCCAGCGCGTCTGGTCGACGTGATCGCGGGCAGGATCGGGCCGCACGCCGTCTTCAGGATCGCGCCCATCGAAAGTCATGTGCCGGAGCGAGCCGTTACCCGCTCGGACCCGAATGGCATGCCCGGCAGGTGGCCGAAGTGGCAACGACCGATCCGGCTGTTCAGCCGGCCGGAGCCGCTCGCGCGCGTCATCGCGCTGATGCCGGATCAGCCACCTCGCCGGTTCGAGTGGCGAGGGCGGGTGTATAAGATCGTGGCCGGGGATGGGCCGGAACGCGTCCACGGCGAATGGTGGCGACGTGACGCCGAGGTCTGGGCGGTGCGCGACTATTACCGTGTCGAGGACGAGGAGGGAGGGCGCTACTGGGTCTTCCGGCGTGGCGACGGCTTCCAGGACGAAACCGGCGATCTGTCGTGGTGGATGCACGGGGTCTTTGGATGACCCATTATGTCGAGCTGCAGGTGCTGACGCACTTCTCGCTGTTGCGCGGCGCCTCGTCACCCGAAGAGCTGTTCGCGGCCGCGGCGCTGCTCGGCTACCCGGCGATTGGTGTCAGCGACATCGGCACGGTTGGTGGCGTGGTCCGCGCCTGGGAAGCGCAAAAGGCGACCGGCGTCCGCTCGATCGCGGGAGCGCGTGTCGACCTGTCCTGCGGACGACGCTTGTTGCTTTATCCCACCGACCGGCCTGCCTGGTCGCGGATCACGCGGCTGCTGACGGTCGGCAAGACCCGGGCGGGGAAGGGCGCATGCCTGCTTCACTGGCATGACCTGCAACCATGGTCCGAGGGCGTGATCGCCCTCCTGCTACCGCACGAGGCGGACGAAGAGAATCTGGCAGCGCTGGAGGATTTGAAGGCGGTCTATGGCCGTCGAGGCTACATGGCGCTTTTCCAGCGCCGCCGGCCGGACGATGCGGTCCGTATCGATGCGCTGGCGCGGCAGGCGGGCGGTGCGGGCGTGCGCGCCGTCGTCACCGGCGATGTGCTGTACCACGCACCCGAGGCACGGCTCCTGCAGGATGTCGTCACGGCGGTGCGCGAGAAATGCACCGTCGACGAGCTCGGCTATAGGCGGGAGGTGAACGCGGACCGGGCGCTCAAATCGCCAGACGAGATGGTCCGCCGGTTCCGCGACTATCCTGACGCACTGCAGGCCAGCGTCGACATTGCCAGGCTCTGCACCTTCGACTTGGGTGAACTGGCCTACCAATACCCGCATGAGCGGGTGATTGAAGGGCTTACTGCGCAAGAAGCGCTGGAGCAGCTGGCGGGTGAGGCGGTCGAGCGGATGTTCGACGGCGCCGTGCCGCGGGCGTACCGCGACCAGATCGCGCATGAACTGCGCCTTATCGCTGAGCTCGGCTATGCGCCTTACTTCCTCACCGTCCATTCGATCGTGCGCGAGGCACGCCGGCGCGGCATCCTCTGCCAAGGGCGCGGTTCGGCCGCCAATAGCTGCGTGTGCTTCGTGCTCGGTGTCACTTCGATCGATCCGATCAAACATGAACTGCTCTTCGAGCGGTTCGTGTCAGGCGAACGGCGCGAACCGCCCGACATCGATGTCGATTTCGAGCATGAGCGCCGCGAAGAGATCATCCAGTGGATCTACGACACCTATGGCCGTGACCGGTCGGCGCTGACCGCGGTTGTAACGCGCTACCGCGCGCGCGGTGCGGTGCGAGATGTCGGCAAGGCGCTGGGTCTGCCCGAGGACCTGACCTCATCGCTCGCCGGGCTGGTCTGGGGCTGGTCGGCCGAAGGCGTCGGCGAAAAGCAGGTCAACGAGCTGAACCTCGACATTGGCGATCGCCGCCTGCGGCTGACCCTCGATCTTGCCCGCAAGCTGATCGGCGTCCCCCGACACATGAGCCAGCATCCAGGGGGCTTCGTCCTAACGCACGACCGCCTCGACGATCTGGTGCCGATCGAACCGGCAGCCATGGAAGACCGTCAGATCATCGAATGGGACAAGGACGATATCGACGCACTGAAATTCATGAAGGTCGACGTTCTGGGGCTCGGCATGCTTGGCTGCATGAACCGCGCCTTCAACATGCTGGAAGCGAACAAGGGCCTGCGTGTCGAACTGAAGGACCTGCAGGACGACGACCCGGCCGTCTACGCGATGATCCAGAAGGCAGACACCCTTGGGACCTTCCAGATCGAGAGCCGCGCCCAGATGTCGATGCTGCCGCGCATGAAGCCGCGCCGCTTCTACGACCTGGTCATTCAGGTCGCGATCGTGCGGCCCGGACCGATCCAGGGCGACATGGTCCACCCCTATCTTCGCCGGCGCGAGGGGCTCGAGAAACCGGAATATCCAAGGCCGGAATTACGGGCGGTTCTGGAGAAAACCCTCGGCGTGCCGCTCTTTCAGGAGCAGGCGATGAAGGTCGCGATCGTAGGAGCGGGCTTCACACCGGCCGAGGCGGACCAGCTGCGAAGGGCAATGGCGACCTTCAAATTCACCGGTGGGGTCAGTCATTTCAGCGAGAAGCTGGTCGAGGGCATGGTCGCGCGCGGCTATCCGCGCGAGTTCGCCGAGCGGACCTTCCGCCAGCTTGAGGGCTTCGGTTCTTACGGTTTCCCTGAGAGCCACGCGGCAAGTTTCGCCAAAATCTCCTACGCATCGTCGTGGATCAAGCATCACCACCCGGATGTTTTCTGCGCAGCGCTCATGAACGCGCAGCCCATGGGCTTTTACGCGCCGGCGCAGATCGTGCGAGATGCACGTGAACATGGCGTCGAGGTGCGGTCGCCTTGCGTCAATGCGAGTCGCTGGGATTGCACGCTGGAGCCGACCGGTGAGCGCTACCTCGCGGTCCGGCTCGGCCTGCGAGTCATACGCGGTCTCTCGAACGCCGACGGCGCCAAGATCGTCGCCGCGCGCAGCACGATGCCTTACGGGAACGTCGAAGACGTCTGGCGGCGCTCGGGCGCGCAGCGTGCGGCGATCGAGAAGCTGGCGGACGGCGATGCCTTTCATAGCTTCGGTGCCGATCGGCGGCAGGGCCTATGGAAAGTGAGGGGGCTCGGTGAAGCGCCGCTACCGCTGTTCGCGGCGGCCGATCAAGCTGCGGCAACGCTGAGTGCAGAAGGCGTCGAGCCGGAGGTGGCACTGCGCGCGCTTACCGATGGCCGTGAGGTGATCGAGGATTATCGCAACCTGCAATTATCGCTTCGTGCCCATCCGCTCACGTTCGTCCGAGACGAGCTGGCGCGCCGCGGCGTCACGCGCTGTGCCGATCTCGCCAGCGTCCGCGATGGTCGCCATGTCGAGGTCGCCGGCATCATCCTCGTCCGCCAGAAGCCAGGATCGGCCAAAGGCGTGCTGTTCATCACGATCGAGGACGAGACAGGGATCGCGAATGGCATCCTCTGGCCCGATCGCTTCGAAGCGCAGCGCCGCACCGTCATGTCGGCATCCATGGTCGGACTGAAAGGGCGGGTACAGAGGGAAGGAGAGGTGATCCACGTCATTTGCGACCGGATCATCGATCATGGCGATCTTCTGCACCGCGTGGGCGACATGTCCTTCCCCCATCGCACCGGACGGGGTGATGCCGCCCAACACCCCGGGTCCCCCGATCGCGGCGACAAGGGTTGGAGCCCGGAACCTCGCAATTGCTACTGGCCGCCGCACGCCGACGGTGCCGATCCGGAGGACGTTGTGCGCTTCAAGTCGCACGACTTCCATTGATCCGTGTCGCACTTACCCCGGCACCAGCGCGTCGTGATCGCGCTTTCGGTCCATAGGCTTCGATCCCCTCCTCATCATCGTCGGACGCCATGCCAACGGCCTGCTGTGTGCCGATGGCGATCTTCCACGCCAGGTAGAGTTGGTTGACGCCCGCGGTGTGAAATTCGCCCGGGGTCGGCACATCGACAATCACCGTTCCGCCTCCGTTACGACCGCGATCTTGAACGCGGTTCGTAGTAGCAGGAATACCATTTATCGCTAGTAACTATTATGGCTGGTGTGCCTGATGGCGGCATACGCTTGCCCCTCGCCTCTTGCCAACCGTTATGGCATACGCAGAGCTTAATGCCACTTCATGGGAATGTCGTCACATGACGCTACAGGTCAACATCACACCCAATGGGCGCATGAGCCTGCCGGTGGGCATCCGCAAGCGCCTTGGGCTGGAGGATGGTGGCGCAGTCCTGGTCGAGGAAACACCCGATGGCGTGATTCTGCGTACGGTAGAGCAGGCCGTGGCCAAGGCGCAGGCGATTGCCAAGCGCTACGCCCAACAACCCGGCGCATCGGTCGATGACTTCCTGGCGGCACGGCGCGAGGACAGCGGCGAATGACGCATGTCGTCCTCGATGCCTCGGCGATCCTCGCGCTCCTCAAGGGCGAGCGCGGTGCCGGCAAAGTTGCCGGCGTGATTGCGGATGCCTCGGTGTGCGCGATCAATCAGGCCGAGGTGATCAGCCACTTCGTCCATCTCGGCGCGCCGATTGACGACGTGCAGGCGATGCTGGGCGCCCTCCCCTACGCTGTCGTTGCAGCGGATGATGCGCTCGCCTGGGAGGCCGGTAGCTTGCGCGCAGCGACCGCATCGGCCGGATTATCGTTGGGCAATCGGTTCTGCCTCGCGCTGGCGAGGCGGCTCGGCGTCTCAGCCTATACCGCCGACAAGACATGGAAAGACATTGCGAGCGATGCCGGTGCCAAGATCGTGGTAATTCGCTGACCGATAGGGATGCGGTGTGTATCGCCGCATCCCCACAACTCGTTTACTTGGCAGGCAGACGACGACGCTTGGGCGTGCCCATAGCCTGTGATCCTTGCTCGAGGACCGCCGCTGAATCGATCGATCGAGGCGCGAAGCTCAGCACTGGTAATGGCTGCATCATAAGCCCGGCTTGCCCGGTCAGCATCGCGACTAGGCTGCGGAAATAAGGATACGTCGCGACCTTGCCGACCCGCTCGATAAAAAGCTCGCATGCACCCTCGTCACAAGCGCCTTGTATACGATAACTGGCGAGATAGGTCGCACCGATCGACAGAACGCGCTTGCGACCGTAACGGCAAACGACCTTGAAGCTGAAAACGCCATAAAGCGAGCCGTTCTCATGTTCGAGGAAACTGTCGAGCACGCCCGCGACGACATTGTTGCGCCATGCGTCAGGATCGAGACTCAGCGCCTCGGGCTTCATATCGAATTCGCTCGTGGTCATACGAATGCTTCGCAGGTGTGCGCGTGCTACCAGGCTATTGTAGACGCTCGGGTCCATGCTTGCGGCATCTTGGGGCAAGGTCTGGATCCTAACCCGCAACCGCAAGCCGGCGGGGGCGCCTGGTATCGGCTTCTTCAGCCCGCGCCCAACGATCCACCAAACGGCCGCGATCTGGCGACGCCACGGCAGTTTCATCATGCGTTACGATGATGTTTGAACCAATCTGAATATCGTTGATGAGCCCCGAAACCGTCCAGTGCTGGTCACTGTCCGCGGCGTCACCTCGCGCAAGAGCAACCATGTTTTCTAGCTGACATTGTGTCGTTAGGATAGGACTTTGACCTAAATGATAGAATATTTTCGCAATGGTTCGAATAGTTAGATTTTTGGCCTGCTCGCCAAACATCTGACTTACTCTCGCCTCAGAGACATTTAATCGCTTAGATAGGTCACGAGCACGAAGACCTCTTTCGTTCATCACGCGTTGTATTTCCGACTGAACCGCAACAATGAATTCCGCTTCTGCGAGTTCGACAGCAAGCGTGTCGGCATCGCATGTTACCGCGCTGCCTGCCATTATGCCCGCTCCTATTTCGGTCATCGTTCACGCTCCTTCTGTACAACTATTTCCAGGGGCAGCATCGCTTGCAGCGCCGCGACCGGCTGGAGAACCGGATCTACCGCGCGGGCAATACGCACCTCTGTTACGAAAAATGTTTGACGCGCCTCGTCAGTGCCACGACGACCGACCACCTGAACGTCGGTTGCGATGAACACCTCCAAGCGACCATGCTGGTCACCAACGACGCGCCGAAAGGCCTGTTCAGGGAGATGATCACAGCCATTACAGAACCGGCGGAACAGCCCCATCAGCCGTGCGAACACCGTCACAGGTATGGCATGGTGCAACCGCGCCCAGTCACTGGCACGCATCGCGATGCAGCGCCGAGGCCCATTGACCCGCACCTCGGCATGCTCGGCTGGTGATCGCTCGGCTGAGCCCATCTGCACCTCATCACTTAAGGTACGTGTTAAGCTCGCACGCGTCCACTGTCATTCTTGTCACGATTGGGAGCCTTGAATCTCGATGGCATGCTTAACATATAGCTAAAGCTGGCGCGGCCATTCGGGGACGTGTTCGTGTCAGGGTTCAGGTAGGAAGGACACGACACAATGACGGCTGCCATCACGTTTTACCCGGTCTGCAATGGCGACATGACGCTGCTGCGGTTCGACAATGATCAGACGCTGCTGATCGACATCCACATCCGCAAGGGTGCCGACGACCCGGATGATGACACACCCGACGTCATGAGCCTGTTGCGCGAGCAACTGAAGCGCGATGAGAAGGGTCGGCTCTTCGTCGATGGTTTTCTCAACACCCATCCCGACAAGGACCATATCTGTGGTCTGTCGAAGCACTTTCACCTCGGGGCGCCCGATGACTGGGTCAAGGCCGACGACAAGATCCTGATCCGCGAGATGTGGTCGTCGCCCATCGTGTTTCGGCGGGCATCGATGACGCACACGCTGTGTGACGATGCCAAGGCCTGGGCAAAAGAAGCCCGGCGCCGGGTAGCGCTGTATCGTACCACCAAAGCGATCGGGATCGAGGGCAATCGTATCCAGATTTTAGGCGAGGACATCAAGGGTAAGACCGATGATATCTTGGGGATCGTCGTGAAGACCGACGATGTCGTGTCGAGCCTCAACCGCGTCACCGCTGGCGCCTTTGAAGCTCGTCTCCTGGCTCCGATGCCGCAAGGCGACGATGAAGAACTGGTGGAACTGCTGGCGAAAAATCGGTCGTCAGTCATTCTGCGCTTTTCGATCCGCGGGGCCGGGTATGCCGACAAGTGCCGCTTCCTGACCGGCGGAGACGCGGAGGTGGCGATCTGGGAACGCCTGTGGGATAAGCATGGGGCAGCGCATGCCGACTGGCTGAGCTACGATATCCTGCAGGCACCGCACCACTGTTCCTGGCATAGCCTGAGCTATGACAGCTACTCGACCTGGGGAGAGGAAGCCGAGGTATGTGAGAGCGCCCGCACCGCGTTGGCGCAAATCCGCAAAGGCGCCGTCATCGTCGCCAGCTGCGAACATATCGATCCTGAGGATGCCGATCCGCCGAGCGATCGCGCCAAGCGCGAGTACATCTCGATCGTTGAGGGCAAGGATGATCGCTTCCGGTGCGTCACCGACGTTTGGGAGGATGAGCAGCAGCCGCTGCGCTACGAGATCGGTGCCAGCGGCATCGTCAAGGCCGTCAAGAATGCCGGCAAGGCGGCAGCAACGGCGTTGGGGATCGGCGCGACGGCGGCACAGGCACGGCCGCACGGCCGCGCCTGATGGCCTCCCCTAAATCGGCATCGCCGGGCGATGACATCCTCCGGGTGGCGACACGCCACCCGGAATTTGTCGGTGGCGAAGTCATCGGCGATGATGAGGTTCGCATTGATCTGAGGGTTGAAATGCCCCTCCACTGCCAGGCGGATGGCATCAGCGACACCGGCGTCCGGGTCGTTGAGCCCGTTACGCTGCGCATCCCGTCTGAATATCCCTGGCGATCTCCACAAGTGCGACTTCGCGCCGACTTTCCGCGCAACTTCCCTCATCTTCACCCGGGCGGCGCTGACGCACCGCCCAGGCCATGCCTTGTCGATGGCGATCAGGATGAATTTTTTCTGCAGTTCGGCTTGGTCGAGTATGGCGTGTTCCATCTCCTCGAACAGGTCGCCGTCTGGCTGCGCAAGGCTGCGATCAATCATCTGATCGACCCTGTACAAGGCTGGGAACCGGCCATGCGGCGTGGCTTGCGCGATACAATCGCCTTCGACGCGGAGACCATGCGTGCCACCCGCCTGAAGGCCGGCGGCTATATCGCATGGCGTGGCCGCTTCGGTCGAACGGGGGCCGATGATGCAACGCTGCTTGATGGTGCGTCGGTCTGGATCAATAGCGATGGCGTCAAAACGCCGCTCAGTACGACGGACAAGTCGCTATTCAGCGTTTCGCCAATGTCAAAAGGGGGCACGCTGGGCAAAACCGTCATCGGGATTGTCTGGGCCGACAAGCCTCCCTCTGGTGGCACCTACGTTAGCGACCGCTACACCCCCGATGACGTCACGACAATCGATGAGCTTCGTGCGCGTGCGGATACGCTGGGCTGCCGTCGCGGTCTCGATCTTTTCCTCAGCAATCTGGAACGGTCGTGGCAGGGATGGCACCTCAATCAGCCAATCCCGATTGGCATTGTGTTGTGCGTCGAACGCCCCGTTCATCTGATTGGATCAAATTCCCCGATCGAATTACTGCCGTACGTCGTCGAAATCCGTCCTTATGACCAGAGAACGACTGCAATCGTCCGCGGAGGCGATGAGCCGGTTAGACCTGCTCTGCATTATCAGACCTTGAACGCGCCATTGCTGCGGACGCTGGCAGGGGTACCCGAACGGCCCGCTCTGGCGCTGCTTGGCTGTGGCAGCGTCGGCTCGAAACTCGCGCTGCACGCCGCGCGCTCCGGGCAGTCGATCATCGCAATAAGCGACGAGGGGTGGCTGCGGCCGCACAATATGGCGCGACACGCCCTCTCCCCTACTGCGGTGGGCCAGCCCAAGACTGCCGCGCTCGCTGATGAGCTGGCCGGGTTCAGCTTGTCGCCAACACTTTACCAGGATGACATCGCGTCAGCCCTGCGTGACGAGGCGATCCGGACGAAAGTTATTCCCGCAGGTACGGGCATCGTCGTCAACGCCACGGCGTCGCTTGCGGTGCGTGAAGCGTTATCCGACGCGATCCGTCCGCATGATCGAGCCCGCTATATCGAGGCGGCGCTCTTTGGTCGCGGCCGCATGGCTTACCTGCTGGTTGGTGGAGCCTCGCACAACCCAAATCACAACGATCTGATGGCTGAGATGTACGCCACGCTGGCCGATGGTGAGGCTGTAGCGCTGCTTGCCGATCCTGAAACCGGTCTCGCTGAAATTCAGATCGGCCAGGGCTGCGGATCGTTGACGATGACCATCGACGATGCGCAGCTCTCGATGATGACAGCCGGCCTTGCCAAAGAGATTGACCACGCGGCTGACCATCCGAACGCCGACGGCCTGATCGTCACTGGCGTCTGTGACATCGATACCCCCGCAACGCGCTGGACCCGCCAAACCGTACCGTCCTTCGAAACCGTCGCGATCGAGGGTACCGATGGCTGGGAGCTGCGGATCAGCCAGCGCATTGCAGCAAAGATCAGGTCAGCTGCCGCGGCCTCGCCGCATGCGGAGACCGGGGGTCTGCTCGTCGGCCTTAGCAGTGCCCGGATGAAGACGGTCACCGTGGTCGATCTGCTCGAAGCACCAGCTGACAGCACGTTTTCTGCCGGCCTTTTTGTTCTCGGCACGACCGGCCTTCAAGATGCGATTGAGCATCGCCATCAGGCCAGCGGACGGACGCTCTTCGATGTTGGCACTTGGCACAGCCATCTTGCCGACGAAGGCCCATCAGCGCTCGACTGGCGGACAGCGACCGAACTTGCCGCAGGACGTACGCCACCGTCGGTGTTGCTGATCGTCACGCCACGCCGTTTTCACGCCATTATAGCGAAAGGGCCGAGTGGTGGCTGAAGCGAAATCGCTCAAAGAGCAAAACGCGTGGCTCATCCGTGCCGCCATGATTGCTCACGCGACGGCGTTCCTGGTTGTCGCGCTCGAACCGGCCAAGCTCATCAAAGCCCGTTCGGTACAATTAGTTACAAAGCTTGAGGCTATGGCCGTGCCCGGGTCTGCGTCGCTTGGGCTGATTGTGATCGCCTCATTAATCTTGCTGGGGTTGATTCCGCCTAACTGGCGTGATCGGCTCATTCATTTGCGATGGCACCATCCCTTGCCCGGATCGCAGGCCTTTACCGTTGTAGGCCCCACTTCGGCGCACGTCGATATGATAGCTTTGGAAAGCAAGTTTGGCTCCCTCCCATCCGATCCTGCAATGCAGAACCGCCTATTCTACCGGATTTACAAACCACTACGCGATGACATCAGCGTCTGTGATCCCCATCGCCGGTACCTCGCAGCGCGGGATATCGGCACGATCACAGCCCTCCTGATCGTGCCGTTGCCGATCTTGGCATTTGTCATAAACGGCAACGCAGGTCGATCTGCGGTGTACGGCGCTTGTCTGCTATCCGCGTATGTCTTGTGCGCAGTGTCGGCCAAAAACTATGGATGGCGGATGGTGCAACACGTGCTCGCCGTCACCGCGGCTAGTGATTCCAATCCGCCAGTTGCAGCACCGTAACCGTGACCAAAGCGATGCCGTCGTCGCAAGGTGCCGCCGGGGGTCATTTTCTGCTTCAGCAGACATGACTCAAACTCCTGTACGGCTTATGGCTCCGTAGGGGGCCATAAGTGCCCTGAAAAAGGATCAATCCACGGCCAATGAATGAAATTGAAGTGGATGGCGTTCTTAGGGACTTGCGGCATCTTGAGAGCTTCGTCGTCCCGTTAGCGGGCAAAGGGCACGACGCGGGTGACTTGCGAGTGCGGGTTTCCCTCGGACTTCACACAATATCCCAAGGTTGCGCTCGTGGGATCCACAATTTGGAAGACGAAAACGGAAAACCCCGGCTCTTCTGTGAAGACCGATACGCTTTCTCGTTGGGCTTACCGGAGTTAGCTCGACGGATGGTCGAGCAGAATTATTTTTGCTGGGAGTCAATCGATCGCAATCGCGCGATGAATTATGCTGTCATCGACGTAGCGCCAGGTCGTGTTCGCGAACTTATCGATGGCGAGCACCAGGTCGTGTTTTTCTATCTGTACCCCTGCAAGGAAGACCTAGCGGACGTCAATCTGATGATCACGAGCTGTCATGCGCGTGAGGTCATCTTCAGCCGCATCAAGCGGCGTTACAACATGCATACGGTTTTGCGGACCTGTCTATTCCAGCAGAAGCGGGTGCCATAACGGGAAAGGGCTCCCGCTTTAGGCGAGAGCCCTTTATGGTGCGGGTGTGCCTTACCGTGGTGTACCGGCCATTTAGGCGCACATGCTGCGGCGACCGTTTGACCGGAAGCCCCGCTGTCCGTAGCTGATGCTTCCAATGCCATGCCGCAGTAAAAGTTTCAATAAAAAGTTGAATCAAATTCTACCCTGCCTCCTGAGAGGCCACGGTCACGGTGCTAAGCTCCGTTATGCGATAGCAGGCACCTTGTGACGATGACCAGGAACTCAACGCCATGAACCTCTTTGAAAAAACGACGGTTACAGGCGTAGCCAGCGTTCCGGAGATGCCCTCCCCAACCCTAAGCTCGCGTACGACAGCGCACTCAGTGATCAGCCCGCCTTGGTCAGATTCAAGTATGCCTTTTGAAGACCGGCCCTAAACTGGTGCCTTAATGTTGCTTTTCCCACTTAAAAAAGACTGGACAAACAAGCACCACGTATCGAAGACCGCACCATGTTTATTCGGGCCTACCTCCGCGCATCTACGTCCGAACAGGACGCATCACGCGCCCGCAGCGTCCTCGACGCCTTTGCGGTTGAGCAAGGACTGCGGATCGCAGCGCGCTACGTTGAAAACGAAAGCGGTGCCAAGCTGCATCGGCCTGAGCTGTTCCGCTTGCTCAACGACTGCGAACCCGGCGACGTTCTGTTGGTGGAGCAGGTCGATCGGCTGTCCCGCCTCACTTCCCCGGACTGGATCCGTCTACGTGGCCTGATCGATGCCAAGCACGTCCGCATCGTCGCGCTCGACCTGCCGACATCGTGGACCCTGACGGCGCCGGCCGACGAGTTCACCGGCCGCATGTTCGCCGCGGTCAACGCGATGATGCTCGATGTCCTCGCCGCGGTAGCGCGCAAGGACTATGAGGATCGCCGTCGTCGTCAGGCTGAAGGGACGGCTAAGGCCAAGGCCGCCGGCCTTTACAAGGGCCGCCCTGCGAACAAGACGCGCAACGCTGCTATCTCCTCCCTGCTGAGCGATGGCCGCAGCTGGCGGGAGATCATGGACGCAACTGGATGCAGTCGCACCCTGCTCGCCAAAATCGCTCGCGATCGCCGGCTCCTCAAAGCTGCGACGTCGGTCGAAACGGACGGCTAAAGCAGTCCCGTAACTCCATCTCAATCGAGCCATTTTGGGAAAACAGTTTCGGGAACGGATTTCGAGAATTTTTACCGCGCCCGCCTTTGGATACAGGCCCTGCCCCGCCGCGATCTCACCCGACCTTCGATTATAGGAAGGCCTATGCCTCCTTAAGCTGACTTACTGTCTGAGGCCTGTGAGCGCTACGGCGAGAGCAAAAAGGACCAACGCTCCGCTCAAAAAGAATAAAGGTTTCAAGCTGGGGTGGAGCAGTGAAGGCTCTGGAACTTCAATACCTTTTGAAGACACAAAACGGTACAAGCGATGCTCCAGATCACGAGACCAGTGGCCAATAGGAATATTGCGGTTCGATTCGCTTCCATCCGCGACCCGGAGCATCAGATATCCCATACCCCACACGCCGCGGTAGTCGGTCCACAACCACCTGCTTGTCCGGCACCATGTTTGCAAACTGAAGCCATCTTCATCGAGGAGCAAGCGATTGGGCCTTACGCTTCGCGCTAGGAAGTCCAAAGAATAATTAACTAGGAAGACGCCGACGGCGAATAGTGTTCCAGCTTTTGTAAAACTTGCTGCTTTAAGCTGTGTAAACCCTGCAACACTCCCCATCAGGCCTGGGACGAAAGCCAAGCTGAACCCGAATATGCTGGGAACGCGCAGCCCCACTATTGTGACCAAGTCTTGTTTGCGGCTCATATACCATGGATCGCATATCGTGCCTTAAGAACAGATTTAAGACGTCCGGCCCAAATTGCCCAACCATCTGTAGTTGCCAGCCTTTTACGAAATACCTTCAATTTCGGGACGGCAGGAGCGCTGCGCAATGTCGGCTATGGTCCTCCGCTTCCGCAAAACCGCTGGTCCGCTTACCACCAAACCCAGACATTCCCGAAATTCGATCCCATACGAGACAGTGCGGGCCGTCTCGTTCGTCGTTCCCAATCGAGAATGCCGGCCAGCGTCGAAGACGCCTATTCATGTTTAGTCGAAATACTAGAGCGGGCACCACCCGCACGCTGCAACAGTAGATACGGCTTGCGGCAAACGCTCATCCAGGAACGGATGAGTCAGACCGAACCCGGATTACGTTGAAGCTTCTAGCCAAGGCTACCTGTGCCGCCGCCAGTCGGGCGATCGGCACGCGGTACGGGCTGGCCGAGACATAATCGAGCCCGACCTTCTCGCAGAAGGCGATCGATGCCGGATCGCCGCCATGCTCGCCGCAGATACCCAGCTTGATGTCGGGCCGTGTCTTGCGCCCGCGTTCGGCAGCCAGTTCGATCAGCTCGCCCACGCCCTCGACATCGATCGAGACGAACGGGTCGCGCGCGTAGATGCCCTTTTCGACATAGGCGCCGAGGAACCGGCTGGCATCGTCGCGGCTGACGCCCAGCGTCGTCTGGGTCAGGTCGTTGGTCCCGAACGAGAAGAACTGCCCGGCCTTGGCAATCTCCCCGGCCTTGAGCGCGGCGCGCGGCAGTTCGATCATCGTGCCGACCAGATAGTCGATCGTCCGCCCCTTGTCGGCGAAGACCGCCTGCGCCGCCTTGTCGACCACCGCCTTCATCAGCTCCAGCTCGCGCTTGGTGCCGACCAGCGGGATCATCACCTCGGGGATCGGCGCCTCGCCCGACTTCTCCGCGACGATCACCGCCGCTTCGAAGATCGCGCGCGCCTGCATCTCGTAGATTTCGGGATAGGTCACGCCCAGCCGGCAGCCGCGATGGCCCAGCATCGGGTTGAATTCGTGCAGTTCGGCGGCGCGGCGCTTCAACTGCTCGACCTCGATCCCCGCGGCCTGCGCCACTTCGGCGAACTCCGCCTCTTCATGCGGCAGGAATTCGTGCAGCGGCGGGTCGAGCAGGCGGATGGTGCAGGGCAGCCCGACCATCACCTCGAAAATCTCGACGAAATCGCTACGCTGTTCGGGCAGCAACCGGTCGAGTGCGGCGCGGCGTCCGGCCTCGTCCTCCGCCAGGATCATCTGCCGCACGGCGGTGATGCGCGACTGTTCGAAGAACATATGCTCGGTCCGGCACAGCCCGATGCCCTCCGCCCCGAAATCACGCGCGGTGCGGCAATCCAGCGGGGTTTCGGCGTTGGTCCGCACCTTCAGGCGGCGGACGCCATCGGCCCATTCCATCAGCGTCCCGAAATCGCCGGCCAGTTCGGGCTGCACCGTGGCGACGGCACCCGCCATCACTTCGCCGGTCGCGCCGTCGATGGTGACGATATCGCCCTCGCGGATCTCGCGGCCCGCGACCTTCATCACCCCGGCCTTGGCATCGATCGAGATGCTGCCGGCACCCGATACGCACGGCCGGCCCATGCCGCGTGCGACGACGGCGGCGTGGCTGGTCATGCCGCCGCGCGCGGTCAGGATGCCGCGCGCCGCGTGCATGCCGTGAATGTCTTCCGGCGACGTTTCGGTGCGGATCAGGATCACCGCATCGCCGGCATTGGCGCGCCGTTCGGCCGTGTCGCTGTCGAACACCGCGATGCCGCTCGCCGCACCCGGCGATGCCGGCAGCCCCTTGGTCAGCACGTCGCGTGCCGCCTTCGGATCGAGCGTCGGGTGGAGCAGCTGGTCGAGCGCCTGCGGATCGACGCGGGCGATCGCTTGCTCGCGGCTGATCAGCCCTTCCTCGGCCATGTCGACCGCGATCTTCAGCGCCGCCTTGGCAGTGCGCTTGCCCGACCGGGTCTGCAGCATCCACAATTTGCCCTGCTGCACCGTGAATTCGATGTCCTGCATGTCGCGGTAATGCCGCTCCAGCTGGTCGAACACCGCGGCCAGTTCGCCGTACGCGTCGGGCATCGCCTCTTCCATCGACGGCGGCTTGGCATTCGCCGTCTCGCGCGCGGCCCTGGTCAGATACTGCGGCGTGCGGATGCCCGCGACCACGTCCTCGCCCTGCGCGTTGATCAGGAACTCGCCATAATAGGCATTGTCGCCGGTCGACGGGTCGCGGGTGAAGGCGACGCCGGTCGCCGACGTGTCGCCCATATTGCCGAACACCATCGCCTGCACGTTGACCGCGGTGCCCCAGTCGCCCGGGATGCCGTTCAGCCGGCGATAGACCTTGGCCCTGTCCGCCTGCCACGACCCGAACACTGCGCCGATCGCGCCCCATAGCTGGTCATGCACGTCCTGCGGGAACGGCTTGCCCCACAATTCCTGCACCAGCGCCTTGTATTCGGCGACCAGCCCCTGCCAATCGGCGGCGGTCATCTCGGTATCGAGGAAATAGCCGCGGTCTTCCTTGGCGATTTCCAGCGCTTTCTCGAACCGGCCATGGTCGAGTTCGAGCACCACGTCCGAATACATCTGGATGAAGCGGCGATAGCTGTCCCATGCGAAACGCGCGTCGTCCGACACGCTCGCCAGCCCCTCGACCGTCTGGTCGTTCAGGCCGAGGTTCAGCACCGTGTCCATCATGCCCGGCATCGAAATGCGCGCGCCCGAGCGGACCGACACCAGCAGCGGGTCGGCCGCATCGCCGAAGCGCTTGCCGGTAACGCCCTCGATATGGGCGATGCCGGTCTTCACCTCGTCCTGCACGCTCGTCGGAAAGGTCTCGCCTTCCTCGTAATAGCGGGTGCACATCGTCGTCGCGATGGTGAAGCCCGGCGGCACCGGCAGGCCGATCGACGCCATTTCGGCAAGGTTCGCGCCCTTGCCGCCCAGCAACACCTTGTCGCCCGATCCTCCGTCCGAAACCCCGCCGCCGAAGCGATAGACATATTGCGTCATTGCTCGTTCCCCATGCTCTCCGCGCGGGTGGTCCCGCGTCGGGGTATCGTGATTCGATTGGCGGTCGTATTACGTTCGGCACACGAACCGCCGACCGGCCGCATCAAAATCCTTGTTTCACCGTAACGTGCATCCGTTCGAGCATGCCGCTTGCGCCGTTCACAAGCTCGCGGTGCGACACGCGCAGCTCGACACCGAGGTCGAGGCGTGGCAGCGGCGACACGAACAGGTTGACCGCAGTGTCCCACACCTGTCGCGTCGACAGCGGTGAGGCTGCGGACGGATTCCAGATCTGCTGGAATGATCCCATCCAGGTACTGCGCAGCGTGCCGGTCCAGAAATGGCGGACCCCGGCAAAGCCTGCGAGCAACGGAACCGGCACGAGCCGATCGTTCACCGTGTCGTAGATCGCATCGGCCGCGACGTTGGCGCCGACATAGCGCCCCAGCCCGCGACCGCCGGTCATCATGAAACGGATATCGTCGCCCTTGCCGGTCGGCAGAGGTGCAATCCCGGCCAGCGACACTCCATAGCCCTGTGCCGTTACCGCCGGTCGACCGTTGGCGGGGTCGACCCGCATCGATCGAAACAGCCCGGTCAGCGACAGGCTGGCCCCCTTCGCCGACCAGAGCAATTGTCCGGTCAGGTCGGGAACGCTGTCATCGTCATTGTCGGCCAGTGCGGGCGCACCGGCCATCGCCGACACGGTTTCCGGGTTCTCGATAGACGTGGAGATGGTCCACCCGTTGCCGACCGGATGACTGTAGCGCAGCAGCATCTGCCGAACCAGCACGGTGCCGTCGGTTACCCCAACGAAATCCGCCGTTTCAGGCAGGGCGGCAACATATTGAAAGTTGCTCCAGTCCTGTCCGATCGCGAACCCGCCATAACCCGCGACCGCGCGACGCAATCCGAAGGTATAGGGGTTGAGCGCGCGCTCGCCGCCAGACACCGCCGGGGCAACCTGAAAGTCCGCTTCGATCAGCGTCGTCAGTGACTTCTCGCCGATCGGCGTCGCGGTCTGGAACGCGATCCGCGACTGTTTGGCCGACGCATCGGCCAGAATGCCAGATCGCCGCCCACCGACCGGGATCGATTGCGGCAGCGACAGTTCGCGGCCCAGCGGATTGGTTGCGGTGTCGCCATCGCCGTAACGGCTGAAGATCAGGTCGCCCTTGATGAAGCCGCTGATGCGAAAATTGGTTTCGCCGATGCGGAAGCCGTATCCGGCCGGTAGCGCCGATGGTCCGCCCTGTGCCAAGACCGACGGCGCACCCGCCGGCCGGGGCAGCGGGTCGGAGAGGCCTTGCTGCTGCGGCGCGGCGGTGGCCAGAGGCGACGCGGCGACCATGACCGGTGGCGTTCCTTGCAACTCCTTTGCGGTCAGCGCGCGTTGTACCGCGTCAAGCTGGCGCTGCAACTCGTCCACCTTGCTGCGCAACGCTTGATAGTCCGCGACGGTCTGCGCGGTGGCGGGCGTCGTGCCCGCCAGCATCAGCCCTGAAAGCAAGACGGCACGGGTCCTCCGCTGCCTGAAATGCGGCATCCTGTATCCCCTGTCCTGATGGTCCGGCATTCGCGCCGGTGCGGTTTCGCCTCAGCGCGCGATGATGGTAGAATCGATGTTGGCGATCGTCCGCACCCCGGTCAGCGCCATCGCCACCCGCATCTCGCGGTCGAACAATTCGAGGAGGTTTGCGACCCCCGCCTGTCCATCGGCGGCCAGCGCATAGATGAAGGCACGGCCGAGCATCGCGGCGTCGGCACCGAGCGCCAGCATCCGTACGACGTCGAGCCCCGAACGGACGCCGGAGTCGGCGAGGATCGTCACCTGCCCCTTCACCGCGTCGGCGATGGTCGGCAGCGCGCGGGCCGACGACAGCACGCCGTCCAGCTGACGCCCGCCATGGTTCGACACGACGATACCCTGCGCGCCGAACCGCACCGCCTCGCGCGCGTCCTCGACATCAAGGATCCCCTTGATGACGATCGACCCCTTCCAGAAATCGCGGATCCATTGCAGATCGCGCCAGCTGATCCCCGGATCGAAATTCGCGCCCAGCCAGCCGATATAGTCGGCAAGCCCGGTGGCTGCGCCGCGATAGGCCGAGATGTTGCCCAGATCGTGCGGCCGCCCATGAATGCCGACGTCCCATGCCCAGCGCGGATGGGTGACCGCCTGCAGCATCCGCCGCCACGCGGCATTGGGACCCGACATGCCGGAATGCGCATCGCGATAGCGCGCACCCGGCACCGGCATGTCGACTGTAAAGACCAGCGTCTCGACCCCCGCCGCCTGCGCGCGTTCGAGCGCGTCGCGCATGAAGCCGCGGTCCTTCAGCACATAAAGCTGGAACCAGATCGGCGCGCTCGACTGGCGCTGCACCTCATCGATCGCGCAGACCGATACCGTCGACAGGGTGAAGGGCACTTGCTTGGCCGCTGCCGCGCGCGCGGCCTGAACTTCACCCCGTCTTGCATACATACCGGTCAACCCTACCGGAGCCAGCACCACCGGCATGCCAAGCGACTGACCAAACAGGGTAGTGGAAAGATCGATGTCGGCAACGTCGCATAACACCCGCTGGCGCAACGCTACGTCGGACAGGTCGGAGACGTTATGGCGAAGCGTATGTTCGGCATAGGCGCCACCGTCGATATAGTGGAACAGGAACGGCGGTAGACGACGGCGGGCCGCTTCGCGATAATCGGTGGTGGCAGAAATAATCATCGGATAGTTCCCAGATCTGGCGCGGCGGCGGCGCGTTCAGTGCGGGCAAGGTCGTCCTCGACCCGTCGGACCGTCGTGCGCACGAATTCGAGATGGACGTCGGCGGCATCGCGCGCGCCCTCGGCATCGCCCGCGACGATCCGCTCCATGATTGCGCGGTGCTGCGCTGACAGTTCCTCGAAGGTGCGCGGCACCGCGTAGATTTTTTCGCGTGTCTGCGAAATGCTGGTGTGGAGCAGCCCGAACAGGCTCGACATGACATGGGTCAGCACCGCGTTGCGTGAGGCGTGCGCGATGGCGAGGTGGAACGCGGCGTCGGCATGCGCCTCAGCGGCGACATCGCCGGCGGCATGCAGCTTCTCCATCGCATCGAACCGGCGGCGGATACGGTCCTTATCTACTGCGTCGGCCCGCCATGCGGCGTGATAGGCGGCAGTGCCGTCCAGCGACTCGCGCACCTCAAGAATGTCGTGGCCATAGCCCGGATTGCCCGCGACCAGCGGAGCGAGCGGTTCGGCGATCATCGCCTGCGTCCACTGCGCCGACGGTTCGGCGAGGATCGCG
This sequence comes from Sphingomonas sp. BL-S-05, assembly GCF_055521695.1. Taxonomy (NCBI): domain Bacteria; kingdom Pseudomonadati; phylum Pseudomonadota; class Alphaproteobacteria; order Sphingomonadales; family Sphingomonadaceae; genus Sphingomonas; species Sphingomonas sp. BL-S-05. The sequence goes on along the minus strand of NZ_JBVFVS010000005.1, from coordinate 10,061 downwards.
CCGGTGCGCGGGCGGATGATGATCCGTCCCCGTGATACCAACCGGCCCATCGCCTCGCGCAGGATGTTGCGCGACACCCCAAGCGTGTCCGCCAGCGCGCGTTCGGACGGGAGCCGCGCTCCCGGCAGCAGCTTGCGCTCGGCGATCAGCGCCTCGATCGCGGCTTCGGCCCGGCCCGATGCGCTCGGTGCTGCGTTCACGACCACGCTCACGGGATCATCCACGGCACGAGGTACGCCTGGATCGTGGTGATAATCCCAACCAGCGCGCATAGCGGCAGGCTGTGGCGCACAGTGAAGCGGAACAGGTCCGACTCTTTGCCGACCAGCCCGACCGCAGCGCAGGCGATCGCGATCGACTGCGGCGAGATCATCTTGCCGGTGACGCCGCCGGTGGTGTTGACCGCGACCAGCAGGACGTCGCTGACCCCGATCTGATGCGCGGTATTGGCCTGGAGCGCCGCGAACAGCGCGTTCGCCGAGGTATCCGATCCGGTCAGGAACACGCCTAGCCACCCCAGGAACGGCGAGAAGAAAGTAAACGCCGATCCGGTATGCGCCAGCGCCAGTGCCAGGGTCGCCGACAGTCCCGAATAATTGGCGAGGAACGCAAAGGCGAGGACCATGCCGATCGAGTAGATCGGGATCGCGAGGCTTTTTAGCGTATCGCCGAACGTCCGCACGGCCTCTGCTGGCTTCATCCGCAGGAAGGCGATGGTGACGATCGCCGCCAGCATGATCGCGGTGCCGGTCGCCGACAGCCAGTCGAACTTGTAGACCGCTTCGTATGGGGTGATCTGCTTCACGATCGGCGGCACCTTGGCCACCAGCTTGTCGAGAAAGGGCACGTGAAGTTTGAGGACGAGATGCGCGAGCGGCCCGTCGGCGGCGAACAGCGCCTTGACCGGGGCGATACTCCACAACGTCACGAATACCGTCAGGATCAGGAACGGCGACCATGCCCAGGCGATCTTGGCCGGCGAATGGCGCACGGTCTGCGTCGTGATCGGCGCGACCGGCACAGCGCCGTCCGCGGCGACCTCGGCCGCATCGAAGCGAAAGATGCGCTTGGGCTGCCAGAAGCGCAGGAACACCGGCAGTGCGACCAGCGAGGCGAGCGCGGCGGTGATATCAGGCAGTTCCGGCCCGATGAAGTTGGCGGTCAGGAATTGGACGATTGCGAACGAACCACCCGCGACGAGGATGGCGGGCCACGTTTCGCGCACGCCGCGCGGGCCGTCCATAATGAGGATCAGCCAGAAGGGCACGATGACCGAGAGCAACGGTAACTGCCGCCCTGCCATCTGTCCGATCAGAAACGGATCGATGCCGGTTACCTGGCCTGCGACGACGATCGGAATGCCCATCGCTCCGAACGCTACCGGCGCGGTATTGGCGATCAGGCACAGTCCGGCGGCATAGAGCGGGCGGAACCCCAGTCCGACCAGCAGCGCCGAGGTGATCGCGACCGGCGCACCGAACCCGGCTGCCCCTTCGAGAAATGCACCGAACGCGAAACCGACCAGCAGGAGTTGCAGCCGCTGATCCTCAGTCACGGTCAGGATCGACTGGCGGATAATGTCGAATGCCCCGGTTGCGACCGCGATCCGGTAGAGAAACACCGCGCCGAGGATGATCCATGCAATTGGCCAAAGACCATAGAAGAATCCGAATACGCCGGCGGCCAGCGCGCTATTGACCGGCATGCCGTACAGCCCGATTGCGACCGCCAACGTCAATGCAACGGTGACAGTGCCGGCGACATATCCTTTCAGACGGAAGACCGTCAGCGCCAGGAAGAAAAAAACGATCGGAATAGCTGCGACCAAACTAGACAGCCAGATATTACCAAGCGGATCATAGTTCTGCGCCCAGACTTCCATGGCATTCCTCTCCTTGTGCGTGGTAGTACCAGGCATCTGTTTTCAAGGTGAAATTCGGGTATTTTGTTCAAGCCGTCAATCACATCCGCTGCTGACTTACTGCTTTCTGGTACTACCATGAAGCGGCATCAGTAACGGCGGCTCATGCGTGGGAGACCGACCAGCGCCATCGGGATTGCTCCTCCTGTCTCCGCAAAGGATGCAACATCGAAGCAATCGTTCCGGTCTTGGAACGGGCGGCAACTGGCGACCCGCTAAAACGAATTCTCGAAATGCCATCCCGATGGGAAGCAGGCGTTGGCTCGACGCTCGGATTAGGGCAGCTTCACCGGATGCCGCAGCGCCTGAATCTGACCGCCCTCCTCGTTGACGAATATGACACTGCCATCGACTTTTTCGTCGGAAAGCTTGGCTTCGAGTTACGCGACGACACAGCGCTGATAGATGGGAAGCGGTGGGTGGTGGTCGCGCCGCATGGCGCGGCGAGCGGACTGCTACTGGCGCGGGCTGTCGGTGACAGGCAACGTGGAGCGATCGGCGATCAGAGTGGCGGTCGGGTGTTCTTATTCCTCGAAACCGATGACTTCGCCCGTGACCACCTTGCCTATACCCAGCGGGGCATCCGGTTCGTCGAGAAGCCTCGCCATGAACCGTATGGCATCGTGGCCGTCTTCGAGGACCTTTATGGCAACCGATGGGACTTGATCGAACCTGTCACCGTCGCGCGATGATTCTCAATTCACCATCCCATGCGAGACGGGATCGCTATGCCTTAGGGTGTCATTCCGCCCCCAAACGTACCGGGCGCCAGCGGCGCATTTTTCAACAGCCCCGACCGGTTTTCTGGCGGTTGCTGATTTTGCCTCGTCAACGCATTCCACCAATCGGAAAACCCGTTGCGGAAACCACTGGCATATTGCAGGCTGTCGGATGTCTTTTCTGGCGGGGTAACAATGCTCATTGGATATATGAGGGTGTCCAAAGCTGACGGGTCACAGACGCTGGCACCCCAGCGCGACGCGTTGCTCTCTGCCGGCGTCGATCCCTCGCGGATTTACGAAGACCTTGCGTCGGGGCGGCACGACGCCCGCCCCGGTCTAACCGCGTGCCTGAAGGCACTGCAACCCGGCAACACACTGGTCCTCTGGAAGCTCGATCGCCTTGGGCGCGATCTTCGCCATCTGGTCGTCACGGCCGAGGCGCTGCGCGAACGCGGCATCGGCCTGAAGGTGCTGGCGGGTGCCGGCGCGCAGATCGACACCACGACCGCCAACGGTCGCCTCGCCTTCGGCATCTTCGCAGCGTTCGCCGAATTTGAGCGCGAGCTCATCGCGGAGCGGACGCAGGCAGGACTTGCCGCCGCACGCGCGCGGGGACGGATGGGTGGTCGGCCGCGCAAGATGGACAAGGCCACCCTCGCGATGGCGATGGCTGCGATGTCCGATCGCAACGCAGTCGCGGCCGACGTCGCGCACCGCCTCGGCATGACGACCACGACGCTCTATATGTACGTGAATGGTGACGGCACGCCCAAGGCGCCCGGCCAGGCGCTGCTCGATGGGGTGCCGTACCGCAAAGAACGACTGCGCGCCGCGTGACCGTGCGCAAAGCCCATCAGCGATCAGGCATATCGTCGCGGTGGCGAGACGATCACGTCATGCTCGATCGACCGGGCCGATATGGCCGCCGGGGTCAACGCTGCGGGAATGCACCTGCCTCGCCTGGGCTTGCCGGTCAGGCGCTGCGGTCGTGCCAGGATCATCAGGTTCATCACCGCCGCGCCGATCAGGAACTCTTCCTCGGCTCCCCGGATGCCGCGCAGGCGAAGTCGCCTCATGCCATGCTTGCCTTTGGCGTCGGCAAAGAACCGCTCGACCCCGCGCCGCAATCGCATGGACCGCTTGAACAGCCCGGTCTCCAACTCGGCTCTGGCGAGATCCCGGGCGTCCTCATTGTCGAGGCGAACAAGCGTACGCCGACACGCCTTGGTGCATTTCGCTCGAAGCAGGCACCCTTCGCAGTCCCGTACATCGGCAGCATAGCGGTGTACGCCAGTGGGCAGATGGAAGGTGTGGTGCCGGAGGATCTTGCCGACCGGACAGGTGAAGCTGTCGGTGTTACGGTCGTAGCTGAATGCCGTTCGCGGCAGCTTGCCGTTCGTCTGCTGAGTCCGGTCAATCACCGGGATGTGTGGGATCGCGCCCTGATCTCGCACGAACCCGAGGAAGCCAGCGCTGCCATAGGCTTTGTCGGCAGCGACCCGCTTGGGTCGATAGTCGAAGCGATCCGCTGCTCGTCCGAGCATGACACGACCGGCATCGACCTCCTCGGCAAAGCGAGCCGGCGTCGCCTCGACGTCGAGCGCGACGCCGCTCGGCGTGTCGACCAGCGCATTCAGCGCATAGCCGAACCGCGCGCGACCCGGGCGCGCCGACCAGGCTGCAGCCGGATCGGTTCGCGACACGCCGTCGAAATCCTTCGAACCGCCAGGCTTGGTGCTGACACTGCCCTGATCGCTCAGCCACTCCCGGACGGGGCGACCGGCGTTCGCTACATAGGGCAAATAGCCGGGCACGGTCTTGCGCTGCCAGCACGCATCAGCCTCGATGAACGAGGCATCGATCGCGGCGTCCTTGCCTCCGACCAGACCCTCCCCGATGCAGCGGCGCACCGTCGCCTCGAACAGCTGCCGGAAGACGCCGGCGTCGCGGAAGCGTCCATGCCGGTTCTTGCTGAAGGTCGAGTGGTGCGGGATCCTGTCCCCCGGCGCGAGGCGGCAGAACCAGCGATAGGCAATATTGTAGCGCAGCTCCTCCCACAGGCGCCGCTCGGACGTGATCGCGTAGATGCGGCCGATCAGGATCATGCGGATGAGGAGCTCGGGATCGATCGATGGTCGCCCACGCGCGCTGTAATGACCGGCCAACGCTTCTCTCAGCTCGCCTGTATCGAGACACCGATCGATGCGGCGCAAGAGGTGGTCTGCGGGCAATATGGCTTCTATGGTGCGACGGGACGCCCCTCCCCGCCCACCGCGACAGGCTGGTCCCATCATAGCGGCGCTCCTCACGGTAGGGGTGAAACGAAGGAGCAACCCGGCATGTCCGGTATTTTTCAACAGGCCCGGTCGTTTGAGACGAACTCCAGCCGGCCTCGCGGGTCGACCAGGAGCGTAGTCGATACCACGAAGTCGCCTCGTGCGATCGGCCCGACCTGCCTGATCGCGGCCAGGTCCACCACGCCGATCGGCCAAAAGTTCGTGGTATCGCCTACGCCTGCCCCGTTCGGGGGTCGCGGGCGCCGCCAAGCTCGTGGTATCGCCTACGCCTCCAGCCTGGCGCTTTCTCCCGGACACGGTCAGCGCACTGCAACCGGCGGAGGCGTCAATGCCCAAGGGTAAAGCTGTCACTCCAAGAGCGGTGAAAGACGAAGCGCCCGCTATTATCGATAAGGGGACGGTCACGCCGCTCCAAGGCGATTTATTCTCCATGGATAGTCCACTGCGCGGTGGGGTTCATGGAGAGCTATCGCTGATGGCGTACCCCTTCTTCTCGCTGACCAAGCAGGCTTGGATGAAGCCGCTGCGCTACAGCACAGGCGATATCACCATTGAGGTGAACCCCGGCCATAAGGGGGTCGCCAATATCTACGATAAGGAGGTCATTCTCTACATCGCCAGCCTGATGGCCGCGAAGTTGGAGAACGGTGAGGCGGTAAGTCAAAACTTTCAATTCACCGCGAACGACTTCTTTCGCGTGACCGGAGCGACCCCGTCGGCCAACGCTTACACTCGACTGTACGAAGCGCTGGAGCGGCTCCAGAGCACGCAGATCAAGACCGATATCGAGACAGGCGGCGAAGGAGAGGCCGGTTTCTTCTCTTGGGTCGAGATGGCGAAGCTGAAATACACGACGACCCGGACAGGCGAAAAACGGCTGAAGGCGGTCAACGTACGTCTATGCGACTGGCTTTTCCGCGCGATCCTCAAGGACCGCAGTGTCATGCAATATGCACCGAGCTACTTCCAGCTGAGCCCGATCAATCGCCGGCTCTATGAGGTAGCCTGCTTTCTTCGCTTCTCCGGTGTCACATCGATCCGGCTCGGCGACCTGCAGCATCAGATCGGTCACCAGAGTCTGACGCGCCTTTTTAAACCCTATGTTGTGGAGGCCGCGAACGGAACAGTGCCTGGATTCGAGTTTACTATCCGACCAGCGGAAGGTGAGTCCAAAAGCAACAAAGTCTCCGATGATGTCGTAGTCATCAAGGAAGTGCCAACTGTCCTCGCGCAGACCAAGCGTGCGAAGGCGCCGTCGACCAACTGAACGGGTCAGTCTCCGACTGATCCATTTTCGACCTAAAAAAGCGCTGGCACCTTGCGCCGACTTTGCGGCTTCTACGCCAAGCTGTCTCGGACTCTCGGCCGTAGTCGATACCACGATCGGTAGATGGCAGCGTAGCCGATAATACGAACTTGCGAGTTCGAGCGTAGCCGATACCACGAAGTTCTTTCGGCAGGCGTAGTCGATACCACGAATCTTTTCCGGCCAGCGTAGCCGATACCACGAATCGTCGTTGTTTCTTAACCTTCGTGTCTGCGGCAGTGTGCCCGGGCGACCTTCCGTCGCATTTCTTGGAGCTATGACCGTGGCCACATAAACGAATGCCCGGCACGAAGGCCGGGCACCCTGGAACCGTTAGGTGGCAGCGTCGCCAAACGCTGACCGGTCACACATCGGACCTTCCATCTAGCCGATCCTGAGAAACGGTTCAAGGGAGCGCGATTCGCGCCACGCACGAGTTTTGCCTGCTGACGGTCCCTCCATCCGAGGGGGCGAACGATGAACTATACCCAAACCGCTTTCACGGGCCGTACTGGCGCTCGTCCGATCACCGCGCTGACGCGCGAGCTCACCCGCAGAATGAAGGTGGTCGACGCCGGCGCCGTCGAGGTTTCGAAGCGCGATGCGACCAGGGCGGTCAAGGCACTGAAGGGCGCGATCGGCGTGAGCAACGGCGCGATCGAGACCCTGCTCGACCTGGTCCGATTGACCTGGGAAGCCGACTGGGCTGGTGATCGCCCGCTGATCGTCTGGCCAAGCAATCAGCACCTCGCTGACGAGGTGCGCAAAAGCGTAGCGTGCATCAAGGCCCGGCTGCGCCAGCTGCGTGAAGCGGGGCTTATTCTCGGACGAGACAGCGCCCACGGTCGCCGCAGCGGTTTCAGAAACCGGGACGGCGTCATCGTGGAGGCATATGGTCTCGACCTGGCGCCGATCCGGCTGCGCTATGCCGAGCTCAAGGAGGCCGGCGACCGTCTCAACGCGCTCTACGCCCTCTTCAAGAGCGGGGGCAAGGAGATCAGTCGTGTTCGGCGCATCGTGGGCCAGGCACTCGCCCAAGCAGCCGATATGAACCTTACCGGCGCTCACTGGCTAGCACTGCAGGACGCATTCGACGCTGTGGCTTTTGCCGCTTCACAGGCGAAGGCGATGGGCGACGCGGACGGCTATCAGGCCGCCTTGGATCGCCTCGCCGGCGTCGAACAGCTCGTTGGCGAGACCATCGATCGGTTCATGTTCCAGGCTGAAAATAACCCGTCGGGGTCATCTGAAACACCCGCTATACACATACAAACCATTCCCTCTGAAAATACCGTACATGCTGAGCAGGGATGTAGTTCTGACCATGCGGTCGAAACCTCCCATAAGGCAGTGCTTCCCCCCTCCCCCTCCCAAAGCGTTCTTAAAGTGCGGCCGGCGGACCTCGCTGACATGTTCCCCACGGCAGCGATGTATATGCGTGATCCTCGGCCGGGTTGGCCCGACATCCAGGCTGCCGCGGCGAGGCTGAGGCATGACCTGGGGATCCGTACCGGCACCTGGGTCGAGGCGATCGACATGCTCGGTCGTGATGGCGCGGCGGTCGCGGTGATGATCACTGCCGAGCGGGACGCACGCAATGAGATCAGGCTGACGGCAGGCGCCTATTTCGCGGGCATGGTGGCGAGAGCGCGGCGGGGAGACCTCGACCTTCAGAAAAGCCTCTGGGGCTTTCGTACCGAGAGGATGGCGGCGCATTGATCTGGGGATGGTCCCTGCCCTTTCGTCATCGGAAGGATTTGGGCCGGCGAGCGGTAACTTCCTCCCGGTTAGAGGGTTAAGCGATCGTAAGCATCTTCCTGCTAGGTAGCGAACATGCCTCAAGCGACACTTCAAGCCTGGCTCTCGCTCTATGCCGCAGTTGGCGTCATGGTCGCGATGTGCGCCGTTTTCGCCGTCATCAAGACCGCCCACGACTATCGCACGGGAACGAGCAAGCTTCCCACGGCGTCTACTCTGGACAAGGCGCTTGTGCTGCCACGGCTATGGGTGCGCTGGCAGCTCAACTACCTCCTTGGTGCGCCGGCAATTTTGGGGATCGCGATCTATTTCGCCCATCACCTCGGATTCGCCACGCTCGTCGACGTATAAGCGAGAAGCTCGACCCCCCTGCCCCGCCCAATCGTCGGCAGACCTGGGTATGACGCGGTCTGGACCGAGGCGATCCGCGCCGCGCCGTTGCTCCAGCCCTTGGTAATGGCAGCGACGTAGCCGATCGTCTCGCGGAACGGCGGTATCCGGCCCAACGTGCGAACTCGCCCAGGGCCTGCGTTATAGGCTGCGAGCGCGAGGTCGACCCTCTTGAACTCGTCCAGATGAGATCGGAGGTACTTGGCCCCTCCCCTCAGATTGGCGAGCGGGTCGCGAGAGTCGAAAACACCAAGCCCGCGCGCCGTTGCTGGCATCAGCTGGGTCAGGCCAACGGCGCCCTTGGGCGACACGATCAGGGGATCGTATCGGCTTTCCTGGGCAACCAGCGCGTCGAGAAGACCGGTCGGCACCCCCGCTTCACAGGCGACGGCCGAGATCAGCGGGAAGTACCTTGCGCGGCGAGCCTCCTGCCAAGGCGCTAGATCCCCGCGCGGGCGGTATGGCGTCAGCGAGCACGCAGCCGGACTATACATGAATGGGGCGACCACGCTCTGCGCAACCTGAGCCGCACCCGTCAGCACCCTTCCCGTCTGCATCCAGAGTGGCACAGCGATCGCCGGCCTCGCGACCGCCGGCTCAGCGAGCTGCTCTTGCGGCGCGATGTTCTGGAAATCCGCCTGGAGCATCTCGGGAGATATCCCCGTTTCGGGAATGTCCGGTTGAACGGATCTGGCGATCGGAGGCCCAACGTCGATAACAACGCCGCCCGAACTGTCGCCGAAGGCAACGAGCTCGGCTCGACGCTGCGCGGCAAAGCCAGGTGCGGCAGCGACAGCGATCGCCGTCATACCTGTTACAAGTCTTATCGCACAGCGTGATACCATGGCTCAAAACAGCCAGCATCGATCAGGTCGGTCAACGTGGAAAATTATTACCCTATGCGGCGCTCTGCGTCCCGCCGCCGTAAAGACGGAAAGACGGCAAATCGTTAACCCGGCTTCCCGGCTTCCCGGCTTCCCGGCTTCCCGGCTTCCCGGCTTCCCGGCTTTGCGCGTTTACGTATTTACGACGATGTTAGTCACCGTAAATGGGCCGAGGCGGCGGGCTCGGTGGAAATGTTGCCGGGCAGCTGCGGTCGGACAGATCGACCCGCGACACCATGCCCTCGTCGCGGCTTCTACAACGCAAGAACCACGCCCTGCTCGCTTGCGCCCAACCGGCAGCAGAATTACGGATTATCGTGTCGCCACATAGCCCGGAATACGACGTTACGACAAAGCGTATCGTCGTACTCCCGTACCGCAGGAAACCCAGATTTACGACGATTCGTATTTCTGTGTCAGAAGGTCTCGAACCTCATCCGCGATCTTGGTGCCCCTCATCGCGCACTGCGATTTGATGGCCCGGTGCAGGCTTTCCGGAATGTCGATCGTCAGCCGTTTCATTTTCACGTCGACGGCGCGCGGCTGCTCGGCCGTCTTCTCGGCCCCTGCCCCCACCCACGCGTCCGCGCCGGCCGCTGGTGATGCTGCCGCCGAAGGCCGCGGCCCGATCGGGACTGACTTCTTCATGCCACGAGCTCCATCAACTCAGCGCGTACCGCCTCGATCTCCGTCGCGGCTGCGCTCTTGCTATCAATTTCGAAGACGGCCCGGCCCGTCGCGGCCGCTTCCGCAAAGACGACCCGCTGGACGATCTGCGCTGTC
>NZ_JBVFVS010000004.1:0-119825 GCF_055521695.1 Sphingomonas sp. BL-S-05 | reverse complement strand
CAGACCCATTCGTTCGCCACGAATGTGACGGAAGACGGCATCGACTGCGGCTGCATCTCCCACGTCGGCGACATGATGCGTATATCCCGCCGCTTCGAAGCTCGCTTCGCCGCGGGCGATGCCATGAACCGTGGCGCCCTGCTCCAGCAGATGTTCCGCGATCAAGCGTCCAAGACCGCGACGGCTACCGCTGACGACGGCAACCTTGCCGGCATGCGCCTGTGCCATCGTTAGTCGCCGGCGTTCGACAGCTCGACGATATAGTCGGACAGCGTGTCGGCGGTACGGAAGGGCGACGGATCGCGGTTCATGGTCGCTTCGTCGGTCAGGCTGATCGACTGGCCGGTTTCATCGTCGACCGCCTGTTCGACATCGACGATCAGCGACACCAGCGTCAGCGAGTTGATCTGCGCATCGGCACCGAACAGCTGCGTGTCGGGTGCTACCGTGACCTGTTCAGAAGCGTCCAGTTCCTCATTGGCACTGGCAAGTGCGGCAAGAACGACTTCGAGCGCACGATCTTTGGTAATGGACACAGCAAATCTCCTGAAAATGATTAAGGTCGGGACGTGCGACGTCCCATGGCGACCAACCCTTGCAGCCGACGGATCGTCACCGATCGATATTCCGGTTCCAGCAGGCCATATACCATGCCGTCGTGGAATTCGCCGTCGAGAAACAGATGGTCCCGCAGCACACCTTCGCGACGCATGCCACTGTATTCGTGGAACTTCATCATCGGCTGATTGGGTGCGGCAATCGTACCGTACAAACGATGCAGCCTCAGCACGTCGAAGGCGTGGCGATAGAGCAGCAATAACGCTTCGGCGGCGACCGGAACGCCACGAACGGAATTCTCGTCACCGATCAGAAAGCGAGCGGGCTCGGCCTTGCGTGCCACCATGTCGATATCGACCAACGACACCATGCCGACCGGTGTCCGATCCTTGAGTACGATCAGATAATTGCGCTCGCTGGCAGGACGAGTTGCAATCCAGCGGCACTGCTGTTCGACCGAAGTGGCACCGCGGTTCAGCAGTCTAGCACGCGTACCACTGCGCCAACTAAACGTCACATCTGCATGATCGGGCACGAGCGGGAGCAAGTCGACAAACTCGCCTTCCAGTCGGCTGAAATCGGGTTCGTGCACCGCACCTGTCCAGTCTGCTATGAGCGTCCCCTTAAGAGCGAAGCTGCCGGATTGTAAACCGCTGCCGGCACGCTCTGTGGATGTTGGGGTTGCTGATCGTCTGGACGACCTTTCGTTTTCTCTTAGCACTCGCCATCGACGGTTCCGTTAACCGTGCCAATCCCCTATGCGTCGCTGCCATGCAGTCACGTCGCGGTTCTCCTGCCTTTGCCATGCCCAGTCTTTCGTTCGTCCTGCTATGCGGATTGCTGGCGGTCCTATGGCTAGCAGGGGGCGGTTCCCGTGCTGATGTCGTCGGTCAGATCATTGTCCGTAGCGTTGCTTGGCTGTCGCTGATCCTGGTGATTCTGCTGGCGCCAAAGCCGAGTTTCGTTAACGCCAAGCCGTTGTGGTTGTTATTGGGGACGTCGATTCTTCTGGTTGTGATTCAACTGGTTCCCCTTCCTCCGGCATTTTGGCATGCATTACCCGGCCGCATGCCATTTATGGAGGCTCCTGGAAGCGATCCGCAACAATGGCGTCCCTGGTCGCTGGTACCAGGCGCGACGTTCAATGCGCTGCATTCCCTGATCGTGCCGCTGGTGGTATTGGTACTGGCGAGCGGTGCCAGTGATCAGGAGCGCGCTCATCTGCCCGCGATCCTGCTAGGCCTAATTTTCGCCTCGATGCTCTATGGCTTGTTCCAGTTTTCTGGCGGCGTGCTGAGCAATCCGCTTATCAACGATACGATTGGCCAGATCAGCGGAAACTTCGCCAATCGCAACCATCTCGCTCTGTTCCTCGCCTTTGGCTGTGCACTTGCTCCGGTCTGGGCATTGGCAGGTCGAGCACATCCCGGTTGGCGAGGGCCGGTTGCCTTGGGATTGATGATCTTATTCGCCCTGACAATCCTTGCGACCGGTTCGCGTGCCGGTCTTGCCCTAGGGCTAGTCGGAGTGCTTGCCGGCATAGTGCTGGTCTGGCGCGACCTGAAACGCGTATTAGCGCGTGCCCCGCGCTGGGTTCTTCCTGCGCTAATTGCCGCGTTCGTCGCGATGATCGCTATTTTCGTCCTGATGAGCGTCGCTGCCGATCGCGCAGTTGCAATCAATCGGGCGTTGGAAACCGAAGCCGCTGAGGACATGCGTAGTCGTGGTCTGCCAACCGTACTGTTAATAATTAAAAACTACTTCCCGTTCGGATCCGGGTTCGGAAGTTTTGATCCCATTTTTCGGATACATGAACCGTTCCATCTACTAAAAGTCACCTATTTCAATCATGCACATAATGATTTTTTAGAAATTATCTTAGACAGCGGTGTGGCAGGCGTTCTCATGCTGCTGAGCACTCTTGGATGGCTAGCGTTTGCCGGGGTGCGTGCATTGCGCGCACGCCGTATCGGCGGGTCTGCCTTGCCTATGTTAGGTTTTGTTCTGCTGCTACTCGTGATCCTGGCCAGCGTCGTCGATTATCCTGCCCGCACTCCGATGATGATGGCCGTCGTCGTCTTGGCGGGATTGTGGCTACACGGAAATTGCAGTGTCCGGCAGTCAGCTTTACCCGGACGGGACCAGCATCTATAGGCGGCCGATATCAACCCCCTTATTTGCGGAATAATCCGAGCGCATGCGTAAGATCAGTATCGCTTTCCTTATGGCAGTCGCGCTTACCGGATGCGCTAAGCGCACGCCGCTGGAATCCAGTGCGCGTCTGACCGTCGTACAGGACAGTCAGGCGCTACCACCGCCGAACCGCAATGATCTGACTGCTGCGGACCGGCCAGCGCTAATCGGTCCCCTGGACACCATTGAAGTGAGCGTGTTCAGTGTTCCCGATCTCGACCGCGAAATGCAGGTCGATTCCAGCGGGCGGATCGCAATGCCACTCGCCGGAACCATAGACGCGCGCGGTAAGACTGCCGAAGAATTAGCGCGGGCGATTGAGGCAGCGTTACGCGCTCGCTACGTTCGTAATCCTGAAGTTACGGTTAACATCAAGAGCTCGGTCAGCCAGGTGGTGACGATTGACGGACAGGTCGTTGAACCCGGCCTGTATCCTGTCACCAACCAGATGACGCTGATGCGCGTTATCGCTTCCGCCAAAGGATTGTCCGAATTTGCCCGGCAAGACGATGTGGTCATTCTGCGCACGGTCGACAACCGCCGTATGGCCGGATTGTACAACGTCGCAGCGATTCGTGAGGGAGCCTATGATGATCCGCCGGTCTTTGCCAACGATGTCATCGTCGTCGGCGACTCCCCGCAGCGTCGCCTGTTCCGTGACTTCGTTTCGCTTTCGCCAGTGCTGGCGGCTCCGTTGATCGCGATACTGCAATAAGGCCCTTGCCGACATGACTTCCATTGTTTCCGGTCCGCGTAGCGGTTCTCAATCGCCGACGCTTGCCGTGCCGGCCAAGGACGAAAATTCGATACTGCGCCAGTATCTGCGGATCGCGATCCGTTGGCGCTATGTTATCCTGGGAACAACGGTTGCGTTCGTTCTTCTTGGCTTGATCGTAACGTTGCTGATGACGCCAAAATACACGGCATCTGCAACGATCGAAATTTCACGCGAATCCAGCCAAGTAACCAATTTTCAAGGTGTGGAGCGCGAAACGAGCGTTGCGGATCAGGAATTTTATCAAACGCAATATGGCTTGCTAAGGTCGCGTGCGTTGTCCGAGCGGGTGGCAGGCCAGCTGCGACTTGTTGATGATCCGAAATTCTACGAACTCTTTGGGTCGTCGTCAAACGACCCGGCCTTTCAGTTGGTCAATGGTCGTTATCCTGCTGCTGGGCGCCCTATCCGTCAGCGAACTGCGGGACAAATCCTGCGTGACCATCTGGATGTGGCACCGACCCGACTATCGCGCCTGGTTGATATTCGCTTTACCAGCCCGGATGCTGCATTCTCGGCAAGGATCGTCAATACGTGGTCGGACGCGTTCATACAGACCAACCTAGAACGTAAGGTGCAGGCGACCTCCTACGGCCGCAACCTGCTTCAACGGCAGTTGGCACAGCAGAAGGAGCGGCTTGACGAAAGTCAGCGGCAGTTGGTTGCCTATGCGTCGCAGGAGCGGATCATTAACCTCCCCGCGCAGCAGAATGGTGATGGTACCACGTCGGAACGTTCGATTGTCGCCGACGACCTTGCCTCGCTTAATACCGCGTTGAGCCAAGCCACGGCCGAACGCATCGCGGCCGAGGCGCGTTACCGTGAGGGTGGTCGTGCCGGTGCTTCGTCGGAAGCACTGCGCAATCAGGCGATCAACACGCTGCGTCAGCGCCGTGCCGAATTTGCAGCCGAATACCAGAAGCTGCTGATCCAGTTTGAACCGGAATATCCGGCGGCTAAGGCGCTGAAGTCGCAGATCGACCAGCTCGACCGCAGTATTGCTAACGAAGAGCGCCGGGTATCGGGATCGCTCGAGACAGATTATCGCGGTGCCGTCGAACGCGAGCGCGCGTTGCAGGCACGTGTCGAACAGCTAAAGGGCAGCTATTTGGACCTGCGGCGGCGATCGATCCAGTACAATATTTATCAACAAGAGGTGGATACCAACCGCGCCCTATACGAAGGGCTGTTGCAGCGCTTCAAGGAGATCGGCGTCGCCGGTGGTGTTGGCGTCAACAACGTCTCAGTGGTTGACCAGGCCGATGTGCCGCAAAAGCCGTCGAGTCCGCGCCTGCTCATCAACCTTGCCATCGCTTTCATCGCGGGTCTCGGCATCGGCGCGGCGCTGGCCTTCGCGCTTGAACAGATGGACGAGGCGATCGCCGATCCGGCAGAGGTCGAGCGGCGGCTTGGCCTGCCGCTACTGGGGGCGGTGCCCAGGGTGGAAGGGGCGACGCCGAAGGAGGCGCTGCTCGATCGCAAGTCGGATCTGGTCGATGCCTATCTGGCGATTCAGACCAACCTGGCCTTTACCACCGAGCATGGCGTGCCGCGGTCGCTGTCGGTTACCTCGACCCGCCCGGCCGAGGGCAAGTCGACGACGGCGCTGGCGCTCGCGACTATGCTGGCACGCGGTGGCAAGCGGGTGATCTTGGTCGATGGCGACATGCGCTCGCCTTCGGTTCATCATCTGGGTGGGGTCAGCCATGACCATGGCTTGAGCAACTTCTTGGCCGGGCAGGACGATATCGCGCCGCTGACCTTCGATATGAAGGATCTGGGCTTCACCGCGATGTCGGCCGGGCCGATCCCGCCCAATGCGGCCGAGTTGCTGACCGGCAGCCGGTTGTCGTTGCTGATCGAGCGGCTGCACGAGCATTTCGACCATGTCGTGATCGACAGCCCGCCGGTGATGGGGCTGGCCGACGCGCCACTGATCGCGAGCCGGGTCCAGGGCGTGGTCTATGCGGTGGAATCGCATGGCATCCGCTCAACGCTGGTCAAGACCGCGCTGGCGCGGCTTGCCTCGGCCAACGCCCATATCTTCGGCGGGGTGCTGACCAAGTTCGAGGCGCGCAAGGCGCATTACGGCTATGGTTATGAATATGGCTATGGCTATGGCCGTGACAAAGCCGCCGAGGCCAAGGGCTGATGGCGAAGCGGCGCGTCTCCCGTCCCCGGCGGTCGGCGACCGAATGGGGGGTGCGTGGCGCGCTAGCGGTTGCGGCGGCGGGGCTTGGCACTGTTTCGGTCACCCATTCGCTGGCCTATATGATCCGCGGCAGCGCGCCGGCGCGGGCCCATGCGCTGGCGCCGTGGGACGGGCGGATCACGGCGTTGCTGTCCGAGCAACTGTCCGGACCCGACGCCGCGCCGGCGGATCGCAGGCGCGCCGACGACTTGGCGCGGCTCGCGCTGCGGCAGGACCCGACGGCAGTGCCAGCGGTCGCGACGCTGGGGATCAATGCACAGGTGCGCGGCGACACCGCGGCCGCGCGGCGCATTTTTGCGTATTCGGAAAAGCTGTCGCGGCGCGACCTGCGCACCCGGTTATGGGCGATCGAGGATGCGGTCGGGCGCGGCGATATCCCGGGGGCGTTGCGCAACTATGATATCGCGCTGCGCACGTCGCGCATCGCCCCCGACTTGCTGTTCCCGGTGCTGGCATCGGCGATCAGCGATAGCGACATCCGGCGGGCGCTGATCGCGACGCTGGTGCAGCGACCCGCATGGAGCGAACAATTTCTGGGCTTCGTCGCCGGAACCGGTCCCGACGCCCAGGCGACCGCCAGCCTGTTCGAAGCGCTGCCAAGCCGCGGCATCGCGCTGCCGGTCGGAGCTGCCCCGGCGCTGGTCGGTCGCCTGCTGGCCGAGAATCACGTCGACGACGCATGGCGCTTCTATGCGGCGCTGACCCCCGATGCCGACCGACGGGTCGCGCGCGATCCGGACTTTACCGCCAATCTGCAATCGCCGACGCCGTTCGACTGGATTCCGATCACCGATAGCGGGGTGTCGGCAACGCTCCAGCGCGGCGAGCGCGGCGGAATTTTCGATTTCGCGGTGCCGTCCAACCTGGGCGGTCCGATCCTGCGCCAAACGCAGCTGCTGCCGCCCGGCGAATATGCGATCGAGGGACGCAGCATCGGGATCGAACAGGCCGGCAATGCCCTGCCCTATTGGACGCTGACCTGTCCAGACGGACGCGAACTGGGCCGGGTGGTGGTGCCTAATTCGACGCAGGCGAACGGCCGCTTTGCCGGGCGGCTGACCGTGCCGGCGGGGTGCCCGGTCCAGCAGCTGGCGCTGGTCGCGCGACCGTCCGAACAATTGTCGGGCCTAACCGGTCAGATCGACGATATCCGGCTGCGGCCGGCGGCACGCTGAACCGGCCTATGCGACGCAGGGCGGATCGGGCTATGAACGACGCGATGCGGATCGCTTCCCTGCTGCTGGCCTTGTGCCTGTCCACGCCTGTCATGGCGCAAGATCGCTATCCGGACGACGCGCAGGATCAGGTCGCGCCGGTCCAGCAACCTCTGCCGGAAACCCGTCAGGGCGAGACCGCGCGGTCGGCGGCCGGCCAGACCGGGCGGCGCCAGACGCGCGAGGACGTCGCCGTCGAGGCCGGGATCGAGCCGATGGGACGTATCAACGGCCGGATACAGAACCGGGTCCAGTCGCGCATCCGCAACCGCATTGACCGCTATTACGACCCGCAGGCCAATGCGACCTCGCCCTTTGCCGTTGCCGGCGATCAGGCGCGTACCGCCGGGCGTCCGCGCCGGTGATCCCGGTCGGGCGGGCGACGTGCCGTCCGACCATTTTCTACTCGAAAGCACGAATGGCCGCGATCACCGCCAGTGTCGGCGTTCAGGTAGGGCCAGTTTCCCGTCGCATCTTCGTGCTTTCGAGTAGAATAGGCCCATGACCCGCAAGCCCCCCGCCCCGCGTACGCCCGCCAAGCCGCCTGCCCGTCCGCAAGGAGATCTGTTCCGGCTCGACAGTCCGCTGACCGCCGAAATCCGGGGTGAGCGGTCGTTGATGGCGTTTCCGTTCTTCGCGCTCGCCAAGAATGCGTGGATGAAGCCGCTGACCTATCAGGCAAATGCGGTGTCGATCGAAGTACGACCGTCGGCCAGCGGCGTCGCCACAATCTATGACAAGGAAATCGTCCTGTATATCGCCAGCCTAATGCTGGCGAAGATCGAGATCGGCGAGACGGTGACGCAGGATTTCGTCTTTACCGCGCACGATCTGTTCACGGTGACCGGGGCCAATCATTCGGCGCGGTCGTACGGGCGACTGTCGGAGGCGCTGGAGCGACTACAGGGTACGCAGATCAAGACCAATATCGAGGCAGGCGGCGAAGGCGAGGAAGGCTTCTTCTCGTGGTTGTCCGAGGCCAAGCTGCACTACTCGCGCACCCGCGGCGGCGAGCGGCGGCTGAAGGCGGTCAAGGTGCGCCTGTGCGACTGGCTGTTCCGCGCGATCCTGCTCGACCGACACGTGCTCGATTATGCTGCCGCCTATTTCCAACTCGGGCCGATCGAGCGGCGCATCTACGAGGTGGCCCGCTCGAGCGGTGAGGAGCGGTTGGAAACCGACCTCGCCACCTTTCGCCTGCAAATCGGCTATCAAAACCCGCTTGCCAATTTTCGCAATGCTTTGAAGCAGATAGCGGCAGCGGACAGCATTCCCGACTATCGGTTGGAGCTGATCGAGCAGGAAGCGCCCGAGGGCGGGACGCCCAGGCGGGGGCGGCGGGCGACGCCGGTGCAGGTGGTGCTGACCCGGCGCGCGCGTGCGCTCGGCAGCGATGCGGCGGGTGATTCGGACGATACCGAATCGGCGGACGGCAACGCCGCCTAATTCCTATTCGAAAGCACGAATAGGACGGGGTATTTCCTACCCGAAAGCACGAACGTATCGGCATATTGCTATTCGAAAGCACGAATGGCGCGCGGCAATTTGCGCCGAATCGAACGTAATTCCCGCTTTCCTACCCGAAAGCACGAACCGGGAACGCTTCCGATGTTGGATTTGATCTGCAAAGGTCCCCGAAACCGGCAGCAGGGCCGGCGGAACAGGGAATTGGCCGTGACCACATAAAGGAAAGCCCGGCACGAAGGCCGGGCGTCCCAGGGTTTTGGAGCGACGTCGCCAAACGTCGAACCGGCTTTGACAGGCTCTCCAAATACTCTTGATCGCTTGTCGGTTCAAGGACGCGCGTTTCGCGCCACGCCCCTTTTTTGCATGTTTGTCACGGCCCCGGACAAAGGGGACGATGATGGCGCTCATCCTGGCGCAGGCGATCGCGCGCATGGCCGATCCGGACCATGGCACACGACCACGCAGTGGCGGCGTGCACCGCACCGGTGCGCCCGTCCGGCGCGGCAGCGTCGAGGCGGGGACTGTCGAGGAGAGCTTCTTCGCGGTGCCGGCCAAGGGCGAGACCGACCGGCTGCTGCGCATGGCGCGCGCCGCGCTCGATGCAGGCCGCGCCCGGCGCCGCGCGGCACGCGCTGAGGGGCGCGCGCTGACTGCGGCCGAGACGGTGCTGTGCCGCCTGACCGCAGGGGCGGTGCGGGTGTTCGAGGAGATCTGCACCCTCGCCCGGCTGAACGGCGGGCGGGTGTTCCCGACCTATGACCATCTGGCCAAGGCGACCGCGCTCGGCCGGGCGACGGTCGCGCGCGCGCTGGCGGCGCTGGAGGCGGCGGGGTTCCTCGTCCGCCAGCGGCGCTTCTGCCGCAACCAGGGCGCGGGGCCGCGCTATCGCCAGACCTCCAACATCTATCGCGCGCTGCTGCCGGGCGCCCTGCTGCGCTTCCTGCCGCGCCGCTTCCGCCCCGCGCCGCTGCCCGACGACATGGCGGCACATCAGGTGCAGGCGGCGGCCGAGCTGGCGGCGATGCGTGCGACGCTCAGTTGCAGGGAACTGGCCGAGGTGACGCTGGGCGGTGCGCTCGGCCGGGTACTCGCCTCGCTCGGTGCGGCGATCGATCGCGCCGCATGCGAGTCTCATTGTGATCCGCAACCGCTCCTAAAGTCATTTAACCAGCCGACAGATGTCATCGGCCTTGCCGGCCGACGGCGTCCGGCCTGACGGCCTAGCAGCACGGCAATGTCGAAAACCCAATCAAACACCACCGAATATGGAAACCAAAGGACGCACCGGCTACGCCGGCGCGATGCTCTCCGGCGAGAGCAGGCGGAACCGTGGGTGGCCCAATGTTACATACTATTGCGTGGGACCGGCGGATTTGCGTCGCACCGAGCGATCGTATAACGCGTTCAACAAGAGGATTTTCCGGCGCGGTTCGTACCGAACACGGGCGTTTCCGCGCGCTCATCTTCCAACGGATCCGTTCCATGCAAGCATCCTCCGCCCCGGCGCCGCGCCGGCCCCGCTGGCGCAAGACCAAGATCGCGCTCGGCATTCTCGTCGTGCTGCTGCTCGCCGCGATCGCCTTCCTGTTCCGGCCGATGGCCTCGCCCGCCGGCCCCGCGCCGGACGATGACCGCCCGCTCGACATGGTGGTGATCGGCGGCGGGGTGATGAGCGTGACGCTCGCCACCTATCTCCAGGAGCTCGAACCCGATTGGCGGGTGGCGATGTTCGAACGGCTCGGCAATGTCGCCGAGGAAAGCTCGAACGGGTGGAACAATGCCGGCACCGGCCATTCGGGCTTTGCCGAGCTGAACTATACCCCCGAAAACCCCGATGGCAGCATCGACACGACCAAGGCGGTAGCGATCGCCGAACAGTTCGAGGTCGCCCGCCAATTCTGGGCGCATGAGGTGAAGACCGGGCGTCTCGGCGCGCCGAACGGCTTCATCAACCCGACGCCGCATATGAGCTTCGTATGGGGCGACGCCAATATCGACTATCTGCGCAAGCGGCAGGCGGCGCTGGTCAAGAACCCGCTCTTCTATGGCATGGAATATACCCAGGACCCGGCGAAAATCCGTGGCTGGGCGCCGCTGGTGATGGAAGGCCGTGACCCGAACCAGAAGGTCGCCGCGACCTATATGCCGATCGGCACCGACGTGAACTGGGGCGTCATCACCCGCCAACTGGCCGCGGCACTGACCAAGAACCCCAATTTCGACCTCGAACTGCGCCATGAGGTTCGCGGGCTCAACCGCGGGGCCGACGGCATCTGGAATGTGACGGTGCGCGATCTCGCCACCAACAAGGACCGCACCGTCCGCGCGCGTTTCGTGTTCATCGGCGCGGGCGGCGCGTCGCTGAAGCTGCTCCAGATGTCGGGCATCCCCGAGGCGAAGGATTATGGCGGCTTCCCCGTCGGCGGCCAGTTCCT
Source organism: Sphingomonas sp. BL-S-05 (assembly GCF_055521695.1). Taxonomy (NCBI): domain Bacteria; kingdom Pseudomonadati; phylum Pseudomonadota; class Alphaproteobacteria; order Sphingomonadales; family Sphingomonadaceae; genus Sphingomonas; species Sphingomonas sp. BL-S-05. The sequence continues at coordinate 108,971 of NZ_JBVFVS010000004.1, read as the reverse complement.
CGCCTTCGAAACGCCGGCGCTGACCGCGCGCCACGACGTCAAGGTCTATGGCAAGGCGGAGGCCGGATCGCCGCCGATGTCGGTGCCGCACCTCGACGCGCGCAAACTGGACGGGAAATCGGTGATCCTGTTCGGCCCGTTCGCACTGCAAAGCACCAAGTTCCTGAAGAACGGATCGTGGCGCGACCTGTTCAACAGCGTCTACAAGGACAATGTCGGACCGATGATGGCGGTCGGCGCCGAAAATGCCGAACTGGTCGAATATCTGGTCAAACAGGCGATGCTGACCGACAAGGATCGCCAGGCCGAGCTGGTCAAATATTTCCCGAACGCCAAGCAGGGCGACTGGAAGCTCATCACCGCCGGACAGCGGGTGCAGGTCATCAAGCGTGACCCGAAAAAGGGCCCGGTGCTGCAGTTCGGGACCGAGATCGTGACCGACCAGCAGGGGACGATCGCCGCGCTGCTCGGCGCGTCGCCGGGTGCCTCGACTTCGCCGGCGATCATGCTCGAGGTGCTGAAAAAGGCGTTCCCGCAACGGCTTGCCAGCATCTGGACGCCCAAGATCGAGGCGATGATCCCGGGGACCGGTGAGAGTGTGTTCGAAAACGTACGCTAAGCCGAGCTTGTGGAGTTTCGCTGCGGGGTATTGAGCAGTCTGCTGCCTATTGCGACGGCGAGCGGATTACGGCCACCATTTCCAGCTGCGTTTCAATCGTCGAAACGGCAGCTGAAATACTGAGAATTGCCGTGTCTACTATGAGGCGGGGTTCTACCCACGGCACGTAATCGTGCGAGACGACTGACGACCATGTGGGAAGTGTGAAGCCATGAATGTCTGGCGCACGCCCCTCGACCCGACGCCTATGTTCGTTTTCATCGCTACATATAACTTCCACTTCAATGAGATGTGATCCTTCAATAGCGCGAACCACATCTCGCCAGCCTTGCCGGCTTTCCGGGACGGGGTTGACGCTATCGGCGACAACCAAGTTCCCGAGCTTCAGGTTTGACGATGCTATAGCAAAGGCGACCACGTAACCCGCGGCGCCGATATCGTGGTCAAATCCCGAATGTTGCCTCAGCGCGTGCTCGATCTCGTCAACACGAACATAAGCTGCTGATAGTTTGGCAGATAATGCCTTTCCAATGGTCGTCTTGCCAGTGCCAGGCAGGCCACTGAGAACAATGAGCATAAAGTCTCCGCTGCCGACCTAGGACGGCTTATGAACAGAATGGATTTACCGGGCACGTTGGGCGAGTAGCTTCTCGCCATCCGGCCTGATCTCGCCCTTGGGTGTGACGTGTCGGTAGAGGGTCTGACGGGTGACACCCAGTTCGGCACACAGCTCCGCGACTTTCGTCTCCGGTTTGCCCATCGCGGCCTGGGCAAGACGCAGCTTGGCGGGGGTCATCTTGAACGGGCGACCGCCATGCCGACCGCGTGCACGCGCGGACGCCAGGCCGGCGCGGGTGCGCTCGACGATCAGCTCGCGCTCGAACTCGGCAAGGCCGGCAAAGATCGCAAAGATCAGCCGACCGTTGGCGGTGGTGGTGTCAATCGACGCGCCTTCGCCCGCCAGCACCTTGAGGCCGATGCCGCGTTTCGTCAGGTCGCCGACCGTGTTGACGAGGTGGCGCAGATCGCGACCGAGCCGGTCGAGCTTCCATATGACCAACGTGTCGTTGCGGCGTAGCGCCTTCAGGCAAGCATCGAGACCCGGCCGCTTGTCGAGCCGGCCCGATGCGGCATCCTCATAGATATGCTCGGGATCGACGCCCGCCGCGACCAGTGCATCGCGCTGGAGGTCATGGACTTGGCTGCCATCCGCCTTGGACACCCGCGCGTAACCGATTTGCGTTGTCACATATACGTCCGTCTGCGTGACGGAGCGGTATTGCCCGTCGATTGATCGCCATAATGTCACATAACCCGTATTGTGGTCTACGCTCCGTGAACAGGGTCGCTTCCCTGTTGCGTGACGAACAGGAAGCCGATGCCGTCCAGGACCATATTGTCGCCCGCGCAGCGCAGTGCGATCTTCGATCCGCCTGCCGACCGGGCGACGATTGAACGACTCTATACGCTCGGCCCCGATGACCTCGGACAGGTGTCGCGGCGCCGGCGCGGACCGAACCGGCTCGGCTATGCGGTGCAGCTCTGCTACCTGCGCCATCCGGGGCGTGCGCTGCTGCCGGGTGAGGCGGTGCCTGCCGCCATGCTGTCGCTGCTCGCCGACCAGATCGGTTGCCGAACCGACGACTTCGCCGACTATTCTGCTCGCGCGACGACGCTGCGCGAGCATCGCGCGGAGATCGAAGCGTATCTCGGTCTGCGCGCCTTCGACCGAACCGACGTGCGATCGATGCTGGCGCTGGGATCGGAGATCGCCACTTCGACCGATCGGGGCGAGGCGATTGTCGCAGGTATGGTCGATCGCCTACGGCTCGACCGGATCGTGCTGCCTGCGGCATCGACGCTGGAACGTCTCGCCCTCATCGTGCGGGCGCAGGCACGCAAGGCCGCGCATACCGGACTGATCCGCGACTGCTCGGCCGATCAGGAAGCGGCGCTCGAACGCCTGATCGCATCCGACGACAATGGCCGGACCCGCCTTGGTTGGATACGCGAATGGCCGGAAGCCCCATCGGCCGCAAACCTGAAGGGGATCATCGAACGGCTCGACACGGTGCGCGGCATCGGGATCACATCCCGTCCTATGGCCGCATGCTCAACGACGATCCGGCCTTCACCAACCAGATTCGGCGGATGACCAGCGCGACGCTGAACCTGCCCTTCGTCGAGGTGCCGGCGGGTGTCCGTCCGGGTGCCGCCGCCGCCCCGGCCCCGGTCGCGACCCCGCCGGCGCGCAGCCTGAACCGCGAGCAGCAGGCGATGTGAGCGACGCGCAGGGGGAGTATTCTCCCCCCTGCGCGCATCAATGCGGCACGACGCCTAGCTCGACCCCGGTCTTGTCGTGCAGCGCGAAGCGGTCGACCAGATCGGCGCTGGCGCGGTTATAGCCGGCCACCGTCACCTCGGCGCCGTTCTGGCGCAGCCGGGCGACGATCTTGTCGAGCGCGTCGACGCCCGAAATATCCCAGAAATGCGCCGCCGATACGTCGATCGTCACCGGCACCGCCCCCTCCACGGCAAAGGCGCGGCGGAAGCGGTCGACCGAGGCGAAGAAAATCTGTCCGCTCACCCGGTAGGTGACGCCGGCTTCGCCCACGACCCGCTCGACCGCGAACATCCGCTGGACCTTGCCGGCGAAGAACACCCCCGACAGCAACACCCCGGCGAGCACGCCCAGCGACAGGTCGCGCGTCGCGACGACGACCGCGACCGTGACCAGCATCACGATCGACGAGGTCGGCGGATGGCGCCGGAGATTGGCGATCGAATTCCAGCTGAACGTGCCGATCGACACCATGATCATCACCGCGACCAGCGCCGGCATCGGTACCCGCCCGACCCATGGTCCCAGAACGGCGAGCAGGAACAACAGGAACGCCCCGGCGACGAAGGTCGACAGCCGCCCGCGACCCCCTGAGGTCACGTTGATGACCGACTGCCCGATCATCGCGCAACCGCCCATCCCGCCGAACAAAGCGGCGACGATGTTGGCACCGCCCTGGCCCGCACATTCCTGCCGCTTATCGCTGTCGCTATCGGTCATGTCATCGACGATCTGCGCGGTGAGCAGCGATTCGAGCAGCCCGACCGCCGCCATGGTGAGGGCATAGGGCAGGATGATCCGCAGCGTATCGAGCGTCAGCGGCACCTGCGGCCATGCGAAGCTCGGCAACCCTTCAGGCAGCTTCCCCATGTCGCCGACGGTATGGACCGGCAGGTTCAGCGCGATGCTGATAACGCTCAGCACCAATATCGCGACCAGCGGCGACGGCACCGCCTGCGTCACCCGCGGCAACAGGTAGATGATGGCAAGGCCCCCCGCGATCAGCGCATAGCTGTGCCACGTCACCCCGGTCAGCTGCGGCAGCTGCGCCAGGAAGATCAGGATGGCGAGCGCGTTGACGAAGCCGGTGATGACCGACCGCGACACGAACTGCATCACCCGGTCGAGCCGCAGCAGCCCGGCGGCGATCTGGATCAGCCCCATCAGGATAGTGGCCGCGAAGAGATATTCGACGCCATGGTCGCGGACCAGCGGCCCGACCAGCACCGCGACCGCTGCGGTCGCCGCCGAGATCATCCCCGGCCGCCCGCCGATACAGGCGATGGTGATCGCGATCGCGACCGAAGCATAGAGGCCGATGCGCGGGTCGACCCCGGCGATGATCGAAAAGCCGATCGCCTCGGGGATCAGCGCCAGCGCGACGACGATGCCGGCGAGAATGTCGCGGCGGATCTGCGCCGCTCCGCCAAACCATTGGCGGCGATAGGAAATGGAATCGAAAGTCATGGAAAATCCACATCAAGCCACATGGCGCCACCGTCGGGCGCAGGCGTTCAGGTCATGTGCGATGTTGTCCGGCGGATCGGCGGCCGGAATAGCCACCCGGAATTGCACCGGGTCCTTGCGAATGAGGCGCCCATAGCGGCGATCGGCGATGTGGGGCAAGGGGTGACGGCACGCCGGACCCGCCGATCCCGGCCGGTTGACTATTAAATCTACATATGTTGTTCTTCGTCCATGGTACGGAACCGGCAACCCTCGAAACAGATGCGGCGCGTGCTGGCGGCGCTGGCGCAGCAGCGCGGCGAAGGGCGGCATGGCTATGACCTGCTGAAGGAAACCGGCCTGTCGTCGGGCACGCTCTATCCGTTGCTGATGCGCATGACCGACCAGCATCTGGTCGAGGCGCAGTGGTGCGCGCCGGCCCAGCCCGGACGCCCGCCGCGCCATGTCTATCGCCTGACCGCAAGCGGTTTCGCGCTGGCGATGGAGCTGGCCGATACGGATGACGCGCCATCGGGCACGGAGGCGATGGCATGACGACCTTCCTGGCCCGCGCGATGCTGGCGCTGGCGGCGGCGACGATGGGCGAACAGCGCGAAGTCTGGGCGCGGGCGATGGCCGGCGAAGTCGCGGCCGCGGCGGCGGAGGGCAAGGCGCTGTCCTTCGCCTTTGGCTGCCTGATCGCGGCATGGCGGACGGCGCTGACCAGCAGCCATGGCCGCTTCCTGCTCACCAGCTATGTGGTCGCGATCGGCATCCTGCTGCCGATGGCCGCGCTCCAGATCGCGTGCGTCGGCTTCGGCCTGTCCTATCTCTATCCCGGCGATCACGGCCTTGCCGGCGCGCTGCTCGACGGCATGGCGACCAAATGGCTGTGGCCCTTCTACCAGTCGGCGGGGCCGGTGCTGGCGCTGCTGCAACTGGCGATCGGCATCGGCCATGTCCGGCTCGCCTGGGTGATGCTGGAGCGCGACTGGACGCGGGCGCTGCGCTGGTCGGCACGGACGCTGGCGGCGTCGACCACGCTGATCGTGTTCATGGGCGCGCTGTTCCTGAATGTCCGCCAGTCGCTCATCATGGGCGCGGTCGTCGGCGTCGAGCTGGCGATCCTGCTGATCGTGTCGAGCTGGCACGCCGACCTGTCGCGCGAGGTCGAGCGGACCGCCTGAAGCTTTCGAAGGCCGCTCGCCCACCACCCTGCGCCGTCCGCGTGGGGGACGGACGGTCGCGCCCTGTCGCTACCCCGAAGGAGACGCCGCATGTCGTATCACCGCCGAACGATCCTGTTGCCGCTCGCGCTGCTGGCCGCCGGCCCCGGTAGCGCCATCGCCCGGCCTGCCCCTGTCCCCGCATCCGCCCCCATCGCCGCCCGATCGCCGTTCCTCGGCCGCTGGGAACTCGATCTGACGCGGATGCCCGCCACCTATGGCACCCCGCCCAGGCGCGTCGTCTATATGTTCGAGGATATCGGCGGGGGGCGGTCGCGGCTGACCGTCGACATCACCGCGCAGGACGACAGCGTCCGCCACATGACCACCGCCTATCGCCCCGACGGCCGCGCCGCGCGCAGCGAGGGCGAGACGAGCGAGGCCGACAGCGCCGCCTTCCTGCTGCCCGCGCCGAACGTGCTGGTGATGAACCTCGCGCGCAACCGGATGCCGGCATCGGTCCGGGTCTATACCATCGCCCCCGACGGCCGCGAAATGACCGAATCGGCCGCCGATGTCGACGACAAGGGCGATCCCTTCGTCCGTAAATTCCATTTCCGGCGGGTGGGATAGCCACGCGCAATTGCGCCCGGTCCTTTGCGAAATTCGTGCTGACAGCAGCCGCAAGGGCGGACAGGGTCAACGGCGTACCGAAACGGGACGCGGTCGTGACGCTCTCATTTTGGGTATGCACTTTGTTGCGACCGGTATCGGTCGCGGCCTACGCCCCCCTCACGAACATCGTATTCGATATCGATTGACAGGGGGCTTACATGGTAATGAGCAAGGACACGTTGATTAAGTCGGCATATCAAATCGATGTCGTCGCCAATAATCGGAACGACACCCATTATGCCGATGGCGACGGCTTCAAGCTCAACGCCGCGTTCGTGATCGCCGATGGCGATGTCGGTGACGATACGTTCCTGTTTTTCGAACATGACGACAGCATCATCACCGGCAAGAAGATTTTCGACGGCAACAATGATGGCTTTGTCGGCTTCGGAAAGAACGGCCTGCTCGATATCGATCGGGTCAACAGCAAGAAGGCCGGCAACGACCAGCTGTCGTTGAGCAATGGTAACGAGAAGATCACCGAGCTGCGCTATCTGGGCGAAATGAACGGGCAATATGCCTATGCCGACGCCGAGACGTTCCACGATTTCAGTAAACTTTTTTCCAGCAAGACCGAAAGCAAGATCGGGGCGGACACGTTCGACGGCGGCACGATCCTGTACGACAACCAACTCGGCCTGAACCTGGGCGACGATACGATCCTGTCGGCCAAGGACCTGAAGATCGTCACCACGGTGGCGTTGCGTGACGAAAATGGCGACGGTTTTGTCGACAGCCATTTCGGCATGGTGGACGGCAAATTCTTTTCGGTAATGGCCATCACCGGCGACGGCAGAACCGCCGACGATTGCGGATCGATCAGGATCATGGACGGCGGCACGCTGCATCTCGACCAAACCGTGATAGACCTGGTGACCGGCCAGACCTTCTACGTCTATGTCCCCAGTCTGAACTGATCGGCATCGTCGGTGGAATTGGCGGGCGTTGGCGGATATCTGCCAACGCCCGCCAGGCATGAAGAAAGCGGATGGAGCGGATCGGTTCGGCCTTTCCCGTGCGCCACGCGACACGGGTCATCAACGCATTCCAGCTGCGCGCCCAGTCGGCGGCGTTCGTCGCCGCCGGGCGCGATTTTCATCGCTCGGCGGTGCTGATGCTGATGCTGCGCGCGGCGTTGAAGGGCGATAGCCGCAAATTCAGCCTGCAGGCGATGTCGGCATCGCTGCATCGTCCGCGCGAAACCGTGCGCCGCGCCGGCCGTGCGCTGATCGCCGCCGGTTTCTGCGAGGCGGACGGCAACAGCTTCTATCTGGTGCCCGGGTTCGACACGCTGCCGGCGATAACCCGGCTGTCGGACACGCTGGCCGCGATTTTCGACGCGCTGATCGCCGGGTTCGAGGTGAGCGGCATCCATCCGCCGGCCGGCAGCGCCGACCGCCCTCCACGCGAACGGGTCGCGGCCGCGCTCGACATCTATCTGTCGGTGTTCGAATTGAGCGAGGTGCAGCCCGCCGCGCTGATGACGTTGTACCTGATCGGCGCAGTCACCGTGCTGAATGCCGCGCGGTTGACCGACGATCCCGTGCTGGGTGCCGATATGGCGGGGCGGACGACGTGCCGCCCGACGATCTGCGCTGCCCAGCGACGCTGCGCGAGGTCGAGGCGCTGGACGGCTTCCCCTATCCGACGCTGTGGCGCCATGCGGTGCTCGCCGAACTGATCGGCGTGCTGGAAAAGACGCCCGACGGCTATCTGCTGGCGCGCAAATATCTGACCTATTCGGCGCTGTCGCGCGAACCGCTGGAAAAGGTCCGCTATATCCGGCGGGTGCTCCACGACCTTGCCGCCGGCCGCTATGCCCGGACAGGTGCGGAATAGGCGCGAAGCCCCGTCAGCCTTGCTCCAACCATGCGCGGGCGTCCTCGACCTTTTCGAAAACCTCCGTCTCGGCGGGCAGCGTCAGGCGTTTCTTCTGCATCCGCAGCAGCGCGACCCCGCCGGCAAAGGCGATCCGGTCGGCGGGTGCGAGGATGCCGGCCAGGTCGGACTGGACATAGGAAAACGCCTCCTGCGGCTGAACGAGTGTCCCCGACAGGTCGACCAGCACGCGTCCTTTGCCGTGGATCCGGCGACTTTTCGTCAACCGTTGCCCGAGATCGGAAAAATGCCGCCGGCATGCGTCGCGGTTCCACAGTCCTTCCGGTCGATCGACAAGGATCTTTTCGATATTCACCGTCAACCACGCCTCTTGGGAAGGTCTTTCGTTCCGGGATAATGGCCGAACGTCCGTGCGTATTCAACGCAGATCACAATGCCCATGGCGTGCATTGCGCCAATATTGTGAAAAACTATCTGAAATATTGATATTACAATATAAATAAAGAATCGGTTGGAAACGTGCCGGATTTGGCAGGGATCGATACGTGCAACCTTCGTCACCTTTCGCAGCGTTACCCGCCGCCTACCAATTCCCCGTCCGATCGGTTATGGAATCGGCGTCCAGCACGCACGACAGGGAGGGCGACATGACCAATTGCACCATGCCCGCCCACGGCGATCTTCGGGTCGGTGGCATCCACCACTGACGCCCACGGTCTCCGACCGACCTGCCCCTGCTGATTACAAGGACCGCGCATCTGCCGCGGAAACTGCCATGACCGACGACGATACCGAGGATCTGTTTCCGCGCGCCTCCGTGCTGCGCGCGGTGCTTACCTTTACCTTTCGCCACTGGGCGCGCACGCCGTGGCTGGCGGTCGCGTGCGCGGCGGTGATGCTGCTGGCGACGCTGACCGAGGTGTTCGTGCCGCTCTATGCCGGGCGGATGATCGACGCGGTCGGCAGCGGCGCGTCGGCGGCGGCATGGCGCGCCTTCGCGGCCATCACCCTGCTCGGCGGAGCGATGGTCGTGCTGCGCCATCTGGGCTGGTGGACGATCACCCCGCTGACGCTGGGTATGATGCGCGACGTGACGCAGGAAGCGTTCGCCCGCGTCCAGCGGCTGTCGACCGACTGGCACGCCAATGCCTTTTCGGGGTCGACGGTCAGGCGGATCACGCGCGGCATGTGGGCGCTCGATACGCTGAACGACGTGTTGCTGCTGTCGCTGCTCCCCTCGCTGACGGTGCTGGTCGGCACGGTCGCGCTGCTGGCGCTGCACTGGCCGTTGCTGGGGCTGGTAATGGGGATCGGCGCGGTCGGTTATATCGCGCTGACCGTGTGGCTGGCGACGCGGGTGCTGGCGCCGATCGCGCGGCTGTCGAACCAGTGGGATACCCGGATGGGCGGGGTGCTGGCCGATGCGATCGGCACCAATGCGGTGGTGAAGGCGTTCGGCGGCGAGGCGCGCGAAGAGGCGTTGCTGGCCAGGACCGTCGCCAAATGGCGGCGGCGGACGCTGCGCACCTGGCTGGCCTTTACCTGGGCGGGATCGGGACAGCTGGCGCTGCTCTGGCTGATCCGCATCGCCGCGACCGGCACCGCGCTATGGCTCTGGGCGCAGGGTCGGGCGAGTGCCGGGGACATGGCCTATGTCGTCACCAGCTATCTGGTATTGAACGGCTATCTGCGCGACATCGGCCAATATGTGCACCAGCTGCAGCGCGCGGTGAACGAAATGGAGGAGCTGGTCGCGCTCCACGACGAACCGCTGGGCGTCGCCGACCGAGCCGATGCGCGGCCGATCGCGATTCAGGGCGGCGCGATCGCGTTTCGCGACGTGACCTTCCGCTATGCCGGGCAGGACCGGCCGCTGTACGAGCGGCTGTCGGTGACGATCGCGGCGGGGCAGCGCGTCGGGCTGGTCGGACCGTCGGGATCGGGCAAGACCAGCTTCGTGAAGCTCATCCAGCGGCTCTACGACGTCGATGCCGGGCGGGTGACGATCGACGGGCAGGACGTGGCGCAGGCGACGCAGGCGTCGCTCCGCCGACAGGTCGCGATCGTGCCGCAGGAACCGGTGCTGTTCCACCGCACGCTGGCCGAGAATATCGGCTATGGCCGGCCCGATGCGACCCAGGCGCAGATCGAACAGGCGGCGCGGCTCGCTAACGCGCACGACTTCATCATGGCCCTGCCCAAGGGCTATCGCACGCTGGTCGGCGAACGTGGCGTCAAGCTGTCGGGTGGCGAGCGTCAACGGGTGGCGATCGCGCGGGCGTTCCTGGCGGATGCGCCGATCCTGATCCTCGACGAAGCGACTTCCAGCCTCGATTCCGAAAGCGAGGCGGCGATCCAGCAGGCGATGGAGCGGTTGATGATCGGCCGCACCGCGATCGTCATCGCCCACCGCCTGTCGACCGTCCGCGCGCTCGACCGCATCCTGGTGTTCGCCGGCGGGCGGATCGTCGAGGACGGCACCCACGACGCGCTGCTCGCGGCGGAGGAGGGCCAGTATCGGCGGCTGTTCGAGCGACAGGCGGGGACGGCGGTGGCGGAGATCGCCTGATCGCCCAAGATCGAAAGGTACGCTTCAGACCGAACGGGATGGCAGGGACCCAAAGCCGGCAATGCCTGTTTTCAGGGGGATTTTCGCTAGTATCGGGATGAACCCTATGACGAAGCGCAACGGATATCTGACCGCCGGTGCCTTTGGTGCTGCCGTACTCGGGACCATGATGGCCCTTGGCTATGTCGAGGACAGGATCGATACGCGATCGGCGGACAGGGCGGCGATCGGCAATTCGCTGTCCGAACGCCAGATGCTGGAGCGGCGTCGCGGGCGGGTGGCCGAGGTCGCGATCGCCGGCACGACCGTGCAATAGGATGATGGCGGCATCGTAGGCTGCCGTCCTCCAGAAATCCGGCTTGCCGTCATTGCAACCACGCTCACGAAGCCAAACCGCCCGCCCCTCGTTTCGCCCTCGACCATTATTCGAGGGAAACACCATGAAGATCGCCGATCTCATCACCGACACGCTGATCGCGGCGGGTGTCGAGCGGATCTGGGGCGTGACGGGCGACAGCCTGAACGCGATCAACGACAGCCTGCGCCGGTCGGGCGCGATCGAATGGATGCATGTCCGCCACGAGGAGGTCGCGGCCTTTTCCGCCGGGGCCGAGGCGGCCGCGACCGGAAAACTGGCGGTGTGTGCGGGCAGCTGCGGGCCGGGCAATCTCCACCTCATCAACGGGCTGTTCGATTGCCAGCGCAACCGCGTGCCCGTCCTCGCCATCGCCGCGCATATTCCGTCGAGCGAGATCGGGCTGAACTATTTCCAGGAGACGCACCCAACCGAGCTGTTCCGCGAATGCAGCCATTTCTGCGAGATGGTGCAGACCCCCGAACAAATGCCCGAACTGCTCCACCGCGCGCTGCGCACCGCGATCGGCAAGCAGGGCGTCGCGGTGCTGGTGATCCCCGGCGACGTCGCGCTCAAGGACGCGCCGGACAATGCCCGTGCCGACTTCGCGACCCCCCTGCCCCCGCGCGTCGTGCCACAGGTGCAGGAAATCGCCCGGCTCGCCGAACTGCTCAACGGGTCGGAGGCGGTGACCTTGCTCTGCGGGGCGGGTGTTGCCGGCGCGCATAACGAAGTCGTGGCGCTGGCGGCGGCGCTGAACGCCCCGATCGTCCATGCCTATCGCGGCAAGGAATGGATTGAATGGGATAACCCGTACGACGTCGGCATGACCGGGCTGATCGGCTTTTCGTCGGGCTATCATGCGATGATGGAGTGCGACACGCTGCTGATGCTCGGCACCGATTTCCCCTATCGCAACTTCTATCCCGAGAAGGCGAAGATCGCGCAGATCGACCGCGATCCTTCGGCACTGGGGCGGCGGGCGCAGATCGAGATCGGTATCGTCGGCGATGTGCGCGAGGCGGTGGCGCTGCTGACCCCGCAGATCGCGCCCGATCGCTCCGACGCCTTTCTGACGAAAGCGCGGGCACATTATGCGAAAGCGCGCGAGGGGCTGGACGATCTCGCAACGGCACGCGACGGCGACAAGCCGTTGCACCCACAGTTCGTGGCGAAGGTCGTCGACCGGCTCGCGAGTGAGGATGCGGTGTTCACGGCCGACGTCGGCACGCCGGCGGTGTGGGCGGCGCGCTATCTGACGATGAACGGGCGGCGGCGACTGATCGGATCGTTCAATCATGGGTCGATGGCCAATGCGATGCCGCAGGCGTTGGGCGTGCAGGCTGCCTATCCGGGGCGGCAAATCGTGTCGCTGTCGGGCGATGGTGGCCTGACCATGCTGATGGGCGACATGCTGACCGCGGTGCAGATGAACCTGCCGATCAAGATTATCGTCTTCAACAATTCGACGCTCGGTTTCGTCGAGATGGAGCAGAAGGCGGCGGGCTATGTCGACACCAACGTCGCGCTGAAGAACCCCGATTTCGGCGCGGTCGCGGCGCAGATGGGCTTTTTCGGCGCACGGGTGACGCGATCGGACGAGTTGGAAAGCGTGCTGCGCGCCGCCTTCGCGCATGACGGCCCGGCGCTGGTCGATGTGGTGACCGAGACGCTCGAACTCGCCATGCCGCCCAAGATACAGGCGGAGCAGGTGAAGGGGTTCAGCCTCTACACGTTGCGCGCGATCATGAGCGGGCGCGGCGACGAGGTGCTGGAACTGGCTAAGGCCAATCTGCTGCGGTGATGCCGGGGCGGTTGGCGGCGGCGGCGTTCGTGCTGCGCTGTGCCGGTGCGGCGGTGCTGGCGCTGCTGATCGCGTCGTGGGCGGGGCTCGATCATCCGGTCTGGGCGACGGTATCGGCGCTGGTCGTGTCGCAGGACCGGTTGGGCGATACCCGGCGGACGCTGGGCTGGCGGCTCGTGGCGACGGCGGTCGGGATCGGGGTGGCGATCGCGGTCGGCATTCTATTGGCCGGGGCCGGGCCAGGCATGACGCTGGGCGTGGCCGTCGCGATCTGCGCCGCGCTGGTCCGCTGGCGGAGCGACCTGCGGCTGTCTATGTGGACCGCGGCGATCGTGCTGCTGACGGTGGCACCGGGCCAGGGTATCGCGCAAGCCGGCTTCGCACGCGGGGTCGAGGTGCTGATCGGTTGCCTGGTCGGCGCAGCGCTGCATCAATTGGCGGAGATGGCAGTGTTTCCGCAGCGCCGATCCGGAGGTTGACATGTCGGGGTGTCAACATGTCGGTTCATCGTAAGCGGTCGAAACCGTTTGGCTTCCCATAGCGTGCATTATCGTTCGTGGAGGTTTCGGTAAAGGTTGGCTATGTTCCTGGCCGCATTCTTTCTGATCGCGTCGGTCGAGCAGACCCCGACTAAGGCTGCATTCCGGCGCGGTATCGCCGAGAACGCAGCGTTTCGTCGCCAACAGTTCATCGCCGCCGGCCTGATGCCAATCGAGGAGGCCGCGAGAAGCGGCCGGAATGTTCGCCGTTTGCAGGTCTCGGTCTGGCTTCCGGGCCGTCCGCCGACCATGAGATCGAGCGCCATCGCGACGATTAGGTGACGCTGCTTCTGACGTGGAACGACAAACCCGCCGAGCGTCATGTCATCGCCGCTTCGATCTGGCAGGAACTCACCGCTCTGGACGCGGCGGTCTACGCGCCCGAAACCTATGATCCGAAACGTATCGGAAAGGTCCCGAACGGTTCCGCCGGCTGCCATGGCGACACGGCCAGCTTCGAGGCGAATGTCGACGGGCAGGTGCGCACGGCGGGCGCCGCGCGATGTTTTCCACGGCTCGAATCCTTCAATCCGGCAAAGCTCGCCGTCATCAGGCTGTTCACGCAAGCGGCGGTGAAGACGCGGAATGATTGTGTCTTCGACGAAACCAAGCCGGCAGACTCGTTCGTGCAGTGCTTCCGATAACGAAGCGGGGAAAGGACCGGTAACCGGGCTACGCTAGCCGCAGCCGTGATCGCAGAAGCGGAAGGCGATGTAAAAGGCAGCGGCTAACGGCAGGGCGAGCAGCAACAGGCACCCCCAGCCCAGCAGCTTATATTCGAGTTCGGGCTCGTCGCTCCACCGGAATGGCTCTGGATCCTCCTCGTCCACGGCGACATCCTATCCAGATGGCGGACGCTGCCAAGGTTCGCAGGGGCTTTTGCAGGGAAGCGATGCAGCCGGCCCACCAACGCCCTTCCGTGCCGCAACACGCCTCATACCCCCATGGTATCGACCAATCGGCTTCGGCCGCATCGGCAACCAAGTCGGCGGCAAGCCGACCGGAAACGGGAAGGCGGCGATCGTCATCAGTAGGGTGAGGAACGACCCTGCCTTATCCAGCGTCCCGATCGCTATCGCTTCGACGAACGCCTTTGTCGCGGCAGCATAACACATGGGATGGATCGACCGGCAATACCCGTTCCGACACCTCGACAGCTTGACGTGTCGGCATGTCGACAGGTAGAAGCGACGACATGCCGACAATAGCCATCATCAGCCAGAAGGGCGGCGCGGGGAAGACGACGCTGGCGCTGCACCTTGCCGCCGCCGCTCAGGCGTCGGGCCGGGTCGCACTGGTCGTCGATACCGATCCGCAGGCGACCGCCAGCCAATGGGCGTCGTGGCGCGGCGAAGCACCGCCCGAGGTGATCGACAGCCCTCCGCCCCGCCTGGCCGCCAAGATCGCCGCCGCGACCGCGCAGGGTGCAGAGGTGATCGTGATCGACACCCCGCCGCATGCCGACAGCGCGGCGCGCGCCGCAGTCGAGGCGGCGGACTTGGTGCTGATCCCGTGCCGGCCGAGCGCGTTCGACCTGTCGGCGATCCAGACCACCGCCAAGCTGGTGCAGCTGCTGCGCCGTCCGGCGTTCGTCGTGTTCACCGCCGGCCCGCCCAATGCGCCGCGCGTGTATCAGGAGGCGGGCGAGCTGGTCGACGGCTTCGGCACACCGCCCTGCCCCGTGCTGCTGCCCGATCGCGCCGCATACCGCCATGCCAGTGCCGAGGGGCGCACGGTCATGGAAAGCGAACCCGCCGGCAAGGCGGCCGAAGAGGTTCGCGAACTCTACAAGTGGACATGTCGACAGCTCGACATGCCGGCCCCTCGTTTCCGGAAAGTCATGGCATGAGCCGCAAGCCGTCCTTCGCCAACCTGCGCGACCGCGCGACCCCGCCGCCCCCTGCCCCGGCCGCGGCTCCTGCCGCACCGGCCGCCGCCGCCGCCACCGATGCCAAGGGTCCGGCGAGCCGGCAGGGCCGCAAGCAGATCGCCGGTTTCTTCACGCCCGACATGTCGCTGGCGATGCACATGCTGGCGAGGCGGCAGGACCGCAGCCTGCAGGCGTTGATGGCCGAGGCGTTCAACGACGTGCTGCGCAAATATGGCGAGAGCCCGATCGGCGAATAGGCTGTCGACGGCCCTACCTGTCGACACGTCGAGCGATAACGGACGGCGGGCGGACCCGAATTTAACGTCCTGTCCCTGATCGCAATCATGGACAGGACGGTTGTAAAATTGCAAGAAACCCCGATGGACCTGTCCCGTGAATTCCTGGCCTATGCGATCATCGGCGTCGTTGCGCTGATCGTCATCCCCTGGGCGATCATTGCCTATCGCCGCCGCCAGCGCCGCCGCCTGCGCCAGCGCGGGATCAAGCGCTACGGCCACTGACGTCGACCTGTCGACAGGTCGATGGCGGCGTCAGTCGCGGTGCTCGACCGCGTCGCCGGTGATTGCGGCCCATGGCTGGCGGGTCTGTTCCCAGTCCGACACCGTGGGTGGCGGAAATGCCGGATCGGCAAAGGCGCCGACGGGAATCGCGACCTCGCCCGGCCGGGCATCGTTGGTATAGGCGAGCGTCGATCCGCAGGTCGCGCAGAAACGATAGGTCGTGCGGGTGCCGTCGCCCTCCAGCGCCGACCAGCGACTGGTCGGCCCGTCGAGCGACACGCGATCCTGGGCGAAGCGGGCGTCGACCGCGAACGCGCTGCCGCTGCGGCGCTGGCTGTCGGGGGAATGGTTGGCCAGCACGCGTAGCGGCGCGCCGGTGCAGATGGCGCGGACCGAGCCGCAGCGACAGGTGGCGAGCCGCCGGGTGGTGTCGACCGGTGCGGCGACCGGTTTGGCGATGAGGGTGCGGCGCAGCGGCTTGCCGCGCATCGCATCGATATCGCCGGGGGGTAGCGCGCTCATCGACGGTCACCGCGCGACGCGATGCGCCGATGCGTGGCGGGACGATCGCGACGGTGCTGCGCTGGTTGCCGGCCGTCCACGGACAATCACGATCCTCGTTACCAATTCGTCCGACCTTAGGCCCGGTCCGTCGACCCGGCAACTGCCGTAAACCAGTCATTTCCGCCGCTATCGGCAATAATTCGAGGGGGATGGAAGCCGGCACCGGCCAATAGCGTACGATAGGCGCCCTCGCCCAGCGACCGCGATACCCGTCCGGTCAGCATGTCGCGCCACGTCGCGGGGATCCGCGGGGCGGTGAACAGGAAGCCGCCGCCGGGGTGGAGCGCCCGTCCGACGCGCGCGATCAGCGCCGCCTGTGCCGCCTCGGGCAGCAGGAACAACAGCCCGACCGCGACCGCGCCGTCGAAGCGGCGGCCGAAGAAGCGACTGTCCTCGGCGGCTTCGAAGGCGGTATCGGCATCGGGCACGGCGCGGCGGAAGGCGGCAAGCAGGGTCGGGGAGGGATCGATCCCAGCGAGGCGGTGGCCCGCTTCGGCTAGTGTCGTCGCGACCGGCCAGCCACTGCCGCAACCGATGTCGAGGATCGAGCTACCCAAGGGCAGGGCGCGGGCCCAGTCGCGCACGACCCCGACGCCGATGTCCGAGCGTGCGGCAAGGAAGCGGTCGGCGATCAAATCATAGCCGTTCGACCTGTCGGTCATTCGACAATTCGACCTGTCGACATGTCGGACAGGGTCAGGCGGAAGCAGGTCGCGTGTGTGTCGCTGAGCGTCAGCTCGCCGCCATGGGCGCGGGCGATGCGGCGTGCGAGCGTCAGGCCGATGCCCGAGCCACCCGCCTTGTCGGTGTGGAACGGGCGGAAGATGCGCACGCGATCGGCGGCGGCGATGCCGGGGCCGCTGTCCTGCACCTCCGCCACGAAACCATGGTCGGCGCGTAGGGTCAGCGCGACCCGTGCCGGCGCGTCCGCAGCGAGCGCGGCTTCGGCGCCGTTCTGGAGCAATGCCCAGAGTGCCTGCACCATCTGGTCATGGTCGATCTGGGCGGTCCCTTCGGCTTGGACGGTCAGCGTCACCGCTTCGCCGAACCGCCCGCGGAACAGTCGCGCTAGATCGTCGGCCAGTTCGCCGAGCGCGACCGGGCCGGGCACCGGATCGGGCAGGCGGGCGAGTTCGCGATAGGCGCGGGTGAACCCCTCCAGCCCCTCGACACGGCGGGCAAGGGTGGAAAGGATATCGCCGAGCATCGCGTCGCCGCGGGCGGCGGCGGTCATTGCGCTGTCGGCCAGCGACACGATCGGCGACAAGCCGTTGAGCAGTTCGTGGCCGAGAATGTCGATCATCTCGTCGCTGGCGCGTTCCTGCGCGGCATGTTCCTCCGCCGCGATGTCGATCAGCGCGGCGAGGCGGGTGTCGGGGCCGAGCGTCACGGCATCGATCCGCCAGCGCCGCCCGGCATGGCGCAGATGCCGTGCGGCGGGATCGGTGAGCGCGGGTGGTGGCGCGGTCAGCCGGTCGTCGGCGACGAACAGCGCGCGTGCGGCGCGGTTGATCGCGCGGACCTGCGCCGCGTCGATGCGCAGCAATGGGACGGGCACCTGATCGAGCAGCGCCGCGATCGGCAGCGTGTCGTGCGCCGTCGCGAGCGGGGCGGGGCTGGCCGCGGCGCGGCGCAGTGCGATCCAGCAGCCGAGCGCCAGCGCCCAGGCGATGATGCCGAGCGTGCCGAGCAGCGACCCCCACACGCCCGCCTGCCACGCCAGTACCAGCCCCGCGCCGCCAAGGGTGAGGGTGATGCCCGATCCGAGCGCGGCGAGGGTGCGGCGGCGTTCGGGGGTCAGCATGGGCGGTATATCGCGATGCGCCGGCGGTCGCCGACCTTTGCCCGGATACGGGGGTGGGGGTGCAAGCGGTCCGTACCCCCGCGCAGGCGGGGGCCCAGGGTGATGAAGCGCGACCGTGGTTCCGCGTGGCTCTGGACCGCCGCCTGCGCGGGGGTACGACAGAAGGTAGAAGGGCAGGGCCTACAACCCATGGCGCGCCATCCGCCGGTACAGTGCGCCGCGGCTCAGCCCGAGTGCTGCCGCGGCATGGCTGACATTGTGGCGATGTTCGCGCAGTGCCGCTTCGATCACCGCGCGTTCGTTTTCGTCGAGGTCGAAGCGCACCGGCGCATCCGCCGCGACGACCGCCACCGGCTCGGGTGCGAGCAGCGCGGTGTCGATCGTGCCGTCGCCGAGCAGGACCGCGCGCTCGATCGCCACCGCCAGTCCGCGCACCTCGTCGGGCCAGGGGCCGCGCAGGATCCGCGCCTCGGCAGCGGGGGTGAAGGCGGGGACCGCCCGCCCATGCCGCGCCGCCGCCATCCGCAGGAAATGGCGCGCGAGCAGCAGCGCATCGTCGCCACGTGTGGTGAGTGGCGGCACCGCGATCTCGACCGTGGCGATGCGGCGGGCGAGTGCTGGCAGGATGCCGCTCGCGCTGTCGGCGATGGCGATGCAGCGCGTGTCGGCGGGCAGCCGCGCCAGCAGCCGCGCCTGCCCGACCTCGCCCAGACGGTCGGGATGGCGGAGTAGGATCATCGACGTGTCGACAATCTGACTCCATGCTGTATCGTCGCGCAGGTCGATGACCGGCATCGCCACCCCGGCATCGGCGGAGGCAGCGTGAAGCGCGGCGGCGGTCAGGCCGCGTCCCGATCCGGCGGGACCGGTCACCACCACCCCGGCGCTGGTCGGGCCAATGCGCCGGACCAGATCGCGCAAAGTCGCCATCGCCGCACTGTCGCCCAGCAGCCGCGCCGGTTCGGTCGTCATCGGCTGCGGTGTTGCCGCGACCGGCACCTGCGCGCGTGCGGCGGTGGCGATGCGGGCGAGCAGGTCGGCATTGCGCCACGGCTTCATGATGAAATCGCGTGCCCCCGCGCGCATCGCCTCCACCGCGATACGCACGCCGCTATGCGCGGTGATGACGACGATGGCTGCTGCCGGATCGTCGGACAGGATGCGCGCCAGCAGCTTCAGCCCCTCCGCGCCATCGGTGCGCCCGGCGGCATAGTTCATGTCGAGCAGGATCACGTCGTAGCGGGCGGCGGCGAGCCGGGAGAGTGCCTCCTCGGGCGTTGCGGCGGCATCGATGCGGTGTCCGCCGAGGCGCACCGCGAGTGCGATCGATTCGGCGATGCTGGCATTGTCGTCGATCAGCAGCACGTTCAGCCCGCTTGACGGGCCCGGCTCCTGTCCATTTTCGGACAGTGCGTCCGGACATGGACGGTCACTTGTCCGTCCATCGGATGAATATCGTTCGGTTATAGTCACTTAGGATTTTCCGCCCGGATCGGTGACACTGTGTCCATGATGACCGAACCGACACAGGGCGCAAGCAGCACGACGACCGGGCAGGGGACGGCCCCCGGTGCCGCCATGGACCGCCGCGTGGAGCGCCCCCGCGCCCGCTGGTGGCGCAAGCGTCCGTTGTGGATCGCGGTGGCGGTGGTGCTGGCGGCGGTCGCGCTGTGGCGCTTCCTGCCCGCCGCCGGATCGACCGATATCGATGCCGACCGGATCGAGACCGGCGAAGTGACCCGCGCCGCGTTCGACGATTACCTGCCGGTGCGTGGGGTCGTAGCACCCCGGCTGACCACGCTGGTCGGGGTGCTGTCAGGCGGGCAGGTCGAGACCTTGCTGGTGCAGGACGGGGCGATGGTCGCCGCCGGACAGCCGCTGGCGAGGCTCGCCAATCCCGAACTGCGCCTCGAGGTGCTGACCCGCGAGGCGGCGATCGCCAGCCAGTTGGGCGCGGTCGCGGGTGAGGGGCTGGGGATCGAGCGCAGCCGGCTCGACCGGTCGGCGCAGGTGGCACAGGCCGAATACGACCTCATCAAGGCGCGCCGCGACCTCGCCATCCGCCAGCAGCTGTTCGACAAGGGCATCGTGTCGGAGGCGGGCGTCGCCGGCTATCGCGCCGAGGCCGACTATCAGGCCCGCCGCCTTGCGCAACTGCGCGCCGGCAGCAGCACCGAGGCGCGGATCACCGCGACGCAGGGCGCACGGCTTGCCGATACGCAGGCGCGGCTCGCCGGCAATCTCGCGGCGGTACGCGGCGGCCTCTCGGCGCTGACCATCCGCGCCCCCGCCGCCGGGCGGCTGACCAACTTCACGCTGCAACCGGGTCAGACGCTGAAGCCCGGCGACCCGGCGGGACAGGTCGACAGCGAGGGATCGTGGAAGCTGGAGGCCGATGTCGACGAATTCTACCTCGGCCGCGTCGCGGTGGGGCAGAAGGCGCGAGCCGATGGAGCGACGCTGACCGTCTCCAAGGTGTTGCCCGCGGTAAAGGACGGGCGGTTTCGGGTCGAGCTGACGTTCGATCAGACCCCGCCGAACCTCAATCGCGGCCAGACCATCGACATCCGCATCACGCTGGGCGCTGCATCGAAGGCGGTGGTGGCCCCGGTCGGTGGGTGGCTGGCGGTGGAAAATGGCGCCTTCGCCTTCGCCTTCGTCCTCGACGCCGACGGCACCCATGCCATCCGCCGCGCGGTCCGGATCGGCCGCCGCAATCCGGAAGTGGTCGAGATCCTGTCGGGGCTGAACCCCGGCGACCGCATCGTCACCAGCAATCTGTCGACCGTGAAGGGCGACACCATCAACATACACTAAGGGGGGACCGATGATCCGTCTCGAGAATATCCAGCGCCGCTATGTCTCCGACGAGGTCGAGACGACCGCGCTGGCCGATATCAACCTCCATGTCGAAGCCGGCGAGTTCGTCGCGATCATGGGCCCGTCCGGCTGCGGCAAGTCGACCTTGCTCAACACGCTGGGCACGGTCGATCGCCCGACCGGCGGCAAATATCTGTTCGGTGAGCGCGATCTTGCCGCGCTCGATGAAAAGGACCTCGCCAAGTTCCGGGGATCGACGCTCGGCTTCGTGTTCCAAAGCTTCAACCTGATCGACGAGCTGACGATCGAGGAGAATGTGGCGCTCGGCCTCGCCTATCGCAGCGACGCCGGCGACCGGAAGGGGCGGGTGGCCGCCGCCATGGACAAGGTCGGCATCGCCCACCGCGCCCGTCATTTCCCGCATCAGCTCTCGGGCGGGCAGCAGCAGCGCGCGGCCATCGCCCGCGCGATCGTCGGCGATCCGAAGCTGATCCTGGCGGACGAACCGACCGGCAATCTCGACACCGCCAATGGCGAGCAGGTGATGAACATCCTCACCGCACTCAACGACGACGGCGCGACGATCGTGATGGTCACCCACTCGCCGGCGCACGCCGACATGGCCAGGCGGCGCATCGACATGCTCGACGGGCGCATCGTCGCCAGCGCGATGCGGGCGATGTGATGCGGCCGGGCCGACCCCTGCGTACCCCCGCGCAGGCGGGGAGCCAGGGCCACACGAACCAACCTTCGCGTTTGCCGCTCTGGATCCCCGCCTGCGCGGGGATACGGCCCCGGGCCGGTGGCGGCGCATTCCCCCTTTCCTCCCGACCGGAGACCTGCCCCATGAAACCGTTCCTCACCCTCGCGCTGTTCGCCTCCGCCGTGCCGACCCCGGCGCTGGCGCAGGTCACCACGCGCAGCTTCGCCGCCGCCGATTTCGACCGCATCGACGTGCGCGGCTGCGACCATGTCGCCATCACCTTCGGCGCGCGCTTCGCGGTCAGCGCACAGGGGCAGGCGGGGTCGCTGGCGGCGATCGGTGTCGCGGTGCGCGGCCGCGTGCTGACGCTGCTGCGTGCCAAGGGCAGCTGTGACAGCCGCCAGAACAAGCCTGCCGCAACGATCAACATCACCCTGCCGCGCCTGACCGCGATCGATGCCAGCGGCACCGGGTCGGTCCGCATCGCCGCGTTCGAGACGCCGAGTTTCGAGGCGCGGATGAGCGGCACCGGCGCCCTCGCCATCGACGGCCTGCGCGCCACCCGCGCGACGATCGACGTATCGGGCACCAGCACCGCGACGCTGCGCGGAGTGCGGGCATCGCGGTTGTCGCTGGACCTCAGCGGCACCGGCCGCATCGTCGCCGATGGCCGCACCGATGTACTGGCAATCGACGCCAGCGGGACTGGACATGTCGACACCTCGACACTCACCACCGCCGCATTGTCGGTCGATGCCAGCGGCACCGGATCGGTCCGCGCGCAGGTGAACGGCCCGGCGGGGATCGACGCCAGCGGCATCACCCGCGTGACCGTCACCGGCCGCCCGCAATGCGCGGTGTCCAAGAGCGGTATGGCCCGCGTCACCTGCGGCTGATCCAGGAAACAGGGGGAAGGCCATGAACCGCTTCACGTTGCTGTCGCTCTATCGCTCGCTTGTGCGCCACAAGCTCTATGCCGCGCTCAACATCGGTGGCCTTGCGGTCGGGATCGCGGTGTTCCTGATCCTCGGCCTCTATGTCCGGTTCGAGACCAGCTATGAGAAATGGCTGCCGGATCACGACAAGGTCTATGTCGTGCAGACGACCTGGACGCTGGCCAACAGTCCAATCAATGGCACCTTTGCCTGGACGATGGGCGGGCTGATCGACCAGATGCGCGAGGATTTCCCGGGCGTCGTCGGCACGCGGATCAATGGTGGTGGCAATGCCGGATCGATCCTGGCCGATGGACGCGCGACACCAGTAGATGCGGCACAGGTGGATGCCAATTTCTTCGGGATGTTCCCGTTGCCGCTGGTCGCGGGCGACGCTGCGACCGCACTGGCGCAGCCGGGCAATGCCGCGATCGACGAACAGACCGCGCGCGCCTATTTCGGCAACCGCGATCCGATCGGGCAGACGCTGGTCCTGTCGATGGACAAGGTGCGGACGTATCGTGTGGCGGCGGTATTCCGCGACCTGCCCAAGAATACCGATTTGAAGCTGTCGGTACTGGTGCCGCTCACCCGCGAGATGGGAACCGAAAACTGGTATCATTGGGGCAGCACGAACCTGCAGACCTATCTGCGCTTCGATACGCCCGCCGCCGCGCGCGCGTTCGAAGGCAAGCTGACCGCGTTCGTCGACCGGCGCGGCAAGGAACTGGCCGATGTCGGTGAAAAACCGTCGTCGGTGCAGCAACTGAGCCTGTTGCCGCTTGCGGACCTGCATCTCGAACCGCAGGGGAACGACAGCAGCAGCGCCAAGACGACCGTTGTCACGTTGGGGCTGGTCGGCGTGCTGACGCTGCTGATCGCGGTGGTCAATTACATCAACCTCGCCACCGCCCGCGCAGGGCTTCGCGCACGCGAAGTGGCGATGCGCAAGGTACTGGGCGCCGATCGCGGTACGCTGGTCCGCCAGTTTCTGGGTGAAGCGGTGCTGACCGTCGCGATCGCCGCGCTAGGCGGACTGATCCTTGCCGAGCTGGGCCTGCCGCTGGTCAATGCGGCAGGTGGACTGTCTCTGACCATGCCGTACGAGGTGGTGGTACCGGCGTTGGTGGTGCTGACGGCAGTCGTCGGCGTACTGGCGGGGGTCTACCCTGCCATCCTGCTGTCGCGCTTTCCAGCTGCGTCGGTGCTGGCATCGGCGCGGTCGCCCGGCGGCGGGCGGGCGGGCACGCGCATTCGCGAACTGCTGGTGATCGGGCAGTTCGGCCTCGCCATCGCCTTCATGATCGGCACCGCCGTGCTGGTCGCGCAGACCCGCCATGTCCGCGCAACCGATGTCGGTTTTCAGCGTGAAGCGCTGATCGTGCTGCAATCGACCGCGGATTCGGCGGTGCCCAAGGATCGCCTGCCCTCGATCCTGACCGCGCTCCGCGCATTGCCGCAAGTCAAGGACGTGACGGTGTCAAATGCGGCGGCCGGGGGTAGCGGCGATTACAACAGCGACAACGTGCCGCTGCCCGGTGTCGCCGGACCGGGACCGTCACTCAAATGGGAACTGGTCAGCCCGCGCTTCTTCGAAACCCATGGTACGCGGCTGTTGGCCGGGCGCTGGTTCGGTGATGCCTATGGCAAGGACGATGTGTATTTGCTGGATCAGTCAAAGGGGTTCAATATAGTCATCAATCGCCGCGCGCTATCGACGCTGGGCTTCGCCAGTCCCGAGGCCGCGATCGGCAAGACGGTCGGCGGCGATCGCCCGCGCACCATTGTCGGCGTGGTCGAAAACATGCGTTTCGACACCCCGCGCAAGGCACTGCCGCCGACCTATTATCTCTATTACCGCCTGCCCGAGAAGATCGGCACCTCGGTCGTGACGATCCGGACGACCGGTGATCCGCGCAGCGCGATGCGGGCGGTGCAAGCGCTGTGGCAGCGGATGATGCCGCAGGTGCCGTTTAACGCCAAGACCGCTGACGACCGCCTCGCCGACTTCTACGAAGCCGACGACCGTGCCACGCGGCTGTTCGGGATCGGGGCGGGCTTGGCCGTGCTGATCGGTTGCGTCGGGCTATGGGGCCTTGCCTCGTTCAACACGCAGCGGCGGGTGAAGGAGATCGGCATCCGCAAGACGCTGGGCGCGTCGTCGCTCGACATCGTCAAGCTGCTGGTCGGGCAGTTCCTACGCCCCGTCCTGATCGCGAACCTCGTCGCATGGCCGCTCGCTTATTTTGCGATGCGGACGTGGCTGGCGGGGTTCGAGGACGCGATCCCGCTGTCGCCACTGTTCTTCGCCGGCGCGACCGCGGTGGCGCTGCTGGTTGCGGTGCTGACCGTGCTCGGCCAGTCGCTCCGCGCAAGCCGTGCCGCGCCAGCCTGGGCGCTGCGGCACGATTGAGGAAGTGGGCTCCGACCTTGCGCGAGGTCGGAGCCGGTCTGGTTCAGAAGCGCAGCCGTACGCCGGTGCTGATCGTCTCCTGATGATCGTCCCGCCCGGTCTGAGCCGAGGCGGAGGCGAAGATGTCGAGACCGCTAGGCAGGCGATAGGCGACACCGCCGGCGGCGGTGCCGACCAGTTCGGTACGGCCTGCGCCGACTGCGACCAGCCCCAGGCCGTTGCCGGCATAGCCCGCCAATGCCGTCGCCCGCTGCCCCTCGAGTTGATAGCGGGCGCCGAGCGACACGAACGGCCGGAACGGTGCGTCCGAGGCATCGCTGCGCGCCAGCGTCAGCCCGGCATCGGCAAAGCCCGATACGTGCCGGTTGCCCGCAACAGTCAGGGCGAACGGGCTGGCCCCGGTTTCGCGCAACCCCTCACGCGAGGTGCGGATGTACGTCACGCCGACCCGCGGGCGGAGCGACCAGCCATCGCCAACGTCGATGCCATAGGATGCGGCGACGTCGCTGGCCCAGCTATGCAGATCGTAGCTGCCGGTCCCGTTACGCCCGGTCGGCAGTGCCCGCACCGTATCCGCCGTACCGCCATCGTACAGCAGCGACGCGCTGAAGCCCCATCCGCTGTCAGCCCCGTAACGGCCGTGGATGCCGGCGACGACGCCATCGGCCCGCGTGCGCGCGCCCAGCGCGCCGATCTGCTGCCGGCCGTTCAGATACCCCGCGAACGCGCCGATCATCCAGCTGCGGTCGCCATAGCCGACCCCGCCCAGGAAGCCGTAGCTTTGCGCGCGAGCGGTGTTGCTACCCTCTGCGGCATCGCCCTGCAGCGTGTGCCATTGGCCGATCGTCTGCGCGAAGGTGAAGGCGCCGGCATCCTGCCGGTCGGTCGCAAAGGCATTGCCACGTGCGACCTGGGTCAGCGACAGCGCATGATCGACACCCAGCTGCGTCGCCGAGGCATAGGCCTCCGGCGTCAGCTGTGCAAAGCCACGCGCATTCGATGCTCCCGACGTTTCGACCAGCGCCGGCAGGCTGTCGAACAGCGTGCTGGTCGCGGGCTGCACCGCCAGCGTGGCGTTCGCATAGGCGATGCTGCGCGCCACCTGCGGCGAGAAGCGAGCGTTGGTCAGGAACTGGCCGAGCAGCTGGATGCGGTCGGTGCGCTGTACGATCACCCCGAACAGGCTCGACGGCTTGTTGACAGTCGTGAACCCGCCGGTGATCCCGCCGCTGGCGGTGATCAGGTCATAGCTGGTGCCAGCGCGGAGCGTGCCCACCGGCACGATCTGCAACGTCGCACCGCTGGCGATCGAGAGCGCGCCGTTGACGACGAGCTTGTCGGAGACGGTCGGGGTCAGTTCGAACACCGACAGCGAACCGCTGGCCAGTGCGACATTGCCGTTGACGGTCATCACACCCGGTGACGCACCGGGGCTGAGCGTACCTGCGACATTGACGTTGCCGTTGACGGTGCCGGCCGAACCGAAGGTCGCACCCGTGCCGACGTCGATACGGTTTGCGGCGATCGTCGAATTGGCAAGTCCAACCAGACGCCCGCCGGTCAGCGCTGCGTTGCCGAGTGCCGCATTGCCCGAGACGGTCGCATAGCCGCCGGTCATCCCGAACGTCTCGACATTGCTGACGTTCGTGAACGCGACCGGCGCACTGGCGCTGCCGCCCGATACCGTGATCGTGTCGCTGCCCGCGCCGCCATCGACCGTGCCGGCAAAGCCGCCGGCGATCGTCAGCCGTTCGTTGCCACCGGCGAAGCGTATGGTGCCGGTGGTCAGCGACGCGCCGCTGGCGATCGTCAGGTCGGTACCTGCGGTCACCTGTCCATAGCTTTGCGCGCCGGTCAGGGTCAGCATGCCGGTGCCGGTGCTCGCCAGCGTCTCGAAGCCGGTCAGCGCGGCGGCGTCGAGCGTGCGTGTCCCGGCCAGCGTGATGGTGGCGACGTCATCCCCTGCGCCCCCTGCGACGGTGCCGTTGAGCATGCCGCCGGGAGCAAGGCTGAAGCTGTCATTGCCAGCGCCCAGATCGAGCGTGCCGTTGATCGTGCCGCCACTGGTGAGCGCCACCGTCTGCGCGCTATCGCCCAACGTCGTCAGATCGCCGGCCATGCCGAGCGTCCCGCCGATGTTCAGCGTGGTACCGGTGAGCGCAATCGTTTCGAACCCGCTGGCGCTTCCCGCCAGCGTGATCGGTGCGTTGGTCGAGAAGCGCAGCGTGTCATTACCCGCCCCGCCGGTATAAGTGCCGTTGGCGATCACGGTACCCAGCATCAGCATGTCGTCGCCACCGCCCAGTGCAGCGCGGCCGATATCGCCATCGACCCGCAGCATTTCGGCCGCGTCGCTGCCGGTGATGGTGCCGACGGCGTTGCCGTTCAGCGCGAGCGTGAGGCCTGTGCCGGACAGGGCGATGCTGTCGAAGCTCTGGTCGAGGGTCAGCGCCAGCGTGCCGTTGCCGGCGACCGCGAGTTGCTCGAAGCCGCTGCGCATGCCGATCCCGCTGCGGTCGCCCGAAAGGGCGACGCGGTACAGGTCGACCCCCGTACCGCCATCGACGCCACCGACGACGCTGCTGCCCGCGCGATCGACGAAGATATCGTTGCCAGCACCCAGTGCCACCGCACCGGTGATCGTCCCCGCATTGTCGACGGTTTCCGCCGCATCGCTGCCGGTGATCGTGACCGGACCGGTGCTGCTGAGCGTTTGGCCCGCACCGACCGCCAAGGTGCCGCCGCTGACGTCGAGCGTCGTGGTCTGGAACGCGCCGATATAATCGACCGTGCCGCTGCCGATCTGGCTGAAGCGTTCGAAATTGACGAACTGGCTGGCGCGGACGGTACCGCCCCCGGCCGCGTCGACGATCAGGCTGTCGGTACCGATCCCGCCATCGACGGTGCCGGTCAGCACGGCCGAGGCACGATGGAGGAAGGTGTCGTCACCCTCGCCGAGGAAGACGTCGCCCTGAAGCGTGCCGAAATTCTCGACGCGGTCGTCACCCGCGCCGGTGTCGATCGATCCGGTGATCGTGCCGGTGTTGACGATCCGGTCGTTGGCATCGAACGACTGGATCGCTCCGGCATAGGTTTCGCCGTTCGCGGCGAAGCTGGCACCGCCCCGGATCGTACCGGCATTGGTGAGATCCAGCGTACCGACCGCAGCCACGGCGGTCGACAAGGCACCCGTCGCCTCGATCGTGCCGGTCGCGCTGTTGTTCAGCGTTATGGAATGCGCTGCGCTGGTCGGCAGGGCCAGCATCGTCAATGCCGTTGCAACGCTGGTGTAGGTATCGGTCCGCTGCTCGATCTGACCGGTCGACGGATTGTAGCTCCAATAGGAGTAGGTGACATCCTCGCCGCCGGCATTGGCCCGGATCGTGCCGCTGTTGGTCACGGTGACCTGTCGCGTACCGCCCGTGGAGCTGCCGGACCAGAACGAGCCCCGCGTCTCCAGATAGGCGGCAGTTGTGCCCCTGCCCGTCGTCTCGATCGTGCCGCGATTGTCGAGCGTCATCGACGATACGCCGTCAGCCGCATCGATCATCGTCATCTCGATCGCGTTGCGATCACCGGTGATCGTGCCACGGTTGACCAGCGATGCCGTCAGCGGCGCAGCAGCGATCACGTCGGTAAAGTTCTGCACCGACATGCCGAGCTTGCCATTGATCGATCCGTCATTCGCCGCGGTCACCGCGCTGTTCGAAGAGAGCGAAACGGCGAGGCTGCCTGCACCGATGTCGATCGTGCCAGCGTTCGCAAAATCGATCGCGCCGGTCTGGCGGATCTGTACCCCCGACCGATCCGGGTTCCCGGTCGTCACGATGCCCGTGGCGGCATTGACGAAGCGGCCGACGCCGCCGTCGAAGCCACCGTTCATCCGCCCCTGATTGGTGAACGACGCGAGCAGTGGCTCCGCCACCATCATCCCGTTTTCCCAACGATAGGTATCGGTGTATACCAGACCGTCGATCGTCGCGGTGTTGACGATATTGCCGTTGCCCGACAGCTTCAGGTCGTTCGTGGCGGGTGCCGCAGCCGCGATGGTTACTTGCGTATCCGGTCCGGCGGCACGTACGCCTTCGACGCTGAAACCGGTCGGCAGGTCCCGGCCCAGGGTTACCGTGCCGTTGGTGGAACGGGCATGGATATAGGTGTTGGTACCACCGCCGGCATCGATCATGCCGCTGACGCCGGTCACGTCGTCATAGACGATCAGCGTGTCGTCGCCGTTGCCGAACCGCAGGTCACCGGTGATCGTACCACCCAACCCGTCATAGGTCGCGTTGCCATAGGATCGGTTGTTGTAGTTATAGCTGCTGTAGCCGAGATCGACGGTGCCGATGATGGTACCGGCATTGATCAGCGTCCCGCCGCTGACCCGGATCGCGGTGCCGTTGCCAGCGATCGTGGCACCGGTGCGATTGGTGATGAACGCTTGCGGATTATACTGGCCTCCCCCGATCGCGGCGTCGTTCGTGCTGGCGATGCGGCCGGCATTGTCGACAGTCACCGACGACGAACTGCCGACAGTGTTTCCGGCGACCTCGATCGAACCGTAATTGGTGAGGTTGACGCCGCTCCAGGAAAAGATGCCGTTCGATACACGACCGCCAGCGACCTGGCTGATCGTGCCGTTGTTAGTGACCTTCAAGGCTTCCGAGATGCCGGTTGCGCCATCGAGCGAAATCGTCCCGTCGTTCACGACGGTTCCCTGGCTGGAGGCGTAGATACCGATTGCAGCCTGCGACCTGTCTCCACCGCGCACAATGATCGTGCCAGCGTTGGTAAAGCTATGTTCGCGTCCGGTCTGCACCGCGGCGAAGGCAAGACCGTCGCTGCCACTCGATCTGTCGAGGGTAATGGTTCCGCGGCTGATGATGGCGAGACCGGCCTGATCGCTCCGGGTCTCGCCAGGCGCCATCAGGACCTCCGACACCGAAATAGCCGAGCGGGTGGTGGCGACGATATCGCCGGTGACGTCGACGCTGCCCTTGCCCGCTACGATCAGCGGGGTGCCGACGCTGGTCAGCGTCAGTTTGGCGCCATCGTACAGGTCATAGCCGATCTCGGCGAAGCCCGGACGCGCCATTGCCGCCGTGGTCGTGTCGGCGTTGACGCGATAGCGCAGCAACGCATCCGTCGCGATGACCGTCCCGTTGATGCCGGCAAAGCCGCTGCTGCCCGCATCGCCCAGATAGGTGACGAGCGTCTCGTTGCGGCCCAGCGTCAGGTTTCCGTTCAGCACGCCGCCCGACAGTGCGAAATAGCGGTTGGCGCCATAGCTGTATTCTTGGCCGATACCACCGAACGAGACGTTGCCGTCGATCGTCCCGGCATTGGCGACGGCCGCGTTGGACAAGCGGCTACCGGCGGTCTGCGGACGAATGTCGCCGACGATCCGGCCTCCCGCACGATTGTCCAGGATACCGTAATAGCCGAGATCGACCGCCAGCACCGGCGAGGTGATCAGGCCAGTGTTGGTCAGATTGCTGGTGAGCCGAACCCCGGTCACGGCCCCTTCGATGGTGCCGCTGTTGCTCCAGTTCATGCCCGACGAACCGCGCATGATGGCGCCGATGCCGGCGGTCGAGCGGATCGTGCCGCTATTGGCGAAGCCGGTATCCGACAGCTCCAGCGCCGTTCCGTTCGCCTGCAGCGTCCCGTTGTTGACGAACATGCCCTGCGACAGGATCGAAACGCCGTTGCCGGCAGCATCGATGACGCCATCATTCTGAAAACGTTTTGCTGCGTAGACGTGCGCCAGATAGCCGTTGCCGGCGCTGGCCGTATTTCGCATCGTGCCAGCATTGACGACCGTGGCCGCACCATCGGACGATCCTACGCCCAGAAGCTGACCAGTCCCACTCAGCGTTCCATTGATCGTAACGTTACCGTTGCCGCCCAGCATCAGCAGCCCGGTGACGACACTGTCCGCCGCTCCGATCGTAACGGTCGGTGTATTTTCCATCCGCAGGTTCAGCACTTCGAATCCGGATAGCAGCGGCAGCGAGGTGAAACTGGCGTCGCCTGACAGGCGCAAGTCGAGCGTATCGAGACCCGCGCCACCATCGATCGTTCCGGTGACGCCGGTAACGATCTGTCCGGCAACATAGCGTGCGGCCAGCGTGTCGTTGCTGGCACCCAGCATCAGGTCGCCACGGATCGTACCGGCAAGGGTGTTGATGTTGCTGCCATTTTCGTTGCCAAGCACCGCACGCGAAATGACCGATCCATCGATCGTCCCGGCATTGGTCAGCAGCAGAGCGCCATCGGTATCGATCGCGTAGCCGATGCCGCGGATCGTTGCGCCGGCGTTGTTGTCGACGCTGAGAAGCCTGCTCGCATCCTGGATTGCAGTGCCGCTGGTACCTTCAATCAGGCCTTCATTGGTAACGCTGACGGAGATTCGGCCAACATTGTTGTTGGGCGAACGGCGGCTGACTAGTGCCTGTGCACCGGATATGGTTCCTTCCGCGCCGATCCTGATGGTAGCGGTTGCCCATGGATAATAGGTTTGCAGCCCCGGCGGGCAGACGATGGGCGTTACACCTGCATAGGGATCGCACGGACCCAAATACGGTTCGCCGTTGGTGACAAGGAAGCCAATCCGGTTTTCGCCATCAACTCGGCCATTGATCGTGAATGTGGTGGTGGACGATTGGGTACTAATGGCTGCGTCGGAGCTGCCACGTACGGTTGCGCCTTCGGCCACGAGCACGCGTCCGTTGAAGACATCGGCGATTAAACCATCATTATCCGTGCCGGTGCAGGTGGTAAGGGTCGAGGAGATCATCGGATCGGGCGAGCATTGCGCATGTGCCGCCGACGATGCCGCCATCGCAACGATGCTCGTACCGATCGCTAACGACCACCGGCGCAGACGCGCCGAACCCTGACCTGCCATCTAAACATTCCCCCCATGCGGCCCCCGGGCCGGACATCCTGCTTATGGGATGCCAGGGAAAGCGTCCAGTGAGGTCATGCGTACCGGTACGGTCAGGACCCGACGGATCGAAAGCCGTTTCTATCCGCTGCGCGGTAACGTTAATAGGAACGGAGCGACCGCTTATCGCGATCCGGACGCGTCAAAGATTTATTCGCAACTATCGAGCGTTTCTTGATAATCCTTCACTGCTTGGCGGCAACTCCAGTGACGGCGGCAACCGTCGGCAACTTTACGTCCGCGCCAGCGCCCCGCTGGCGACGACAGGACCGGTCGGGGTCGGCTCGGGCGAACCGCCCAGCGGTTCGATCGATACCGCCAGCACCGCATCAGCGTTCAGCAAGGCGCGCTCGGCTGTCGGTAGCGGCAGGCGCGTCGCGCCGGTGCGGGCGAGCAGGCCGATTGCGTGCGGCACGCCGTCGCGGAGGATCCACAGTTGCGCCTCCTTGCCCGCCGGGGCCAGACCGGGGGCGACGACGCGCACCTCGTTCCGGGCGAGGTCGATCGAGGCGGCGATCGGCGTGCCGCGCTGGTCGGTGGGGGTCAGCGCCGCGAGCAGCGTGGGTTGCGGCTGCGCGACGGGCGGCGGGGGAGCCACCGGCCTTGGCTGCGACAGCAACAGCGTGACCGAGGCGGCGATCGCACCGGCCAGGGGCACATATGCCCAGCGTAATCCTGATCGCGGGGTGGAGGGGGTAGCGACAGGCGCGGCGATGATGCGGTCGATCTGCAATTCCGGTGCCGTTACCGGTCGATATTCGTCGAACATCGCCGCGAACCGATGCCGCCACCAGTCGACCTCGCGCGCGAAATCGGGATCGCTCAGCAAGCGCCGCATCGCCGCGGCACGCTCGGCACCTTCCAGCAGGCCCAGCGCGTACTCGGCCGCCATCATGTCGGGGTCGGGATCAGTCATCGCCGACACACCCGCGCAACTGCAACAATCCGCGCCGCACCCAACTCTTCATCGTTCCCAACGGCACGCCGCGGGCATCGGCGATCTCGGCATAGGTCATGCCATCGACGAAGGCGGTGCGGATAGCGTCGCGCTGTGGCGCATGCAGTTCCACGAGACACTCGTACAGCCGTCGCGCGGTTTCGGCCTGTTCCGCGGCCACCGTCTGGTTCGGCGTATCGTCGGCCACGTCCAGCGCGTCCTCGATCGGGCGCATCGTCCGCCGGCCATGCGCCCGGACCCAGTCGATCGACCGGTTGCGCGCGATCGTCGCCAGCCACGCGATCGGACTGGCCGGACCCGCTTCGAACCCGCCGGCCCGTTTCCAGACGATCGTGTACACCTCGTGTAGCACATCCTCCGCCGAACTGCGATCGCCACAGATGCGCAGGCAGATGCCGAACAGCCTGGCCGATGTCATGCGATACAGATCGCCGAGCGCGTCGCGGTCCTCCGCCCCGACCCGTTCGAGCATTTCGTACAATCGGACGCGTTCTTCGAGAGCGTTCGTCATCACGTCCCGCACCGCTGCCTGGTTCAGGCGAATGGGCAATCGACGGGGTGCCGGCATGACACGGCCCGTCTTGCATCGACCCACGCCTACACGCCCCCATGCGTGCCAACAACGCCCGTTGTGGGCGCCCCGGCTTTGGTACGGTCCATCCTTCGACACATTCCGGCATCACTCTTCCTAATTGAGCCGATGTCATGATAGCGAACCGCTGCCTTCCGGTCCGTCCCGGGGGGTGAGGCGTAGGAACCTCTAGGCATATCAGCAGGTCGACAACAGGTGTCGGCCGGGTGGCCGTCACGCATGTCCAAGGCACCGCCTAAAGTCTCTAGCTGCTGCCCCTCGGTGTGAGGGATATCGGTCACTGCGCAAACTAAGGCGAGGCTACGAAACTCACCGCTAAAGCGTCGCTCGACAAAGCCTCAAACGGGTTTAGCAGCATCCGTTGGTTGTCCACAGCCGAACGCGAAATCATCGATCCATTTGTGGCCAAATGCAGGGCGTACCGAGCGGCTGCCAAAGCGGGCATGGGAACCCGAACGGGACACCAATGACTGAACCGCGCCGGGTTTGTCGGAGGCTTCAACTCCTGAGAGGAAGGGGCTATGACGAGCAAGACCACGAACAAGTTTTCACCTGAGGTGCGCGCGCGGGCGGTGCGGATGGTGCTGGACCACGAGAAGGACCACCCGTCGCGTTGGGCAGCGGTGGTGTCGATCGCGGCGAAGATGGGGTGCGCGGGTCAGACGCTGCACGAGTGGGTAAAGAAGGCCGAGGTCGACAGCGGCACGCGCGCTGGTGTTCCGGGCGACGTCGCCGACCGGATGAAGGCGCTGGAGCGGGAGAACCGCGAACTGCGCCAGGCCAACGAGATCCTGCGCAAGGCGTCGGCGTATTTTGCGATGGCGGAGCTCGACCGCCCAGCGAGGTGATGGTGTCGTTCATCGACGCGCATCGCAAGGTGTACGGGGTCGAGCCGATCTGCCGGGTTCTGCCGATCGCCCCGTCGACCTACCATGCTCATGCAGCCAGAAGAATTGAGCCGACCAGGAGGTCGGCTTGGGCTCGGCGTGATGACGCGCTCGGACCGGAGGTGCGCCGCGTGTTCGAGGAGAACTTCCGCGTCTACGGCGTGCGCAAGTCTGGCGGCAACTGCGGCGCGAAGGGTTCGACGTCGCCCGCTGCACCGTTGCCCGCCTGATGCGGGCGATGGGCTTGGCCGGGGTGGTCCGCGGCAAGCCAGTGCGCACCACTGTCAGTAACAAGGGCGCGCCATACCCGCTCGACCGGGTCAACCGGCAGTTCCGTGCGCCGGCGCCGAACATGCTCTGGGTATCGGACTTCACCTATGTCGCGACTTGGGCGGGGTTCGTCTACGTGGCGTTCGTCGTCGACACCTACGCTCGCCGGATCGTTGGCTGGCGAGCCAGCAGGACGGCGCATGCCAGCTTCGTTCTGGATGCGCTCGAGCAGGCGCTTCACGACCGACGATCGATGCGGGGTGGCGGCCTCGTCCACCACTCCGATCGCGGCAGCCAATACGTGTCGATCAAATACACCGAGCGCCTTGCCGAAGCCGGGATCGAACCGTCGGTCGGCAGCGTCGGCGACAGCTATGACAACGCTTTGGCTGAAACCATCAATGGCCTCTACAAGGCCGAGGTGATCCACCGGCGCGGGCCGTGGCGAAGCTTTGAGGCGGTCGAGTACGCCACGCTGGAATGGGTGGACTGGTTCAATCAGCGCCGGCTGCTCGAGCCTATCGGCAACATTCCGCCCGCCGAGGCCGAAGAGCAATACTATGCTGCCGCGGACATCATTGATATGGCGGCGTGACTCACATCCAACCGCCTCCGACAAACCCGGGGTGGTTCAGACCGACACCGTAGAAGCACTGGTGGGCAACCTGATCGGCCTGTCTTGAGGGAGTCTGATCGGGAATGATCCTAGCCTTGCCAACGAACGCGTAGGGACGTTCCGCGACATGGAACCGAGATGGTGCGACGAGTTGCTGGCAGCGGTCGACGGGGTGGATTTAGCGGTGCCCGATCAGCCATCTGTAGTGGTCCGATCGTTCGACAATCCGACATGGCATCTACGACTGCAGATCGGCGACAGAACGACCCGGATGAAGCTGATCGAACCGAGCAAGGATACAGGGATGGCAACATTGCTGCATGCGGTTTGGAACAGCTTGCCCGTGCCATTGCGCTGCCGGTCCAAAACTCCGCGGTGGCTGATTGACCTTCACAGCGACGATCCAGCTGTTCGCGAAGGTGCCACAGCAAAAAGTCATCTCGGTCATAGTATCGAATGACGCCGGCTGCCGATCGCCTGCGTAGATGCAACCGAACCCATCTCTGCTGGCCGGCTATCACGCCGGCCCTGCACCTTGCCGGAGTGCAAGGATGATGCCCAAGCCTACCATGTGCGCATTCCTGGTATCTAAGGCAGCAGAAGGTAAGGTGTGCGCACACCCGATGCACCCTGACAGGTGCTGGGAAAGGCCGGAAAACCGCCACTTCTGGTTACTGGTCCATAGGCTGCTCTGTGCGTGGACCAGATGGACCACAGTATACGAGGAGCAGAAAAGCCCGCTAATGTGCCAATTTTGACCAGTACGCTCTGCCCAATCGCTTGTCGGTCAAACGCGAAGGATGCACGCTGAACATCAAGAAAAGGGGGCATTCATGGCGCGCGTACCGATCACGGTTTATCTGTTACCCGAGCAGCTAGCAGGCATTGAGCGGCGCGCAGCACAGGTTGGCAAACAGCGCAGCGCTTGGGTTGCTGATACGCTGGTACGGGCTCTCAACGACGAACTTCTACCGCTCGACGAGATCTTGCTCGACCAGCTGACCAAGGTTCGCGCCGGGTTGGAGACCATCGTTGAGGCACAAGCTGGTCGAGGACCAGAGGCCAAGACGAGGCTTGCCGACATGCGGCAACGTGGGCGCGATCTTGCGGCGCGGATGCAGTCTGAAGCGCGCGAGCGGTTGCGGAAATGAGCGCCCCGGCACGCCGCCGCATTGATGTGTCAGACGAGACCCATGCCTGGCTCGAAAACGAAGCGCGTCGACGTGGTTTAGTGGTTCGCGAACTGGTCGAGGAGATCGTGCGAAAACAGGTCGCAGGCGAAGGCTTTAAAAAGGGCGCCGACGGTCACGCCAAGACCGCTGCGGAAAGTGTTGCAACAGAGCCATTGATGACTCGATTAAAGGGACTGGTCGAGCGCTTCGAAACGGTTCTCGAAGATATCTCCGTTACCCTACCTAAGTCGATCTCCGAGGGCTTTGCGGCAATCAAAGAGACGATTACGAAAACCGGTGGAACCGGGCATCTCAGGGACATGCTGACCGAGCACCATCGGGATCATATGGGGCGGCTCAATCAGATTGAATCAAGCAATAAAATAGCATGGGAGACCACGCGGACGACCCAGACGTCCTTGCACGCAAGCTACCGGGACGACTTGGGCAATATGGTGGGTGACGTAAGGCACGAGCTGAGACTGCTGCGTAGCGAGCGAAAGAGTCATCGAAAGCTTATCACGCAAGGTGCCGCGATGGGTGCGGGCGGCCTGCTGTTACTGGAACTTACGCTGGCATTTTTGCTGATCGATACGCCACTGAGACGATCATTCGCACGTGCCTCAACTGGATCTGCAGAAACGGTCGACGCGGCGTTCACCCCTGCTGCTGACGGCCGTGCAATGGGCGCATTGATGGCCGAGACAAAAGCGATGCTCAGCGATCGCAAATTCCGTGAAAGCTATACCCGCTGTCTGTCTCGTGCGCGCAAGGCTACCAAGCGTTCAGCCTGTGAAATCCGGATGCCCCCGGCCGGACCAGCTTCAACGTGACGGCACGTCCGGGAAAGCTCGCCGGCGGCAGTAATCCGGCGTCCTATTATGCGGCTGACAACTACTATACCGGCCAGCAGGAAGGGCCGTCAGCATGGGGCGGGGAGGGTGCTGCCGCGCTAGGTCTGTCAGGCCATGTTGATGCTGACGTCTTTACCGCCGTACTCGATGGCAAACTGCCGGGCGGAATGATTATTGCGGAGGGTGGAAACGGAACGCGGCTCAAGGGCTTCGAAATCACCTTCAACGCACCCAAATCGGTCTCCCTGGTTGCGATGATCGGAAGCGACGCGCGGGTCTCCGCCGCGCATGCCAAAGCAGTGTCGACGGCAATGGCATGGGCAGAGGCCCGTTTCGGTCAAGCGCGCTTGGGCAAAGGTGGTGCCGTCATCGAACCCGGTCGGATGGTCTATGCAACCTTCCAGCATGACCTCAGTCGCAAGCTCGATCCACATCTGCATACGCATGTCGCCATCGTGAATGCTGCGCAGCGCCAGGATGGATCGTGGGTGGCGTTGCATAACCGTGCGTTGTGGAAGCAATCCTCGTTGATTGGGGCTGCCTATCATGCCGAGATGCGTGCTGAGCTCGGCAAGCTCGGTTATCGTACCGAGATCAACGGAAAGCACGGGCAGTTCGACATCGTCGGCGTACCGCGCGATGTGATCGAGGCGTTCAGTGCGAGGCGAGGAGAGATCCTGCGCAAGGCGCAGGAACTGGGTCTTTCGTCGCCGCGTGCTATGGAGGCAATCGCGGTACGTACGCGCGACGCCAAGCAGCCAGGCGATGCAGAGGCGGCCCGCGCCCTGTGGGCGCAAAAGGCGCTGGTTCATGGTGATGTGATCCGTGGGGTTGTCGATGCCGCAAGGAACAGGGCCGTGCCACGCTCAGTGCTGGCTACGGTTCGCGAATGGGGAACGGCGCTTGTCGACCGGGTAACGCAGGCGTTCGGACCAAGGCCTGAACCCTTACTGCGTGGTCTCGACGATGTTCGTCGGGGCGGCGACCTTGCCAGTGCCTACGCAGTCGCAGCAGGTGTGCGCCATCTTGGCGAACGCGCAGCCAGCTTCCGACATGGTGACCTTATCTCGGCCAGCCTCGACATGGCGGAACAGGGGGCGACAGTACGTGCAATCGAGGCACGGATCGACGCGCTGCAAGCCGCGGGTATTCTGATCGCGGGACGGCATGGCGGCGCGCATGCCCATCGGCTGACGACACGCGACATGCAGGCAACCGAAAAGACCATTCTGAAGGCCGTACGTGACGGGGTTGGGACGGCAACACCGGTCTTGGATATGGCAGCCGCACAGGCCGCATTGACACGCGTTGCCGACGCGCGGGGCGTAACGCTGGCAGACGAGCAGCGTGAGGCGGCGCTCGCAATGCTCGCAGGCGAAAACCGTATCCAGCTCGTGCAAGGCGATGCAGGTAGCGGCAAGTCGTTTCTCTTCGAGATCGTCGCTGCCGTCTGTGCGGAAGCCGGTGTCGGCATGCTGGTGCTGGTACCGCAGAACAAGCTGATGGAGGAGATGGCTGGGCGAGGGTTCGAGATGCGCTCCTTGGCGTCGGTATTACAGGCGCATGGCGATCGTGGCGGACGGGTACGTCCCAGCGATGCATTGGGGACACTGGTGCAGGGTAAGCTAGTGGTGCTGGAAGAAGCGTCGATGGTGTCATCGCACCAGTTCGCTGCCCTCACGCGCATCATGGCGGCGGGGGAAGCTGCCAAGTTAGTGCCGGTGGGAGACTTGAAGCAGATATCGGCGCCCGGTGCCGGTCGACCGTTCGCATTGTTGCAGGAAGCTGGCATGCCGACCGTGCGTCTCGCGGAGAACCGTCGCCAGCAAAGCGATATGCTTCGTGAAGCGGCCGCGTTGGCTCGGGAGGGCAGGGTGGGTGATGCCTTCACTCTGCTCGGTGACCGGGTATGCGAGAAACCCGATCAGGCGTCAGCGGCGGTCGCCCATTATATCGCTCTTACGCCTGACGAGCGCGCTCGTACCACGCTACTGACGTCGGGCCATGCCTTGCGCAAGGAAGTACTGGAAGCGGTGCGACATGAGTTGCTGTCGGAAGGCTCGCTTGGAGCGCAAGCGGTTACCTTGAAGGTCTGGGATAACCTGAACCTTACCCGTGAAGAGCTTCGGCAGGCGCGGCATTGGGCGCCGGGCATGCAATTCGATATCTACCGGCATCAAGCAGGGCTCGTGCCCGGTTCGTATGCCGTGGCGCGCGTCGATGTAGCTGCCGGCAGGGTTGAGTTGACACGGAACGGCGAGGCGCACCGGTTCGCGCCGGCCCGGCTCCATCACGCCGGCGAAGGCGCCGCACTGTCTGTGCCTGACACCATCGAAGTCCGCGAAGGCGATCGCTTGCTCTTCACCGCGCGAGACTCCGCGCGCGGGATCGTCAACGGCACCGCCGTTACGGTCGAACGTATTGATGACGATAGCCTGCAGCTTTCCGGCCGGGCACGCGACTATGTAATCGGACTGGACGATCCAATGCGCGAGCGGCTCGGACATGGTGCGGTAATGAACATGCACCGGGCGCAAGGCATCACCGTCGACCGCGCGATTACGGTGATGGACAGCAAAGATCGGCTGCTCAACAGCCAGAGCCTCTACTACGTCCTCCAGACCCGCGCGCGGGAAGATATGGTGCTGTACACCAACGATAGGACAGCGCTGGTTGGGGCAATCGAGTCCCATGGAGGCGACGTGCCCCATGCATTGGACCTGACACGAGAATTGGATGTTTCCTGCGACAGGCGGTCCGATGCGACAGGTGTTGAGCCATCGCAACTTGGAGATGCCAGGACCCGGGATGCGGAATTCCTCGACGGCTTGAGTTCCGCCTTGACGGCGATCGTCGAACATCTGCGCCAGCCTCAACCAGAACAGCCGGACGCACGTGTGGCTGCAGCTAGCGATCGGCAGCCGGGACTGACCCAAGGCTCAAAGCACGAACGGATGGTGCCTGCACGCAAGGAGCCGGAATTGGAGATCAGCTACGATTACGATATGGACATGTAGCACGACGAAGCGGCCCAAAGTCGTCTGATTGCTGCAGGCGTAGCAAGTGTCTTCAGTGCCGCGCCATCAATTAGCAATTTTCCAAAGCGCCGGGGCAGGGAAGGGCAACGAATGGTGGAACCGATATCCGATCCGGTCGCGACCGCGTGCGCCACGACGTTGACGCTGCTTGCCGCCCGCGCCGCCGATGCGACGGTCTGCCCCAGCGAAGTCGCCCGCGCGATGGCTGCTTCCGATCCGGGTGCGCCGGCATGGCGTGACCTGATGCCGGTCGTCCATCGTGGCGTCGACCGGTTACTGGCCGATGATCGCGTGCGATTGCGCTGGAAAGGGCAGGCGCTGGCAACGCGGACCGGCCCGTACCGGATCGCAAGGACGGTGAGGTAAGCGGGCCCGGCCGATAACCCCTCGACCTGTGTTTGCCGGCAGAACCGGGATATCCTGGCGTTGCACTGCAGCAGCAACCTTCTATGAGACGTTGCAACATTACAAAAGCGAACACGCGTAATCCGGAGCAGCAATGTCCTTATCCCTTCGTCCCGATCTGCGTCCATGCCTGTCGATTCATGCGCTGGCGATCGGCCTGCTTCCCCTGCCTGCGACGGCACAGGACCAGTCACCGGACGCGGATGCGGGAGAGATCGTGGTGCTGGGCACCCGCAATACCACCGATCGTACGCTGTCGTCCGATCGCGTCACCGAACGCATGTCGCAGTCGAGCCGATCGATCGAGCGCGACCTGCTCGACGCAGCAGGAACCGCTCGGCTGAGCGATGCGCTCGAACTGGTCAGCGGCTTCAGCCAGCAGAATAATCGCGGCGGCATGATCGACAATTTCGCGGTCCGCGGCTTTCTGGGCACGCCGGACGGCGGAGCCGAATATTATCTGAACGGCTTTCTTGCCAATCGCGGCATGGCGCCGCCCCGCGATCCCGCCACGACCGAACGGATCGAGGTTCTGAAGGGGCCGGCGGGCGCCTTGTTCGGCGATGTCGATCCCGGCGGACGGGTCAATATCGTGACGAAGGTGCCGCGCTTCGTACCGCATGCGAATGCCATGGTCAGCTATGGATCGTTCGACACCCGTCGCGTCGAGGTGGACGCGACCGGACCGTTGTCGCGCACGCTGGCGGCGCGGATCGTGGTGGCCGGCGAAGACAGCGAGGGATGGCGCGACACCGTCACGCTTCGGCGCCGCATCGTTTCACCGTCGCTGACCTGGCGACCGAATGATGCGTTCCGGCTCACTTATACCGGCGAGTTCAGCCAGTTCGACACGCCGTTCGACCGCGGCATACCGGCGGTGAATGGCGATGCGAACGCATTGCCGCGATCGAACTATTATGGTGAACCGGCGAACGGCATCACCCGATCGCGCAACGACCAGCACCAGATCACTGGGTTGGCGGAACTGGGCGGAAGCTGGACGCTCAACGGCGGCGTGGTCTGGCGCAAGGGGAGCTTGCGGGGGCTGTCGGCCGATCAGTCGCGGATCGTCGGCACGGCGCTCTGGCGGCAACGCCGCTCGCGCGATTTCAGCGTCGATGACCTGTCGGCACGGTTGGAACTGGCCGGACAGATCGGACGGCACCGGGTCAGCGCCGGATGGAAGGGCTATCGCTTCTTCTATGGCGAGCGATGGATGCGCATTAATCCGTCGGCGGCCGCACCCTATGCGATCGACCTGTACGATCCGGTCTATGGGGCGGTGGCCGCGGCGCTGCGACCGTTCACCAACAACGACGAAAGCCGTTGGGCAGGAACCTTCTACGTGCAGGACATGTGGGACGTCACCGACCGGTTGACCCTGGTCGGCGGGGCGAGGATCGACCCCTATCGGCAGAAGATCGTGAACAACAATACCGGCGGCACCGGGCGCAACATCGACGCGCCGGTGAACTTCCGCGTCGGCGGGCGCTATCGCCTGACCGACATGCTCGCGGTGCACGCCAATTGGGGCCAGAATTTTTC
The DNA here is from genome assembly GCF_055521695.1 of Sphingomonas sp. BL-S-05. Taxonomy (NCBI): domain Bacteria; kingdom Pseudomonadati; phylum Pseudomonadota; class Alphaproteobacteria; order Sphingomonadales; family Sphingomonadaceae; genus Sphingomonas; species Sphingomonas sp. BL-S-05. The sequence continues at coordinate 66,702 of NZ_JBVFVS010000004.1, read as the reverse complement.
GCTGAACACAGGCACCGACCGCAACGGTGCCGGGTTCGGACCGGAAACCGGGCGTGGGTACGAAGTCGGGATCGCCGCCAATCTGCCGGGCGTCGATCTGGCCGCGACATGGTTCGACATCCGCAAGCGGGACATTCTCACCACCGATCCGGTCGATCCCAATTTCCTGGCACCGGTCGGCAGCATGGTCAGCCGCGGGATCGAACTCGACGCGTCGGCACGGCTCGGTGCACGGTGGCAAGTGGTTGCGAACTATGCATGGGTGGATGCGAAGGCGGACGACACGGCATTCGCGACGCCAAGGGTCCTCAACGTGCCGGCGCATTCGGCGACCCTGCTGGTCGTGCACCGGATTGCGACGTCGCGGGGCGATTGGCAACTGAGCGGCGGTGTCGCCTATGTCGGCGACCGGGCCGGATCACTGACCGCGCAGCCGCTGGTGCTGCCCGAATATTGGAAGGTGAAAATGGGCGTGGAGGCGCCGTTGACGGAAGGGCTGCGCTTCCGCCTCGACGCCGACAATCTGTTCGACCGGCGTTACGCGGCAAGCTCGTACAGCGCCTTGTGGGTCTATCCCGGCGCACCGCGAAGCGTGCGCGCCTCGTTGCGGCTAGACATCTGAAACGAAAGGGGTTCGACGTACAGCCGCGCTGGCTTAGGGTATCGTCGATCGGCAGCAAGGATGGGAAGCAAGGTGGACAGGCGAGACATTCTCACAGGGATCGGACTTGCCGCTGCAACGGTGGCCGGCACCGACCCGGCCAGGGCTGAACCCGCTGGCCGGATCCGGCATCAGGTGTTCTTCTGGCTCAAGCGTCCGGGGAATGCCGCGGATCGGGCGAAGCTGATCGCCGGGCTGAAAGCATTGGCGGCGATACCGCAGATACGCGAACTGCATGTCGGCGTGCCCGCCGGAACCGAGCAGCGCGACGTGGTCGATGCCAGCTTCGACGTGTCCGAACTGATGCTGTTCGATACGGTCGCCGATCAGAAGGCCTATCAGGATCATCCGGCGCATCAGGCGTTCGTCGCGGCGTGCGCGCCATTGTGGCGCAAGGTCGTCGTCTATGACAGCGTGCCTGCCTGACCACCCTATGAAGCGGATGGCCGCGACCGGCAGGGCATTCCATTAACGGATAATCACGACCTTCGCTGCGACTTCGGAGGCGATGTCGCGCCAGGCTTTGTCGGCCGTATAGGCGGCAACGCCGAGCCGTTTGGCCAGAGCGAGACAGAAGCGATCGCCCAGCGACAACCCGGCCGACGCCGTCGCCGCGCGCAGGCTGCCGGCCTCCCACGCCAATGCGTCGTCGGCGGGAACGACGGTATAGGGCAAGGCGCCCAGCATGGCGCGGACCTCTTCGAGCGGCGCACCGAGATGGACGAAATGACTGACGACCTCGGCCTGATTGACCGCGCATACCGAAGCGTCCGCGATTACCGCAGTAACCTTGCTGGCCCCGCGCTCACCTTTCAGCAGCGCAAGGATCGCCGAGGCATCGAGGACGACATGGGTCATTCTCCGCTGTCCTCGCGTCGTGCAGCCAGAAACGCATCGACCGACGCGCCAGGCTGTTGGGCATAGCGCTTGGCGATTGCCTGCGCTTTGGCCACCGCCTGCTCTACGGTACGCAGAACGACGCCGTCGGCGGTCTCCTCGACGAGGACCGATCCACCCGATTCAAGGCCTAAACGCTTGCGGATGCCAATGGGTAGGCTCATGCGGCCGTTAGGGGTTATATTAACCTGTAGTGTCACGTGGCATAGCTTTCACAAAATGACATTATTCGTCCTACATACCATATTCGTAGTTTAAGAGACAATAATTGCCTATGCGTCGCTGTGTAGCGCATTGGTCGCAACAATGACCAACTGCCAAGACCTTGTGACTATTTAAACACCGTTTGGTTGGCTAGGCCATGCAGGATCGGCTATGGCAGTTTCGAGCCAGTCGGTAGGCGATAGGCGTATATGGGTATACCCAGTTGAGCCGGGGAATGATGAGCAAGCAGCAAAACATGATCCGGGCGGCGCGGGTATATCTGCGGGTCAGTACCGACGAACAGGATCTGGCCCGGCAGGAGGCGATCGTAGCCGGCGCGCGCGCGGCCGGCTTCTATGTCGCGGCGGTGTACCGGGAGAAGGCATCGGGCGCGCGACCCGACCGGCCCGAACTGTTGCGCATGGTCGACGACCTGCAACCCGGCGAAGTCGTGATCGCTGAAAAGATCGACCGGATCAGCCGTCTGCCGCTTCCCGAAGCCGAACTGCTGGTTGCAACGATCCGGGGGAAGGGGGCCCGATTGGCGGTGCCGGGGATCGTCGACCTGTCCGACCTCGTTGCCGACAGTTCGGGCGTCCCGCGTATCGTGCTGGAAGCGGTGCAGGACATGCTGCTCCGCGTTGCGCTGCAAACCGCCCGTGACGATTACGAAACAAGGCGCGAGCGCCAGCGCGAGGGGATCGAGATCGCCAAGCGGGCAGGGCGCTATACCGGACGGAAACCCGATCTGGCCCACCACCGCCGCATTATTGCGCTGCGCGAAGCCGGCATGAGCATCGCGCGCACGGCTGAACTGGCGGGTTGCAGCATCGCGTAGGTTAAGCGGGTGACTGCGCTACACCGGATGAAGGAAGTAGTATCAACAACCGAGCCGTCGATCGCGCTACCGGGACCGGCCTGAGTATCCGGCGTCCAGTACGAAAGTCCGCATTTTACGCGGTAAAAAGCTCAATTCGTCGTAACCGCGACGAGCCACACCCCCGCATTAAAAAAGTTTTCAGCATAATCAGCACATAAGCGGTCTTCGCTCGTCCGGGGCGGGTAGGGGCTAATGGTGCGTACGACTGCAATGGCTTTGAGAATGCTTCTTGGCCGCCTTTGGTCCGATCAGCGCGGCAATACGCTGGCGATGATGACGCTAGCGCTCATACCGCTGGTCGCGCTCATGGGGTCAGGTTTGGACATGACCCGGGCCTACGTTGCGCAGAACCGTTTCCGCCAAGCATGTGACGCTGGATCGTTGGCTGGTCGACGCATGCTGGCGGGGCTGACCTTACCCCAAGCGGCGCGTGATGAAGCAACCAAGTACTTCATGTTTGATTTCCCCCAAGGGTATCTGCAGTCGGCGCCTTACACCCTGACGATGTCGGTCCCGACTGCAGGCACCCTGCAAATCAGTAGCCAAACCACCGTCCCGACAACGCTGATGGGCCTGTTTGGCTTCGATACCTTGCCAATTTCGACGACCTGCTCGGCAACGCAAGATTTCGTGAACACGGACATCATGTTCGTGTTCGATCTATCGGGGTCGATGAATTGCGCGCCTGGCGTCACTGGCTACTGTGGCGACGTCGAGCAAAGCGGCTCTCGAATGGGTGCCCTGCGGAGTGCGGCAACAAGCTTCTACGACACGTTGGAAACTGCCCAGTCCCAGCTCGCTGCTAACAATCTCCGGCTCCGCTACGGTTTCGTCAACTACAACAGTACGGTCAACGTCGGAAGGATCCTGTACGAAAAGAACCCAGACTGGATGGTTCAAAGCTGGTCGTATCAGTCGCGTACTCCCGACTGGATCGATGCAACAGCATATTTCAACAACAAGTCCGCGTGCAACTCCGCCTACACTTATGACAGCCAGGCGAGCCAAGCGGACGCCAATTACACAGGTGTAATGGGCGGATGGTGGTTAGCTAGTAATCGATGTAGCGTGATTGTTCAAAGCAAGGGCAACCCGGATGGCTATACCTATGGTCGTCGATCGGTCGACGTGCGCCCGTTTTTGGCAAGCAACCTGAAGGCAACCAACGTCCAGTCACCGACGCCAATCTGGCAGATAACCGGCACTAACGATCCTTCTGATGATCGGCCTTACGAGTTCAAATCGGTTTGGAACGGCTGCATCGAGGAGCGTAAGACCAATTCGGCCGCGATCAACGGCGGTTCTTCGACCACCGCGCCAAGCGACGCCTATGATCTCGATGTTGATCTGGTGCCGTATAACGATGACACCCGTTGGCGGCCAATGTGGAACGACGTCAGCTACTACCCCGACTGGTCGTGGTCGTACGGTGTTGGCCGTCAACCAGTTGCTTACTGTCCAACTGAAGCCAAACGGCTACAGAACTACTATAACAATCGGTCCGGTTTTGTGTCCTACCTGAATGGCCTCGTAGCCCGTGGCGGCACCTATCACGATATTGGTATGATCTGGGGCGCACGGTTCCTTTCGACGACAGGTCTGTTCAAGTCAGCAACGCCCGAAACTAACGATGTGACCGACCCTGATAATCCAGCAAAAATTCGTGGCTTCTCTGTAAAGAAGTACATGATATTCATGACAGACGGGGACATGTCTCCTACTTGGAACGACTACTCCGCCTATGGCATCGAATATCTCGATGGAAGGGTGAACGGTTCCCCCACTACCGATAACGCTGCCTTGCTCGCTCGACATCTGCAGCGCTTCCGTATGGCGTGTAACGCTGCGAAAGCGAAGGGCATCGACATATGGGTCATTGCTTTCTCGACTACGTTGACGGCGGACATGACCAACTGTGCGTCGAAACCAGAGCAGGCTGCCGGCCTATCATCCAACGCCGCCTTGATCGCCAAATTCAAAGAGATTGGATCAAAAATTGGTTCACTGAGGCTAAGCCAGTGATAACCAGGTTCCTCACTGCGACACGCGGAGCAACGGTGCTAGAATTCGCACTGATACTACCCGTCTTGTGCGCTCTTCTGGCTGGCGGTTTCGAGCTTGGTTACCGTGCGTATGTCAATGCAATCCTTCAGGGCGCGTTACTTGAAGCGTCGCGGCAGGCAACGGTTGGCGATCGGAGTGGCGCGCAGATCGACAAGACCATAACGGATCGGATGGCAACGCTGTCTGGAAGCATCAGCATCCAGTCGATCAAGAAGGAGAGCTTTTACAACTTTTCGAACGTCGGAAAGCCAGAGAAACTCACCTTCGACCGTAACGGTGACGGTGCCTATGATAGCACCCAAGATTGTTATGAGGATGCGAACAATAACGGCGCATACGACATAAAAACAAATAGCGGCATTGGGACCGCCGATGACATCGTCCGCTACACGGTTAGCCTTCAGTACCCGAGCATCATGCCGGTTGGCAGCCTGTTCGGTTGGGGATCTCAGCAGGAGATCACGACCTCGACCGTGCTGCGCAATCAGCCCTTTACGTCACGCGCAATGCCGACGGTACGTTGCCCATGACAATACGAACGAAATTGTCTTCCTTCGGGAGAGACAGGCAAGGACTGGCTCTGCTCGAGTTCGCCCTTACGCTGCCGTTGGTGCTGACCGTGCTGCTTTTTGGTCTTGAGCTGTGCAATTATGGCATATCCATACTGCGCGTCCATCAGATTGCGGCGACCAGCGCGGACAACGCGGCCCGCGTACGAGATTCGATCAGCGAAGCTGACGTGAACGAAGTGCTTCTCGGCGGCAAGATCGTTGGGGAACCAATGGATTTTGCTGGCAGCGGTCGCATCGTAATGAGTGACGTGACGTCAAATGGCTTTTCAGATGGCCGTAGAGGGCAGCGGATCGTTTGGCAGCGCTGTACCGGTGCGCTGAACGTTCCGGACTCACAGCCGCAATACGGCACGTCTGGGAAGGGGGAGAGTGACGCAACGCTTCAGGCCATGGGCGCCCCCGGCAACCAGATTGCGGCGTCCGACAATGCCGCGATGGTGTTCGTCGAAGTTACGTATCGCTACAAACCGATCGTTTCATCCATGCTGTTCGGCACGCCGATCATCCGCTCCGAAGCCTCGTTCCCCGTCCGGGAACGGACTTCGGAAACGCTGAACCCGACACCCGGCGCCACCGCGAGTGCGTGCTCTGTTGTTGCCCCCTAAATGCCTGACGGGGCCTCGCGGGTTTTCATGATGTACTCGCGGGGTGAGCGGTAGCCCAGCGCCTTGTGCGGGTGGACCTCGTTGTAGTGGGTCAGCCAGGCGGGCAGCTGCTCGATGACGGTGCGTGCGTCGGGCGTCGGGTTCACGCGGAGGTAGTCGCGTTTGAGGGTGCGGACGAAGGCTTCGGCCATGCCGTTCGACTGCGGGCTGCTGACCGGGGTGGTGCGCGGGACCAGGCCGATGTCACGGGCAAAGCGCCTGGTATCGCCGGCGACGTAGGGACTGCCGTTGTCGGTGAGCCACTCGATCGGCTCGGCGAGGCGTTTCACGGGCCCGAAGCGGTGTTCGACGGTGGCGACCATCAGGTCGCGGACGTCCTCGGCTGTGATGCCGCCGGTGGTGGCGACGTGCCCCATCGCTTCCCGGTCACAGCAGTCGAGCGCGAAGGCGACGCGCACCTTCTCGCCATTGTCGCAGCCGATCTCGAGCGCGTCGGAGCACCAGCGGGTGTTGCGCCGGTCGACGGCGACGCGGCCGTCGTGGCGCCGCTCCTCGCCCTTGCCGCTATGGGGTTGGAGCAGCAGCCCATGGACCTTCATGACGCGGTAGACGCGCTTCGGATTGGGCGCTGCGCGCTCGGTCTGCTGGGCCTGGCGGCGCAGCAAGGCGTGCACGCGGCGGTATCCGTAGGTCGGCAGATCGGCGACCAGCACGCGGATGTCCGCGACCAGCTCGGCGTCCGGCAATGGAGGGCGTCCGCGCGGCTTGGGCGGTGGTCGGTTGTGCATCGCGGACAGGTGCTGGCGGCTGATACCGATGGCGTCGGCGACCGCGGTCACTGGCCGCCCCCCGGCAACGAGGTCGAGCGCAAGAGGAGTTTTTTTGGGCCTGCGGCCCGGGACACAGCCTCGCGCAGGATTTCGGCTTCCATGGTCTTCTTGCCGAGCAGGCGTTGAAGCTCGCTCACCTGGGCCTGCAGCGCCCGGTACTCGGACGCGGGCACCACCTCCTCGCCGGCACCCGCCGCGGTCAGCGCCCCCTGCGCCATCAACCGCCGCCAGGTGAAGAGCTGGCCAGCGCCGATGCCGTGGCGGCGGGCGACCAGCGATACGCTCATGCCCGGCAGGTATGTCTCCTCGACGATCCGGACCTTCTCCTCCGGGGTCCAGCGCCTCCGGCGCTGAACCCCGGAGAGGACCTCGCCCTCGTTGTAACGTCTGGTCGTATGCTCAGTCATATGCCTCACTCTTATCCAAGAGCGAGACCCTGTCAGGTCATTTAGGGGGCCACCTCATGCTCAGTCTTCCAGAGTTAGCGACCAATATCCTCCGCCGCGTTTTGAATTAGGGTTATCAAGCAGCGCCACTCGTATGAACTCCAACGTACCTATACCTCTAGGATATAGACCGACATCATAATTCGAGGTGGCTTTCGTTTTAATCGATTTGCTACAGGCGCACTGGGGGTACTGTATGCAAAATCCGTATAACGAAGGGCTGGCGCTTGGCCGCATAGCCGGTTCAACAATCTGCGATTGCCCGTACAAATCGCCATTCATGCATGCGGAACGCAGTCAATGGATTGCGGGATTTAGGGAAACAGCAACCGCTCGGTACAACTATACGAGTAACGTGCAGGTCGAATTCGACACTGTATTAGACCGCAAGGGATGCGAATTAATAGCTGTCTAGCTTGTACGGCTGTTAAGCTACTTGTTCCTTGCAGGAGAGCACGCACCATTTGCGTAGCCGCTTCCTTATACGATTTCGCAGATTGCGATTCGTACGCCTCGCAGCAGTGTGACTTATGATAAGTTGATAAGCCAGTGAGCGTATTAGGGGGTTAAAAGCCCAGCGTCAGCATTCGAGATTGCGCGTCGTACCTGATCGAAGTGAAGTGCGGCCACCACGTCGCCTTTTGCAAGCTGGTCGTTCAGTTTGCTCTCGACGAGACGGAGCGCTCTACCCTCATGCTCAGCAATCAAGCGACGAGCCTCATCCTGAGCAGCAGGATGGTAGACGACAGGAAAAGCCACTGATCGTTCGCGTCGGACAAGAGTCATGCCCGCGTAAATGCCGCGTCGGCCCGACAGGTCCGTTACATTCGATCGTAATGCATACGGACGGGGCCAAGCGGTACTGATTAGCGGCGAACGGTGCCCTTCCCCGAACGTTCGTTGGCAGGATCGATCGAAGCTCCACGATTGGCCTTTATCGCTATGCCTCCTAGCACCAACAATCATTGATACAGATGGAAAGAGGCACTCGCAGCGAAGCGAGCGCCTTTCCAAACCGACTTACCATGCGTGGGACCTATCGGCCTGGCTGGTCTGACGTGACCCCCGTTTCTTCATCCATCTGGAACTAGGCGGCGTGGACAAATGGTATCCAGAGCAGGACTGAAGCGAGGCAGACGAAGCCGATGTAGGATTCGGCAGTTTTGTCGTACCGAGTGGCGACCCGTCGCCAGTTCTTGAGTTTGTTGAACAGGCGTTCGATCTGGTTTCGCCAGCGGTACTTGAGCCGATCATGCGCAGCCGGGTTGCGACGGTTGCGCCGAGCCGGGATCACGGCCTCGACGTCCATGCTGGTCAGGGTGTCGCGAACCGCGTCGCTGTCATAGCCTTTGTCCGCGAGCAACGCGTCGATCCGGTCGGCGATCATGCGCATCAGCGGACCGAAACCTTGCGTGTCATGCGCCTGACCCGGCGTCAGGACAAAGGCGAGCGGGCGACCTCTGACATCGCAGCGGGCGTGAAGTTTGGTGGTGAAGCCGCCGCGCGATCGGCCAAGCGCCTCGGCCGCGCCAGTCCCTTTTTTATGCCCACCGCACAATGGTGTGCCCGGACAATGGTGCTGTCGATCATGTCGGCGCGACCATCGCGTTCCACCGCACCGGCCAGTGTCTCCAGCATGGCATCGAACACACCCGTCGTCACCCAGCGACGGTAGCGGCGGAACACGCTGTTCCACTTGCCATATTCCTCCGGCAGATGCCGCCACTGCGCACCCGTCCGCGCAATCCACATCATGCCTTCGAAGAAGGGGCGGTTGTCACCAGCGGGACGACAGCCACGTCCGCGCTCGGACGGTAGCAGCGGCCCGATCAGCGACCATTCCTCTTCCGACAAACCGATCCGCTCGCCCAAGCCCGCCTCCAAATGGCAGCCTTGAATCAGCGGCGTATTACGCCGTCAAGCTTTGTCCACGATGCCTAGCGACTGCAGGTATCCTGGTTGCGATCCTTCAAGTCACCGAACCAGTATTGTTCGGGCGGGCTATCAATGGCCTTACCGCGGGCAGTAACCCGCTTACATTTGTGGGCGTCTGGTGCCTTACCAGCCTCGTTGGGTTTTTCGGTGCGATGGTGATTTCGCTCGTATCGGATCGTATGGCACACCGGCGAAGCCTGAACGCCATGTCCCATTTCGTTGAACATTTGCTTGCCTTGCCGCCAGCGTTTCATCTCAAAGCCCGCTCAGGGCGATTGATGCGCATCATGATTGCCGGATGCGATAATCTTTTCGGCCTTTGGCTGCAGTTACTTCGCGAGCAAACCGTGAATGCGGTTATCTTGATCACGCTCGTACCCGTGGCGTTAATGACTAACTGGCGTCTTTCCCTTGTGCTTATCGCACTACTAGGTGGTTATTCCGCAATAAATATTATAGTGATGCGTCGGACGTCGGTAGGGCAGGAGAACGTTGAAAACCGGTTCACGGACATATCTGGCCAGCTTGGCGACCTGTTTGGCAACGTCACGGTGCTGCAGAGCTTCCTTGCGGTGCCGGACGAACTGCGCTCGGTCCGTACGTCGTTACACGAACTACTGCGTGCTCAATACCCTGTGCTGAACTGGTGGGCGGTGTCCGCCGTGCTCACCCGCGGCGCATCGTCGATCGCCATTGTTGCGATCTTTGGAGTTGGCACTGTGCTGGCCCGGCAGCAGTTAGCAACCATTGGCGATGTTGTAACTTTCGTAGGTTTCGCGACGCTGATGATATCGCGACTTGAGCAACTCACATCGTTCATCATTGGTGTCTCGCAACGATTGCCATCGCTTGAGCATTTCTATGAGGTCCTTGATGCAGGTTCACATATTGAGGAGCGACCGAACGCGCCCGCGTTGCGCGTGGAGCGTGGGCATGTAACCTTCGACAATGTCTCATTCCGGTATCCCGGCGGATCGGGGCAAGTATGCAACCTGTCTTTCGAGGCCAAGCCTGGCGAGACAATCGCAATCGTCGGGCCGACGGGATCAGGTAAGTCCACGGCACTCGGCCTGCTCCAACGCGCGTTCGACCCCGGCGAAGGACGCATTCTAGTCGACGGCCAGGACATTAAAGGCGTGTCGCTCGCCTCGCTTCGTGCATCGACCGGTGTCGTGTTTCAGGAAGCGGGTTTATTCAACCGGACCATCGCAGAGAATATCGCTATCGGTAACCCGGACGCGGAGATGGTCGCAATAGAGGACGCAGCGAAGCTGGCGGGTTGCCACGATTTTATTATTCGCAAGGAAGGCGGTTATGCTGCGAACGTCGGAGAGCGGGGGCAGGGGCTGTCCGGCGGCGAACGCCAGCGCATTGCCATTGCTCGTGCGTTACTGAAAGATGCTCCGATCCTCCTGCTCGACGAAGCTACCAGCGCACTGGATGTCGCGACGGAGGCTCGACTTCAAGAAAGCCTCGATCGTCTTCGGCAAGGTCGAACGACCTTCATCATCGCCCACCGTCTTTCGACGATCCGTTCCGCGGACCGGATCGTCGTTCTGGATCAGGGAAGAATGGTCGAAACAGGAGGTTTCGACGAGTTGATTGCGCGTGGTGGTACCTTTGCAATGCTTGCCCGCGATGCCGGCCTTACCGCGGCCGCTAACGATCTCGACGTCAAAGCGTTGGCGGCTTGATGTCTCAACACCTTCGGCAATATGCCTTCCCCGACTTATGCCAAGACCAAAAACATCCGTCCTGATTAAAGCTTACTAATGACAATCAGTTAGGTGGCTGTTTCAACCTCTTGTATTAGACCCAGATTAAAGGAGCCATGTCGTGTGCTGGCAGTCCCGATATGAAACGAAATCAGTCGCTCCGATGAGCGATCGGGAATCCAAGAATAGGAAATTAACGCATTTTTAACGTTAATCCGGCACGAGCGACGGTCTGTTTTCGGGGGGCCGGAGACGATTATGCAACAGACCGCCATTCAACGTGAAATTGCCCGCGCCAAACATATCATCGATCGGCTGAACGACCATCCGTCGCGTCAGGCAATCGCCAGATACATCGCCGAACTCGAAGCTCGCTTGGTCCCCGTCCGATCTGTCGGACCCGAGATTTTGATTTAGCATTTGTCGGGGACGGATCGAGCCGATCGCCGGCGCATATCGCGCGCGACCTGAGGATTTCACGCAGCACCGTCTATCGCTTCCTGCCGCTGGCCTACACCGACACCCCGGTCAGCTGCTCAACCAGCTGCATCTGGCGCGGCAGGCAGACCGACAGCGCGCAGCGGCCGATGACGGTCGCCCGTGCCGCCTTGCGCAGCCGCAGGTGATCGCCGCGATCGGTGAGCACCCCGATGATCCGGTCGGCGATGGCGGCGGGGTCGTGGAAGGGGACCAGATGGCCGTTGATGCCGGGTTCGAGGAATTCGAGCACCGGCGCGGTATCCGACGCGACCATGACGCAGCCGGTCGCCATCGCCTCGATAAACGACCATGACAGCACGAACGGCACGGTCAGATAGGTGTGGACGCTGGAGACGCGCAGCAGCGACAGATAGTTCGCATAGGACAGCTTGCCGGTGAAATGGACCCGATCGGCGAAGGGGCCGGTGGCCAGCGGCACCTCCAGCTCCATCTGCTCGCGCCACGATCGGCCTTCGGGGGCGGGGGCGCCATAGCTGACCTGGTCGCCGCCGGTGATGACGACCTGTGCCTCGGGCCGGGCGGCGAGGATCGCGGGCAGCGCGCGGATGAACGACGGATAGCCGCGATAGGGTTCGAGGTTGCGCGCGACATAGGTAATGACCTCGTCCTGCCGCGACAGCGTCCGCCCGTCGGCCAGGCGAAAGCGCGCTGCTGGGTCGGGCTTCACCACATCGGTCTCCACTCCGTCGAAGATGGTGCGGATGCGGGGCTGGTAGATTTCGGGATGGCGGCTGCGCTGCCATTCGGTCGGCGCGATGCCGGCATCGGCCATGTCGAGGCTGAGCAGCAGATGCGCGTTGCGCGCCCGCGTGCGACACACGGTGTCGAGATCGGCGGGCTGCGCCGGGTCGAAGCCGACATCGGCCCCCGCGCCATGATAATAGAATTCAGCATAGCTCAGGATCACCGCGCGCGGAAACACGTCGCGCACGAACATCATCTCGCCCCAGCCCGGATGGCCGATCACGATCGTCGGCACGAATCCTTCGCGTTTGAGCTGGAGCAACGTCCGCGCGACCTGCTGCCCATAGCGGACGCTGGCTTCGTACAGGCGGACATAATGGTGCGTGGTCGGATTGGCCGGGCGCGGCGCTTCGTACCCGACGCAGCGGACGCCCGGAATGTCGACGCCCTTGCCGCGGGTCACGAAGACGACGCGATGCTTTCCGGATGCTGCCAGTGCCGGCGCAAGATGTTTGAATTGCGCCGGCATGTTCTGGTGGATGAACAATATATCCAACCGCAATACTCCATTTGGGGTAGATACAAATAAACGAATAATGTCCTGTCAATAGATAGTTAAAGCTATTGAGAATTTACGTTCAAGTAACCATTTTGTCGCGCGTTTCCGACAATGAGTCGGGTGAAGGCGACGGCAGGGGGCATGCCGTCGGACGTGGGGGGATGGCAGATGGCGAACTATAGCGGCACCACCGGTGGCGACAATTATTCCGGTACCTCCTCGGACGACAGCATCGCCGGCAATGGCGGCAACGACACGCTGTACGGCAATGCCGGGAACGACAGCATCGACGGCGGCGACGGCAACGACGTGCTATACGGCAATGACGGCAACGACACCGTACGCGGCGGCTTGGGCGACGACTGGATCGAGGATTATCGCGGCAGCAACGTCCTCGATGGCGGGGCCGGCAACGACACGTTCAATGGCGTCGGCTATATGGATGGCGGCAGCACCGGTGGCGCCGACACGATCACCACCGGCGCAGGTCGCGACACGCTGCGCGTCGATGGATACGGCGTCCGCAATTTCCCCCTCAGCTTCCTCGCCGACACCGTCACTGACTTCACCACCGGCGCGTCGGGCGACGTCATCGACCTGTCCGAAGTCGTCAACGACCTGATCGGCTATAGCGCGGGCAGCAACCCGTTCCTCACCGGCTTCCTGTCGGCGGTGCAGTCGGGCAGCGACACGCTGATCCGCGTCGATATCGATGCCAGCGGCACCACGCACAGCATCAAAACGCTACTGGTGCTGAAGAACGTCACCGCCACTGCATTGGTCGCGAGCAACTTCGCGCCGAGCTGGAGCCCGACTGGGGTGGGCGAGACGATCACCGGCACCCCGCTCGCCGATACGCTGACCGGCACCGATTCCAACGACCTGATCGACGGCGGCGCCTTTGCCGACCGGATCGATGGCGGCGGCGGCAACGATACGATCCGCGGCGGATCGATGGGCGACACGCTGATCGGCGGATATGGCAATGATTCGATCGACGGCGGCGACGGAGGTGACTCTATCCTGGGCGGGGTCGGCAACGACACGCTGATCGGCGGTGCCGGCGACGATATCTTCGAGGACAATGCCGGGGCGAACGTCATCAATGCCGGGGCGGGCGATGACGAGATCCGCTATGTCGGCGGCGGGCGGAACGAGGCGGGCGGCGCAGATACGATCACGCTGGGCGCGGGCAACGACACGCTGACGATCGATGGTTACAGCCTCTATGCCTATCCTTCGAACCAGCATGCCGACATCGTCACCGACTTCGTGGCGGGCGGCGGCGAAACCCGCGACGTCATCGACCTGAACGATGTCACTTCCTATCTGACGGGCTGGGATTCGAGCACCAATCCGTTCGCGACCGGCTTCCTCCGGCTGCTCCAGTCGGGCAGCAACACGCTGCTCCAATATGACCGCGATGGGGCAGGCACCGGCTTTGGCTGGGTATCGGTGTTGCAACTGAACGGCGTGACCGTGACCGCGCTGACCGCCGCCAACTTCATCGGCTATGCGCCCGCTGACAAGGGCTATGTCCTGACCGGCGGCGAAGGGCGCGACGTGCTGAACGGATCGCTGGTCGCCGATACCCTGTCGGGGGGCGCCGGCGACGACGTGCTGAGCGGTGGGGTCGGCAATGACAACCTTGATGGCGGCACCGGCAACGACACGCTGTCGGGCGGTGGCGGCAACGATACGGTCGCGGGCGGCGACGGCAACGACACGCTGAACGGCAATGCCGGCAATGACAGCTTGGTCGGCGGCGCGGGCAGCGATGCCTTTAACGATTACGAGGGCAACAACACGCTCGTCGGCGGCGATGGCGACGACCGGTTCGACTATGTCGGTTATAGCGCCGGTACCGACCGTTTCGTCGGCGGGACGGGGCGCGACACGTTCCACACCTATTATTACTATGCGGGTCAGGGCGCCGACACGATCGCCGGGTTCGAAGGCGGTGCGGGCGGCGACGTCGTCGACGGCTATTGGAACTTCTCGGGCCTTGCCACCGGGGCGAACCCGTTCACGACCGGGCATCTGCGCCTGATCGCCAGCGGCAGCAACACCCTGCTCCAGATCGACCAGGATGGCGGCGGCAACAACTGGGCGACGTGGCTGACCTTCGAAGGGGTCGCGCCCTCCGCCTTCACCCGCGACAATTTCACGCTTGGCTTCGCGCCCAATGGGCAGGGGCTGGTGATGACCGGCACCACGCTGGCGCAGGAGATCAACGGCACCAACGACGGCGACACCATCACCGGCTTGGGTGGTAACGACACGCTGAACGGCGGGTACGGCGCGGACAGCATTGATGGCGGCACCGGCGTCGACACGCTCTATGGCGGCTCTCAGAACGACGCGCTGCTTGGCGGCGACGACAACGACTATCTGAACGGCAACGAAGGCGACGACGACGTCGAGGGCGGTTCGGGCGACGACCGGCTCTATGGCGAAGGCGGCAACGACACGCTGTCGGGCGATGCTGGCAGCGACTATGTCGACGGTGGCGTAGGCGACGACAGCCTGATCGGCGGCGATGGCGACGACACGGTCATCGCCTATTTCGGCAACGATACGGTCGTGGCGGGCGCTGGCAACGACAGCGTGCAAGGCAGCTATTACAACTATGCCGGCAACGCGACGGTCGATCTGGGTGACGGCGACGATACGTTCAGCAGTGAATATGGCTATGGATCGTCCGATACGGTGACCGGCGGGACCGGGCGCGATACCTATCTTCTGTCGGCCTATCCGACGACGACCGCCGGCCTGACCGTCATTACCGATTTCGCGACCGGCGCAGGCGGCGACCGGCTGCAGATCGATACCGGCTATTTCTACAACTGGGATCCGTCGACCAACCCGTTCACCGCCGGCTATCTACGCTTCACGACCGAGAGCGGCGCAGTCGTGCTGCAGGTCGACAACGACGCCGGCGGCACCGGCTATGCATGGCGGACGATCGCCCGGTTCGAAGGGGTGACGAACCCGTCCGCCTTCACCACCGACAATTTCACGACCTGGTATCGGCCGGGCTTTGCCGGGGCGATGCTAACCGGCGATGCCAACAACCAGCGGATCGAGGGCACGCCGATGGGCGACACCCTTTCTGGGCTGGGCGGCAATGATTCGCTCTATGGCGGCGTCGGCAATGACAGCGTCGATGGCGGCGGCGGCAATGATTATCTCGACGGGGGCGAGGGCAACGACACGCTGCTCGGCGGTGCCGGCAACGACACGCTGGTCGGGCAGGGCGGCAATGACAGCCTGTCCGGCGGCGATGGCGACGACACCTTCAGTAGCTATGAACAGGGTAACGACACCTTCGACGGCGGCGCCGGTAACGACAGCTTCGGCTATTCGCAGGGCGAGGACAGCTTCGTCGGTGGCGACGGCGACGACAGTCTCGGCGATTATTACGGCGCGGACACGTTCAGCGGCGGCGCAGGCGACGACCGGTTCGATTATGTCGGCTATTATCAGGGCAATGACAGCTATAGCGGCGGTACGGGCCGCGATCGCTACAATCTCTATTACCTGTTCAACTATGCTCCGATCGTCAGCACGATCACCGATTTCACCGCCGGCAGCGGCGGCGACCTGATCGTCCTTGACCAGGCCGGGCTGTCGCTCGGCGGGGCGCAGATGGATGCGACCAAGCTGATTTCGGGTGGCTGGATGCGGCTGCGCCAGGTCGGCAGTGATACCGCGATCGATTTCGACCAGAATGGCGGCGGCGACAATTTCCAGCAATATCTGCTGCTCAAGAACGTCACCGCGACCACGCTGACTCCCGATAATTTCACCCCCGATCTGCGCGCGACCGGCGTCACCGCGACGCAGAGCGGCACGACCGGTGCCGACAGCTTCATTGGCGCGGGCCGCGACAATTATTCGGGGCTGGCCGGCAACGACACGATCAACGGCGCCTATGGTGACGACACGCTCTATGGCAACGAAGGTGCCGATTCGATTAGCGGCGGCGAGCGCAACGACCAGTTGATTGGCGGTGCCGGCAACGACACGCTCGACGGCGGCGACGACAACGACGCGCTCTATGGCGAGGGTGACAACGACCTGCTGTCGGGCGGCGCGGGCGACGACTATCTCGACGGCAGCGCGGGCCTCGATACGCTGATCGGCGGCAGCGGCAACGACAGTGTGTTCGGCAATAGCGAGGCCGACAGCATCGACGGTGGCACGGGCGCCGACACGCTTGATGGCGGTGCCGGCAACGACACGCTTCTGGGTGGGGACGGCAACGACCGGTTCGACGACTGGCAAGGTGCCAACAGCGTCGTCGGCGGCGCGGGCGACGATTTCTTCCGCTATGTCGGTTACGGCACTGCGACCGGTACCGATACTAGCACAGATACGCTGACCGGTGGCGATGGTCGCGACAGCTATGAATTGGGCAGCGTGTCGCCCGGAAATCTGACGGCGGCGCGCATTACCGACTTCGCCACCGGGGCAGAGGGCGACATGGTGCTGCTGGCACCATTGACCAGCTATTGGACCGGCTATGTCGCCGGGAGCAATCCGTTCGCGACGGGCTATCTGCGCCTCGCGGCCAGCGGCAGCGACCGGGTGCTGCAGGTCGACTGGAACGGCGCGACCGGGGGCGCGAACTGGGTCGATCTGATGACGTTCGCGGGGAAGGCCGGCGCGACCTTCACCCGCGACAATTTTCGGATCGGCGATCAGGGTTATGATCCGACCGCGACCGGCATCGCCATTACCGGATCGGCCTATGACGATGCGATCGCGGGCACCGGTGACGGCGATACGCTGAACGGCGGTCTCGGCAATGACACGATCGACGGCAATAGCGGCCACGACGTCCTGACCGGCAGTGACGGCGACGACAACCTGTCTGGCGAACAGGGCAACGACACGCTGTCGGGCGATGCCGGCAACGATAATCTGCGCGGCGGGATCGGCAATGACAGCCTGACCGGCGGCGAAGGCCGGGATTCGCTCTATGGCGATACCGAAAACGATACGTTGATCGGCGGCGACGGTGCCGACACGCTTGATGGCTCCTATGGCGACGATTCTCTGTCGGGCGACGCCGGCAACGACACGCTCGACGGATCCTACGGCAACGACACCGTGCTCGGCGGGGCCGGCAATGATCGCCTGTACGACGGTGCCGGCAAGAACGTCCTCGATGGCGGCGAGGGCGACGACTATTTCGACTATGTCGGCTATAGCGACGGCAGCAACGCGTCCGACAATGTGATGACCGGCGGCCTCGGCCAGGATCGCTATATCCTGTATAATTCCACCAATCTTGGCAAGCTGACGATCACCGATTTCGCGACCGGGGCGAATGGAGATGTGTTCGATCTGGCGGTGTTGTTTGGGCAGCTTCAGAATTATAACGGCACGGTCAATCCATGGACCGACGGGCATCTCCGCCTGACCGTCGATGGCGGTACCGACACGTTGTTGCAGATCGACCGTGACGGCGGCGGCAATGCGTGGACGACGATCGTCCGGTTCCAGAACGTCCTGCCCGCCGCGTTCCAAGCGGTGAACTTCACCGGTGGCTGGAGCACCGACGGCACGGGCCAGTCGTTGCTGGGCAGCGACGGTGACGATCGGGCCACGGGATCGAACGACGCGGATACGCTGACCGGCGGCCTCGGCGACGATACGTTGAGCGGAAGCAACGGCAATGACAGCATCGTCGGCGGCGCGGGCAATGACTCGCTGAACGGCGACAACGGCAACGACACCATCGTCGGCGATGCGGGCAACGATACGATCGACGGCTCTTACGGCAATGACAGCCTGGTGGGCGGGGCCGGCGACGACACGATCGACGGCAATTTCGGAAACGACTCGATCAGTGGTGGCGCGGGCAACGATCGCCTCTCCGATGGCGGTGGTCGGAACGTCATCGATGGCGGCGATGGTGACGATTACTTTGACTATGTCGGCTATAGCGACGGTGGCGATCCGACCCAGAACACGCTGACCGGTGGCCTTGGCCGCGATACGTATGCCTTCTACACCTATCACCTGCGCTACCCGGCGGCGGGGACAGGGGTGACGGTCATCACCGACTTCACCGCCGGCACCGGTGGCGACATCATCCGCCTCGACGGAAACTACATGACCGGGCTCGACGGTGGCAATCCGTTCGAAACCGGCAATATGCGGCTATTGCAGGACGGTGCCGACACGCTGTTGCAGGTCGATTACGACGCGGCCGGCACCGCGCTGGGCTGGCAGACGGTCGCGCGGTTGCAGAATGTCGTCGCGACGGCGCTCAACTACGACAATTTTGCGAACGGCGTCGGCCCGGTCGGCGTGGTCCGCACCGGCACCCAGTTCGGCGACGATATCGACGGCACCGCCAGCCCCGACCGGATCGACGGGCTGGGCGGCGACGACACGATCGAGGGCGGTCTCAGCCGCGATACCATCACCGGCGGCGCCGGCCGCGACCGGATCGATGGCGGGCAGGGCGACGACAGCCTGTCGGGCGGCGACGGCAATGACTGGTTCCGCGATCAATATGGCCAGAACACCATTTTGGGCGGCGATGGCGACGACACGTTCAGCATCGTGCGCGGGCAGGCGTTCGGCGAGGCCGGCGAAGATTTCTTCGAAGGGCTGGGTGAAGACGACAGCGTCGACACGCTCGACGGCGGTGCCGGCCAGGACGTGTTCCGGCTGAGCGGCTATCCCCTGCGCTATTATGCCGGCACCACCGCCGACGTCATCCAGAACTTCACCGCGGGCGCAGGCGGCGACGTGCTCGATGTGTCGAACGTCATGGCCTATTTCAGCAACTATACCCCCGGGCAGAACCCGTTCTTGACCGGGCATATGAGGCTGCTAGGCGCGGCGGGCGAGTTGTTCCTGCAGGTCGATTTCGACGCTGCTGGCACGTCGACCGGATGGAAGACGATCGCGATCCTGCGCAACATGGACACCTCGATCTCCGAGGAACTGACTCTTTACAACTTCACACCCTCGATCTCTCCAAGCGGTATCGGCTTGCTGATCCAGGGCAGCGAGGCGGCGGACTCGCTGCCCGGATCGAACTCGAACGACACGATCGAGGGGCTGGGCGGCAACGACACCATCGATGGCAATGGCGGTGACGATTCCGTCTCGGGCGGTGCGGGCGACGACCGGATCGAGGGCGATGGCGGCAACGACACGCTGCTGGGCGATGGCGGCAACGACACCATCACCGACCTGACCGGCACCAACCGGATCGATGGCGGGGCCGGCAACGATTATCTGAGCGGCACCGGCACCCTGCTGGGCGGGGCGGACAACGACCAGCTCTATGGCTCGGGCAGCCTCGACGGCGGTGACGGCAACGACGCGATTGCGCTCTACAGCGGCACGGCGGCCGGGGGTGCCGGCAACGACACGCTCGACGCATCCGGGTCGGGCGCGGGCGTGCAGATGACCGGCGATGCAGGCAATGACAGCCTGCGCGGATCGGCGCTGGCCGACCGTCTGGACGGCGGCGCCGACAGCGACACGATCGACGGTGGCGCGGGCGCCGATACGCTGCTGGGCGGGGCGGGCGACGACACGCTGTTCGCCGGAGCCGGTGCCGACAGCATCGACGGCGGCAGCGGATCGGACGTGGTCCGCGTCGCCGGGCGGATGGCCGATTTCTCGATCACCGCCGGGGCCAATGGCACCACGATCCTGACCGACCTGCGCAGTGGCAGCCCGCTCGGCACCGACACGCTGTCGGGCGTCGAGCTGCTCCAGTTCGACGATGACGAATATGCGCTGGTGAGCACGCCGGGCATCTTCTGGCAGGACTCGGCCGGCATCGACGATCGCATTCCCAATGCGACGATCACCTCGGCCAATCTGGCCGGCGACGACACGCTCTACGGCAATTCGGGTTTCGACATCATCGATGCCGGCTTCGGCAATGACTCGGTGCGCGGCGGCGTCGGCAACGACGTGCTGTACGGCCAGTCGGGCCGCGACACGCTGGAGGGTGGCGAGGGCAACGACACGCTGTGGGGCGGCACCGGTCAGGACGTGCTCGACGGCGGCGACGATGCCGACTGGCTGTATGGCGAGGGCGGGTCGGACACGCTGCGCGGCAGCACCGGCAACGACCGGTTGGAGGACAGCCTCGGCAGCAACCGCCTGTCGGGCGATGCCGGCGACGATACGCTGATCGGGACCGGCACGCTGGAGGGCGGCATCGGCAACGATGCGCTCTCGGGCAGCGGGCTGCTCGACGGCGGGGTCGGAAACGACGCGGTGTCGGGTGACGGCACGCTGATCGGTGGCGACGGCGTCGACACGTTGTCGGGGTCGGGGACGCTGCTCGGCGGGATCGGCAACGACGCGATCAACATCGTGTCGGGCGCCGCCTATGGCGAGGCTGGTAATGACACCCTCTCCACCGCCTATCCGTGGAGCGGACCGGTCACCATGGACGGCGGTGCTGGCGACGATCGCCTGATCGGCTTCTATGGCACGCGCGAGACGCTGCTGGGCGGCGACGGGTCCGACACGCTGTCGGGCGGGCGCTATCCGGGCGTATTGAGCGATAACGACAGCCTCGACGGCGGGGCGGGTAACGACACGCTCGACGGCGGTGACGGCGACGACACGATCGTCGGCGGCGGCGATTACGACGTGGCGCTCTATAGCGGGACGCGCGCCTTCGCCTCGGTGATCCGGGACGGCAATGGCGGCTATATCGTCGCCGACAACCGTGAAGGGCGCGGTGCCGACGGTACCGATCAGGTGCGCGGCATCACCACGCTGCGCTTCACCGACCTCGATTTCGACGTGACCGCCGCCAACACCGGCATCGTCGTGTCTGGCACCACCGCACCCGACAGCCTGACCGGCACCGCGTTCGACGAGAGCATCACCGGCGGCGACGGCAACGACACGATCGACGGCCTGTCCGGCAACGACCGCATCGTCGCCGGGACCGGCGCGGACAGCGTCGCCGGGAGCGGCGGCAACGACGTCGTCTATGGCGAGGCCGGGTCCGACACGATCGACGGCGGCATCGGCGCCGACTGGATCGACGGCGGCGCGGACGGCGACAGCATCGCCGGCGGCGACGGCAACGACACCATCGTCCAGAGCGCGGGCGCCGACACCATCGACGGCGGGGCGGGCGATGACCGCATCACCGACTATGACGACAATGGCAACATCCTGTCGGGCGGCGACGGCAACGACACGATCGCCGGCAACGGCACGCTGCTGGGCGGCCTCGGCAACGACAGCATCACCGGCAGCGGGCTGCTCGATGGCGAGGCCGGCAACGACACGCTGAGCGGATCGGGGCTGGTGCGCGGCGGCGACGGCAACGACGTCGTCTATGTGTCGAGCGGCAGCGGACAGGGCAATGACGGCAACGACACGCTGTCGGGCTATTATTACAGCGATTTGCTGCTCGACGGCGGATCGGGCGCGGACTCGATCTCGGGCGGCTATGGCAGCGATACGCTGCTCGGCGGTGCGGGCGACGATACGATCCTGGCCGGCGGCGGGGCCGATACCGTTTATGGCGGGTCGGGCTTCGACAAGCTGGTCTATAATGGCCGCCGCTCGGACTATAGCATCGTCAACAACAGCGACGGCAGCATCACCGTCCAGGACCTGCGCAGCGGCAGCCCCAACGGCACCGACCGGGTCTATGGCGTCGAGCTGCTCCAGTTCGACAGCGGCGACGAACAGACGCTGCCGGGCAGTAATGTCGGACTGGTGCTGACCGGGACCGCGTTCGACGACATATTGATCGGCGACAGCGGTAACGACACCATCACCGGGCTGGCGGGCAACGACCGCCTGGGCGGCGACGACGGCAACGACATCATCGATGCCGGGGCGGGCAACGACGTGCTGACCGGCGATTCCGGTTCGGATACGCTGACCGGCGGCACCGGCAACGACTATATCGACGGCGGTACCGGCACGGATTCGATCAGCGCTGGCGACGGCAACGACACCGTCTATGGCGGTCTGGGCGACGATACGATCGATGCCGGGGCGGACGCCGATCTGGTCGAGGATTATGGCGGGTTGAACCGTATCCTCGGTGGGACCGGCAACGACACGCTGAACGGCAACGGTTCGCTCTATGGCGGCGACAATGACGATCGCATCTATGGCACCGGGCTGTTGTCGGGTGATGCCGGCAACGACAGTCTCACCGGCTTCGGCACGCTCGACGGCGGGACCGGCGCGGATCTGCTGCTGGCCGGGACCGGCGGCACCGGTACCGGCGGGGCGGGCAACGACACGCTGTCGGGCTGGTCGCCGAGCGGGATCGACGGCGCGCAGACGCTGGACGGCGGGGCCGACAACGACGCGATCTATGGCAATTGGGGTGCGGACAGCCTGATCGGCGGCACCGGCAACGACTGGCTGTCGGGCGGCGACGCCAGCGACACGCTGGTCGGCGGCGATGGTGAGGATACCGCCTCGTTCGAGATCGCGCGCGAGACCGCATCGGTCGTCCGCGACGGCAATGGCGGCTATTTCGTCGTCGACAATCGCCGCAACCTCGGCACCGATCGTCTGTCGGGCATCGAACGGGCGAGCTTCATCAACGCCGCCTTCGCTTTGTCGGCGACGACGGCGGGCATGGTGTTCACCGGATCGGCGGGCAACGACACGCTGACCGGCACCGAACTGGATGACTCGATCAGCGGCGCGGGGCTGCCCGCCGGGGTCACCGCGCCGGCCAACGGGATCGACGATCCCGATCAGGACAAGGGCGACGACCGCCTGTTCGGTCTGGGCGGCAACGACCGCATCTTCGGCGGGCGCGGCGCCGACCTGATCGACGGCGGTGTCGGCTATGACGTGCTCGACGGCGGGGCCGACAACGACACGCTGCTGGGCGGCAGCGACGACGACCAGCTGTTCGGCGGGGCGGGCAATGACAGCCTCGACGGCGGCATCGGCAACGACACGATCGATGCCGGCAGCAGCAACGACCGCGCCGATGGCGGCGAGGGCGACGACTATATCACCGGCAATGGCGGTACCGATGAACTGATCGGCGGTACCGGCCGCGACACGCTCTATGGCGATGGCAGCTTGAGCGGCGGCGAAGGCGACGACATCCTGTCGGGCAGTGGCCAGTTGCTGGGTGAGGCCGGCAACGACACGATCTGGATCGGATCGGGCAACGCGCTGGGCGGTGACGGCAACGACGCGATCACCGGCTATGGCATGTTGCGCGGGGAGGCCGGCAACGACGTGCTCGGCGTCTATACCGGTGCTGTCGGCTATGGCGATGCCGGCAACGACACGTTGTACGGCACCGCGCCCGGCGGCACCGACGGTGCACAGACGCTCGACGGTGGCGAGGGCGACGACGCCATCTACGGCAATTATGGCGAGGATTCGCTGCTCGGCGGCGGCGGTGCCGACTCCATCTCGGGCGGGGCCGGCAACGACTATATCGATGGCGGCAGCGGCGGTGATTTCCTGGCCGGCAATGGCGGCAACGATACGATCGACGGCGGCGGATCGGGGGCGCTGACCCCGGATATCGTCCGCTATTACGGCAATCGCAACGACTTCACCGTGACCGAGAGCAACGGCGTCGTCACCGTGACCGACAACCGCCCTGGATCGCCCGAAGGCACCGACACGCTCACCAATGTCCGCGTGCTGCGCTTCGACGATGCCGATTACATCGCCAAGGCCAATCCAGGCGTCTATCTGCGCGGTGGATCGGGCAACGACACGATCGGCGACATCACCACCGGTTCGTCGTCGGGCGTGGTCAACGTGACCAACCCGTCGGGGCCGCGCTTCGCCGGATCGGGCGACGACACCCTTGAGGGCCAAGGCGGCAATGACTCGATCCGCGGTCTGGCGGGTGAGGACAGCATCCTGGCGGGTGCCGGCAACGACAGCATCGACGGCGGGACCGAAGCCGACCGCATCTATGGCGAGGCGGGCGACGACCTGCTCGACGGTGGCGACGACGACGATCTGGTCGTCGGCGGCACCGGCAATGACTCGATCCTCGGCGGCATTGGCGAGGATATTCTGGCCGGCGGCGACCTGACCATCACCCAACCGGTCGATCCGGTCACCGGGCTGCCGGTGGGTGGTCCGGTGCTGGGCGTCGAGACGATCGGCGGCGGCAACGATACGCTGCGCGGCGGTGGCGACGACGACAGCATCTATGGCGGTTCGGGCCTCGACAGCCTGTTCGGCGATGCCGGCAACGACGTGATCTATGGCGGCATGGATGCCGACACGATCGACGGCGGCACCGGTGACGACGCGCTCTATGGAGAGGATGGCAACGACATCCTGACCGGCGGTTCGGGTATCGACACGCTGTCGGGCGGGGCGGGCAACGACCTGCTCACCGGCTTCGGCGTCCTGTCGGGCGATGCCGGCAACGACACGCTGACCGGCGGCGGCACGCTGTCGGGCGGTGACGGGGCCGATATCCTGACCGCGGGCGGCGGCAACGACTTGCTCGACGGGGGCGAGGGCGACGATACGCTGACCGCCGGCGACGGCAGCGATACGCTGATCGGCGGGGCGGGCACCGACCGCGCCATCATCGGCGGAATGCGCGCCAACTTCACCGTCGCGGCGGGCGATGGCGGCTTGTACGTCATCGACAATCGCGGCGGCGGCGGCACCGATTTCCTGACCGGCATGGAAACGATCCAGTTCGCCGATTTGACCCAAGGCGCGGTCGGCGGCAGCGTGCTGCACGGCGACGATGGCGCCAATGCGCTGACCGGCACCGCGCTCGATGATTATATCCTCGGGGAATCGGGCAACGACACGCTGGTCGGCGCGGCCGGCAACGACCGCATCTTCGGCTATAACGACGATGACTCGATTGCGGGCGGTGCCGGCTATGACGCGCTGTTCGCCGGGGCGGGCAACGATACGGTCGATGGCGGCGACGACGACGACCTGATCGACGGCTTTGACGGCGCCGACAGCCTGTTGGGCGGGGCGGGCAACGACACCGTCACCGGCGGTTTCGGCAACGACACCATCGATGGCGGCATCGGCAATGACGTGCTGGCGGGCGACGCCAATCACGACAGCCTGATGGGCGGTGCGGGCAACGACACGCTGAACGGCGGGTCGGGCGACGACACGCTCGACGGCGGGGCCGACAATGACGTGCTGAGCGACAATGACGGCGCCAACCGCATGGATGGCGGTGCCGGCAACGACCTGCTGTCGGGGACCGGCACGCTGCTCGGCGGGCTCGGCAACGATCAGCTGAGCGGATGGGCCGATGCGTGGCTCGACGGCGGGGCTGGCGACGACACGATCGGCGGCAGCGGCGCGAACCTCTATGGCGGCGACGGCAACGACCGGATTACCGGATCGTCGGGGGCGGACACGTTGACCGGCGGCGACGACAGCGGTGCCGATACGCTGGAGGCAGGCGGCGGCAACGACGTGCTGCTGGGTGGCGGCGGCGACGACCGGTTGGTCGGCGGGGCCGGCAACGACCGGATCGATGGCGGCAATGGCTATGACATCGCCGTCTATTCCTCGGTCCGCGCCGACTATACCATCACCCAGGAATTGCCGGGCGTGTTCCGCGTCGTCGACAATCGCGGCGGCCTCGGTCCCGATGGTGACGACACGATTACCGGCGTCGAACTGCTGCGCTTCACCGATCAGGATCTGGTGCCCAGCGACGGCAATACCGGCATCGTCTATGACGGCAACGACGCCCCCGACAATCGCGTGGGTGGCGAGGGCGACGACACGTTGCGCGGCTTCGGCGGCAACGACACGCTGGATGGCGGGTCGGGCGGCAATGACAGCCTCGACGGCGGCAACGGCAACGACATCCTGATCGGCGGTATCGGCAACGACATCCTCGACGGCGGCGACGGCATCGACACGATGACCGGCGGCACTGGTAACGACCTCTACCGGGTGGAGGATGCGGCCGATGTGATCGTCGAGGCGGCGAATGGCGGCATCGACACGGTCGGGGCCGACCTGCCCGGCGGATCGGTGGCGACGATCAGCACCTATTCGATCGCGTCGCTGACCAATGTCGAAAACCTGACCTACACTGGCGGCCTGCGCTTCGTCGGCACCGGCAATGTGCTGGCCAACGTCATCACCGGCGGCGCGCTGGCCGATACCCTGAGCGGCGGGGCCGGCAACGACACGCTGATCGGCGGGACCGGTGCGGATTCGATGATCGGCGGCACCGGCGACGATACCTATGAGGTCGATCTGTCGACCGATATCGTCGTCGAATCCTCGGGCGGCGGCACCGATACGGTCCGCACCGCGCTCGGCAGCCTGACCATCGCCTCGTTCGCGAATGTCGAAAACCTCGTCTATACCGGCACCGCCAGCTTCGTCGGCACCGGCAACGGGTCGAGCAACCGCATGACCGGCGGCGCGGGCAACGACACGCTGTCGGGCGGGTCGGGCAACGACACGCTCGACGGTGGCGCCGGCGTCGACCGTCTGGAAGGGGGTGCCGGCAACGACACCTATCTCGTCGACACCACCACCGACACGCTGGTCGAATTGTCGGGTGGCGGCACCGATACGATCGTCACCGGCCTGACAAGCTGGACGCTGGCGCTGTATTTCGAGGCGGTCACCTATACCGGTACCGCAGCGTTCACCGGCACCGGCAACGCATCGGCCAATACCCTGACCGCGGGCAGCGGCAACGACACGCTGCGCGGCGGTGCCGGCGACGACAACCTCATCGGCGGGGCAGGCAATGACTCGCTGGTCGGCGAGGGCGACGACGATACGCTCGACGGGGGTGCCGGCGACGATACGCTCGAGGGTGGGCTGGGCGACGACGTCTATGTCCTCGACGGCAACGACGTGCTGGTCGAGGCGGCGAATGCCGGCCGCGATACGGTGCGCACCGCCCGCAGCAGCTACACGCTCGCCGCCAATTTCGAGAGCGTCGTGTTCACCGGCACCGGCGCCTTCACCGGCACCGGCAACGAACTGGCCAATGCGCTGACCGGCGGCAGCGGCAACGACCTGCTTTATGGCTTGGTCGGCAACGACACGCTGAACGGCGGCATCGGCGCCGACACGATGGACGGCGGGGTCGGCAACGACACCTATTATGTCGACAATGTTGCCGATGTGATCGTCGAGGCGGCCGGCGGCGGTACCGATACGGTCGTCACCTCGCTCGCCAGCTTCACGCTCGCCACCAATTTCGAAAGCCTCAGCTTCAACGGTACGACCGGCTTCACCGGCATCGGCAACGACCTCGCCAATG
The DNA here is from genome assembly GCF_055521695.1 of Sphingomonas sp. BL-S-05. Taxonomy (NCBI): domain Bacteria; kingdom Pseudomonadati; phylum Pseudomonadota; class Alphaproteobacteria; order Sphingomonadales; family Sphingomonadaceae; genus Sphingomonas; species Sphingomonas sp. BL-S-05. The sequence continues at coordinate 38,893 of NZ_JBVFVS010000004.1, read as the reverse complement.
CCCTGACCGGCGGCAAATATGCCGACTCCCTGACTGGCGGCGCGGGCAATGATACGTTGAATGGCGGGGTTGGGGCCGATACGATGACCGGCGGCACCGGCGACGACAGCTATGTCGTCGACAATGCCGGCGACGTGATCGTCGAGGCCGCGGGCGAGGGCACCGATACGGTCACCACCTCGCTGCTCAGCTACACGCTGGGCGCGAACGTCGAGAAGCTCGTTTATTCGAGCAGCAAGGCCTTTACCGGCATCGGCAACACCCTTGCCAATACGATCACGTCCGGCAGCGGTGCGGACCTGTTGCAGGGCCTCGACGGCGACGACACGCTGTCGTCGGGCAGCGGCAACGACACGCTGGAGGGTGGCGCGGGCAGCGACGTGCTGACCGGCAGCACCGGCGGCGACGTGATGACCGGCGGCACGGGGGCGGATCGCTTCGTCTTCACGAAGGTCAGCGATTTCGGGACGGCCGACCTGCTCGACCGGATCACCGATTTCGTCGCGGCGGACGGCGATCGCATCGACCTCGCGACGATCGACCCGTCGAGCGCCAGCGGGAACCAGGCGTTTACCTTCATCGGCACCGCCGCGTTCACGACGACGACCCACACGACGTTCGAGCTGCGCTACCAGGCGGCCGCCGACGGCTATCTGCTGGTGCAGGGCGACAGCAATCGTGACGGCGTCGCCGACTTCGCGTTCCTTGTCTACGCGACGTCGCTCAGCGCAGGTGATTTCGTGCTGTAAGGGATCGGGAGCGGTCGGTGCTGCCCGGCACCGGCCGCTTGGGTCGACATCGCTTTTTTGCAATGCAACATTTTTGGGTCCGGAAAACCCGATTCTGCCCCGGATCGAAGCGCTTCGCCCTGTGCGACGTCGCAGCCAAAGGGGTTGTTGCGTGCCCGTTCCGGGGCTAGGCGGGTTCCATGCGGCGATGCGCCGGGCGGGCAAAGGGTGCTACGAACATGAAGATCGCGGTTTTCGGACTTGGCTATGTCGGCATGTCGAACGCGGTGCTGCTGGCGCAGCACAACACGGTCGTCGCCGTCGACATTTCGGACGACCGCGTCGCGCTGGTCAATGACCGCAAGTCGCCGATCGTCGATGCCGAGCTGGAACGCTTCCTCGCCGAGCGCACGCTCGACCTGACCGCGACCACCGATGCCGCGCAGGCGCTCGACGGGGCCGACTATGTCATCGTCGCCACCCCGACCAATTACGATGTCCAGACCGATAAGTTCAACACCAGCTCGGTCGAGGCGGTGATCATCAAGGCGGCGGAGGCCGCGCCGAACGCGACGATCATCGTCAAGTCGACGATTCCCGTCGGCTTCGTCGACGAGGTCCGCCAGCGGCTGAACGCGCCGAACGTGGTGTTCAGCCCCGAATTCCTGCGCGAAGGCCGCGCGCTGTACGACAATCTCCACCCGTCGCGGATCATCGTCGGCGAACGGTCGGAACGTGCGAAGATCTTCGCCGACCTGCTGCTGCAGGGTGCGGAGAAGAAGGACGCTCCGATCCTGTTCACCGACAGCCGCGAGGCGGAGGCAATCAAGCTGTTCGCCAACACCTATCTCGCGATGCGCGTCGCCTTCTTCAACGAACTCGACAGCTATGCGATCGCCGGCGGCATGGACACCAAGCAGATCATCGAGGGCGTCGGCCTCGATCCGCGGGTCGGCATGCACTACAATAATCCGAGCTTCGGCTATGGCGGCTATTGCCTGCCCAAGGATACCAAGCAGCTGCTCGCCAACTATTCGGAAGTGCCGCAGAACCTGATCCGCGCGATCGTCGATGCGAACCGCACCCGCAAGGATTTCCTGGCCGACCAGATCATCGCGCGCCGCCCGAAGAAGGTCGGCGTCTATCGCCTGACCATGAAGGCGGGATCGGACAATTTCCGCCAGTCGTCGATCCAGGGGATCATGAAGCGGGTGAAGGCGAAGGGGATCGAGGTCGTCGTGTACGAACCGACCCTCGACGAGGAACAGTTCTTCGGGTCGAAGGTCGTCAAGGACCTGGAGACGTTCAAGAGCGAATGCGACGTGGTGATCGCCAACCGCGCCGCGCCCGAACTGGCGGATATCGGCGACCGGCTGTTCACCCGCGACATCTTCGGGTCGGACTGATTGGTCCTCTGCCGCCGCGTAAGGGGTTCAACGCGGCGGCAGAAGTCTTTCATCCCCGCCCGATCCGCGACAACAGGCTGACCAGATCGGACTGGCGCGACACGCCCGTCTTGGCAAAGATGTGGCGCAGATGGACGCGCAGCGTCGTCTGGCGGCAATCGCGCGCCGCCGCCGCTGATTCCAGCGAATGTCCCGCCATCAGCAGCGCGGCGAGCGCGACTTCGCTGGGGGTCAGGTCGAATGCCTCGCGCCACAGCTGCGTCGCCGGCGCCGGACGCTCGGCCGGGTCGATCAGCGACACCACCGCCGCGCCGGGCGTCGCGTGCAGCAGCCGCATGCCCCATGGCACCGGCCGTGCGATCAGGATCAGCGGCGTGCGGCCGGGCGCGGGGTGATAGCGCAGCGCCGCCGCCTCCGGCGCGATACGCGCGGTGGCGCGGGCGAGCACGGCGTCGATCCGCGCCTGTTCGCACGGCAGCAGCGTCCAGCGTGCCACCCCGTCGCCGCCGGTGACCAGCAGCGCGTCGCAGGCAGGTGTCGTGCGCAGGATGCGCCCGGTGGCGTCGATGAGCGCGCCGGCCTCGTCCGCCTGATCGACGCGGCCCTGCCAATACAGGTCGCGGCCGGGATCCCCCGATCCCTGGTCCGCGACCTTCCCCCATTCGGTCGAAACGACCGTGCGTACCCCCGTCATATGGCTCCCCCGAACCGGTCGTTACCGAGGCGTGAAGGCTAAGCCCGCCGCAGCGGAATCGTCCGGTGGCAAGGTGTCGCAAAGCGTCGCATCGGGTGGTGACGCCGCTAAAACGGTGCAGAATCAGCCGGATCGCCCGGTCAGGCGGGATCGATCCGTGGCTGTGCGAGTGCGCTCAACGTGGCATCGATCGCCCGGTCTCCGGCATAGCGCGCGCGGATGCGGCGAATGAATCCGGCCGATCCCCATTGTTCGCCCCGCGCCCGCGCATCGTTCAGGATCGTGAGCAGCGTCGCCCGGTCGCCCGCCACCGCCGCGACGAAGGCGGGCCAGCTATGGTCGGGCTGATCGTCATTCTGGGTGATCGCCACCGCGCGGCTGAGGATCACCGCATAGGTCGCGGCCGGGCCGTTGCCGGCACGCCGGTCGCTGTCGATGGTCCGCTGGAGCGCGGTGCTGTAGGTGATGAGCTCGGGCTCGCCCCGCGCGCGGGCGCGGGCGGCGAGGTGGCGGGCATAGCCGGCAAGGTCGCCCTCGGCGAGCGCGGTGACGCTCAGCGCGTCATGGACGCTGGCCAGCGTCGGATACTGGCCGGCGAGGGTGGTGAGCAGCGCCTGCGCCTGAGCGGTGCGCCCCGCCGACCACAGGCCCCAGCCATAATCGGCGAGCAGCCACGGCGCGCCGGGGGCCAGCGTGCGCGCGGTGTCGAATTCACGCTGGGCGGCGGCGTCCTCGCCATTGTCGGCAAGGATATTGGCATACCAGAGATGCGCCAGCGGGTCGCCCGGGGCATGGCCGATGGCGCGGCGGAACAGCTCGCCGGCCAGCTGCGGCTTGCCGTCCCACCAATAGGCGATGACCCCGTCGACCCGGTCGGCGACCGCCGAGTGCGGATCGATCGCCCGCGCCGCCGCCGCCGCCGCCCGGGCCCGGCTGATACTGAGCGTGTCGGAGGCCGAACCGAATTCGCGGGTCAGCAGCCATGCCTCGGCCAGCGCCTCCTGCACCTCGACATTGCCGGGATGGGTCTGGGCGAGGCGGGTGAGCGTGGCGATGGCGGCGTGGAGGCGGGGGGCGCTGCGCATCGCCACATCGTCGCGCGCGGCGACGAAGCGGGCATGGGTCGCCGCATCGAGCCGGTCGGCGCTAGGCCCGATCCACTCGATCGCGGCGACGCTGATCCCGAGCAGCGCCAGCGCGCCGAGCACGATCGGCCAGCGCCGCGGCGGGGCGGGGCGGGGCAGCGCCAGCGGGTCGGAGGCTGGCGGTGTAGCGGACGGCGGATTGGCAGGCGGCGGCGCGGCGGGTGTCGGGTCGGTGAGCGCGGGGTCGGGTGGCAGCGCCTCCTGTCCCGAAATCCAGGCGTCGAGTTCATGGGCCAGCGCATAGACGCTGCGGGCGCGGCCGCCGGGCAGGGCATGGACCGGCAGGCCGCGCTCCCGCGACCAGCGGATCGCGGTCGAGCGGTCGCGGCCGAGATAGGCGGCGATCGACTTCCACCCCTCGATCCGTCGTGCCGCTTCCCCACCCTGCGCCATCGTGTTGCCACCCCCCGGCTTTCCTACTCGATACCGGGTACGCCACGGACCGTCCAGCGAGCGGTGGGCAAAGGTGACGAAGGTGCCACGCAACGCAGGGTGTGCGGGTTGGGACGGGCGTCCGGCCGGACCGGCCGAGCATGACGGGGGCGGGGCGTGTAGGAAAGGGTTAGGTGGCCTGTGTCTGCAGGCTGGCGAGGATCCGCTCGACGACGAGGTCGAGGTCGATCCCGCCACCAAGCCGCATTTCGGCGAGACTTTCGGCGATCGAGGCGTCGAGCGCTGCCAGCAGGGCGGGATCGGCGGGGGGCGGTGTGTCGTTGGCGGGCATGGGGCGGCAGGCTATCGTGTCGAGTTCGGATTGGGAAGACGGACCGCTCGAGCAAGGGAAAGCGTCATGACGACGAAGCCGGAAGGCGGTGATGGAGGCGATGATCTTGCCCGGATCGACGCGGCGATCGCGCGGGGGCTGGCCGATGCCGAAGCGGGGCGGGTCACACCGGCGGAGGAAGTGTTCGATCGGCTCGAGACGAAATATCGGGCGATGCCTCGGACCGGTGTCGATCGGAAGGCGCTACGGGCGGAGATCAATAGGCGGTACGGCAACAGCCTGCGTTATCTAAAGGACTAAGGGCCTATAATGCGGCGATCGGTGCGGCCACGATCCGATCCACCCAACCGGGGGCGTCATCCCAGCGAAGGCTGGGATCTTACGCGGTTCCTGCTGCGCGCTATCAGCGGGAGATCCCAGCCTTCGCTGGGATGACGTCTGGTTCAATCGGAAGCGACGCTGCCAAGTCAGTCTACATGTCGACAGGTCGACTCGTCGCCTTCGCCGCCATGCCGCGCACGTCCACCCGCGCCTTCAGCCTTGCCGCCAATAGCGCGGTGCCGCTGATCTTGCGCTGGACGAACAGGGTTTCGACATGGGGCACGTGCCAGGTAGCGCGGTCGGTGGCGAGCGCGCGGGCTTCCTCGCGGACCACCGGCACGAAGGCGCGGTCGCCGAAGTCGAAGGGGCCGGGGCGCGCCATCGCGTCGTCGATCGCGGCGATGATCCGGTCGACCGCGCCGCGATGCGCCGCGACCGCCGCTTCGCCGAGAAAGCCGGTTTCGACCGCCACGTCGCGGATCGTGTCGCGGTCGTGGGCGAGGCCGGCGGCGATCAGGCGGGCGTAGGCGTCGGCGGTGTCGGGCGGCACGGGCCGCGTCGCGCCGAAATCGAGCAGGACGATGCGGCCGCTATCCGCCTGCCACCGATAGTTGGCGAAATTGGGATCGGTCTGCATCTCGGCGAATTCGAACAGTTCGCGCAAGACCAGGTCGATCAGCGCAGTCATCGCCGCGTCGCGCGTCGCCTGTGGCGCGGTCGCCAGCCCCTCGATCGGGGTGCCGTCGATATAGTCCATGGTGAGGATGCGGGGCGTGGTCAGCGCGTCGACCGGTGCCGGCACGACATAGCGGGTGTCGCCGGCGAGCCGCTCCCCATAGCGGCGCATCGCGCCCGCCTCGCGCAGATAATCGGCTTCGTCGGCCAGTTGGCGCTTGGCCTCGGCGAGCAGCGGTTTGAGGTCGAGGCCGCGCGGCAGCAGGTTGGACACGCGCAGCAGCGTCGCGACATTGTCGACATCGGCGTCGATGCTCTCGCGGACGCCGGGATATTGCACCTTGATGGCGAGACGGCGACCGTCCTTCAATTCGCCGCGATGAACCTGCCCGATCGAGGCGGCGGCGATCGGGTTCGCGTCGAACTTGCCGAGCTTGCTGCGCCAGTCGGGACCCCATTCGGCGATCAGCAGCCGGTCGAGCTGCGCAGGCGGCATGGGCTGGCCCTGATTGCGCAGCTGGGCGAGGATGGTGGACAGTTCGGGGGGCAACAGGTCGCCCGCATCCATCGAGATCATCTGCCCCAGCTTCATCGCCGCGCCGCGCAGGTGCGACAGGCGATCGGCCATGCGCTTGGCATTGGCTGGGGTGAGGATTAGGTCGCCCATGCGCGGGCGCTCGCCGCTGGCGAGGCGTCGCGCCCCCTCGGCCAGCACGCCGCCCGCGATGCCGCCGGCCAGGCGGCCGAAACCGGACAGGCGCGACAGGCGGCCGGCGGGGACGGCGCGGCCGGGGCGGTTGGGTTCGTCGGTCATATCGGCGGAGCGACTGGGGTGGCGTTGGGTTCCGGTGCGTGGGGGACGACGCTCAGGAAGATTGGTTCACGCGGAGGCGCGGAGACGCGGAGAAGAAGGAAGATTGGTTCGCGCAGAGGCGCAGAGGGGGTGAGATCCGGGCGGGCGCTCGGGATCGGCAGGCACCTCTCCCCCGCTGACAGGCAGGGGAAGGCCGCTTGCGCGGGGCGACATCCGCCAGAGACGCACCCTCTCTGCGCCTCCGTGCCTCTGCACGAACTTCCTATCTTCTTCCTTTGCGCCCTTCGCTCCTTCGCGTGAGCTGTTATCCCTTTTCCATGAAAATAGATCAGGAACAGGATATCGTACCGGAGCATGCGAGACCTGACGGTGAGCCTGTTTTGATGGAAGGAAATGCGACCATGCATATTCGCCCGATCCGGAGCGATGCCGATCATGAGGACGCGCTGCGCGAAATCGAAACATTATGGGGGGCCGAGGAAGGAACCGAGGCAGGGGACCGGCTCGACGTGCTGGTGCCGCTGGCCGAAACCTATGAACGGCAGCGCTGGCCGATCGAGCCGCTCGATCCGGTGCAGGCGATCGAGGCGGCGATGGAAACGAACGGCTATACCCGCGCACAACTGGCCGCACTGATCGGACAGTCGCGTGCGACCGAGATACTGGGTCGCCGCCGGGGGCTGACGCTGCCGATGATCCGGGCGATTTCGCAAGCGTGGCATGTTCCTGCCGGGGTGCTGGTACAGGATTATGCGCTGACCGGGCGGTAAGGTAGCCTCCCGCATATCGCTTCGCGCCTTCGCGTGAACCATTATTCCGTTCACGACATGATCGCGATTGGTGGCGCCGAGTAATTGTGAGCATTCGTCTCCCGGGAACGATGTAGGGCGAATTCTTAATCCTGTACCTCTATCGACGGTGCATGCGTATCGAGGCCCATCCGATCGTTGTGCTGCCAGTTATCCCTTTTACATTGGCATTTTTTGAAAAAGGGATAACGGTGCGGTCATGTTGGACCTGACCGCACAACAGACCCGGCAATGGATCGATTGCGAGCAGCTTTACGCCACCTATCGCGACACGACCCGCGAACTGGTGACACGTTTTGCCGGGGCAATGTCCTGGAAGACGGTCAAGGGCCGGACCTATCTGTACCGCAAGACGGGTAATACGTGGAAAAGCCTGGGCCCCGAGGATGATCGTACCCGGGAAGCGCATGCCGCCTTTCATCAGGGGCGCGACGCGTTGCGTGTGCGACGCGAGATGCTCGACCAGCGGCTGCGCGAAATGGCACCGGTCAACCGGGCGATGCGCCTGGGCCGGGTGCCGGTACTGTCCGCGCGGATCATCCGTCGGCTCGACCGTGAGCGGTTGCTGGGGGGCGGGCTGAAGATCGTCGGGACGCACGCCCTCTACGCCTATGAGGCGATGGGGGCGGTGCAGTTCGGCGAGGAAGCGATGACCACGATGGACATCGACATCCTGTACGACGCGCGGGTATCGCTGAAGATGGTTGGCACGATGCAGGCCGACGGACTGATCGGACTGTTACAAGGACTGGACAAGAGCTTTCGTGCCAGCGCGCCGGGCAGTTTCCGGGCGGTCAACGATGCCGGCTATATGGTGGACCTGATTACGCCCGCCGCGCGCTTTGCGACCGTCCCACGGTCGCAAGGGCGGATCGGCGAGCGCGACGACGATCTGGCGGCGGTGGAGATTGCCGGGCTGGCATGGTTGGAAAACGTACCGGTGATCGAGCGGATCACCATCGACGAACAGGGGTTTCCGCTGCTGCTGATCGTGCCCGATCCCCGCGCGTTCCTGTGCCACAAGCTGTGGGTTGCGGGTCGCAACGATCGCGAGGTGATGAAGCAGCGGCGCGACCGGCATCAGGCACATACGCTGGCCGAGATGCTGGCGACCCGGCTGCCGGGAATGCGGTTCGACGATCCGGTACTTACCGCCGTGCCGGCGGCGGTGCTGGCGCCGGGGGCCGATCTGGTCGCGTCGTTTGCCGGTGGTTCGGGGGAAGGTTGGGACGAATGAACGGCGCGATCCGGGCATTACCGGATCGCGCCCTATCCTCAGAACGACGCCGAGATCGTCACCCCATAGGTCCGCGGGTCGCCGGGCTGTCCGACGATCAGGCCGGTATTGCCCGACTGGGTCGCGAGCAGTTCGTAGTAATTCTGGTCGAAGGCGTTGCGCAGCCACAGGAACGCGTTCCACCCGGCATCGGCGCGGTAGCCCAAGCGGAAGTTCGCGAGGGCATAGCCGTCGATATAGGTATAGGCCGAGGGCGACGGGTTGGACGAGAAGCGCGAGCGATAGCTGCCGTCGAAGCCCAAATAGGCATTGCCGTCCTCTCCGCCGATCCGCGCGGGCAGGGCATATTCGGCGCCATAGCTGAACGCCCATTTCGAGATGCCGGGCAGCCGCTGTCCCGATACGTCGCAGGCATTGGGACTGATCCCGCCCGGCGTGCCGGGCGCGCTGGGCGTCTCGCCCGCCGCCGGTGCGCGGCCGCCCGACAATTCGGGCGGGCAGGGGGCGTCGGTGAAGCGGACGTATTTCGCATCGGTGTACGCCGCGTTGGCATAGAGGTTCAGCCGCTCGGTCGGGCGGAAGGCGGTGTCGAGCTCGACGCCGCGGGTGCGCACCGCTTCGGCATTGGCGAGGTAGCCGCGCAGCACGCCCAGCTGTCCGTTGGTCACCGTCGCCTGATAATCGCTGATATCGGTCCAGAAGGCGGCGAGGTTGGCGGTGATCCGCCGGTCGAGCCACTGGGTCTTCACGCCCAGTTCGTAGTGGTTGACCTGTTCGGGCTTGACCTGCGCCGCCGCCAGGATCGGGTTGTTGCTGCCGTCGAGCGGCAGGCCCGACAGGTTGATGCCGCCCGACTTATAGCTGCGGGCATAGGTGGCGTACGCATGGACGTCGCGCGCCACGTCATAGGCGAGGGTGACGTCGCCCGACACGTTCCAGTCGTCGAAATCGGGCTCGTAGCGCTGGGGCGCGAGCACGCCGCGCTGGTCGTTGCTGAGCGTGGTCGATCCGCTGCCGGTAGTGACGACCGAGACGTAGGAGCCAGTCTTCTTGTCATAGTTCACGCGCACGCCCGGCGCGATCGAGAGCGCATCGGTGATGTGCCACGTCGCTTTGCCGAACACCGCGGCGCTGGTGTTCGAGAAGCCGATGGTGTTGCGCGCGGTCAGGCCGTTCAGCACCGCCGGGTTGCACGCCGCCGCCGTCGCGGTGGCGCAGCCGGCGCTGCCCGGCGCGACATTGCCGGGGTTGAGCAGGAAGCGCGAGGCGGCCGGGCCCTGCACCTGCAACCCCTGGGTATCGATGGTCTGGTGGAAATAGAACAGGCCGGCGACGTAATCGATCGCGCGCTTGCCGTTCGAGGCGACGCGCAGTTCCTGGCTCCACTGGCGCTGTTGCGACGGATTGGCCGAGACGGTGGTGATCGGCAGCCCGGTGAAGTCGCGGTCGTTCGACGGATCCCAGTCCCAGAAGCGCCACGCGCTGACCGAGGTCACTGTCGCCCCGCCCAGATCGAGATTGCCGACCAACGACACGCCGCCCAGCTCCTGTCGCGCCCGCAGCGGCGTGTCGAGGTCGGTCAACCGGTCGAAGGCGTTGGTCGAGGGCGGGGCATAGTTAAACGCGGCGGCCAATGCGGCATATTGCCGGTTCAGCGGGCGCTGCGTCGTACCGGTGCGGACATAGATTTGCGCGCAGCAATCGGGGTTCTGGTGGCCGTAATCGCCGTACAGCGTCACGTCGAGGTTCGGCGCGGGCGTCCACAGCAACTGGCCGCGCACGCTCTGATTGTCCTGCGCATTGGCATAGCCGCCGAGCACCGTATTGCGGATCGTGCCGCGCCGCGAGGTGACCGAGGCGGAGATGCGCGCGGCCAGTTTGCCGTCGACGAGCGGGCCGGAGGCGGAGGCCTTGGCCTGGATGAAGTCGTAATTGCCGGTGGTCAGTTCCACGCGCGCTTCGGGGGTGAAGCTGGGCTTGCGGGTGGTGATGTTGATCGCGCCCGCCGTGGTGTTCTTGCCGTAGAGCGTGCCCTGCGGGCCGCGCAGGATCTCGATGCGTTCGGTGTCGGTGAAGTCGAACGTCGCAGAGGCGATGCGGCTGTAATAGACGCCGTCGACATAGATGCCGACGCCCTGTTCGATGCCGTCGTTGGTCAGGCCGAACGGCGCGCCCAAGCCACGGATATTGGCGGCCGAATTGCGCGGGTTGGTCGAATAGAATTGCAGCGTGGGTTGCAGCTGGGTCAGGCGGTTGACGTTGTACGCGCCGGTATCGGCCAGCGTCGTGCCGCCGATGACCGAGATGGCGATCGGCACCGACTGCACCGTTTCGACGCGGCGCCGCGCGGTGACGACGATCTCGCCGCCGCCCTGTGCCGGGGCAAGGCGGCCGGTGTCGGGGCGGGGCGTGTCCTGCGCATCCTCGGTTTCGGGGGTGGCTTGGGCGGGCGCGACCGGTTCGGGCGCCACCGGGGTGGCGACCTGCGCCAGAATCAGCGCCAACGACAATGCCATGGTAATCTCCCTGTATATGATGGGAGAATGGCGGAGGTGGCATTGCCGAGCAATAGAGTGGGGATTTAGGCCGGGGGTAGTTTTGCTTGTGGGCAGTAATCTTCGGCAAGGTGCCGGCATCCGCTTCTTGTGCAGGTTTAACCTAGTAACCTTTATTATGGATCGGGTATGGCGGTCATGATAAAGGCTGCCGATGCGCCGTGACGACCTGTGCCATGCGATCCGCCAGCGGCTCGAACGCCTGCCGGCACCCTATGCGGCGCATTATGGCGTGGTGCCGCCGCCCCCACCCGAGGACGCCGTGCCGCTGGGGCAGGAGCTGGCCAGCCATCAACGCGCGACCGAGGCGCTGGCGCGGATCGACATGCTGGCCGGGCAGATGGGCGATCCCTATCCGGTCAGCCGCCTGCTCAGCCGGCGTGAGGCGGTGAGCAGTTCGTCGATCGAGGGGACGCACAGCACGCTCGACGAGCTGCTGACGCTGGAGGAGGAAGCGGGTGACGAGCGGCGCGACGCAGCGCGGCAGGTGCGCGACTATGCGCTGATCCTCGACCGGCTCGTGCCACAGGCGGCGGCGCAGGGGCCGGCGATCTTCACGCGCGAGCTGATCGCCGAACTGCACCGGGCGGCGATGCAGAGCGACCGCGATTATGACGACGTGCCGGGGGTGCTGCGCGACCGGGTGGTGTGGATCGGCGGGGTGCGCGACATCGCCTATTCGCTCTACAATCCCGCCCCGCCGGCACGGGTGCCGGCGTGCCTCGACGACAGCATCGCCTATCTGCGGGCCGAGGGGATGCAGGTCATGGCCCAGAGCCTGATCGCGCGCATGGCGATCGCCCATGCTCATTTCGAGGCGGTGCACCCCTATCGCGACGGCAATGGCCGGGTCGGGCGGCTGTTGCTGCCGCTGATGATGGCCGCCGACGGCAAGGTGCCACTGTACCTGTCGCCCTATATCGAAGCGCATAAGCCGGCCTATTACGATGCGCTGAAGGCCGCGCAGCAGCGGCTCGACTGGGCGGCGATGGTCGCGTTCATCGCCGATGCGATCAGCGGCACGGTCGACGAGCTGATGGCGACGCGCGCGGCGCTGGTCCGGCTTGGGGGCATGTGGCGGGCGCGGCGCCGCTATCGGGACAAGTCGGCGGCGCTGCGCGCACTCGACCTGTTGCCCGACTATCCGGTGATTACCGCCGGGCGGCTTGGCGAACGGCTCGGCGTCTCGGCCCCGGCGGCGAATGCGGCGATCGCGCAGCTGGTCGAGGCGGGGGTGTTGGTCGAGCGGACCGGCTATCGCCGCAACCGGGTGTTCGTGGCGCAGGAGGTGTTGCGGGTGCTGAACCGACCGTTCGGGGCGGAGCCGATCGTGGATTAGAGCGGCCGTCCCGCCTGCGCCCGCTCCAGTTCGACGGGATCGTGGGTGCAGGTGACCGTCACTTCGTCGCGGCGCTCGATCGACAGGGTGCGCAGGCGCGACTGATTGTCCATCCGGCTGCGCGCGTCGACCTCCATCAGCCGTTGATAGGCGCGCAGGCCCGGCGTGCAGCGGCGGCGGGCTTGGCGCATCTCGCCGCGGTAGAAATAGGCGTCGCCGGCATGGAGCAGCCAGCGGCCGTCGTCCCGGCGGATCGCGACGCCGGCATGGCCCCAGGTGTGACCGGGCAGCGGCACCAGCAGCAATTCGGGGGGCAGGCCGGCCAGGTCGCGCACCGCATCGAAGCCGAACCATGGCTCGCCGCGCGCGCCGTAGCGCTGCCAGTGGCGCACCCCGTCCAGCTGGCGCGGGCGCCAGCGGTTGCGGGCGACGATGCCGGCACGCGGGCCGGTCGCATCGTCATATTCGCGCTGCATGACATGGACGGTGGCGTTCGGGAAATCCTCCAGCCCGCCGGCATGGTCGAAATCGAGATGGGTGACGATGATGTGGCGCACGTCGTTCGCGGTGAAGCCCAGCGCCTCGATCTGGCGGATCGCGGTTTCGTGCTCGCGCAGGCGGATGTTGAGCAGCATCCGCCACGGTATGGTGATGCGCGGCTCGGGGTGGCGGTGCGGGTGGTCGACGTCTTTGAGGCCATAGCCGGTATCGACCAGCACCAGCCCGTGCGCATCGGTTTCGATCAGCAGGCAGTGGCACACGATCTGCCCGAGCGGACTGACGCTCCGTCCGTCGAACAGCGCCCCGCCCAGCGGGCAGTCGGTGCCGCAATTGAGGTGGTGGATGCGCATGGCTGTTGCTCCCGGTTATGGTGGGGCAACGGGTGGGGGGTGGATAAGTGTCTTTGGTTGTTCGGGAATCTTGTTAACCTGGGGCAGGAAGAAGGGTGGTTCACGCGAAGGCGCGGAGGCGCGAAGAGAGAAGAAGAGAGGGATTTCGCGCAGAGGCGCAGAGGCGCAGAGAGGCAGAGAGGGTGTGGTCGGGGCACGGTCCCCCGCGCCAGCGGCCTCATCGCAGGTTGCAGCGGGAGCTAAGGTCTCCCGATCGCGAACCGGTCGCCTCGTCCGCGAACCCTCTGCGCCTCTGCGCCTCTGCGCGAAATCTACCTTCTTCCTGTTCTCTTCGCGCCCTTTGCGCCTTCGCGTGAAACCAAAATCTACGCGAATCGCGCCTTCGAGATATGCGTGATCCGGCAGGCAAGGTCCGCCTCCCCCGACGCCACGACGTAATAGTCGCCGCCGTCCGCAATCCCCGTCGTGAACACCACGTCGCGGACGTACATCTGTTCCTTGAGGTCGTGGGTCAGATCGGGGTTCGCCTCCAGCAGCGGCGCGTGGTCGGTAGCGACCGTTCGGCTCGGGTCGTTCGCGTCGAGGATCGACCAATAGGTGCGATAGACGCCGACGATCTCCTTAGGCTCGACGCCGTGCCACAAAGTCAGCCAGCCCCGCTCGGTCAGGATCGGCGGCGTGCCCCCGCCCATGCGTGCCGTCGCGACCGTCGCGGCATGCGGGCGGATGCCGGGGCGCAGGCACGGTTTCCAGTGGCGCGCATCGGGCGAGGTCGCGAGGTTGATCGACGGTCCGGCGCGCCATTCGCTGCCCGGCGGATAGGCGAAATACAGGTCGCCCAGCGGTCGGGTCTGCGCCCAATAGTGGCCCTCGATCGTCCCTTCGAAGATCAGCATGTCCTTGTTCTGATGGTCGAGGATGATGTCGGCGAAGCTCCAGTCGAGCCCGTTGGTCGAAGTATAGAGCGTGGTCGAATGCCGCTCCGGGCTGACCGAACAGGTCGTCATCAGCCATTCGTCGCCGACCTTGCTGATCCGCGCATCCTCGACGCCGTACATCTGGAAATCGCCCTGCGGCGCGACCGCGCGGTCGTAGTGGAGCGCGACGATCTCCAGCCCGTCGGGCGTCAGCTCGACCGGCAACAGCCATGACAGCGAGGTCAGCGCCATCACCCGCCAGCGTCCGCCGTTGAGCAGGAACTTGCGCGGATCGGCGGTGTCGACCGCGTCCAGCGGCCATGCGTCGAGGACATAGCGTCCCTCGCACCAGCGGATATTGTGGATATGGCCGTCGAATTTGGGTTTCCTCAGCGCCTCGGCGATGCGGACCATCATCAGCAGATTGCCGTTGGGCAGCCGCGTCAGCGCCGGATTGAACGCACCCAGCACATAGGTCTCGACCCCCAATTGCCCGGCGAGCGGCGAGCGCGACAGGTCGATATCGTCGGGGGTCAGGACCAGTTTGTCGATGGCGAAGCTCATTCCTCCGCCTGATCGCGCGGGACGATGGTCAGTTGCTGGACGATGGCGCGGCGGGGCTGGGTCAGCAGGTAATGGACGCCGACCGCGATATCTTCGGCGCGCAGCATGGTTTCGTCGGCGATGCGCTCGCGCTGTTCGTCGGGCTGGATATCGGGCAGTTGCATGTCGGAGCCGGTCAGGCCGGGTTCGACATTGCTGACGCGAATGCCCTTCGGCCCCAGTTCGCGGCGCAGTGCCTGGGTAAAGCCCTGAATCCCGTACTTGATCCCGGCATAGATGGTCGATCCCGGTCCAAGTGCATAGGCGCTGGTCGATCCGATGAAGACGATATCGCCCTCGTCACCGACGCGTTTGGCGGCGTGATGCGCGCTCAAGAGATAGCCGGCGAAGTTGATCGCGATGACCTCGCGCAGCGTCGCCTCGTCGGTGTCGGTGATCCCCTCGGCGGCGACGGCGGCGTTGATGATGGCGATGTCGACGCCGCCCATCTTTTCCTCGGCGGCGGCGAAGAAGCGGCCGACATTGTCGGCCTCGGCCAGATCGATCGCGATGCCGCCGCCCTTGCCGACTTCCTCGATCCGGGCGAGCGCGTCGGCGAGATGGTCCTCGTTCCGGCCGCACAGGAACACCTCGGCGCCTTCGCTGGCCAGCAGCACCGCGATGGCGCGGCCGATGCCGGTCGTCCCGCCGGTGATCGCCGCGCGGCGGCCGGCGAGGGTTGGTTGTTGCGTGTGCGCGTCGGTGGCGGGGGTCATGGGCGGCTCCTGTCGCTGTCGGTTCGACAAGCGAGGCAGGGCGCGGGAGGTTCCCTTGCGAATGCAGTAACTTGGGTGAGGATGGTGACAGCCCGTCGCGCTACGCCGACACGGCGGGAGAGCAACGTGCGGATATGCGTGGATGCAGCGGTTTTATGGGTAGAGACCTTTACTAGCCTGCGTTCGCCTGTCCCAACTCAGCCCTAGCGGGTCTGATCATCAGCGTCCTGAACAAGTCGCGACAGGCAGCGATACGCCAGCGGTGATGGATGTTACGGTCTGAACCGTCAACGACGGCTATTAGGCAGTGACGTTGTTCTATGACAGTTTCATGGGGCGGCGTCCGGATGCGGTCGGTCTTCAATTTATGCTGAGCGCGTAAATCTGGGACGATGTCGCTGTCGCAGGTGACGATGATTCGCCGGAAAAAGCAAATCCGAGACAGATATACAAAGTAAAATAAATGCTGAACTTGCAACTATGTTTATCTATATACGCTCGACCTGGCACTGGATGTAGATTAATCTACCTATTACACTGATCCAGTCAACAAGGTATTTATCACTCGCGCTTTCGGCACCGAGAACTAACTTAAGATAGGAGCGATATAACCCAACGAATAATGTTATAATTAACAGCACGATAGTAATATTTTTGTAGATTGTCAATATATTCGATTTAAAATCATACCTCATTCATTATTTTTCGAATAAATACTTAACTTATAAGCAGTACATAGTCATCGTTAAATATGTCAAAATTTGCAATTGTAGCAACTTAGTAAATATTATAGGTTCATTTATTAATACCAATCTATATGGTAAACGGACGAATATTCCTATTTTAGATCATGCGCTAGCCGAGGCTTCGGTGGAATTTTCGTGATGAGACGGGTACTGATCCTACGCGAACGCTTAGGCGGAATGTGCGCGGGAGTTGATACGCATGAATTATATTGGTGAATCCGGCAACGATACCTTGACCGGCGGCGATGCTAATGACGTGCTGGTCGGCAACGATGGCAACGATGTGCTATCGGGTGGTGCGGCGAGCGATATCCTCTACGGTGACGGTACCGATGGCACCAGCACGCTGGCAGGCAATGACACGCTGAACGGCGATGCTGGCAACGATTTCCTAGTCGGTGGCGCAGGTATTGATCAATTGAATGGCGGCGATGGGAACGATATCCTGATCCCGGGCTTAGCATCCCGCGTAACGCTCAGCGGCAGCTACACCTTCGTGGTCGGAACCGGTAAGTCCGTTGATGAAGCGGTTGGTGCTGATTTTGGATCTTCTTTCCAAGAAACTATTAACGGTGGGGCGGGAACTGATACCGCTTATCTTTCTTACCACGACCAAACCGCCAACATTGTTTTCGATAATAGCAATCCGGCAGTGACAAATACCGTTTTAGCGGGCGGTGTTGGAATTGGTACGGTTACGTCGGTTGAACGGATCGTCTTCTACAGCGGCCAAGGTGCCGACGTTCTTCGTGGCGCTGACTTCTCTGATGTATTCAAAGGCGGCGCCGGCAACGACGAAATTTATGGCAATGCCGGTAGCGACGACCTCTACGGCGATGCCGGTGACGACACGCTCTACGGCGGCGCGGGTAACGATTATCTGAGCGGCGGTGCTGGTGACGACCGGATTGACGGTGGCGATGGGATCGATACCGTCGATTATGACAGTGCCGCGACGGTCGATCTCCGCCTTATGGGCCAAGCACAAAACACCGGAGCGTCCGGAAGCGATGTGTTGTTCGGGGTCGAGAATCTATCCGGATCTCGCTCCACGGATACTTTCAACGGCGATGATCAAGCGAATCGCCTAGAGGATGAGGACGGCGGAAACGACGCCTTCTATGGTCGCGGCGGTGATGATACCCTAACCATCTCACGTAGCACGACCATGTACACGACGCCGGCCGGAACACGGCAATATATCGTCGGCTCGACGAACGTTACGATGGATGGGGGAGACGGTAACGATACGCTCACCTTCAATGGACGGACACGATATATTGACAGGGCGTCATCAATTTCCGGCGGCAGCGGCGACGATGTCATCAGCGTAGTTGGCATGGCGGCGGCGACGATCGATGGCGGTGCTGGTAACGATCGCATCACGGTCGACGGACGCGGTAGCGACGGCGGCTACCAGATCACCTTGGGTGCTGGAACCGATACGGTCGCGCTCAGCTATGCGGCGTCGAGCACGGCAACGTTGTCGACCGGCACAACCGTAACGGACTTCGTTACTGGCGTTGGTGGTGACGTCATCGATATTGCGTCGTTATTGACGACGAATCTGTTTCTTGTGGACGCGACCAACGTCAATCCGTTTGGCGTCAGCTATCTCCGGTTAGTTCAGAATGGCACGTCGGCTACCTTGGAAGTTGATCGTGACGGCAATGGTGCTGGCGGGTTCATTACCCTATTGACCTTATCCAACACGGATGCTGCCAGCTTTCACGCATTCAACCTATATTATGTGACTGGGCAAGGGACGTCGGGTGCAGACACTCTCGCCGGTACAGCAAGCTTCGATCGTCTGATTGGCTTGGCAGGTGCCGACGTGCTTGACGGTGGTGCGGGCCGCGACGTGTTGGACGGCGGTGACGGTGCCGATCGCCTGCTCGGTGGTACGGATGATGACTATCTAATGGGTGGCAACGGGATCGACACGGCGGTTTTCGCCGATTTTTTCAAAAAGTCGACGGTTTCGGCAGGATCCGCTTCAGTCACGATCGCTGGTCCGGACGGAACTGATATTGCGACCGGGGTCGAGTATTTTCAGTTTACCGATGGCATGTTCGTAACGGATGCGGACAGTGCGGGTGCGCAGGTGATGCGGCTGTACGACACGATTCTCGACCGGGCACCGGATGCCGTCGGTCTGGAGTTTTACGTCGATCGTATCGAGGATCGCGGGGTATCGTTGGCAGCGGTTGCGAATGAGATTGCGGGATCGGCGGAGTTTCAGGCGGTGACGGGCGGGCTCGATAACGGCCAGTTCGTGGATTATGTGTATCGCCAAGCGTTGGGACGTGCTGCGGATGCAAGCGGCAAGACTTTTTACACCAAGCTGCTGGATTCCGGTCTGAGCCGCGGTGTGTTCGTGGCCGATCTGTCGGAATCCGCCGAGCACCGCAGCCTTACGGCCGAGATGGTAGCAAAGGGCTATTTCAGCGTCGATGACAGCTATCAGGCAGTGACGTTGTTCTATGACAGCTTCATGGGCAGGCGCCCGGATGCAGGCGGTTTGCAATATTATGCCGAGCGCGTGAAGTTAGGAACGATGTCGCTGTCGCAGGTGGCGGATGATTTCGCCGGATCAACCGAGTTCAAGGCAGCTATCCAGGGCAAGAGCAATGCCGAACTGGTGGATTATGTTTACCGCAATACGCTCGACCGGGCACCGGACGCAGGAGGCGCTGCCTATTATACTGACATGCTAAATAAGGGGTTCGCCCCGGCTGCGTTTGTAGCTGAAGTAAGCCTGAGCCAAGAACATTATAATCTGATGAGCGGTGCCATTGTCAACGGTATCGATACATTCTAGGTCCATTTCTTGTCTAAGTCATGATCCGGCGTGTCGGCAAGACACAGCCGGATCATTGCAATGCTAATAATATATTTGAGTGTTTTTCGATTATTCGAAAAGTTTCTGCGTTTGTGAAGTAGTTTGTTCATTCCTGTGGCGAGTAGAGATCGGGGATGCGGCGATGCATTCCAGAGGCCGTGGAT
This sequence comes from Sphingomonas sp. BL-S-05, assembly GCF_055521695.1. NCBI lineage: Bacteria > Pseudomonadati > Pseudomonadota > Alphaproteobacteria > Sphingomonadales > Sphingomonadaceae > Sphingomonas > Sphingomonas sp. BL-S-05. The sequence continues at coordinate 19,607 of NZ_JBVFVS010000004.1, read as the reverse complement.
GGTGCGCTCTGCGGCCTTGCGCAGATATGCTTTCAGCTTTGCGAAGGCCTGCTCGATCGGGTTGAAATCGGGGCTGTAGGGCGGCAGGAACCGGAGCCTGGCACTGACGCTTTCGATGGCGGCGCGCACGGCGGGTGCATTGTGGCTCGACAAGTTGTCCATGATGACCACGTCGCTGCGGACTGGCTCGGGCACAAGGACGCGAGTGAGGTGGGCGAGCAATGCGTCGGCATTAATCGGTCCATTGCGCGACCATGCCGGTGTGGCGCGGCCCGGCTGTGAAGGTGGCCATCTTCTAGGCGGCGTGGACAAAGGGTATCCAGAGCAGGACTGAAGCGAGGCAGACGAAGCCGATGTAGGATTCGGCAGTTTTGTCGTACCGAGTGGCGACCCGTCGCCAGTTCTTGAGTTTGTTGAACAGGCGTTCGATCTGGTTTCGCCAGCGGTACTTGAGCCGATCATGCGCAGCCGGGTTGCGACGGTTGCGCCGAGCCGGGATCACGGCCTCGACGTCCATGCTGGTCAGGGTGTCGCGAACCGCGTCGCTGTCATAGCCTTTGTCCGCGAGCAACGCGTCGATCCGGTCGGCGATCATGCGCATCAGCGGACCGAAACCTTGCGTGTCATGCGCCTGACCCGGCGTCAGGACAAAGGCGAGCGGGCGACCTCTGACATCGCAGCGGGCGTGAAGTTTGGTGGTGAAGCCGCCGCGCGATCGGCCAAGCGCCTCGGCCGCGCCAGTCCCTTTTTTATGCCCACCGCACAATGGTGTGCCCGGACAATGGTGCTGTCGATCATGTCGGCGCGACCATCGCGTTCCACCGCACCGGCCAGTGTCTCCAGCATGGCATCGAACACACCCGTCGTCACCCAGCGACGGTAGCGGCGGAACACGCTGTTCCACTTGCCATATTCCTCCGGCAGATGCCGCCACTGCGCACCCGTCCGCGCAATCCACATCATGCCTTCGAAGAAGGGGCGGTTGTCACCAGCGGGACGACAGCCACGTCCGCGCTCGGACGGTAGCAGCGGCCCGATCAGCGACCATTCCTCTTCCGACAAACCGATCCGCTCGCCCAAGCCCGCCTCCAAATGGCAGCCTTGAATCAGCGGCGTATTACGCCGTCAAGCTTTGTCCACGATGCCTAGCGGCCGTCCACTGCGTTCAGGATCGCCCGGCCATAGGCGGTCTTCTTGAACCGCTCTCCGGCTTCGCGCGCCTGATCGGCCGAGATGAAGCCCATCTCGAACGCGATTTCTTCGAGACACGCGACCTGCACCCCCTGACGGTGCTGGAGGGTGCGCACGAACTCGCCCGCTTCCAGCAGGCTGTCGTGCGTGCCGGTGTCGAGCCATGCATAGCCGCGCCCCATCTGTTCGACATAGAGGTCACCGGCCTCCAGATAGAGCCGATTGAGATCGGTGATCTCCAACTCGCCGCGCGGGCTTGGCTTGAGGTTGCGGGCGTATTCGACGACGCGGTTGTCGTAGAAATATAGGCCGGTCACCGCATGGTTCGATTTCGGTTGCGCGGGCTTCTCCTCGAGGCTGACCGCCCGGCCGCCCTCGCCGAATTCGACCACGCCGTAGCGTTCCGGGTCCTCGACGCGGTAGCTGAAGACGGTCGCCCCGGTCGGCCGCGCGACAGCGCTGGCGAGCAGATCGGTCAAGTGCGCGCCGAAGAAGATATTGTCGCCCAGCACCAGCGCGACATGGTTGTCGCCGATGAAGTCCGCACCGATGGTGAACGCCTGGGCGAGGCCATCGGGGCTGGGCTGTTCGGCATAGGACATGATCAGGCCGAACGCCGAACCGTCGCCGAACAGGCGCTGGTAATTGCCGAGGAATTCGGGCGACGAGATGATGAGGATGTCGCGGATGCCCGCCAGCATCAGCACGCTCAGCGGATAATAGATCATTGGCTTGTCATAGACGGGCAGCAGCTGTTTGTTCACCGCCAGCGTCGCCGGGTGAAGCCGCGTGCCCGAGCCGCCGGCGAGGATGATGCCCTTCATGCGTTTTGTCCGATCAGTTCGTCGAGAATGTCGCTGAGCGCCGCCTGCCACGGACGTGGGGCGATGCCATAGGCGGTGTGGATAGCGGTGTGGCTGAGCAGCGAGTTGGCCGGGCGCTTTGCCGGGGTCGGATAGTCGCTGCTCGGGATCGGCGCGACCTCGGCTGATGCCCCGCCGCGTGCCGCCGACTGCGCAAAGATCTCACGTGCAAAACCGGCCCAGCTGATCGCACCGGCGTTGCTGAAATGGAAAATACCGGTCGGCGCGTCGGCGTCCTCCGCCAGACGCACGGCGATGGTCAGCAGCGCGCTCGCCAGATCGGCGGCGCTGGTCGGACTACCGACTTGGTCGTCGACCACCGACAGCGTGGTCCGGGTGGCGGCGACGCGCAGCATGGTCTTCACGAAATTATGGCCGTGCGCCGACACGACCCAGGCGGTGCGGACGATCGCATGACGCGTGCTACTGGTGCGGACCGCGAGTTCGCCACCGAGCTTCGACGCGCCATAGACACCGAGCGGCGCGATCGGATCGGTCACCTCCCATGCGCCTTGCCTGTCGCCGGCGAAGACGTAATCGGTCGATACCTGCACCAGCGGAATGCCGGCGCCCGCACAGGCTTGCGCGAAGGCGGCGGGGGCCAGCGCATTGACTTGCCACGCGCTGACGACGTCGCTCTCAGCCTTGTCGACCGCGGTATAGGCGGCGCCGTTGATGACCGCCGCCCAGTCGCGCTCGGCGACCCTGGCGGCGATCGCCGCCGGATCGGTCAGGTCTAGCGCGGCGCGGTCGAGCGCGACGATCTCATAGCCATCGGGGCAGGCGATGCGTGCCAGCTCGTGACCCAATTGCCCATTGGCGCCGGTGACGAGGATCGACTTCATCGCGCACTCGACATGTCGACAGGTCGACGCGGCATCACGCGACCCCGCGCCGCTCGGCGGCCTTGGCGGCGACCAGCGGGCGCCACCACGCCTCGTTCGCGAGATACCATTCGACCGTCTTGCGGATGCCGGTCTCGAAGGTTTCGGCAGGCGTCCAGCCCAGTTCGTCACCGATGCGCGACGCGTCGATCGCATAGCGCTTGTCATGGCCGGGGCGGTCGGCGACCTCGGTCATCTGTTTAGCGTACGGCTTGCCATCGGCGCGGGGCCTGAGTTCGTCGAGGATCGCACACAGCGTCTTCACCACCTCGATATTCTGCCGTTCGTTATGGCCGCCGACATTATAGGTCCGGCCGGGCTCGCCGCGCTCGAACACCGCCTGCAACGCGCGGACATGGTCCTCGACATACAGCCAGTCGCGAACCTGATCGCCCTTGCCGTAGATCGGCAGCGGCTCGCCATCCAATGCCTTGGCGATCATCAGCGGGATCAGCTTTTCGGGGAAATGATAGGGTCCGTAATTGTTCGAGCAGTTGGTGATGAGTACCGGCAGGCCGAAGGTATGGCCCCAGGCCGACACCAGATGGTCGCTGCCCGCCTTCGACGCCGAATAGGGCGATCGCGGGTCATAAGGGGTGTCTTCAGTGAACAGGCCGGCGTCGCCCAGCGTGCCATATACCTCGTCGGTCGAGATATGATGGAAACGGAACGCTGCGCGTGCGCCTTCGTCCAACGACAGCCAGTAGGCGCGCGCTTCGGCCAGCATCGTATAGGTGCCCACCACATTGGTCTGCACGAACGCGCCCGGCCCGTCGATCGAGCGGTCGACATGGCTCTCGGCGGCGAGGTGGGTAATGACGTCGGGCTGGAACGACGCGATCGCGGCGCAGACCGCTTCGGCATCGCAGATATCGCCCTGCACGAACTGGTAGCGGTCACTGTCGGCGACCCGCTCGACCGTCGACAGCGTGCCGGCATAGGTCAACTTGTCGAAGTTCAGGACCGCATAGGTCGTGTTCTCGATCAGGTGGCGGACCAATGCCGAGCCGATGAACCCGGCCCCGCCGGTGACGAAAATGCGCATTGTCGAGGTCCTTTTAGGAAAGCGGGTTCAGCCGGCGGCCGTCATAGGCGAACGGACTATCGAACTGGGCGAGCGTCGGCTGCACCTTGTCCTTGGCGCTAAGCTCAGGGATGGTTCCCCTAGGTATTGGCCAGTCGATGCTGACGCTGTCCCAGGCGATGCCGCCGTCGTTCGCCGGAGCATAGGTGTCCGAACATTTGTAGGTGACTTCGCAATCGGGCTCGAGCGTCACGAAGCCGTGTGCGAAACCGATCGGAATGAAGAGCTGATGCCCATTCTCGGCCGACAGCTCAGCCCCGACCCACTGACCATAGGTCGGCGAACCTTTACGCACATCGACCGCGACGTCGAAGATCCGGCCACGGATGCAGCGGACTAGCTTGTCCTGGCCCCTCGGTGGCGTCTGAAAGTGGAGGCCGCGCAGGGTGAAGGCGGGTACCGACAGCGAGTGATTGTCCTGCACGAAGGTGCAGGTGATCCCGAGCTTTTCAAAGGCGGGCACCGAAAAGACTTCGGTGAACCAGCCCCGGTCGTCACCGTGGCGACGGGGCACTAAACGTTTGACTGGCGCGTCCATCATGAGGGCCTGCTAACGACCGAAGCAGAAGCCTACAACCTGCAAGATGCGTCTGCTCCGGCTACCACAGGTATTGAACTGGTCGCTTCTGCTAGTCGGCATAAAACGGGAGCCTAAATTTCTAACGAAGTAAGGCTTTTACGGCCGGCTTTTTGCACAATGTGAAGCTATGCTGACTGAAGAAAATTCCGTCAAATCAGGCATTTGTTAGCTGCGCCGAAGCCGCCCATCGGCACGCGCAGACAAAGGAACGTTTACTTTTTTGCGGTCGGTCTCTAGCCACCGGCGTCAGTCACAAGGTCGTTATAGGTAGCCAATGTGATTGCGTCGACGTTGAGCGAAGCAAGTACATATAGGCTACAAAACGCAGGATTAATACATGTCCCTGTTCGATGTCAGCCGAAACAGCTCCTGGCATTCGCTAAGATTGCAAATAACGGGTGGTTTGATAGCGGCTTCAGTACCGTTCTTGATCCGCTTATTGGGAGAAGGTAGCGAGCATATCGTTATAATGACCTTTGTCGGATGCATTATTGCGGTATGTGTTGGAACGATGACATTTCGTGGGATAAGTACATATCCCGGGGCGGAGTACAGTGTATATATTGTTCCTTCATTTGCTTTTTCATACGGTGCTTTGATACTATTTTTTGTACTAGGCAGATTTAATTATTCGATCGCTGTCTTGTTCGGAAGTTTCATATCTAGCGTAAGCTGGATGTACGTTGTGTATTTTAAAATACAAAGAGCGCGTGATCTATGCATTGGATTGGTTGGGGATACTAATAGTGCATATGTAAAAGAGTTGAGCCAAGTTCGCTGGTTCCCTTTGGCTGGCCCCTTGGCTGATGTTTCCGGGTTGGCTGCGGTTGCTGTCGACCTCCGTCAAGATTTGCCCGATGAATGGGAGCGTCGCTTGGCGGATTATGCTCTTTCTGGTTTGCCGGTCTATCATATCAAGCATCTATACGAATCAATGACCGGTCGGGTAGAGTTGGAACAGCTATCCGAAAGTAGTTTTGGAAGTTTGTCCCCAATTTCAGCCTATATGAGTCTAAAGCACGCAATGGATTGGATTTTAGCTGCTATTGCTATTGTGATACTTATACCTGTGTTTTTGGTGGTCGCGCTGGCAATAAAGATTAATTCGCCAGGACCGGCGCTATTTCGCCAACGGCGTATCGGATACCGTGGGCTTCCGTTCATAGTTTATAAGTTTAGAACGATGAGGCAAGCTACAGCAGCAGAATCCGATGCGCGTAATGCTGCTATGACTCAGAGTCACGATGCTCGGATTACTAAAGTGGGCAAGTGGTTGCGAATGACACGTATTGACGAATTACCGCAACTACTGAATGTTTTACGTGGTGAGATGAGCTGGATTGGTCCTCGTCCTGAAGCTCAGGTACTCTCGCAATGGTATGAGGAAGAAATTCCGTTCTATAGATACCGTCATATTGTCCGTCCCGGAATAACTGGTTGGGCACAGGTAAACCAAGGGCATGTGGCAGAAATTTCCGATGTTACAAGTAAGCTTCATTATGACTTCTATTACGTAAAGCATTTTTCTCCATGGATAGATTTGCTTATTGTTGCTCGAACAATTAGGACGATGGTTACGGGTTTTGGTGCTCGCTAAGAAGCAAATGTCGTAGGGAGTTCCGATTAAATGTCAGACGCACGTATAGAACCAGCGTCCTTACCGGGCGCTGGCGCCATGTTTGCGAGTTTTTCAGGTACGCTTTGTATCGGCGATGATGTCGTCGTCGGGCCCGGGGTTTCGGTGGTTCCTCCGGTTGGAGATGCGGATATTCAACGGGTCACGACGATCGAGAAGGGAGCGATCGTCGGGGGCAACGCTGTGATCGTTGCCGGCGTTACGATCGGTCGCCAAGCGCGGATCGAAGTGGGCGCGGTGGTCGAGACGTCGGTTCCCGACTTTGCGATAGTCAAGGGAAACCCGGCTACCATCATCGGTTACACCGACACGCCGCGCGCAGTCGTCGCCGGTGGCGCGCAGACCGCGCGGATGGAACCCGCAGGGATCGGTGGCGTCAGCTTCCATCGGATGATGACCGCGGTCGACATGCGCGGCAAGCTGACGGTTGGCGAGTTCGAGGAATCGGTACCGTTCGTTCCCAAGCGGTATTTCCTGGTGTACGACGTCCCCAGCAAGGACACGCGCGGCGAGCACGCTCATCGCGAATGCCACCAGTTCCTGATCTGCGTCCATGGCAGCGTCACCTGCATCGTGGACGACGGATCCGCGCGGCGTGAATTTGTGCTGTCCGAACCCTATCAAGGACTGTACATGCCGCCGATGATATGGGGTACCCAGTACCAATACTCCCCTGGAGCAGTGTTGCTGGTATTCGCTTCGCACCGATATGATCCCAGGGATTATATTCGTGAATATTCCACGTTTCTCGCCGAGACGGGACACGACAAGGGCGCGCACATTGACTGACAATATTCCCTTTCTCGACCTTGGTGCCGTATTCGCAAGCGCGAGGGACGAGATTGTCGATGCGATGACGCGGGTGCTCGACAGCGGTTGGTATATTCTTGGTAACGAAGTCACCAGCTTCGAGGCAGCCTATGCCGACTATTGCGGGGCCAAGGCATGCGTCGGCGTCGCCAACGGACTGGATGCACTGGAACTCGCGCTGCTGGCGATGGGCGTGGGTGAAGGCGACGAGGTGATCGTTCCGTCCAACACCTATATCGCCACGTGGCTGGCCGTCAGTCATGCCGGGGCGGTGCCGGTGCCGGTCGAGCCCGATGCAACCTACAACATCGATCCGGCACGGATCGAGGCGGCGATCACATCCCGAACCAAGGTCATCCTTCCCGTCCATCTGTATGGACAGGCGGCGGATATGACCGCGATCCTCAATATCGCACGCCGGCACGGCCTGCGAGTGCTGGAGGACGGCGCGCAGGCGCATGGCGCACGGCACGATGGGGTCCGGTTGGGGGCGCATGGCGATGCGGTCGCCTGGAGCTTCTATCCCGGCAAGAACCTCGGTGCGATGGGCGACGGCGGAGCGGTCACCACCAACGACCCTGAAATCGCCGACCGGTTGCGGGTGCTGCGCAACTATGGTTCGCGGATCAAATATCACAACGAGGTCGTCGGTTTCAACAGCCGGCTCGACGAGTTGCAGGCTGCGATCCTGGCAGTTCGGCTGACCCGGTTGGACGCCGAGAACGCACAGCGTTCACGGATCGCCGCCGTTTACGATCGCGGACTGAAGGGCAGCGGACTGCTCCTGCCGAGCGTCGCAACCGGATCGGAACCGGTCTGGCACTTGTATGTCGTGCGGACCGACGATCGCGACGGGCTGGCGACCTTCCTGCGTGAGCAGGGCATCGCCACGATGATCCATTATCCCATTCCGCCCCATCTCCAGTCCGCTTATGTCGAGCTTGGTGTCGGCGAGGGTAGCTTGCCGATCAGCGAAGCGATCCACCGCGAGGTTCTCAGCTTGCCGATCGGGCCGACGATGACCGAGGAGCAGGCGCAGCGGGTGGTCGATGCAATCCATGCCTGGGCCGAACGCCGTCCGTCCTGATCGAACGCGGTTACCATGGCGCTTTTGAAAACCAGTGTTTGGAACGGGCTGGCGGTCGGCGTGCGCATGGTCAGCGCGCTCGTCGTCAACAAATTTCTCGCGATCCTGGTCGGTCCTGCGGGCTATGCGCTAATCGGGCAGTTCCAGAACGGCATCACCGTGGTGATCGCGTTCGCGACGGGCGCTCTGGGAACCGGGGTCACCAAATACACCGCCGAATACGGCGATGACCTTGCGGCACAACGGCGATTGTGGCGCACCGCTGGCACGATAACCCTGCTGGCGTCGTGCGGCAGCGCGGTGGCGGTGGCGGTAGCTAGCGTCTGGCTGGCGCGGTTGCTGCTGGGAGATGCCGGCTATTATGGCGTGTTCCTGTGGCTGGCGGCCGCGCTGGTCCTGATCGGTTTCAACGCGTTGTTACTGTCGATCCTGCAAGGACGCAAGGAGCTGCGACGTTTCGTCGTCTCGGGCATCGCGGGGTCGATCATCGGTCTGCTGGCGACGATCGGCCTGAGCTTCCGGTTTGGTCTATATGGCGCGCTCGTGGCACTCACCCTGAACCAGGCGTTGACGTTCTTCGTGACATTGCACCAGACGATGTCGGCCGAATGGTTCGCTTGGCGGGACATGGTCGGCCGGATCGACCGGGCGTTCGCCTCGAAACTGGGACGCTATGTCCTGATGGCCGCCGCGACCGCCGTTGCCGGCCCCTTCAGCCTGATCGCGGTCCGTCAGCATCTCGTCGTCCAGTTCGGGATGGATTACGCCGGATATTGGGACGCGATGTGGCGGATCAGCGCGCTGTACCTTACGTTCATCACCACCACCCTGTCGCTCTATTATCTTCCGAGGATTTCCGAGCTGAAGGATATTCGCGACGTCCATTCGGAGATCGTCCGCAGCTTCAAGGTCGTGGTTCCGGTGGTGGCACTGTTGTCGTGCTGCGTGTATCTGCTGCGCGATCTCATCATCCAAATCCTGTTCGCGCCGTCGTTCCTACCGATGCGCGACCTGTTCGCGTTGCAGATGCTGGGTGACGTGGTGAAGATCGCGAGCTGGATGCTGGCGTTCGTGATGCTCGGGCGGGCGATGACAACGCTGTTCATCACCACCGAAATCGTCTTTGCCGGGTTATTCTGGGTCATGACGGTCCTGTTGACCCCGGTTCTGGGGTTCAAGGGTGTCGCCGCCGCCCATCTTGCGACCTATTCGATCTATCTGGTTACGCTGTACTGGTTTATTTTTCGCAAGATTGGACACCGGCAAATACAAGCGACAGCCGGTTAGGCGAAAGACGTCACTACGGCCTGGTCCGGTCAGAACCTCTCCCAACCAGGCATTTGCCATCGGAAGCGGGCGACGGTAGAGGCTTGGCCCAGTTGCCCGCCGTGCAGTCCTCGCCGGGGCAGGTTTGCAGTGGTGGCCGTTGTGAAGATCCTCATCCCGATTTTTGGTTTCGGGGCACAGGGGGGCTATCGCGTATTGTCCCGCTTGGCCAGCGAATGGTCCGATCGCGGAATCATGGTCGATTTCCTCGTTCCTGAAGGCGTGGATCGCCCCTATTTCGAAACCAAAGGCGGCATCCGTCGGGTGCGCTGCGACGGCACGCTGGCAACGGGGTCTTCAAATACCCGACCGATGCCGGGCAAAGATCGTTTTCGTGCGTTGTTCAAAGGGTTGCGGGCGTTACGCGGCGAATATGACGTCTTCCTTGCGAACCAAGCGTTTACGCCATGGCTGTTGCTGGCAGTGGGTATCCCGGCGAGGAAGCGGGTCTATTATATCCAGGCGTATGAACCGGACTTCTTCGATGCGATGAAGCAACCGGTCCATTGGGCGCTGGCCAAAGCGTCCTATGCCATTCCGGCGTTGCGGATCGTGAATTCACCACTCTACCTTCGTTACAAGGGCATCTGCGCGGAACATTGGGTGCCGCCGGGTATCGACCTGTCGAATTTTAGACCTGATACGATCCCGCACGATCGCGACACGTTCGTCCTTGGGTGCATCGGCCGGCACGAACCGGACAAGGGGACGATCTACGTCCTCAAGGCGTTCGAGAAACTGCATGCCGCCGATCCGCGCTATCGCCTTCGCGTGGCATTCGGCAATCTTCCTGCGGACTGGAGCCACCCTGCGGCCGAAGTCGTGCCGCTGCAGGGGGACGTCGCGCTTGCCGACTTCTACCGCTCAATTGACGCCATGGTAGCACCGGGGACGATCCAGCACGGTGCCGTTCATTATCCGGTGATGGAAGCGATGGCGTGCGGCACTCCCGTCGTCACGACCGGATATCTTCCCGCGACGCCCGACAATGCATGGATCGTGGCCAATCGTGATCCCGATGCCATTGCCGCTGCAATACGGGCGATCGACCAGGGGAACGACCGGCAGTCACGCATCGCACATGGGTTGGAAGCGGTCGCCGAATTTGCCTGGCCCCAAGTCGCGGCAAGGATGCTGGCGTTGCTGCCCGGCAGGGTCGCACCATGAATATCGGTACGATGTTTCAGGACAAGTTGACGGCACCGATCCTTGGTCCCGTCAAGCGCGACTCCGAAGCGCAGTTGATGACCCGCATCGTTCTGGTCGCGATGTGGGTGGTGCTTTCGCTCGCCGCGGGACAGCAATGGTTTGGCGATTCTCCCGATCTTCCAAACTATCTATTCTATTACCAAACGATCGGGCCGTTCTTCGATCTTGCCAACAGCCGGTTCGAATATGGTTTTCAGATCATTTCGTGGTTCTGGAGCAATCTGGGCCTTGGATACGAATCTTTATTCATATTGATGGCCGGCGTATCGCTGGGCTGTAAATTCTATTTGTTCGAGCGATATCTTCGTTCTCCGATCCTTGCCGCGATCAGCTACATACTGGGGTTCTATCTCCTTCACGAATATACCCAGATCCGGGCGGCGGTAGGGATCGGCTTCGCGCTGATGGGCATCCATGCGATGCTGCAGCGGCGATGGTGGATGTTTGCGGTCTTCACTGTCGCCGGCATCCTGTTCCACTACAGCATGGTCGCGATGCCCCTGGTCGCTCTGGGTGCCCGACAGATCAAGGGGCGTGTTGTCATCATCGTGGGTGCGCTGATCCTAGTTGCTGGATCGACCGTCCTACCCGTGCTCCAGCAACTGATCGTCGACGTCTTTTCTCAGTTCAATCCGTTGACGATCGCCTATGTTTACAACGACCTGAATGCGGATAGTGCCAACATCCTGTCGTTCACCAGTGTGATGACTGTCGGCATTATCATATGGATGGTCGCGGTACCGACGACGTTCGAGAACGAATATACCAGAGTGTTCTTTGGCATGACGCTCTTGTCCTATCTCTCACTGGTATTATTGCGAGATTCACTGGAACTGGCGCTGCGACTACGTGACGCATTGGCGGTCGGCATCATCTTTTTGGTCTTCAGGGAACCGATCTCGATACGACAGATCCCGCCAATCATATTGTGGTTCGCGGCGGCGGCGTATCTATACTATGGTTATACCACAACACAGGTGCTGACATGACGCCTGGATTGGAACGTGGCGACCGTCTGGCGCTGGTTACGGTTACTTATAACAGCGAGCCGGTTCTTACGGATTTCCTTGGATCGCTGGACTGTCAGATCGATCAGGCATGGGACCTGATCGTTGTCGACAATGCGTCGAGCGATGCTTCGGTCGCGATGGTCGAGGCTTGGGATGGGCCGCTGCATGCCCTGATCCGCAATTCGGAGAATGTCGGATTCGGGGTCGCCACCAACCAGGGTATTCGGATTGCTTTGGCAGCCGGTTACGGCGCGGTCGTCATCATCAACAACGACGTCGTGTTCAACCAAGATTTCATAAAGCGACTGGCACATTCGCCGGTACGTGACGGGACTGCGGTCCTGGCACCGGCGGTACGATATGCTACCCGGCGTGACCGGTTCTGGTATGCCGGAGGCGACTTCACTTGGTGGCGGGGGGCGTTCCAGGCACGGATGTTCGAAACGCCAGCGCCTGGTGGCGACTTCTGGCCGGCGACGTTCGCTCCGGGATGCTGCCTGCTGGTCGAGCGCGCGACGCTCGAGCGGATCGGTTTGTTCGACGAACAGTTCTTCGTGTATTGGGAAGACGTCGACTGGGCGTATCGCTGCCTAGTCGCGAAACAGCCGATCACCGTCCTCAGGGAACCCACGCTCGATCACAAGGTCAGCATCCTGACCGGTGGTGGTACGTCGCCGTTCGGCGCGCGCATGTTCCATGAAGGGCAGATTCGCTTCTTACGCAAACATTTCCCGAAATGGCTGCGCGCTACCCAATATCCCTTGATGTTGGGCAAGGTCTTGTTGCGTCTTGCGGCACGCCGTGACGACAAGACGCAGGCTGCGTTCCGTGTCCGAGCCATCAACGATGCCCGCCGCCTGCCTCCACCTAAGCAAGCGCCACGGGTCGCGGTCAACCTGACCGCCGTCGGTGCGGTGCTGGTGGGGGGGACGTCGCGATACGCGGTGTCACTGTTCGAGGCGATGGCAAGGGCGGTCGACGACGGACGGGTTGAGGCGACCTTGCAGGGGATCGTTCAACCAAATGGTACTTGTCATTTCTCGCCGCTGGCGCGCCGGTTCCTGTCGCCGACGCCGAGGTTGAAGAACCGGGTTGCCCGGGTTCTGTACGAACGGGCCTTGCTCCCTGCCCGGCTGCGACGGGACAAGGTCGCAGCGGTCGTTAATCCGATCTTTGTCGGACCGACCAGTGGTGCGCGGCGGGTCGTCACCATCATCCACGATCTGTATTTCCGCACCGTCCCCCAGTTGGTCGAGCCTCGGCGGCGCCGGTATCTCGAGCTGGCGGTACCCCGCGCGGCACGTGCCAGCGACGTGGTCATCGCCATATCGGACAATACGGCGCGCGAGGTGGCCGAAGCTTGGCCTGATATCTGCGATCGGGTCGTGACGGTCCATTCGGCGGGACGCGACCTTCCTAGTGCCGAACCCTTGGCAGCGCCCCGGCCTTACATCCTGTTCGTCGGCGCCGTGCTGCCGAACAAGAACATCGATTGTATCGTTGCGGCACTTGCGGAGCTCCGTGCCATGGGCCATGCCATCGACCTGTGCCATGTAGGTGCCGATCCGCATGGATTGCGTGCGGCGGCCGTGGAACGGCATGCGATGCAAGAAGCCGTGCGTGTCCTGGAGGCGGTCGATGACGAAGCGCTGGCAGCTGCCTATCGGGGTGCGGTCGCATTGACCATCGCATCGGTCGCGGAAGGCTTCTGCCTGCCGATATTGGAAGCACAGGGGCTGGGCGTCCCGGTATGCAGTACGAAATGCGGTGCGTTGGCCGAGATCGCCGGCGACGCCGCGCTGTATTTCCAGGCAGACCGCCCGAGCGAACTGGCGGCCCATGTCGCCACGTTGCTGGAGGATGAGGAGCGCCGCGCGGCGATCATCGCGGCGGGATATCGCAACGCGGGTCGTTTCGACTGGGATCGGACGGCCGTTGCCGTCCTGAACCATGCGCTGGCGACGACAGCAACGGGCAAGCACCATGCGTGATAATGTACGCCAGGAACGGTTCGTTCAGATCGGAAAATTCTACCCGCCCGAATGGGGGGGGATCGAAACCTTTGCCAAGAATCTGGCGGACGGGGTGGCGGCCAGCGGCATATCATCCGAAATCACCGTCTTTACCCGTGACGAGACCATCGTGGAGCGGGTCGGGGAGGTTATTGTCGACCGGTCGCATGCCGGGCGAACGGTTTCATCGCAGCCGATCAGCTTCCCATGGTTATGGCGCACAATCCGTCGCGCGCGCGACGCAGATGTCGTGCTGGTCCATTATCCCAACGTTCTGGCGATTGCGGCGGTCCCGTTCCTCAGGACCAAGCGTCTGGTGACCTATTGGCACAGTGATGTCGTCAACAAGGGGGTGCTCGGCCACACCGTCGGAGTGGCTGAGAAATATCTGCTCCGCCGCTCCGATCTGGTACTTGCCAGTACGCAGGCCTATGCTGATGCATCGCCGAGATTGCGCGCGGTTCGCGACAAGACCAAGGTGCTGGCAATCGGCATCGATGATGTGAAGCATCTGCCGCAGCAGACGCTGCCTGGTACGATCGCTGACTTCGTCGGAGAGACGGGTCGCATCGTCCTCGCGGTGGGACGGCTCGTCAAGTACAAGGGTTTCGACGTGTTGATCGACGCGGCGCGACACGTGCCGCCCGATACGCGTATCGTGATCGTCGGGGCCGGTCCCGAACGCGATCACCTCTCCGGGCTGATCGATCGGTTGGGGGTAGCGGATCGTGTCCTGTTGGCCGGACGCCAGGACGATGCATCTTTGCAGGCCTTGTTTCAGGTCGCCGCAGTCTATGCCATGTCGTCCGTCGAACGGTCCGAGGCCTATGCGATCGTCCAGCTGGAGGCGATGGCGCACGCGATACCCATCGTCGCAACCGATATCGCGGGATCGGGCGTGCCGGAAGTTTCCGGCCATGGCAAAACCGGTGCGCTGGTTCCGGTGGGCGACGCGGTGGCACTGGGCCAGGCGTTGACGATGATACTGGATCGCAAGGACGATCTGCTGCGCCAACGCGCCCGGCAACGGTTCGAGGATCGCTTCACGGTCGGGCATATGGTGAAGGAAGCCATGCGACTGTTGTTCGACCGGCGGTGAACGATTGTGCCGGACAGGCGTACCATGAGGTCATGACCGGAATATTCAAATGACCGACACAACCAGACGGGCGCTGTTCACGGCGCTTCCGATCGGAGCAGTCGGCGCGGCGACGATCGGGACCCAGCAGCGTCCCGTTGCGCGAACGGATATCGCCTCGGCGCATCTCGCACCGGTACCGCAGCAATTCGGTGCCGTGGGGGATGGACGCACGGACGATAGTGATGCGCTTGCGGCCTGGCTGGCGGTCGGCGCGGCGGGAACGACGCTTCGCCTGCCCTCGGGGCAGTATCGCACGACCCGGACCCTGGCCATTCGTATCGGTGGCAAAGGCCGCGGGCTTGCCATCGTGGGGGACGGGGCGGCCAATACCATGCTCCTGATGGACGGATCGGTCGATCGCCCGGCGGTACGGATCGTTGGCAACATGCCAGAATTCGATCATCTTCATCTGAGCGGCATTCGGATCGAGCGGCCGGACCGCGGCATGAACGGCTTCGGTAACGGGGCCGGACTTCTGATCGAGAATGTTCGACAGTTTGAACTCGACGATCTGCGGACTTTCCGCAACGGATATGGTGTCCACCTGATCGGTTGCCTGGTCGGCAGGATCAACAATCTGCTCAGCTACTACGATCGTCAGGGCATTCGTCTCGAACAGGGGAAGTATCAGTCGACCCCCAATGTGATCGCGATCGATCATTCTTCGATCCTAGCGTCGCTGCGGATCGGCGTGGAGATCGTTGCCGGCACCAGTGTTTCAATGCGCGGGACGACGATCGAGTCGACCGGTGTGGAAGTTCCCGGTCAACGGTCGGTCGGACTGTTCGTCGGTCAGTCGGGGCTGGCGGGCGGCGTCGCAATCGATGCCAGCGCACTATATTTCGAAGACAATCACGGCAGCGATATCGTCGTCGATCATCCCGACCGGTTACTGACCTATGGCTTTACACGATGCGTGTTCAACCGCTTTGCCAAAAGTGCCCTTGGACCGGCGATCGTCTTCGGTAGCCAGAACGGCCCGGGGGCAGCGCGCGCCTTCCTTGACCTGAGCGGCAGCGCGTTTCTCGGGCATGGCGGCGACTATCGCGCCGTACGCACACGTCCGGCGGTCCGCTTCGATTTTCCCCGTGGCTATGCCGGGGTCCGGCTGTTCGACGATTCCGCCCTGTACCAGTTCGATGAGGAACGTCCGGCAGCCGAACCCTTTCGCGTCAGGTAGCGGCTGCCGGTGCTATTATCACCCACGCAGCTTCTTCTGGCGTCCAGAATATAGCGGACCGTCCGCCAGAATGACCTTGCTCGGTACCTTGTAGTTGGCAAGGCGCTGCGAACATTCGGCGCGAATACGTTTCTTGAGATCGCCAATTGCTTCGGGTTCCACCGTCAACACGCGGGCAACGATCATCTTGCCAAGCAGGGCATGATCTTCGCCGAAAACCGCGACGTCGGCGACGTTCGGCATCGTCAGGATCACATCCTCGATCTCGGTCGGATAGACCTTCTGCCCGCCCACGTTGATGAGATCGGTGACGCGGCCGTGAATGCGAACCCATTCGCCATCCTGTTCGACCCGGTCCTGGGTGTTGAACCACCCTTCCGCATCGAACTTCGAGGGAGCGTTGAGGTAGCCGACCATCGCATATTGCGACCGGACCCAGAGCACGTCGTCGACAACCTTGGTTTCGAAGCCGGAACCGCCCAGTTTCACCCAGAGCGAACCGTCGGGGCGCGACTTTGAACGCAATACGCCGACCTCGGACAAGCCATAGGTCTGCTGGAATTCGACGTTGGGAAAAATCTGCCGCATCCGGTCGAGCGTTGACTGCGGCATGACTTCAGTGCCGTAGGTGATCCGGGTGAGCGACGACAGATCATGATCCCGCCACACGCCCGATGACAGCATCATGGTGAGGAACGAGGGCGTTGCCGGCAACAGCTCGACCTTGGCATCGGCGATCGCGCGACAGATCGTTCCGACCGACCGGTCGCCGACCGTCACGACGGTGCCAAGGCTGGAGGTGATGGCGATGATCGTGTTGATGCCGCCGAAATGGTCGATCATCAGAAAGGCGATGGCGACGGTCGCAGCACGCGGCACACGGAATTTTTCTGCGACGGTGACCATATCGTGCAGGATCGCCTTTGGCGTACCGGTCGATCCCGATGAGAACAGGATCAGGCCGGGATGTCCCCGTTCGCGAAACTGGCCGAGAAGGGCGTTGTCCGAGGGAAGTGCATAACGCTCGATCGTCACTTCGCGTCCGGCGGCATCGAACGTAGCCTGCCAGTCGCAGCCGCAAACCGAAAGCGCGGTCGAGCGCTCGACGACGGACTCGGTCGTCAATGGAACCTGTATTGCGCCGACCTTGGCCAGCGCCAGCATGAAACAGAATACATCGGGCGAGTAGTCCGCCAGGACGCAGACGATCTCGCCCTTGCCGATCCCGACCTGTTCGAGATGCCGGCTGTGGTATGCGATCCGCTCCACGACTTCATCGTAGCGCATCCGTTCGCCACGGTGAATGAAGGCGATGCGATCGCCGCCGCTTGCCAATCGTTCGACGAACCAGTCGAGCGGGTGCGCAGACGGGGACGTCTGCACGATGTCAGTGTTTTCCATATCCGTGCTCCTACCAGGTCAGGGCCGCGCCTGCCCAAGAAAGTCCCACCCCGAAGCCAAGCAGCACGATCTTCTCGCCGCGCTTGAGCAAGCCCTCTTCATGCAAGGCCGCAAGAGCGATGGGGATGGTTGAGGAAACCGTGTTTCCCGTGTCGGCGAACCGGTGAGGAAGCAGTTCGGCCGGGATACGCAGCTTCTTGGCCAGCGTATCGAGCATGAATTTGTTCGCCTGATGGGCGATCACGCGGTTGATACCGTCCCGCGACCATTCCGCCTTTGCCAGAAGCGCGTCGAAACTGCCGGGCACTTCACGATTGGTGAAGGCGAGGATCGCCGGCCCGTTCATCGATAGCGTGTCCGCGCTGCGCACCACCCCGCTGGCGTCTTCGCGCGACCGGGCAGTGTCCTTCGATCGTGGCAGACGGGTTCCGCCCGCCTCCAGGATGAGGTGCCGTGCGCCGCTGCCATCGGTCCCGAACACGAACGGCCCGATGTGCGATCGGGTATCGGAATCTCCTTCGATCAGCGAAGCGGTGGCACCGTCGCCGAAGAGGGGGCGGACCGATCGATCCCCGGGATGAATGATCTTGGAATAGGTGTCCGTCGTGATCAACAGGATGCGCCGGGCCGCTCCCGCCGCAATCAGTCCGGCGGCAAGCGACAGGCAATAGACGTAGCCTGAACAGCCCAACGCCACATCCAGCGCGCCGGTTTGCTTGGAAAGCCCAAGGCGGTCCTGCACGATGCAGGCGACACCGGGAATCGCATGATCCGGGGTCTGGGTGCAGACGAGCAGGAAATCGATCTGATCCCGTTCTATCGCGCCCGAGGCGAACAGCTTTTCCGCCGCGGCAACGGCCAGATCCCCCGCCGTCTCGTCGGGCCCGGCGATCCGTCGTTCGCGGATCCCCAGTTTCGCCTCGATCTGGTCGGCCTGCCAGATGGGGAAGTCGCGCGAGAGCGTTTCGTTGTCGAGGATCGTTTCAGGCAGATGGACTGAGATCGCGGCGATGCGTGCGGCGATCTTGCCGGGGGGAGCGTGCATGTCGTGACCTCAGCAGGGGATTTCGAGGAATGTACGCAGCGCCGTATTCTGCACTGCGATGACCGCACCCTCTCCGCTTGGTCCGTGGCCGGGGTGGATCTGGTGCTCAACGATCATCGGCCACATGCGCCGGATGCTGGAGCGGATGCCGTCCAGATCCTCATTGGGGCGGCGGGCCAGGCCCATTCCACGCGAATACAGCGTGTCACCGGTGAACAATGCACCGCACCAGGACAACATCGAACTGCCCGGAGTGTGTCCTGGCGTATGATGGTAGCGCAGCGGGCTTCCTCCGACATCGAGCGTGAAGCCGTCGTCTACAAGCTCGAAGTCGGGCAAGGCGATACGCTCCCGCCGCCCCATCAACATGAGGAGGCCATTGCCGGTCTTGGCGACGCGCAGGTCGAGACGAGGAAGATAGGCCGGAATGGCGTATCGTTCGACGAAGAACCGGGCGCTGCCGACATGGTCGAAATGACCATGGGTACAGCATACCGCAACCAGTACCCGGTCGAGGGACGTCAGGGCGTCCTGGATCGCTTCGCCGTCCATTCCGGCGTCGACCAGCACGGCATGGCCGGGGCCGGCATCGAGAATATAGCTGTTCGCGACGATGGCCCCGGCGCGTACGACCCAGATTCCCTGACCGACCTGTTCGACCATCAGTGCAGGCCGCCAAGATAGATCGTTTGTGCGGTGATGTACCCGCTCGCGTCGGACAACAGAAAGTCCAGCACGTTCATCACGTCTGCCGGCGTTGCGGGGCGGGCGATCGGCATGGAGGCGACGATAGTGTTCAGCAGATCGCGCGACAGCGTGTCGAGCATATCGGTTTCGATCACCGACAGACCCAGCGTGTTGCAGGTGATCCCGACCGGCCCCAGTTCCTTGGCAAGGACGTGTGCCAGCGTTTCGATCGCCGCCTTGGTCGCGGCATAGATCGAACCTCCGGCCGGTTCAACAACCGCCATGATCGACCCGATGTTGACGATGCGTCCGGTACGACGCTTCGTCATCAGCTTCGCGGCCGCCCGCGAAAGATGGAACGTGCCTAGCAGATTGGTCGATACCATCTCGCTTGCCGCTGTCGACGGCAACATCATCGCGAACCCCGACGTCGCAACGCCGGCGTTGTTGATCAGATAGTC
>NZ_JBVFVS010000003.1:0-134963 GCF_055521695.1 Sphingomonas sp. BL-S-05 | reverse complement strand
CGAAACAGGTGACGAGAATGCCGCGATCCCCTTGCCGAATCGACAAGCTTGGATCGCGATCGCTGTGTGCGGGACAGCGGCACATCGCGACATTGCCGCTCCACGTGCCGCCCAGGGCCCCGACAATGTCGACTATCTCCTGCGATGGCCGTCTGGCTGTAAGCGGCATAATTCTACCTCCTGCTTACACGCTCGGCCCCTCCTTTCCTCTTTTCGGTCGGTCTGAGACTTGGAGACAGATTCAGCCTGCGCTCGCCTCAACGCGAACGGCTCGGAGATCATCGGTTAGTCGTCGCTTCGATTCGCGCGGCGTTCAGCATAGGCGACGACGAACTTCTCCCAGATCCGCAGCCACTCTGAATCGGTGCGCGGCCGGCTAAAATCGGGGCATCCCTTGCGGAATGCAGCCGCCATGTCATCCACTGACCACGGATGGCCCTTGGTCAGCGCGATCTGGCGGAAGACGGCCTCACGCGTGCCGTATGAGAGAGACCCGGCGGGGAACGGAAGAGTCGGCGCATCGTCCTTCGCGGGCGCGGACTTCGCTGCATGGGCCGGTTTGACCGATGATCTCGGTGCCGTTTTCGGAGCCTCGCCCCCGACGAGTCGAAGGTGCGGCCCCACGAGCTTGCGCTCCAGCGGTGCCGGTGACGGATGAAGAATGACCTTCCGCCCGGAGAGATCGACATTTGCGTTGGGATAGACCGCCGACACGATCTGCATGGTTTCGCGGACGGTCTGTCGGAAGCGCTTGCTGTCGGCCTCGTTGCCAAGGTGCTTGGCGAGCTGGTCCCATGAGATAACCTGGCCCTTGTCGGATCCAATCCGCGGGAGCCGGTAGGCAAGGTAAGTGTAGAGATCGAGCGCCGTTGGCGTACCCTTGAGCTCGCGGATGGCGATCTCATTGAGTGGCACGGCATGGTCGATGAGGTGCGAGTAGAACGCCTCGGACATACGGATTTCGCGCGCGAATGAGCCGTTCTTGTCGAGCGAACCGGCATATTCGTTGGAAATCTTGACGTCCCGGACAGCGAAGGCGTTGTCTTCCGTGTCGGTGCCGTCCCAGCGGATCTGCCACTCGCACGCCAGCAGCCGATCCACCTGCTCTCGCATCAGGTTGGCCGTCCCGCGTGGTCCATAAGACACGGTCTGGTAGCCAAGGCGGCGCATCCACTCGGTGAAATTGCGGCCAAGATAAACGTCCCGCGATTGCTTCATGACCGCCTGAGAGAGGAGGTAGATCAGGGCAACGCGTGGATAGGCGCCATAAGGCACACCAAGGCTTCGCATGACGGACTTGCCGTCGACATTCTGAAGCACTGGCCTGGGATTGATGGCCAGCGCATATTTGCCGTCCTCACGGACGATGGGCTGAGTGTCGTCCTTGGGCCGCTTGGTTGGCAGCGACATCGCACAAAGCGCGGAGTGGAGGAAGGCAGGAACCGGTTCTTCGTCCTGGACGCGCAGGAATGCCTCCAAGGTGAGCTGGGTGCCGGCGGTGGTGGCGAGCTTGCGGACGCTCTCCTCGCCGCCGTTGAGCATGGCTAGTGCGTACTGATGCCCCAGCGGCCTATGCTGATCCCCATTCATGGTCTGCCCTTCCCCCCGAATCGACCGGGGGCTGTGATGGGCATGTCTCAACAGGTTTGAGGCGTGAAATCAACCCCGTTGGCAGTTTGGGAGGGGAAAAGGCCGCGAGAGTTGCAGAAACACCGATGATGTCGGTGCCGTTCTGCGCCCTCCCCCTGCCCTCCTTCACCCAAAATCGAAAAATCAAAACGATTCGCGAATCGGTTTTTTATAGGGTGATTCTAGTAATAGGTATGGGCTCTGAGATCATCGGTCGGCTCGCACCGAGATCATCGCTGATACGCACCGAGATCATCGCAAAGTACCGAGATCATCGGTGGTTATCCACAGGTAGCCGTTTGTCGCCACAATCCCAGCGCCAGGCTTTGCAGCAACACGCAAAGGCACGGAGATCATCGGTCGCAGCCGCCGCCGATTGGCCAGAAAGCGCGCACATGCGCAAGGGGCTCGGAGATCATCGGTCAACTTGTAAGTCTGGTGGCCATTTCCTTGCTCGAAACTGCCAACGTGGCTATCATGGCGCATCAAACCCACAGAAGCGGACTGAGATGGCTACCGACCCCTCCCTAGCACAGCCGGACGACCTCATCGAAGGTGGTCTGGACGTGCTCCACAGAAAGTCGTTGACGATCCTCAAGCGCATTCGTGACAGCGCGGTTGATCCCGAAACCGGTCAGAAGAAGGGTCCGACCTTCCCGATTTCGAAAGCTGCTGCACTGGTCGGGCGGACGGCATCTGCTGTCCGGGAAGCGGAGCGCGACGGCCGCCTCCCCGCTCGAGGGCGGACGGGCTCCGGGCATAGGCTGCAGTATACGCTCGAAGAGCTTGATCATATGCGCGAGGTGTTTGGAACGCGTCCCTGGCGCGAGCCAACCGATACCCCGGCGATCATCTCGGTCTGCAACTTCAAGGGGGGCGTCGGCAAGTCGACGATCGCGCTGCATCTCGCCCAGCATTTTGCCATCAAGGGCTACCGGGTCCTGTTCATCGACTGCGACAGCCAGGCGTCTTCAACCATGATGTTCGGCTATCGCCCCGACGTGGACCTCGACGAGGAAGACACGCTTTACGGGCATTTTCACAATCCGGAGCTGCTTGGCGTTCGCAAGATTATCCGCAAGACGCACTTTCACAACCTCCACCTGATCCCGTCGAACCTGCGACTTTATAATCTCGAGTATGAGATCGCCGGGCACATGGCGCGAAATCAGAACATGGAGATCATCGACCTGATCGCGCAGGCCATTGATGAGGTGGTCGATGACTATGACGTCGTGATCATGGACCCGCCGCCGGCATTGGGCATGGTGTCGATGGCTGTGCTCCAGGCCGCTAACTGCATGGTCATTCCGGTGCCGCCGAGCCTTGTCGACTTCGCCTCGACGGTATCTTTCATCGACATGACGCGAACGACGATGAAGCAGCTCGAGCAACTCGCGGGGCGGGGAAGGCCGGCCTACAACTTCATCCGGCTGGTCGGCAGCCGCGTGGACGAGAGCAAGTCGATGCACCGGGAGATACTGTCGATGATGCGGCAGGTCTTCGGTGGCTCAATGACGCAGTCGGTGATGGTCACCAGCGCCGAAATCGACAATGCCAGCTCCAGGATGAAAACCGTTTTCGAACTCGACAAGCCCGTCACGTCGCACGAGGTCTACAACCGCTGCATGAAGCATCTCAGCGACGTTTGCCAGGATATTGAGCAGGACGTTCTGCGCACCTGGGCGAGCAGGGCAGGGGGCCGAATTTAGGGAGAGTTGCCACGTGGCAACTCCGATATTTCTCACGTCGGCGAGCACGGGCAATCGGGGAGTGAGACGAAGCCGGATCACCGAGTTGCCACGTGACAACAAAGTGGAAGAACCCAATAGAAGCAATATGTTAGGTAGGAATACCATGTCAGATCGCACACGGCAGGAACGTCAGTGCAAGCGCCTGGGGGCGGCGCAGTTGCCACGTGGCAACTCTGGCCTGTTGGCACCCGTCGGCGAGGGCAAGAGAGAAGGAGAAACGGGCCGATGAGCAAGGGCAACAAGGGCTTCGGCTCGATGTTCACAGAGGGGCTCGACGACGAGGAGAACCTCGATAAGGCGACCCCTGCAGACGGCATCATGGCAAGTCGCAGCCAGACGCTCGCGCGCATCGCGACGGGGAAAACGGTCGCCGACCGGACGGAGTGGGTCGATCCGGAGCGGTGCCGCCCATGGCGGATGCACAATCGCGATCTGGATCATTTGAACGAAGATAGCTGCCGCGATCTCATCGACTCCTTCCTCTCCGCCAAGAAGCAACGGATCCCCGCTATCGTTCGGCGTCTGAAAGATGACCCGAACTTCGACTTCGAGATCATCGCCGGCGTCCGCCGTTGGTGGACGGTGAAATGGCTGCGAGCGCATCACCACCCGGAGTTCGAGTATCTGGTGACGATCCAGAGTGTCACGGACGAGGAGGCGTTCCGGGTTTCAGATGTCGAGAACCGCTCGCGTAAGGACATCTCGGATTGGGAGCGGGCCAAGGAATATACGGTGGCGCTCGCGGAGTTCTACGAGGGCTCGCAGTCGCAGATGGCCGAGCATTTAAACCTTTCCAAGTCGTGGCTGAGCCGGCTTCTCGACGTTGCGCGCTTGCCCGAACCAGTTGTCGCGGCGTTCTCCGATACGCACGACATCACGGTACGCGTCGCGCGTGACATCAAGCCGCTTACCGGAGATCCGAAGGCGCTGGCGAAGATGCGCGAAGAGGCTGAACGCATCGAGGAAGAGCGCAGCCAGAAAGGCTTGAAGCTGAGCGGGCCGGAAGTCGCGAAGCGGCTCGTGAAGGCGACTGTCGCGCCAGCCGTGAAGGCTGCCGCCGAGAAGGAGATCACCGGCAAGGGGGGCAAGGTCATCCTGCGCTATACGAAGGCGCGGGGAGGGGGGCTGACGATCAAGGTGCCGCCGAAGGCTGAGGCGTCGCCCGCCGAGCTTTTGAAGGCGATCGAGGGGCTGCTGTCGTAGGGTGATGGAGCGCGGCGTCTGGCGAGGTCGCCGCCTTATATGGCGTCCCGCTTATATTTGTCGGCGGTGCTCTGCGTCACGGAGTGGCGGCTTCGCAGGCCGAAGTTCGCGCGGATGAAGTCGCCGGCTTGACGCGTCCTCGCGCCTACGAACGCCTGGGCATGTCCCACGGTCGACCGGTTCTGCCGCGTGATCAGTTCTCGCTCGGGTAGGCTCACGATCCGATTTGCCAGCGTAGTGGACCCGGCAGCAACGAAGAGGGTCTCCGGTCCGATCGGAAGAGTGACATAGGACGAGGCACTACCAAGCCAGGCGAAGCTGACCGGCACGTCGAGCGGCCAATCGGAGACGAACAATTCCCGGCGATTGTTCGTCTTGATTATGCGCCAGTCCATGTTGATGAACGCTCGTCCGCGATCCGCGTCGTCGATGACCAAGCGCAGGACTTCCATCTGAAGCGCGCTCACGGCCTCGGGCGGCAGCGCCCCATCGTCGCCGCGCAGCACGGACTTCGCGGCCTCTGCGCTTGCGAGAGCGCCGACGGCGTCCTTCATGCCGCGCATATCCAGCGGTGTCCGGAACCACAGCGACATGACGAACCGGCCCCAATCCGAGCATTGCGCGTCGCTGAGCGAGTTGACCTTGCCGTCGAGGAGCAGCGCGTGAACCTTGGCCGCAGCGTCATCGATCACCTGCATGAACAGGGTTTCCATCTGCTGGGCATGCTCGGGCGGGAACCCGATCGTCTTGTACAGGTCCCGCTCGAAGCAGACGCTCTTGGGTGATGCAGGACTGCTCTCGATCTCCCCGATCCGATTGCGCCGATAGCGCAGCAGGGTGTCGCCATCCTTCCACTGGTCGAGGAGGAACTGCGGGATGAAGTGATGCCGGGACGGAGGGTTCTGTGGCTTGGATTGCACGGTGTCTGTGGTTCAAGAGGGATGAGCAAGTGAGGCGAGTAGCTTGCGCGCGCCTTGCGGGGTGACCTTCAACAGGCGCGCGACAGCGGCCGGCTGAAGGCCCGGATAGGCAAGCTGCAGGCGGGCAAGGAGAGGGGCCTTGCTCCGCTTCGTGACGGCCAGATCGGTCTGGATGCGCGACGCCGCACGCTCGATCGCGTCGAGGTCGCGCAAGCCAGCATGCGCCGTCCGACCGATCGCCTGGGCCAAGGTCTCTGCCAGATCGGCGGGGGAGGGGGGCAGAAACTTGGACATCAGGATGAACGAGGGGATCACGCGGGTCGTGAAGCCAGCGCGGCACAGCATCCGCGGTACGGCGGCGGCGATCAGCCAGTTTCGATCGCGTCCACGGGGAGGCAGCTCGAGAGCGCGACCATCGACGCTGACGACATCCCAGCTGCCTGGTGCCGCTGGTTCGGTCAGCGCGAACAGCTGGAAAATGCGGTTGGCGACAGAGAGGAGGTCACCGGAAGGGAAGGGGGCGTCCGCCACGGTTCGCAGCTGTCGCCACATCGGCCCGAAGTGCGCCAAGTCTTCGGCCGCATAAACCTTCGCCTCGGTGCGGTCATCGAGTACCGTACGGAGCACGTTGAGCGTGGCGCGGCCGAGCGAATCCTTGAGATCCTCGTCGCGGCTGAGCGCAAGGTGGAAGACGGCGGCAACCGAGATCGGATCGTTGAGGCCTTCGGAAGCGCGGGGAGGGGGTGTGCGGCCGGCGATCCAGTCCTGCAGGTCGCGCACCGCGATCGGCACGCCGGCGAGGCCGGCCAGGACGGTGGCGCCTTCCAGGCGCGAGCGCGCGAGAAAGATGTCGGCGCATGGACTACCGTGCAATCGGCCATCGAGGCGCCCGAGCAGGAGCAGGCTGTCGTCGGCGCGCAGGTTGTCTGTCCGCGTCATAGGATGGCGACAATGCCATGGCGGGAAACCAAAGTCAGCAGTTCGTTTCTACATCCGTGACCTCCCGAAAGTGGACATTCGATAATTGCAGTTATCACATAAGCGGAATTGACCGTTCTTTATATGGTGCGCTACAAGCGGGGCTGAAGGGGGCAGGGCGGTTGAGCGCGGAAAAGACGGTTTTCTGGTCATGGCAAAGCGATCTCGACGGGCGGGTCACGCGCGAAGTGATCCGCTTCGCGCTCGACGCCGCGATCGCGCTCATATCGGCTGAGGTCGAAGAAGCCGATCGGCCGAGCCTGACATCCGACACCCAGGGCGTTGCTGGCACCCCCGATATCGTCGCGACCATTCTACGGAAGATCGATGCCGCGGCGGTGTTCGTCGGAGATGTAACGCCGATCGCCGTCTCAGCGAGCGGGAAGGCCTGCGCCAATCCCAACGTGCTGCTTGAGTTGGGCTACGCCAATCGGGCGCTAACCGACACCCGCGTTATCCAGGTCTGGAACACGGCATTCCCCGGCGCGACG
Source organism: Sphingomonas sp. BL-S-05 (assembly GCF_055521695.1). Lineage (NCBI taxonomy): Bacteria > Pseudomonadati > Pseudomonadota > Alphaproteobacteria > Sphingomonadales > Sphingomonadaceae > Sphingomonas > Sphingomonas sp. BL-S-05. The sequence goes on along the minus strand of NZ_JBVFVS010000003.1, from coordinate 127,988 downwards.
CTCGACAAGCTGCCGTTCGACATGCGGGGGAGGCGCGGCCCGATCGCGTTTCATCTGTCCGAGGGCGCCGATACAGGCGAATTGAGGCGCGTGCGCGGGGAGCTCACCAAGCAGCTGGCGGCTGCGCTGAAGCTGTCGCTTGAGCAGATCCCAGCGCCACCGCCCGAAGCGGTGCAGTGGCAGCCGCATTTCGCCGGCGACCTTGACCTCTGGTTTGACCGAGACGTCCCGCAGATCGTGACGAGCAGCCATGGCAGTCGCAAGGTCATATGGAAGCAGCAATTCCCCGGCTACGCGCGCATCATCCCCTCGAAATGGGCCGCAAAGCCGGGAGCCAGGCGCGCGCTAGCCGAGCATATGGGTCACCCTGCACTGCTCGGGCGTGCCAATTCGTTCAACTACGGCGCGAGCCAAGGCGGCGTCATGGTTTACTGGCCGGGCACGCCGGAAGGGGACGTCGATCCTACCCGCGCGCTCACCCAGTGGTTCGAGAAGACCGGCGAAATCTGGGGTGTGGGCGGGGGCTTTCTCTTCCAGCGCGAGGGCGAGCGGATCACGCTCTCGACCGGATATTTCTTCAAGCATTGGATCGACTTCTTGGAACGCAATTGCGCGCTTGCCCTCGCGCATGGTGGCTCGTTCCCGATCCATATTCGCCTCGGCATTGCCAACCTCACAGATAGTTGGTGGCCACGAGGCCCGTTCCAGTTCGATGACGAGGGCTATGCCGCCGTCGAGCTCGCGTATGAATATGCTGCGACCCTGACCTCAATCGACAAGGCCGAGATCCAGCGCGTAGCTGTGGAGGCGTTCAACGGATTGGCGGCGGTCTACGGGCTGGAGCCGTTCACCCTCGAGCAGATCGTCGAGATGGCCAGACCATGGTGACTCACGATGGGGAAGCCAGGCCTGTAGGCGAGGCGACGAGGGCGCTGAGTGTCTCTCTCGCAGGGGAGGGAGACGGTCTCGCCTCGGCCATCGTCCAGATGCGCGCTGGTGCCCGCATCGTCATCAACGAGAAGCTGATCAAGGCGTATCAGGCGGCGTCGTCACCTCACAGCATTCGTGCGCTAAAATCCGATATTGAAGCCTTCGACACTTGGTGCCGGCGTGCCAACCGGGTCTCAGTGCCAGCGACGGCCGAGACAGTGGCCGACTATCTCGACGCGCGAGCCGGGAAGGGAAGTCGACCCGCGTCGCTCTCGCGCTACAAGGCGTCGATTGCCAAGATCCACCAATTGCTCGACCTCAAGGACCCGACCCAGGCCGAGTTGGTCAAGCTGCGGCTTCGCGCCATTCGCCGAGAGAAGGGGACCGCGCAGGCGCAGGCACGCCCGCTGCGCTTCAAAGGGCCGGTACGTGACGTCGAGCGCGATAAGCCCCGCGGGATCAACATCAGGGGGCTGCTGGAGGCGTGCGCAGACGATTTGCCGGGGTTGCGGGACCGAGCGCTGCTTTCGGTAGCTTACGACACTGGCCTGCGCGCTTCCGAGCTGGTCGCGATCGAGATCGAGCATATCCACGAGGCGATCGATCCCGAGGCGCGGCTGCTGGCGATTCCGCGGAGCAAGAGCGATCAGGAAGGGGAGGGGGCGACAGCATTCCTTAGCCCGCGATCGGTACGCGCGATCACTGCGTGGACCGAGGCAGCGGGAATACGACACGGGCCACTGTTCCGCCGCGTACAGGTCCGGCGCTACAAGGCACGGGCTGCCGTGAAGGGACGGAGCATCGACAGTATCACCGGACGAGAGACCTGGGACCTGCGCAAAACGCTGTCGCGGCCGGCAGTGCCGGCTCGCACCGAGTATGACATCGGCTCCGTTGCGCTTCACCCCGCCTCCATAGGACCCATCTACCGGGCGATGATCCAACGCGCGTTCGACACCGGAGCACTATCTGATCTAACCGCTGACGATATCGTGCGGCTGCTGAAGGGGGTGAGCGCACACTCGACCCGGGTCGGGCTCAACCAGGACCTGTTCGCGAGCGGTGAGGACCTTGCCGGGATCATGGACGCTTTGCGGTGGAAGAGCCCGCGCATGCCGCTTGCCTACAACCGCAACCTGGCGGCCGAAGCCGGCGCTGTGGGTCGCCTGCTGGAGAGGTTGAAGTGACGGCGCCCGGGATCGACACCTGCTCGCTAGTACCCTTGTACGTCGAGGCCTTCTTCGGCGACCAGCTCCTTGGAGGTGCGACGGCGTTCCCGTGGCTGCGGTTCGACGGAGGTCTGTCTCTGCTGACCAACTGGCACGTCGTCTCTGGCCGTAACAACGAGACTAACGAGGTCACGCATAAGAAGGGCGGCATTCCGGATCACCTGCGGGTGCACGTTCCCTTGAACGATCGGAGTCGACCACCGCTGATCGTCCGGGTGCCGACAATCGACGCGGACGACGAGCCGCTATGGGTCGAGCATCCACAACACGGTCGCGCTGTAGACATCGCAGCTTTGGACGTGGATTTGCCTCCGCCCGGCGAAGCCTCGGTAATGCCGATGAACGCCGTTCGCACCGTGGCACTCAAGCAGCGGATCGGAATGCCGATTTTCATCCTCGGCTATCCGTTCGGTCGCCTCGGCATCGGGCTGCCTGTGTGGAAACAGGCAACGTTTGCCAGCGAGCCATTCTTCACCGCGAGCAAGCACCAGCGATATCTCATCGTGGATTCCGCTTCGCGGCCGGGCATGTCGGGGTCACCAGTCATCCAGAGAGCGCACGGCCAGATTGAGCTGGAGGGCACGCACGGCCGCATCGAAGCCGGCGATGGCGCCGTCAACTTTATCGGCATCTACTCGGGCCGGTTTCACACCAACGATCCGTCCGACGCCCAACTCGGTCGCGTATGGCCCGCGGTGCTGGTAAGAGAAGTTGTCGCGGCGGCCGAAGCCCGCGCTAGAGCTCAAATTGGCTAACCGTCTGCAAGCGAATGCACTGGAGACCGCCTTCCTGGCGCTTCGTGCCGTGTTGCCAAGCGGGCAGCCTCGCGCGCCCAAGCAATTCTACGCGCTCGGCGACCTGCAGGCTGCCTTCCACTCGCTGAGGGCCCCGCTCGCCACCGCCAAGGCGCGGGGCGGTCTCATCAATCCCTGGTCGCTGGCGGGCTTGGGTCAGGATGAGGTGCGTAATGCGGGCGCACTGGCCGGGCTATGGATGACCGAGTTCGGGGGCGAGACGTCGAGAATGTTCCTGGCGCACTATCTTCGCGCCGCGCTGCCAGCGACGGATTGGTTCGAGGCGCTGGGGACGGGGTACCGGGTCAGCACGGAGGTCTGTCCGATGGGCGATGTTGCCGACCGAGTGGACCTTATCATCGAGACCAGTGCCCATCTGATCGGCATCGAAGTCAAGATACGCGCCGGCCTTGGCCGCGATCAGCTCGATAGATACAAGGCGTCGGTGTCCCGACGGGCCGAGCTGCAGAAGCGATCGGCGCGGATCGTCTTGCTAGCGCCGTTCTCGCCCAACGTGCCGGATGTATCGACGACAGGCTGGTCTGACGTTGCACGCGCCGCTTCCACGGCAGCCGGGGTGTCGGTCGCCGGTCGGTCCTTCGTGCAGCAGATCATCGCCGCTTTTGGCGAACATGTTGGATCGTTTTAGGAGGGGCTGATCATGCCGGAGCCCGCCGTCGGCGCGGTTATCGTGAGCCACATCGATGAGCTGGAGGCCGCCCTTCGATACGCTCACAGCACGATGCAGCCGATGCTTGAGAAAGCGGTCGCATCCCGGCTCGACGACAAGCGACGTGCGCTCGGCTGGGCGGGCGAGGCACCGGCTGATTTCGACGAGACGCAGTGGTTCGCGCCTGAGGAGTGGCGCATGCCGCAATCAGAGGAGAATGACTGCTACCTCTCGTTCGTGTTGGACACAGTTTCCTGCCTGGATGGTCAGGAGCCCGAGACCTGGGTCGGCACGATCGCAGGATTCGCTGGCGCCGGTATTCGGTTCGCGGCGAGCACGGATGCCTTGGGCCAGCGCGACTGGAAGGCGCTGTTGAGGTCGCAAGGCCCCCTGATGGACGAGCTCGTGGATCGAGGCTTCCTCTGTGATCCGAGGACCGGCGATATCGCACTGACGATCCCGGTCAGCAAGGAAGCGCTTGTAGCGGGGTTTGAGGAGGAGGATTTGGAAGCTGCGCTTGAGCCGCTCGGCCAAGCGATCGATCGCATCCATAAAGCGAGGAGCGAGCTGGATCGGCTCGTGGAAGCGATCAAGGCGGCGCGAAAGCCGTAACAGTCGGCCAAGCCCTGTCTGGACCTGCAGATCAACCCCCGCGGTTGGCTAAAATGTGAGGGCGAAGCGTGCTCCTTGACTATGATCACCCGGCAAGCTGGCCGCCGGCGGTGACTGCCTTCCTCGACGAGCATCTCGAACTGTTGGACGATTGGGTGACGACGCAGCGCTTCGCCACCGGATTTCAGTATGACCGATTGGTCGAGCGGCTGTGCGAGCTGCTGCGACCCCACGAGATTCTGGCCTGGCATTGCAGCCGCCTGATGCCTCATGAGGGGGCGGCCATCCTGGCAGAGGGAATGAATCTTCCAAGCGTCGCCGGGCTGATGAGAAGGATCGATGCGGCAGTGTCGGCGGGCGCGTTTGGACCGGAGATCGCCGCACAATTCCGGCTTCGCCACCAGGCGCACTCTCCGACCCGAGCAGGACGGATCTGGTTCCTCTTCACGCGGCCGTGGAACGACGACGGGGTCGAGGATTTCTTCCGGTTCTGGGGTGGCGAGTCCCTCTATGCGGCGATCGACCGTGATACAGAGCTTGGCCCGATCCTTCGCTCGACGGGTGTGCCTTGCGTGGTCGAAGCAGCTATCCCGATGTCCTATTTCCAGGACAGTCTTGGCTACGAAACGCACATCGTGCGCCAGTTTTGTGGCTGGCGCGCGGGCCGGTCCTATGATGGTGTTCCTCATGATCGTGCGCTCGCCCCGGTACCATCGCATTTGATCCGACGGATCGTGACATTCCATGATCCGGACTTTGCCGCCTTGAGCGGCTGCGCCAACTATTTCGAGCCGCTGACGATCGCTGAGCCGGCTGCAGGCGAACGGCGATAATGCACGTTAAACGCGCGCTATTGGCACCTGCTGCGGCGTTCGCGCCTGCTATGGCGTTTGTCGACCGGGTCGACAAAGACGCTCAGATGAAGATGCGCGTGCCATGGATCGACATCAGACCAGCGCTTCACCTCGGCGACCCGGGCACGGATTTCGTTGTCACAACGCTGGAACGACGATAGAACGGTTCCCGACTTGGGGGCAGTCGATCATAGCGCGTCTTCCGAGCGTTGCCACAACAGACAGCGCGAGATGAATGCATGAAGAACGACAGAACAGGTGGTAGGCGGTGACAAAGGCCACCCACTTCGTCGCGCTGCTGCAAAGTCACATCGATGGCGATGAAGAGCAGTTCCTGACGGTCGCCATGCAGGCGGCCGCCAACGAAGCGCGTCTCGGCCACGGCAAGGTCGCGCAGCAGCTGCGCGAGATGGTCGATGATGCCCGTGCCCGCGGCAAGGCGAAGGGGAGGGGGCGGGCTGTCCCCCTGGTGCAGCCGCGCGGCGAGCTGGCGAACCTGGTCGCAGCCAAATATGTCGATACGCGTCTCTCGAGCATGGTGCTCCCGCATGAGCTGCGCGACCGGCTGCAGCGTGTGATCGTCGAGCAGCGGCAGGCGCACCGGCTGCACCAGCATGGCCTGCAACCCCGCCGCAAGCTGTTGCTGATCGGCCCGCCCGGAGCGGGCAAGACGATGACAGCGGCAGCCATCGCCGGCGAGCTCAAGCTGCCCTTGTTCTCGGTCCTCCTCGACGGACTGTTGACCAAATTCATGGGCGAGACCGCTTCGAAGCTTCGTGCGGTCTTCTCGGCGATGACCGAGACCCGCGGTGTCTATTTCTTTGACGAGTTCGACGCGATCGGCGCCCGCCGCAGCGAGCGCAACGACGTGGGTGAGATACGTCGCGTGCTCAACTCCTTCCTGCAGTTTCTCGAAGAGGACGACAGCGAGGGCTTGATCGTCGCGGCGACCAACCATCCTGAGTTGCTCGACCCCGCGCTCTTCCGGCGCTTTGACGACGTGATCGAATATGCCCTGCCGGACGCGCAGGTGGCCCGTGCGATCCTCGAAGGCCGGCTCTCGACCTTCGACACTACCTCGGTCTCCTGGGATGAGGCGATCGGAGAGATTGAGGGGCTGAGCCAGGCTGACCTCGCCCGGATCGCGGACGAGTCGGCGAAGCGGACCTTGCTCGCAGGGCGTGAGCGCGTGGAGACTTCAGATCTTCTCGCCGCGATCACCGAGCGAAAGGCAGCGGCCCGACGGTAAAGATGGCAGACGAGGAAGCGCGGCCGCATCCGCATATCTACCTGCAGGGAACAGGGGCGCGCCAGGGGTACACAGCCTATCAGGCGGGCGGCGACGGTGGCGGAGGACCGCCGCAGCGCGATCGGGCCGGTCATGCGAATGCCTTGACCCAGGCCTTGACCCAGGTGGTGCAGCAAGGCGAGACGATCCTCGCGAACCGTGAGCCCGATGTGGCTGCCGGCGTGAAGGGCTTCTACGTCGAATTCACACTGCCCGTGGGCCAAGCTGACATCGTCGACAAGCTGGAGAACCGCCGCGGCCGTTTTCCCATCGAGCTGGTGAACGTACACCCTGCCGAGGAGGGGCTTGTCTCGGCTACTGTGTTCGTGCCCGAGAAGCAGAGGGACTACTACCTCAAGAAGGTCGCGGCCTATCGCGACGAAGACAAGGTCAGGCACAAGACCCTAGGCGATGGCTCGATCGAGGAAGTCCGCAAGCCAAAGAACCAGCGCCTCGTCGCGTCGATAGAAACTGCGCGCCTGGCGGTCGCACGGTCCTTCTACACCGATCAGGCGGACCTGTTCCCCGCGCCGGGTGTCGAGACCTGGTGGGAGGTCTGGGTCCGCAAGGGGACGAAAGGATCGTTCGACAAGGCCGCGCAGGCGCTTGGCATGGCGACGCGCGAACATAGTCTCGAGTTCGCCGAGCGTGATGTCGTCGTCGCGAAGGGCACGGCTGAGCAACTCGGACGAGTGATCGCCAACACCGACAGTGTCGCCGAACTCCGCCTCGCACGGGACACGCCCTCGCTCTACATGGGCATGGATGGTGGCGAGCAGCGGACATGGAGCTCGGACCTCGCGGACCGGCTCGTACCGGTCGGCGGCGAGGTTCCGGCCGTCTGCCTGCTCGATTCCGGGACGACCATCGGCCATCCCCTGATCGCGCCCTATCTGCTTCCGGCCGACCAGCAGGCCTTCGATGCAGCATGGAACGTCGAGGATGTCAGCGTTCAGGCTCATGGCGGTCATGGCACGCAGATGTCGGGGACGCTGCTGTACGGCGACCTCATGGAGGTGCTCGACGGGGCGGGTCCAGTGATCGTGCGGCACCGGCTCGAGTCGGTGAAGATCCTGCCCGATCATGGCGCCAACGACCCGGATCTGTATGGGGCGATCACTGCCCAGGCGATCGCGCGTGCCGAGATTGCCGCACCAAACCGGCCGAGGGCTATTTGCCTTGCGGTCACCAGTTTGGGCGATCACGGCCGAGGTAGGCCATCGGCCTGGTCGGCGAAGCTCGACGCGATCACCTTCGGCCGTGACGAAGTGCAGCGCTTCATCGCGGTCGCTGCGGGCAACATCCGCGAAGCGATCGTCGCGGCAGACTATCCCGCGCGCAACGACACGATGCCGATCGAGAGCCCGGCGCAGGCGTGGAATGCGCTGACCGTCGGAGCGTATACCGAGCGCACGCTGATTTCGGATCCGACCTATGGCGGCTGGAGCGCGCTTGGGGCGGTCGGTGACATCATGCCGCGCAGCCGAACATCCGTCAGCTGGATCCGCGAATGGCCGATTAAACCGGATGTCGTCTTCGAAGGCGGGAACATCGGACACGATCCGGCGACGGGGCAGGGGGATCATGTCGATGATCTCGCCTTGCTGACCACCTATCGCACGATGGCCGAGCGGCCATTCACGACGACTGGCGACACCAGTGCGGCGACCGCGCTCGCCGCACGAATGGCGGCACAAATCCTGGCGGAGAAGCCGGCGTTGTGGCCCGAAACGGTCCGCGGTCTAATCGTTCATTCCGCAGAGTGGACCGCTGCTATGCGCGCGCATCAGGGCGCCATCGGCAAGCCCGCACTCGTGCGACGCTACGGCTTTGGCGTTCCGTCCTTGGTGCGCGCGCTTGGCAGCCTCGAACACGACGTGACCCTCGTCAGCGAAGACGAGATTGTGCCGTTCAAGATGAATGGCGGAACAGCAGTGACCGATGAGTTGGCGCTTCATCAACTCCCGTGGCCGCGCGATGCACTACTGGCTCTTGACCCGGCGACGCTGGTCCAGCTGCGGATAACGCTGAGCTACTTTATAGAACCGAACCCTGGCGAGCGCGGATTGTCGCGACGCCATGTTTATGCAAGCCATGGCTTGCGCTTTGACCTCAAGCATGCGGATGACTCGCTCGACACCTTCCTTCGGCGGCGGACCTCGGAGGCAGGCGCTCGGCCGTCCAGGCGCGCGGCGTCGGACAATGGCTGGGCTGTTGGCCCGCAACTGCGGAACAGAGGCTCGCTGCACGCAGACATCTGGGAAGGCACAGCTACAGAGCTTGCCGCTCGCGATGCGATCATTGTCTATCCGACAGGTGGCTGGTGGCGGGAGAATGTCGCGCAAGGTCATGTGGGAGAGCCGGTGCGTTACAGTCTCATTGCTAGCATTCGTGCGGCGCCGGGGACCGAATTGTACACCGAAGTAACGGCGCAGATAGCACCCGAGATTGCCATCGGAATCTAATGGCGACGATTACAGCCCGCCTTGAAAGCTGAACGTGAAGCGGTAGGGCAAGGGCTGCGGGGTCAGGTGGCTGGAACTTGTCGGCGGCGTTGCGGCCACGAGTGTGAGGTTCCCATCGGCGACAGCGACAGGGACGCCATGCGTGAGGTCGAGCTGCCTAGACCAGCCCCCTCCCAGGACTGTCACGCGAACGATCAGGCGCCCTGGCCAGACACATTGAACATTTTCTGGGCAGCGGCTGTCCTCGATGACCTTTTCCGGCCGAACCTTCGGCCCACCCACGAAGGCGATCTGCCCCAATCTGACCGGGCCTTCGATCGGCCTCTGCGCAGCGCAGCCTGCGAGCGACAATACAACAGCTGAGAGGAACAGCCTTTTCACCTGCGATCGGAGCTCAGCCACAGGAAGCGGAGACTACCCGACCTTCCGCGATCGATACGGTTACGCGCTCGAGACGATAATCCTGCGTCACTTGGTCGCCAGGTGCGATCCGTCGGACTATCGTACTGCCGGTGCGGCGGAGAATTGTGCGGTCGTCAGGCGCGACTTCGCCCACAAGGCGCGCAGCACCTTCGGCGTCACATTTGCCCGATACGACGTGGTCGCCCGCGCGGTTAGCGGCACAGGCGCTTACCGCGAACGACATCATCAGCAAGCTGATCACCATCAACTTCATCGTTGTACCTTCATCCGTGACACTACCCGGCCAATAGCGGTTCGTACATGAACGAGAGACGTAGCCCGCTTGCGATCCCTCGCTCAAAGGGGCAGCCAAGAGCGTGCTGCAGCACGACTGGGGTGTCGAACCGGCCAGTCGGAGAGGGAAGGGGAGGCAGATGCTCGTCATCCCGTTGGAGCACTGTTGCGCCCCGTTTTAGTAAGCGGAAGTGCTGCCGGACGTCAGATCGGTCCACTGTGGGCGTCCGCACCTCCGAAGAGGGTTAGGATCCACTATCTCGCTGTTGACGGAAGGAGTTCAGAAGCAGGACGAGGGACGCGGCGAGCAGCACCGCGTCCTTGAGCAGGAATTGGCCGGGCACTGTCGAGATCGCCGGAAACCCGCCCGCGGAGGTCTCTGCCACTCCTGGCGTAGTAACGAAAAAGGACAGCGTGATCAGCGAGAAACACATCGACATGGCTGCTCCGAGCGCCGAGAACAAAGCGCTGAAAGCTCCTGCAGTTAGGGCGAATGCGGTCGCAAGCTGTATGAAACCAATGAAGTTGCTCTCGCCCTGCACCCCGAACATGCTCAGCCAGCTTAGGATCGGACTTTCGGCGATCAAAGGAGCGATGTTGTAGGCGTCGTAGGCTGTGAACTTCATGGCGCCGTGAACCGCCCCGGGTTTGTCGGAGGCCCCAACTCCTGAGAGGAAGGGGCTATGACGAGCAAGACGACGAATAAGTTCTCACCTGAGGTCCGCGAGCGAGCGGTACGGATGGTGCTGGATCACGAGCGCGATCACCCATCGCGATGGGCAGCGGTAGTTTCCATTGCCGAGAAGGTCGGCTGCGTTCCGCAGACGCTGCATGAGTGGATAAAGAAGGCGGAGGTGAACAGCGGCAAGCGCGCTGGCGTCCCGACCGAAGTTGCCGACAAGATGAAGGCGCTGGAACGCGAAGTCCGCGAGCTGCGACAGGCCAACGAGATCCTCCGCAAGGCATCCGCATATTTTGCCCAGGCGGAGCTCGACCGCCCGTTCCGGCGATGATCGCCTTCATCGACGATCACCGTAAAGCCTATGGGGTCGAGCCGATCTGCCGCGTCTTGCCGATCGCCCCATCGACGTATTTCGAGCGTGTCGCGCAGCGGCAGGATCCAATGCGCCTGTCGGCGCGGGCGCAGCGGGATCAGGTTCTCAAGCCCGAGGTGGCTCGCGTGTTCGCCGAGAACTTCGCGGTCTACGGCGTCCGCAAGGTCTGGCGGCAGATGATGCGCGAGGGCTTCCCGGTCGCCCGCTGCACCATCGAGCGGCTGATGCGCGATATGGGTCTACAGGGCGTGATCCGGGGCAAGCCGGTTCGCACGACGATGAGCGACAAAGCAGCGTCGTGCCCGCTGGATCACGTCAACCGCAGGTTCTACGCGCCGGCGCCGAACATGCTGTGGGTGTCGGATTTCACCTACGTCGCTACCTGGGCGGGGTTCGTCTATGTCGCCTTCGTCATCGACACTTACGCGAGACGCATCGTCGGCTGGCGAGCGAGCAGGACAGCGCATGCCAGCTTCGTCCTCGATGCTTTGGAACAAGCGCTTCATGACCGCCGGCCGGCCCATCGAAGCGGTCTCGTCCATCATAGCGACCGTGGGTCGCAATACGTCTCCATCAAATACACCGAGCGCCTCGCCGAAGCCGGGATAGAGCCATCAGTTGGCAGCGTCGGCGACAGCTACGACAACGCTTTGGCCGAGACAATCAACGGCCTCTACAAGGCGGAGGTCATCCACAGGCGAGGACCTTGGCGCAGCTTCGAAGCCGTCGAATATGCCACTCTCGAATGGGTCGACTGGTTCAACCATCGTCGCCTGCTCGAACCCATCGGCAACATCCCGCCTGCCGAAGCCGAAGAGCAATATTATGCTTCTGCGGACATCATCGATATGGCAGCGTAACTCACAACCCATGGCCTCCGGCAAACCCGGGGCGGTTCACCGGACCAGAGCAACACTAGGACGAGCGCCCATCGCAGCAGAGCCAGGTCCCCTCTGGCCCACTCGGCAATCAGAAACTTGGACCTCATCAAATTGAGCATTCGTCCCGTGTCTTGCCGCCTGGCCGCACGAATACGCCGTAGAAGCTCGGCCCGGCGCATGATCACGGACACCTCGCGATACAGGTCTTGACCTGCGCGACCCATTTTAGACCGCATCCGCTTGGAACGAGGAGATGCCAACCGAAAATCCTGATTAATATGCGCGACGCATATACAGTATCTCATTTTGGCTGTCGATCCGTCAGAACCGATAGCTTCTCAGCGAGGTTCAGCCGCCAACCTTGTGAGCGTCGGCGTCGCTTGGCGCCTCGCCAAGCTCGTGAAAGTCAGTCAGCGCGATATCCGCATACTCGCGTCGGATGAGATCGAGTTTCGGATCTATGTACCGGCGACAGAATGGCCGGCTGGGATCGGTGCGATAGTAGTTTAGGTAGCGTTCGTCCGACGGCCGGAAGCCGACGAAGGGCATCACCTGCGTGTGAATATCCTTTGCAGCCTGGGCCGCGAACCGGCGGACAGCCTGCTCAGCCTCGGAACGTTGGCCAGGCTCGAAGATATAGATCGCGCTGCGGTACTTTCCGCGGGGTGAACGTGCTCTGCTGGAAGAGTGTGTTCTGAGATGCACTTCGGCGAGCGTCCCCAGACTGATGGCGGACGGGTCAAAGGCCACGACAACGCCCTCGGCCCAGGTGTCCGCCGGTGGCTCAGATTGCAAAAACCCCTGATCGACCCGGGCGACACCTCGCAGTGCCTGAAACACGCCCTCGGTGCACCAGTGGCAACCGCCACCAAGGCCAACCTTCATCATCTTCTACCTTCAGTATCGCTCGTCAGGCGGGCCGGCTGGCTTCAAACAGGAACCAGGCACGACGCTCAGCCTCATCGGTCCAAGTGTCAACGAGGCCAGAGGTGGCGTTATCCTTCGCCTCATCCGCGACCTCCTTAGCCCGCCGAAACGCTTCCACCATATGCAGGTTATCGGCCCTCAGCTCGGCCAGCATCTCCTGTGGCGTCACGATCTCGGCATCATTGTCCTTGATCGTTTGGTGGCGTGCTATGTCGCCGATCGAAGTCAGTGTTCGGTTGCCCGTCTTTCTGGCGCGCTCGGCGATGGCGTCGGTGACAGCGAGGATCTCGGCCGCCTGCTCATCAAGGAGAAGGTGGTAGTCCCTGAAATAGGGCCCAGAGACATGCCAATGGAAATTCTTGGTCTTGAGGTAGACCGCGTAGCTGTTCGCCAGGATGATCTTGAGAGCGTCCGCCACGGTCATCGTCGCGGACTCGTCAAGGTCGGTCGGGGTTGCGACTGGCGCAGGGCTGGCATTGGTCATCGAGAGGCTCCCTGATCGGTGGCTTTCACAGGAGCCGATATCGATTCCCTTTCGGCCGTAGAGATCAACAGAATGAGTTTGCCCCGGATCGAAGTCCAATGACTAGCGGCTATAGTTTCCATAGCCTTGAGAGACCGTGTGAGCGGATAGCAAAAGCGTCCCCGATCTCGCAAAGATCGCGAGATTATAGCTACTCAGCGGGCGTGAATCCGAGCACAAAGTTCACCACCTTCTGCGACGACATCTCGCAAGGTCTCAGCAACGTGTCGCCGTCCAGCATACGGTACAGGTTAAAGCTTACGATATCGGTGCCGGCGAGATCTCTCGCAAACAAGCTGTTGCGCCGACCGTCGTGAGATCGCTGTACCGTCACGCCGTAGCGGCGGCCGTCGAAAAACCCTTCGCTGAAGCCCCGCGGTAGCCGCTCCAGCGCTGCCTCGAACGCGGCATCCGCCATTCCAGATAGTTGATGCATTACCGAAAATCGCTTCCGAAGGGGGGCGGGCGCGATGGCGGACCCGCAGCAGGCGCGCCGAATAGCAGGGCAGCCTGCTTGACCAGCGCCTGCGCAGCGACCTTGTCTCCCTGATTACAGGTCACGGCGTTCTGGGCATATGCTGCACAGGCTCGACGCCCATCAGCGCAAGGCCGTTACGAAAAACCTGCCCGATGGCGCCTGCCAGGAAGAGTCGTGCGCGGCTGATCGGCAGGTTGTCGTCACGTATGAAACGGCGCCCTGGATCATCGATGCCCGCGTTCCAAGCGGCGTGGAAAGCCGCCGCGAGATCGGCAAGGAAGAAGGCGATCCGATGCGGCTCGCGCGCCGACGCGGCCGCCTCCACTACTCGCGGAAACTGGGCTGCCAACTTGACGAGAGTTAAGTCCTGGCTGTCCAACGGGGTTAAGTCGGGATCGCCGGTTAACACGATTCCGGCCTCGCTTGCTCGCTGAGAAAGCGACTGGATGCGTGCGTGGGCGTAGTGAACATAGAAGACCGGGTTATCCCGTGAAGCCTCGACTGCCTTAGCGAAGTCGAAATCCATCGGCGCCTCCGCCTTGCGGGTCAGCATAGTGAAGCGGACGGCATCCTTGCCGACCTCGCGCACGACGTCGGCGAGCGTCACGAAGTTGCCGGCGCGCTTCGACATCTTGACCGGGGCGCCGTCGCGAAGCAGCCGGACGATCTGCACCAACTTGACATCAAAGCGGCTGCGCCCCTCGGTAAGTGCCGCGGTGGCCGCCACAATGCGCTTTACCGTGCCCGCGTGGTCCGCACCCCAGATGTTGACTATCTCATCGGCATCGCGAGATTTCTCGAAGTGATAGGCGAGATCGGTGCCGAAATAGGTCCAGCTACCGTCCGCCTTGCGGATGGGTCTGTCTTGGTCGTCGCCGAAGCTAGTGGAGCGAAAAAGCGGCAGCTCGATTGGTTGCCATCCTTCCGGCGCTTCTCCCTTGGGCGGTTCAAGGACGCCGTCATAGATCAGGCCGCGCTCGCGTAGCCAACCTTCAGCGGCGGCGGGCTTCCCTGCAGCGAGAAGGTCGGCTTCCGATGCGAAGCGATCATGATGAATGCCGAGCAGAGCAAGATCGTCGCGGATAATCTCCATCATCGCGGCGACGGCGCGCGAGCGGAAAGTTACCAGCCAAGCGGCCTCCGGCGCATCTCGGTAACGGTCGCCGTAGTCCGCCGCCAGGGAGTGGCCAACGGGCTTGAGGTAGTCGCCGGGATAAAGGCCTTCCGGAATATCGACTACGCTGTCGCCCAGCGCCTCAAGGTAGCGAAGATGCACGGAGCGGGCGAGGACGTCCACCTGTCCTCCAGCGTCGTTGACATAATACTCACGGATCACCCGGTGTCCGGTGAAAGCTAGCAGGTTCGCCAGCGCGTCTCCGACAACCGCACCGCGGCAATGGCCCATGTGCATCGGGCCTGTCGGATTGGCCGACACATATTCGACGTTTACCGTCTTGCCAGCACCGGAGTCGGATCCTCCATATCGTTCGCCCCCTTCCGCGATCGCCACCAGCTCGTCGCGCCACGCGTCGTCGGTCAGGTGCAGATTGATGAATCCCGGCCCAGCAACCTCGACGTCGGCCACCTCGTCGATCGCCGCCAGCCGCCGTGCCAAGGTCTCGGCGAGCCGCCGGGGGGAGACGCCTGCGACCTTGGCCAGCACCATAGCGGCATTGGTCGACAGATCGCCGTGAGCTGCGCTGTGCGGCGTTTCCAACGTCAAACCGGCCCGAGCGAGCCCAGCCGGAAGATTGCCAGACCCCTCCAGCGCATCGAGCGCAAGCTCAAGGCGCCGGTAGACGCGAGCGTGAAGCGTAGCCGGCATCAAATGCCACTCTCTGCGAAGAGCCCGCTACGCAACCTCGACGCCTTTCCAGAATGCGACGTGATCTCTGATCGCCTCGGCGTTCGCGGTCGGGTTTGGGTAAGCCCAAGCCGCGTTCAGGTTGCGCTCTCGGCCCACCCGAATGTGATAATACCGTGCACGGCCCTTTATCGGACAGACGGACGAATGATCGCTTTCCTCCAACCGGCTTTGATCGACCGTCTCAGGCGGGAAGTAGTGATTGCCCTCGACAATCACGGTCTTGTCGCTCGCTGCGATAGTGGCGTCGTTCCAAACTGCCGAGACCATTGTGTCCTCCTTCGCTCCCAGACATGGCTGAGCGGTCCCATGGATCAGGTGGCGGAGGCCTGGCCGGCGAGAAGCTTGTCGAGCCCGCCTCGGGCATCGAGCTCCAGGAGGTCATCCGAGCCCCCGATGTGCTCGCCGTTGATGAATATCTGCGGAACGCTGCTCCTGCCCGCCGCCTCAACCATTGCCTGCCGTTGAGCCGGGTCGTCCTCGATGTCGCGTTCAGTCCATTTGAGACCCTTCTCGGTGAGCAGTGCCTTCGCGCGCCTGCAGAAGGGGCACCAGCTGGTCGTGTAGAGGAGAATGTCGGGCGTCACGGCTATGTCTCCGATCGTTTGTGGTCGAGGTCGATTGCGATGCTTCCGGCACATCATCTCAGCCGAAGGTGAACGCAAAAGCCTGAGCGCCGGGGTCAAGAAACTCGATCGCGAAGGTGCGTTCACGGACGGCGCCCTTCTGCCGCACCAGCTGATAGAGACGCTGCCCTTCGATCATGCCGTTACCGGCGTCATCGATATCCGTGCCACGATCTCCCGCCGGTGGCTTGCCATCGATCGTCACGCGGAACCGTACCCGTTGGCCCGTCGCGGGAGGGCCGAGCACGAGATGCACGTCGCGGGCATGAAAGCGATAGATGATGCGAGCACCGGTCGATTGGGCCGAGCCATATTCCGATCCTACAAGCCAGTGTCCGGCCAAGGCCCACTTATTCAGAGGCAGTCGCGGCGGTGCGACATACTCGTGTACCGTGTCGCGCACGAGCCCGCCCGGCGACGCGAAACGCTCACCTCGCAGATGCCCTAGGTAAGTCTCGGCCGAGCGTACGTCGTTCCAGCTCGCGGCCGCGGAGGCTCCCTTAGTGCGTACAGTGACGGTCCGCATGTCGCCGACAGCGCGACCATTCTCGGCCAAAAGCCTTTGAATGACTTTCTCGGACTCAGCGTAATTGCCCTCACCGAAATGATGATATCGGATGCGGCCATGGCCATCGATGAAGTAGTGGGCTGGCCAATAGCTGTTGTTGAAGTCGCGCCAGATCGCATGATTGTTATCGAGTGCGACCGGGTAGGCGATGCCAAGATCACGCACAGCCTTTGCGACGTTCCCAAAATCCTTTTCGAAAGCGAACTCGGGTGCGTGCACCCCGATCACGACAAGGCCGGCCTCCCGGTACTTCGCTTCCCACGCTCTGACATAGGGCAAGGTCCGCAAACAGTTGATGCAGCTGTATGTCCAGAAGTCTATGAGCACGACCTTGCCGCGCAATGATTCACGCGAGAGCGGCGGGGAGTTCAGCCAGCCTGTCGCGCCGGAAAGCGGCGGCAACTCCCCCTCGAAGCCTAGCGGGCCATCTCCGAGGGTGCTGGTCTGCTCCGAGCGATCGTCCGGCCGGAGGCTGTCCAGAAGCCGCTGTTCGACAGTCGATGTGCCGGCGAGCGAGAGCCTGGTCAGCAGACCGGTGTCGAGTCCCAGGGCGATGGCGGCCACGGCGAGAAGCACCAGCGCGCCAAGAGAGCGGCGGAACCACTCTCCGACGCGGATCGACCGCTTCATCGCAACGAACACGCGTCCGCCGATGAGCAGCGCCAGTGCGAGCGATGTTGCTGCGCCGGCGGCGTAGGCCAGCAGCAGTAGCGATGTGCCGATAGTGGCACCTTGCAACGCGGCCCCCGTCAGTACCAACCCCAGAATAGGGCCGGCGCACGGCGCCCAGAGAAGACCGGTGGCTACCCCGAGGAGCAGTGATGCCCAGAAGCTGCCGCCAGTCCGCTCCGGGCCCGCCGCTTCCGTAAGCCGCGCGCCCAGGCTGACGATCGGTCGTGTGGCTCGATCGGCGAGCGCGGGGAACGCCAGCATCAGACCGAACAGGCCCAGTATCAGCAGCGCCACCGCTCTTCCGAGGCTGTTCGCCTGTACGGCCCAGCTGCCTCCGACGGCCGCCAGCGTCGCCACCCCCGCGAACGTCACTGCCATTCCCAGAAGAAGCGGCAAACCACTGCGCATGAACGGCTGGCCCGCTCGCGCGAACACGAAGGGGAGCACCGGCAGGATGCACGGGCTGATGATCGTCAGCACGCCGGCGAGGTAAGAGAGGGTTAGCAACAGCATGACGCGCGACCCCTCTCGGACGATCGGAGTAGCCGAGGTCGCCGGTTATGGGCGAGTCGTCCCGGCATGTTGCTCGAGCGCGCGTCGGCGTTGATGCAGAGCGCGCAGGCGCTGACCATCATGCGGCCATCTTCCGGACCGTCTCCAGCACCCGGTCCTGACGATATGGTTTCGGGAAGAAGATCACGTCCTTCGGCCGCTCGGTTTCCGCCGGCCACGGCCTGCCGGACGTGATTATGATCCGGATGTCGGGCCAGCGCTCGCGAATGCAGCTAGCGAGCATGATTCCATCGATTCCGCCCGGCATATCCACATCGGTGAAGACGACACGCACATCTAGGCGTGCTTCCAGTGTGACGATCGCCTCGGTGGCATCAGCCGCCTGCAGGACTTCGAAGCCGTCTTCTTCGATTATTTCTGAAGCGAACAGCCGAACAAGTGGCTCGTCTTCCACGACGAGAACCACAGGGCTCATCATTATGCACATCCCTCCGTCAGCCCTTCGTCAAATGGCGCATCGGGGCTTGCAGATCGGCCGCAAAGCCATCCGGTTCGTAGCGGATATCAACCCCGCCAGTGCCGACTAGACCGATGCCGATGAGCTTCGAGCCGAAGCCGCGTCGCGTCGGTGGGATGACAAGCGGTCCACCCCATTCGCGCCATTTGACCATGAGGCACTCGCCGCCATCGTTGCTCTCTATCTCCCACGTCAGCGAGACATTACCGCTCTCGCCCTTCAGGGATCCGTATTTGCAGGCGTTCGTCAGAAGCTCATGCACAATCAGGGAGAAGGACAGCGCTGCCTGTGGCCCGAGCGCGACGGGGGGCCCGTCCATCCTGACCCGGTCCATGAACCCGATCGCCTCGATTACGGTGGTCGCAATCGCTGCGAGATCAGCCTGGGCCCAGCTATTTTGGAGGAGAGCGTCATGCGCGGCGCTCAAAGCCATGAGGCGGCGCTCGAAGGAATAAACGGACTCACGGTCACTCGCGGATCGAAGCGTCTGGCTCGCGATTGCCTGAACCATGGTCAGCATATTCTTGAGCCGGTGCGCGATCTCACCATTGACGATCCGCTGCTGCTCCTCTGAGCGATGACGCGCCACGCCGGCCTCGAGCCGATCGGCGACGCTGCGGAGAAACGCGATCTCTTCTGCGAGCCAATATCTCGGGCGTGCCGAATGAACGAAGAACAGGGCGGTCGTCCGGCCAAGGTCCCGCACCGGCACATCGACAAGCGCTCGCACCCCGTTGCGCATGGCGAGCGCTAGGTTGGGAGATGTGCGTTCGTCGGCAAAGGCATCTGAGACGACCAGCGGATCGCCGTAGGAGAGAGGCTCTTGCAAGCCGTCATATTCGTCGAGCGCGTGTCGTCCGGCGACGCTGGGGATACCTGGAGCAGTCCAGTCACTTTCGACGTCGAGCATCTCCACAGCGTCATCGATCAGGCCCAAGCCGGCGCGATCTGCGCTGAGGACCCGCCCGACAATGGCGGCGGTGGCTGATGCCATCTGCCCGGCATCCTCACTATTGCGAATAGCCTCGCCGATATCGACCAAGGCGGCTTGCAACTCCGTCAGACGTTCGCTCGCCTTTGCGGTACGACGAAGTTCAAGATTCTCGCTCGCGAGGCGGGCAAGAGCTCGCAGCATCGCTCGCTCAAGCTCGTTCAACCCTTCCGGCCGCGGCTCGGTGTCGATGACGCACAGACGGCCGACGATTGCCCCTGAACGTAGAATCAGCGGTGCTCCGGCATACGCCCGAAAGTGTCGACCGCCGGTGACGAGTGGGTTGCGCTTGGTGCGCTGATCAGCGGTCAGGTCCGTGATTTCCAGCATGTCTCCACGATCGATCTCGATCTGACATACGGAGTGGTCGATTTCCGTCTCGCGAACGTCGAGGCCGTACTTGGCTTTGAACCATTGCCGATCGACGTCGAGCAGAGTGATGAGCGCGATCGGGACGTTGCAAGCTTTCGCGGCCATAAAGACGAGGTCGTCAAAGGCCGGTTCCTCAGGTGTGTCGAGAACCATCAGGTCGGCAAGGGCGCTGGCGCGTTGAGCACCCCGCGCGTTTGCGGCTTCCGCGCTGACGATCATCGGTCCGCCCTGAGCGAAGCTTGCTGTGCTGGTGCGCCGCCGATCGGGGTGTGGGTGACGCACCACATGTTCAGCGCGCGTGTGAGCCGCCGGTAGGGTCGAGGAAGGAACTGGTCAAAGGTCACCGCTTCAATGTCCGTGAATTCGCGGAGGCCAGCTCGTCGTGGCGTCCGGCTGCTTATGTCCCTGCTCCGCGTCATCGACAGTGAGCACGATCTTGCCTTGGATGTGCCCGGCCGCGGCGCGCTCGTGGGCCGCCGCCGCCTGGTCGAGCGGGAACGTGCTATCCACGGCGACGCGTATGGTGCCATCACCGAGCAAACGGCCAAGCTCGGCGAGTTGTCGGCCATTCGAGCGCACCTGCGTCGCGGATACCGTGACGCCAAGGTCAGCAGCCTCGTCGTGACCGGCGAATCCCAACGGGAAGATGGGAAACAGCGCACCGCCGCGCCGGATCGTCTGCAGAAAGCGGTTCGCTGTGGGGCCACCGACAGCATCGACAACCAGGTCCACGCCACGCACGACCTTCTCAGGCGGGGTTTTTGTGTAATCGATGAACTCGTCTGCGCCGAGATCGTGCAGGAAAGCCTCGTGACGGCCAGACGCACTGGGGCGTCACCTCAAGGTTTGTGCGCCAGACAACGATTTGGCAGACATAATGCGAACATCGGCTAATTAGCGAGCTTGAGGCGCGACATGGGATCGTTGAGCTGGCGGAATTCACCGCCAGGCGGACGCTCCGCCTGCCCTCAAAGGCAGCCGCCGGGCAGGCTACGCCGCGGGGTACGATGCTACTGACATGGCCAAGCCTTCGCTAACGAGCGTTCAGCTCCGGCCACCATATGAACACTCATAAAATAGCTATTCTGCTCCGCCCAGCGTAAATATGCCGCG
The DNA here is from genome assembly GCF_055521695.1 of Sphingomonas sp. BL-S-05. Classification (NCBI taxonomy): domain Bacteria; kingdom Pseudomonadati; phylum Pseudomonadota; class Alphaproteobacteria; order Sphingomonadales; family Sphingomonadaceae; genus Sphingomonas; species Sphingomonas sp. BL-S-05. The sequence continues at coordinate 107,350 of NZ_JBVFVS010000003.1, read as the reverse complement.
CGCAGCGCCGATCGGTCATAGCGTGGAGCGCGGCATTCCGCTTTTCGCGCGACGATCATCATGTCGAGCACGCCTTGGAGGTAAGCGCCGCATCGCGGCTCATTCGCTTGACAGCTTACGAACAACGCCGAGCCCGTCGCCGACGCGGGTTCGGTTTGGCCGATCGCACTATCAGGCAGGGCGGCCAAAGCGGCGCATAACAATATCCATCGCCTTGGCCGCATTTTCGTCTCCTATTCCGCAGTATCATTTCGGAAGGGGCGCACGGCCCTCGACGGCCGGCGCCCCGTGCTGATCCATCATTCGCGGCCGAGCACCTGGCCTTCGGGCGTGACGAACAGTTCGATCGTCTTTCCGTCGCTGTTCTTGCCCTTGATTTCATAGAGCGTGCTTCCGTCCGCCTTTCGGGTGACTTGCTCCGCTTTGCTTATTGACGCGAGTTGCGCGCGTGCCGCGTTCATCGCGGCCTCGGGCACCTGAGCAAGCGGGATGTCTCGTTCGCTGTGCTTGCCGATTATCCGGTTTTCGTTCGCCTCGTGGTTTTGCGCGATCGCCACGCCCGCGATCGCCAGCGCGGCCGCGCCCACGCCTGCGACAACAGTGAGAGTTCGTTTGCTAGCCATGTTCCATTCCACTTCCTGCATAAGGGCCGTGGGGTCGGGCGGGCGGCGGTTACGGCCCAATGAGCCGTCGTCCGAGTTCAACTCCTCTGATTGTTCATCCTGTCGAGCGCCGCGCGCAGCCCACGGGCGAGCTTGGCTGCGTCGTCGTTGGCCCAGAAGTGCATGAAGAACAGCCGCGGCTCGTCGTTTAGCATATGATTATGCAGCGCCGTGACCTCGATCCCGTTCGTCCGCAGCACGCGCAGGACCGGATCGACCTCGTTTGCGACAAGTACGAAATCGCCGGTGATGGCGGCTCGGCCGTCCCCGGTTGGCTGAAAGTTGATCGCGGTCGCCGTGCCCATCGTCGGCGGAGTCTCCATATCGCCGTCCATCAGCCGCTCGGCGCGCGGAAAGCTGTATTGGAGGATGCCACCGGCCGTCTTGCCCTCACCGCCCATCAACCGGTTGAGCGCGGCCACATCGAGGTCGAGCCGCGATGCGGCTGCGCTGGCCGAAGGCGATTGCGGCGCGGCGAGCGGGGTCCGACTGGCTGATAGCGCTTGCCGGAGCGCGGCCGCGAGCTTCACCGGGTCGCCGTGGCCGGCAATGTGCATGTACATGGTCGCAGGCGAAGAGCGGAGCAGGTGATTGTGGAGCGCGGTGGTCGTAAAACCGCTTGCGAGCAGGCGGCTCAAAACGGGGTTCACCTCGTCGTGGGTCAGCACGAGATCGCCCATCACCATCGCCTCGTCGCCCATCGGCTGAAACGCCGCCCAAGAGCCGAGCGCGAGGGAGGGCTTGATCGTCACCCCATCCAGCGTGACGCTCAGGTCCGAACGCGGGAAGCTGTAGCGGTGAACGCCCCCCGGCTGTTCGGCCCCCGCTCGTCCTATCGCCCGGTCGACAGCCGACCAGTCCGGCGCTGCCCATGCCGGGCTTGCCAGCAGGAGGCTGGCGAATCCCAAGGCGATGGTCTTTTTCAGCATAATTGATCCTTCATCAGCGCACTCGACACGGAAAGCCTCACGTCATGCGAGCGCGCCGCCGGCGAGCCGCGACATTGCGCTCCGGTTTCTTTCTTCGGGATAAGCAGTCCTATGTTCATGAGGGTTGTGATGCAACCCTTACACTTGTAGGCTAGTGACGATACAACTATGACAAACACACAAGCTTCCCCTTGGTTGCTCCTGATCCCGCAGCTTCCGGCTAAGCCTGCCTATTTGCGGGTGAAGGTCTGGCGGCGTTTGCAGGCGATCGGGGCCGCGCCGCTCAAGAACGCCGTCCATGCGCTCCCCAATCGCGAGGACACGCGCGCGCTGTTCGAAGAACTGCATCGCGAGATCACCGAAAATGGCGGCGAGGCGCTGATCCTCGAAGCGCGCCTTGTCGGCGGCATGGGCGATGCGGAGCTGCGCGGAGTGTTCGACGCTGCGCGTGACGCCGACTATGAGGAGTTGGCACGCGAGGCGCGCGCGCTGTGTGAGGGCGAGTATGTCGCGGCGGCGGATGTGGGCCGCCTGCGCAAACGCCTGAACGAGGTCGCCGCGATCGACTTTTTCGGTGCGCATGGTCGGCAGGCGGCACAGGCCGCCATCACCGAGGCGGACCGCCGCTCTCACCAACATCCCGATGTGAGCGGCCCCGGTGCGCCCGAGCTGACCCCGGCGGAGCTAAAGCGCCGCGTTTGGGTGACGCGCCGCCATGTCCATGTCGATCGCATCGCGTCCGCCTGGCTCATTCGCCGCTTCATCGACCCCGAGGCGAGCTTCAAGTTCGTCGAGGGCAAAGGATATGTGCCGGAGCCTGACGAACTGAGGTTCGACATGGCGGACGCTGAGTTCACCCACGAAGGCGACCGCTGCTCCTTCGAGACCTTGGTGTTCCTCACCGGTCTCGAGACCGACCCCGCGCTGCGGGCGCTCGGCGAAATTGTTCACGACCTTGATATTGCCGATGCTCGGTTCGAGCGCCCGGAAACTCCGGGAGTGAGCGCGCTTATCGCCGGCATCTGTGCCGGCACCGACGACGACGAGGAGCGGATCGCGCGCGGATCGACCGCGCTCGACGGATTCTATGCTCACTTCACCCGGCGAAAAGAGGACTAAAGATGGAGGCCAGCGCACGCGCTGAAATCGCAGTCGAGACGCTGCACGAGCACGGCATCAGCTTTGGCGAGGCGGTGCGCGTCTGGATCAGGGTCGCGCTGCTCAGCTTCGGCGGACCGGCGGGCCAGATAGCGGTGATGCATCGCATCCTGGTCGAGGAGAAGCGCTGGATCGGCGAGGAGCGGTTCCTCCACGCGCTCAACTATTGCATGCTGCTGCCCGGCCCTGAAGCGCAACAGCTAGCTGTCTATATTGGCTGGTTGCTCCATAAGACCAAGGGCGGCCTGGTCGCGGGCGCGCTATTCGTGCTGCCCGGCTTCCTCGCGATTTTAGGGCTCAGCTATGTCTATGTGCTGCTCGGCGAAGTGGCGCTGGTCGAGGGATTGTTCTTCGGATTGAAGGCCGCCGTGCTGGCGGTGGTGCTACAGGCGGTGGTCCGGGTGGGTTCGCGTGCCTTGAAGAACAACGTCATGCGCGGTTTTGCCGCGCTGGCGTTCGTCGCGATCTTCGTGCTCGACGTGCCCTTCCCGCTGATCGTGCTTGCCGCCGCGCTGATCGGCTTCTTCGGTGGCCGCGCTGGTTACGCCGCATTCAAGGGCGGCGGCGGACATGGTCCCGCCGGCGCTGAGATAATCCACGACCGCGACACCGCTCTTGGCGAGGGCCTTCCCGACCATGCCCGGCCGAACCTCTCTTGGTCGCTGCGCATCTCCGGCGTCCTGCTGCTGCTCTGGCTCGGGCCGGTCGCAGCGCTGCTGTTCGCGTTCGGCCCCGACGACGTGTTCAGCCGCATCGCCACCTTCTTCAGCCAGATGGCGGTGGTGACCTTCGGCGGCGCCTATGCGGTGCTCGCCTATGTCGCGCAGGAGGCAGTCGAGACCTATGGCTGGCTCCAGCCCGGCGAGATGCTCGACGGGCTCGGCATGGCCGAGACCACGCCCGGGCCGCTGATCATGGTGACGCAGTTCGTCGGCTTCCTCGCGGCCTTCCGCGAAGCGACCGGGCTGCCGCCGCTCGTCGCCGCGACCTTCGGCGCAATCCTCACCACCTGGGTTACCTTCCTGCCATGCTTCCTGTGGATCTTCGCCGGCGCGCCATTCATCGAGCGGCTGCGCGGCAACCGCGCATTGTCGGCCGCGCTTTCGGCGATCACCGCCGCAGTGGTCGGCGTGATCCTCAATCTGGCGGTCTGGTTTGGTATCCACACTCTGTTCGAGCAAGTCCGCGAAGTGCCGTTCGCAGCCGGCACCATCGATCTCCCAGTCCTAACGTCCGTCAACTGGCCGGCGCTGGCGCTCGCGGTGGGTGCGATACTCGCCATGTTCCGGTTCAAGGCCGGCATGCTGCCGGTGCTCGGCGTCTGCTCGGTCCTCGGGGCCGCATATGTAATGATCATCTGAAGGAGTGACGCGTGACGATCGACCATCTTTCCCGACGCAGTGCAATCGCAACTCTTGGCATCGGAGCCGCCGCCATGACTATCAACGAAGCCTCTGCGCAGACGCCGGCCGCAGCGCCGGCGGCTGTCCCCGCCTTTGCCGGAAATCATCAGGTCAAGCCGCTCAGGTTCAATCCCGCCAGGCTTCACGGCCTCTCCGAAAGGCTGATCACATCGCACCACGAGAACAATTATGCGGGCTCGGTCAAGGCCCTGAATATGATCGAGACACGACTTGCCGCCGCGCTCGCTGACACGGACCTGCCGCCGGTGGTCTATGGCGGATTGAAGCGCGAGGAGCTGCACCGCACCGGCTCGGTCGTGCTCCATGAGGTCTATTTCGACGGGCTCGGCGGCAACGGCCAGGCAGCCGGTTCCATCCGCGACGCGCTGGGCGCGGCGTTCGGCTCGTTCGACCGCTGGGAAGCCGACTTCCGCCGTACCGGGATGAGCCTTGCCGGCGGATCGGGCTGGTGCGTGCTCGTCTACAATCTCCACACGCGCTCGCTGCACAACCATTGGGCGTGGGATCATATGCACGGTGCGATTGCCGGCGTGCCGCTGCTCGCGCTCGATATGTACGAGCACAGTTTCCACATGGATTACGGCACCGCCGCCGCCAAATATGTCGACGCCTTCTTCCGCAACATCGACTGGGAAGTGGTCGACCGGCGCTATGCCGCGGCTTTGCGCGGCGGCGGCTGAACCCGACCGCCGTGGCTTAACACCCACTGCTGCGCGACACCTGAGTTCGCGACCACAAAGGGGACAGGTCCGATGGGGAGATGCAACAATGACATCCGGCCCGAACATCGCTCTTCTTTGGCGTGGGCAAGCAGCCGAGTGGACGCATCGCTTTCATGAAGCCCGGCAGTGGCCGATAATGCAGGCCTTGCGGGCGCTCGGGGCGACCGCAAGGCCTGTACTGTACAGGGACGAGGCGGTTCGCGAGATTCGGGACGAGCTGCTGTCGTGCGACGCAGTGCTGGTCTGGGTGAATCCGTTGGACATTTCAGGCGACCGCTCGCAGCTCGATCCAATGCTGCGCGAAGTCGCGGGGTGCGGCGTTGTCGTCAGCGCGCATCCTGACGTGATCGCCAAAATCGGCGTCAAGGAAGTGCTCTACACAACGCGATCCATGGAATGGGGCAGCGATGTCGATCGATACGTGGACGCTGAAGGCCTTCGCGCTCGTTTCCCCGAACATCTTGCCGCAGGCCCGCGCGTGCTGAAGCCGAACTACGGCAACGGCGGCAGGAATGTATGGCGTGTCCAACTAGACGAAGCGGGAAACGCTCCGGCTTTGAAAACGTCGGTGAAAGTTCAAGAGGCCCGCCAAGGAAGCAAATCGGAGCGCATCAGCCTAGCCGAGTGCTTGGAAAGGTGGGTGCCGTTTCTAAACGACGGCGGCGTGCTGATCGATCAGGCTTATCAGCCGCAGTCGTCCGAGGGCATGGTCCGCTGCTACGTGTGCGGGCACCGAGTGGTTGGCTTTGGGCACAACCTGATCACTGCGCTGATGACGCCAACGGCCATTGATACAACGTCGTCAACCCCACAGCCGATGGGCCGCGCCATGTTCGGACCGGAGGTGACGCGCTTCGCAGCCTTACGGAAAGCGATGGAGGATCGCTGGATTCCAGAGATGCAAAGGTTGCTGTCGATCGTCGACCACGATCTTCCGCTTCTTTGGGACGCCGACTTCCTATTTCGCCCTGGTGAAGCCATCAGCGATGGCTCCTATGCGCTTTGCGAGATCAATGCTAGTTCGGTTGCACCATTTCCGCCAAGCGCCGTCCAGCCAGTCGCCGCAGCGGCAATCGGTCGCGCTCTTGCCATTCGTTTGACGAAGGAGACCTCCAATCCTCATTGATATGATTCAAGCAATTCAAGAGACGTGACATTGGTCGTATCAATCAGACAAGCCTAAGGGTGAGCGAGGCTGGGTGAAACCGGCTCAGGTGGCAGCGCGGAGATACTGGTAGAGGGTTTCGCGACTGATCCCCAGGTCACGGGCGATGACGGCCTTGCGCTCGCCGTCATCAACACGGCGGTGCAGCTCGGCGACCATTTCGTCGGAGAGGGAACGTTTCCGCCCGCGATAAGCACCGCGTTGTCTGGCGACCGCAATGCCTTCGCGCTGCCGCTCCCGGATCAGGGCGCGCTCGAATTCGGCGAACGCACCCATGACCGAGAGCATCAGGTTGGCCATCGGGGAATCCTCGCCCGAGAAGGCCAGGCTTTCCTTCACGAACTCGATCCGGACGCCTCTTTTGGTGAGGGACTGAACCAGTTTGCGCAGATCGTCGAGATTACGCGCCAATCGATCCATGCTGTGGACCACGACGGTGTCACCCTCGCGGGCGAAGGCGAGCATGGCATCGAGTTCGGGGCGGTTGATGTCCTTGCCCGATGCCTTGTCGGTGAAAATCCGGTCGAGCGACTGCCCGTCCAACTGGCGATCGACATTCTGATCGAATGTGCTCACCCGGACGTAACCGATCCTCTGGCCTTTCATCGCCGCCTCCGGTCAAAATGTCAGGTTGAATTCTATGACACGGCGGAACATGCGTCAATAAATGCTTGCCATAACCCTATCCTGACAGAAACCGCCGCTGCATCCTGACGTCCGGTTAGGCTATACTCCAGATTGACGCTAGCCTGTCGCTCTCGACTCGGGATGGAGGCAGGATGGCGCGGCGGCGATTATTGACCGGAGAAGAAAGGCGTCGCCTGTTCGATATCCCCCATGACGAAACCGCGATCGTCGGCCACTATACCCTTGCCGCCGAGGATCTCGAACTGGTCGGTCGCCGCTATCGCCCTGCCAACCGCCTCGGTCTGGCAACGCAGATCGCGCTTATGCGGCATCCCGGCTTCGGTTTGCAGCCCGACGTCGACGTCCCCGATGCGGTCCTTCACTATCTCGCCGCCCAGCTCTTCGTCGATGTTGATGCGTTCGCCGACTATGGCCAGCGCGCGCAAACACGTAACGATCATGCCGACATTGCGGCACGGCATCTGGGGCTACACCCTTTTCGGCGAGGGGATATACCGCTCGCGCTCGATCTCGCCGCAAGAGCTGCGGAGCGGACCGATCGGGGCGAACCTATTGTCCGCGCATTGATGGAGGGGCTGAAGCAGGAACGCTTCATTCTTCCATCGGCAGACACGCTCGAACGTGCGGGCCTCGCCGGCAGGGCACGCGCCCGCAAAGCCGCGGCGGCGCTCATTGTCGAAAGCCTGGGTCATGCCGAACTGGCGCGGATCGATGATCTGATCGTCAACAACAGCGACTTCGGCATGACGCCGCTGGCCTGGCTGCGCAATTTCGAGGAAGCGCCCACCACGGCGAACATCAACGGGCTGCTGGAACGGCTACGCTATGTGCGCGGAATCGGCATCGACCCGGCGATCGGCGCGAAAATCCCCGACTTCCGGTTCGCGCAGTTCATGCGCGAAGGTGGCGTTGCGCCGGCGTTCCTGCTCTCCGATTATAGCCTTAACAGGCGCCGCGCGACGCTGATCGCGGCGGTCATCGACCTCGATGCCAGGCTCGCCGATGGTGCGATCCAGATGTTCGACAGGCTTGTCGGAAGCCTGTTCACACGGGCGCGGCGCGGGCGGGAAAGGCGCTATCAGGACAGCATCCGCTCGGTCGGCGAACTTATGCGGCTGTTCGGCGCGACGATCGCCGCGCTGGGAGAGGCGGTCGAACATGGCGGTAATCCGCTCGAACTGATCGACGAAGCGGTAGGCTGGCACAGACTGGTCGCAGCCAAATCGCAGGTCGATGCGCTGGCCGAGCTGGCGGGCGAAGATGCGCTTGTCGCGGCGACTGGTCGCTATGCGACGCTGCGGCGGTTCAGCCCGGCTTTCCTCGATACATTCACGTTCAAGGCATCGGGGAGCGGATCGCAACTGGTCAAGGCCATCGAGGTCATCCGCGATACCAATGCCCGCAAGGCCCGCAGCCTGCCCGAGGGCGTTCCGCTCCCATTCGCCAACCGGCAGTGGAAGCGCCTCATCACCGAAGGTGGCCAGGTCGATCGCCGGCGATACGAGACGGCCATCATGGCCACGCTGCGCGATCGGTTGCGCGCCGGCGACATATGGGTCGAAGGAACCCGCAATTATCGCCGCTTCGACACCTATTTGCTGAGTCGACGCGATGCCGATAAGGTGGCCGACAGCCTGCCATTCCAGACCGATGCGGCCGCCTATCTGGAGGAGCGGGCAAGGACGCTCGACTGGCGGCTGCGCCGTTTCGCCAAGCAACTCAAGGCGAACAGGCTCGCGGGCGTGGCGCTCGAACGCGACCGGCTCAAGCTGCAACCCATGCCGGCGATCACTCCACCCGAGGCGGAGGCTCTCGATCGCAGGCTCGACGCCTTGCTTCCGCGCGTGCGGATCACCGAACTCCTGGTCGAGGTGGCCGAGCGCACCGGGTTCCTGAGCGCATTTCGCGATCTTCGGTCCGGCAAGGAGCATGACAACCCGCACGCGATCCTCGCCGCCATTCTCGCTGATGGATCGAATCTGGGTCTAGAGCGCATGGCCAACGCCAGCGACGGGGTGAGCTACGCCCAGCTTGCCTGGACCCACAACTGGTATTTGTCGCCCGAAAACTATCAGGCCGCGTTGGGGATGATCGTTGCCGCGCACCATGATCTTCCTTTCACGCGCCATTGGGGAGCCGGCACTAGTTCATCCTCCGATGGGCAGTTCTTCCGCTCGGGCCGCAACCGATCGGCGGCGGCCGACATCAATGCGAAATATGGCAGCGAGCCGGGCCTGAAGATCTACTCCCACCTGTCCGATCATTTTGCCTCGTTCGGATCGCGGATCATGTCGGCCACCGCCGGCGAGGCCCCCTACGTGCTGGATGGCCTGATGCTCGGCGCCGGCGCGCTACCGCTGCATGAGCATTACACTGATACCGGCGGCGCGACGGACCATGTCTTTGCCCTTTGCCATCTTCTCGGCTTCCGGTTCGTGCCCCGTCTGCGCGACATCGCCGACCGGAAACTCGGCTCGATCGCCGCGCCTTCGACCTACAAAGGCATCGAAAGCCTCATGGGCCGCACGATCAAGACGGCGGCGATCGAAGCCGATTGGGATGACATCGTCAGGATCGTCGCCTCCATTAAGGAAGGAGCCGTTGCGCCCTCCGCGATCCTGCGCAAGCTGGCCGCCTACAAGCGCCAGAACAGGCTGGATTTTGCGCTGGCCGAACTCGGCCGCATCGAGCGGACGCTATTTGCGCTCGACTGGCTTGAACAGCCCGACTTGCGTCGCGCCTGCCAGGCCGGCCTCAATAAAGGCGAAGCACGTCATACCCTTGCCGCCGCGATCTACACCAACCGACAGGGGCGGTTCACCGATCGCTCGATCGAGAATCAGGAATATCGGGCATCGGGCCTCAATCTGCTGATCGCGGCGATTTCTTACTGGAACACCGTCTATATGGACAGGGCCGCCCAGCATCTCCAATCATCCGGCGGCACCTTCGATGATGCGCTGCTTGCCCATCTCTCGCCGATGGGCTGGGTGCATATCAGTTTGACCGGCGACTATCTGTGGCAAAGGGCAAACCGGCTCTCCCCTGGCGAGTTCCGCACCCTCAACGATCCCATGGCCCGCCTCAAACTCGTGGCATAGCCAGTGTTCTCATTATGTCCGCCAAATCGTTGTCTGGCGCACAAACCTTGAGGTGACGCCACTGGCGATGACGCGCGCTCCTTGGAATTTTGCCAGCTGAACGGCGAGATGCCCAACACCGCCGGCCGCGCCGTTGACGAGAACGGTTCGTCCCTCGAGCGGAACCGGCTCGTGCCTTGCTGGCTGCAGCGGATTGGCCTCGTCGTGCCCTAACGCGATCAGGAACTGCCACGCCGTCAGCCCCGACATCGCTGCGGCCGAGGCGTGTATGTGATCGATCCCACGAGGCTTGATGGCGAGATCGGCGGCAGGCGCAGAGACGTACTCGGCATATCCCAGGCTGTCGCCGAAGCTGGGAAAACGGACCATTCCGAACACGCTGTCGCCGCGGGCGAAACCTTCGACACCATCGGCGACGGCCTCGACGACGCCGGAGACATCCGACCCGGGAATGACAGGGAAGGCGACCTTCGGCCGCCATTCCGGCGGCAAAGCCTTATACCCTTCCCTTAGATACCAGTCCGGCGGGTTGATCCCCGCGGCGCGGACGCGGACCAGCACCTCTCCTGGCTTGATGTCTGGTTTTGGAGCATCTTCGTACCGAAGCACGTCCGGGGCGCCGAATTCATGGAAGCGGATGGCTTTCATATGCTGGACTCCTTCAGATGCGTTCGAGAAGCGCGACGGTGCCTTGCCCGCCGTCAGCGCAGATGCTGACGATCGCGCGTGATCCGACCGGCAGCGCCCACAGCTCTTTCACCGCTTGGCTAAGGTCGCGGGCGCCGGTGGCGCCGAACGGATGCCCGATCGCCACCGAGCCGCCCATTGGATTGACGCGCTCCCAGTCGAACGGGCCCATGTCTTCCTCGACGCCTGCCTTAGCGCGTACCCAGTCCGGATCGGTGATGGCCGCGACATTCGCCAGCACCTGCGCTGCGAACGCCTCGTGGATTTCCCAGATCGCGATGTCGGAGTAGCCGAGCCGATGCCGTGCCAGCAGGCGCGGTATGCCATACGATGGCGCCATCAGCAGTCCCTCGGCGTGGAGATCGACGGCCGAGACCTCATAATCGACAAGCCGGACGTGCGGCGTACCGGGCGGCAGTCTGGCTAATCCCACTTCATTGGCGACCCAGCAGCCGGCCGCGCCATCGGTGATCGGCGAGCTGTTGCCGGCCGTAAGGCTTCCCAGCCCACTGTCCCGGTCAAAAGCCGACTTGAGCGCGGCGAGCCGCTCGGTAGACGTATCGGCACGCGGATTGGCATCGCGCGTCAGCTCAGGAAGCGGGATCACGAGATCGTCAAAGAAGCCGTCATTCCAGCCGGCAACCGCACGCTGATGGCTTTTGAGCGCCCATTCGTCCTGAGCCGCGCGCGAGATATTCCAAGCCTTCGCGGTCTCCTCCATGTGATCGCCCATGGTCCTTCCGGTGATACGGTTGGCCCAGCCCTTGGTCGGCAGGACGTAGTCACGCGGCGTGAGCGACTGCAGCTCGTCCAGCGCTGCGGCGGCGTCCCTCGCGAAAAGGTCTGTAAGCCGCTTGGAAGTCTCGGCCGTAAGCGCGAAGGACGGTCGGCTCATGACCTCGGCTCCACCGACTAGCGTCAGGTCGACTCCGGCGCCGAGCATGCCCGCCGCAGCGAAAGTCGCCGTCATGCTGGTCGAGCATGCGAGTACGATCGAGAATGCCGGCACGTTCGGATTGAGCTTGGCATCGAGCCAGACCTCGCGGGCGATGTTGCTCCAGCCCAGGTTCGGGATCACGGTTCCCCATACGAAGAGGTCGGGCTCAGCCCGCTGAGCCATCGCGTGCACCACCGGGACGGAAAGCGAGACCGCGTCGTATGCTGCCAGTGCTCCGCCTCCGCGACCAAAGGGCGTCCGAAGACCGGCAGCCAAGAAGACGGGCTTGGCGAAGCGGCTCATGATGGTCTCCTGAGATTTTGGAATTGGGTCGGAACAGTTGCACCAACCAGCGGCACGCCTAGCTCGGAAGGCGGCATGTGCCATTTGCCGCCGGCGATATGCCGACGCATTTCAGGGAGCACCTGAAGCCGACTATGGTGGTCGAGGACCTGCCGCCCATGCAAAGCGCTGAGAGAGCGCTCGACAGCCTGTAATGTGGAGCGCAGGGGCCGCCTGTCTGGGCAGGTTTCGAAATGAAGCCTGCGGACGACGATCGTCCTGGCGACAGCCCACGCCCAGCGGGCGGCGCGGTTTCGGGCCCTCGGCCCGTGGTGCAGGGAGGGATCCGCGCCGCTAGCCACCGTAGCGCTCGGTTTTGATTGCCGCGGCGTCCAGGCCGGCGAGCAGCGCGCCATCGGTCGCTATGTTGACGAAGCCGTTGGACCCACAGACAAAAACGTGCGCAGGCGTGCGGGGAAGACGACCGATGACCTCCTGGACCATTGTGCTATCGATCCGTCGTGCGAAGTCGGTCTCGCGTTTGGGCGCTTCACGAGTGATTGCCAGCGACAGCACGAAGCTGGGATCGTCGAGCTCGATCATTTGCAGCTCATCGGCAAACAGGACGTCGTGAGCAGTACGAGATGAAAGAAGCAGCGCGGTCGGCACAGTCTGCGCCGACGCGCGGCGTTGCCGGATCATCGCCATTAGCGGCACGACGCCCGAACCTGCGCCGATCAAGAGCACTGGTTCGGCGACGTCTCCCGGCCAGAGAAAGTGTCCGCCGAGCGGACCGCGAACCTCGATCTCGTCACCGACCGCCGCAACGTCGTGAAAGAAGGGCGACACCTCTCCATCGGACAAGCGTTCGATGGCGAGTTCAAGAATGCCGGATCTAGCGGGTGGCGAGGCGATCGAATAGCTCCGCATCGCCGTGTAGCCGTCAGGGGCCGTCAATCGAACGTCGACGTGCTGGCCCGCCACATGCGTGAAAGGATCGCGCAAGCGTAAGAAGAAGCTTCTTATGGCCGGCGTCTGCTGAACAATCCTATCAATAACCGACTTTTGCCACGGCGCGGTTTGCACAGCGCTGTTAATCATGAGTATATCGTTGCTCGCGCCAAGGGTCGCCGTAGATGTGGTAGCCGCGCAGTTCCCAGAAGCCGGCTTCATCGCGCGTCGTGAACTGCAGCGCCTTTACCCATTTGGCCGACTTCCAGAAGTACAGGTGGGGGACGAGCAGTCGTGCCGGGCCGCCGTGATCTCGCGGAAGCGGCTGGCCAGCATATTTGAGCGCCACCATCGCCTTATCTGAGAGCAGATCCGCCAGCGGAACGTTCGTCGAGTAGCCGTCGTAGGAATGGGCCAGGACGAAATCGGTCGGGTGCTCGAGCCCGGCATCGGCCAGGATGTCCTCGATCAATACTCCCTCCCACGCCGTATCAAGCTTAGACCAGGAAGTGACGCAGTGGATGTCCTTCTTTACCTTGGTCTGCGGCAGAGCATTGAACTGGCTCCAGTTCCAGACCTTGACGGGCTTCGGTCCGATCTTGACCGTAAAATTCCACTTCGCAGTGTCGACATCCGGGGTCGGTCCCGCCGTCAGAACCGGAAAATTCTCAACGAGATGTTGCCCTGGAGGAATCCGGCCGGACTGGTCGCCGCCCGATCCGCGTCCGGTAAAACCTCTTGTGACCATCCCAGACCCTCCTCTTCGTCACGACAGCACGGGCCTGGCTTTCCGTTCACTCTCCTGCGCTACATGCCTTTCGCACGCGAATCCGTTCGACAACGGGTTGAGAGAAGACTCGGTACCTGAGCTCTGCCAATATAAACCAAATGCGCTCCGTCATGAATCGTGACGTCTGCGTTTTGACTATACCTCTGTGGCAACTCGCTTTCCAAATACCCGGTGACTATAGTTTCAATAGCCGCGCGGGCGATCTGATTGCAGCTGCTTGTCGTCCCGGACGCAGGCTCGAGCGGGCATAAAGCCTTCGGGATCGGTCGACGGTTTTGGTTATGAGCGCTCGAAGATGCGAGCTCTTCAGCCTTGTTTGCCGACGCGCATCGTCCAAGCGGCGGGGCCTTGATCAACGCTTAGGGAGCCGCTCGGCGGCCAACGACAGCAGAGCCCAATCAAGTTTCTGAGGCTCGATGTGAACATCCCGTATCAATCCACATTGCTAGCCGCGCCAAGCCGTGCCGTCAGCACTGGCCAGCTATGGCGAATATCTCGGCCGTAAGTTTCTCCATCACTCACTCGCTGCAAGCGCGGGTCTGCGAGCCAAGCGGACTGCTGCGGGCTCAGCAAGTCGGTAATCGGGGTGCGATACGGCACGGCCAGGTTGATCTGAGTTCGCTGCGCCGCCGTCAGCGGGATATGGCGCACGGGATTCTTGCGCAGGTAGAATTGCGGCTCCCGATCCAAGCTGAAACTGCCACGCTCCACCGGATCAAAGCCTTCCGCACGAGCATAAGCGTTCAGATCGGCAAGCGTGACCACCTGCGGATCGAATTGAACCAGGACTGCTTCCTCGCCATCGACCCATCCCGCATCGGTCGTGATCACGCCCGGATGTTGAGCAAGGCTCGTCTCACCTGACCAGAAACATGGCGTCGCGTAGATGGTCCTCTCGCTGAGCCCGCCCTCCGTGAGCAGATCGCGCCCGAGCAGGTCGAAATACGCGGGCACCCTGCCATCTAGCGTCCGCAGTGCGGCGCTGAGCCTTTCGTGGAGGGCGAGCGCGTCGTAGCGATCGGCCAATCGGGGCAGCAGTTCGGCTCCATCGTGTCGGAGAAAGCGAACAACCGGGTTATCCCAGGATCGCTCGCCATAAAGGCGCAGGATGCGGGCATCGTCACCAGGATGGTTGTTGAAGACCGCCACCGGGACGAACCGGTCGGTGATTAGCTCTACCATCAGCGGATGCGTCAGAACGTCCTGCCCGAAGTGCACGCAGGTCGAGCACCCCGGCACCTCCTGGAACAGCAGAAGCATTGGTTTGCGCTGTGCGGCGGCCAGCGCCTTGCCGTCGTCATAGTCGCGCAGCCATGCGACGTTGCCGAGCTCGCGATACTCGCGATGCGAAGCTCCCGTGTCTGTCATGCCACCTATGTAGTGAGGCGAAACGGCAAATCATTGGCTGATGCTCGTGGCTATGGAAACTATAGCCCGCCGCTATTGGAAAAGGAAATGGACAAGCGTCATTGTAGAGATGCGGGAGCGTCGGCGGAACCGGAGAAGACCGTGCGGTGATCCAAAGTGCTGTAGGTCATATGCAGAAGCCGAGTTCTCACGACTGTGACCGTGAGAGCGGAAACAATTTGTGAACCCCGACCGCTGCTCCGAAGGACAATGACATTTGCAATGACCGCTGCCGAACATCTCGCCCCCGAACTCCGCGTACGGCAATGGATAGGCGTTGACGGCAAGCCGCTGGACGTCCCCGTCACGCTCTCCGATCTGGGGCAAGGACCAAAGATCCTCTTCGCCTTTCAACACTGGTGTCGCGGCTGCCATCTGCACGGCTTCCCGACGTTACAGCGCCTCCATTCCAGTCTAGCGACAAGGGGCGTCGGCTTCGCGGTGATCCAGACGGTGTTTGAGGGCGAGCAGGAGAACACCTTCGAACGGCTGCGATCGAACCAGCTGAAATATGATATGCCTGTCGTGTTTGGACATGATCCGCCCCCGACGGGTGCGCGTCTTCCGACTTTCATGGAAGATTATCGGACGCGCGGCACGCCCTGGTTCAGCGTCATCGACGCCGACGGTGCACTCGTATTTTCAGACTTTCATCTCGACGCTGACAAGCTGGTGGCGCATCTGGAACGAGGCTGACCGATGCGCCGGTGGCTCATCCTTGCCGCTACCCATGTTGCCACGCTGGCGCTGGGATTTGCTGCGGGCATCTACGCTCTTCCGATCCTGACGGCACCGCCAACGCCAGATGCAGCCGCTCTAGCAGCGACGGGGAAAGCGGCGCTCTTCACCGGACGATTTGAGCGTCGGCTGAAGGGCAGCGACTTCGTCCATTGGGGCGAGGGCAACGTGACGGTGTCGCGCAACCGTATAGCGCACATCGGGCATCTTTCTCCCGGCCCGGATTACAAGCTCTACCTCGCTCCGCGCTTCGCGGGCACGAAGGACGAGTTCCTTGCGATCAAGCACCTGTCGCGCCGGGTCGGCGACGTGAAAACCTTCGACGGCTTCATCATCTCGGTCCCGCCGGACATCGACGTCGCCGCATTCAGTACAGTCGTCATTTGGTGCGAAGCGTTCGATCAATTCATCAGTGCCGCCGAATACCAGCGACGTGCGAAAAGCACATGAAATTCAAAGCCGACGGCTGGAAGGCGGCCGAGAAGATGATCGCTGCGGTCGCCGACCGGGCTCGGCAGGTCATCCTGCGCAGTCGAACATGACCCACGTGATGGATACAATGAAGGCGGCTTGTACGCGCGGTCTCGTTCTTGCGCCCGTGGCGGCTCTGCTGTTGAGCGTGGCCTTCCTCCTGTTGGGCAACGGGTTGTTGGGCACCTTGCTGATCGTCCGGGCCGGGCAGGAGGAGTTCTCCAGCGGTAGCACCGGCGTGATGACGACCGCCTACTTCTCGGGTTTCACCATCGGTGCGGTACTGCTGCCGCGCGTCATCATATCCGTTGGCCATGTGAGGACGTTCGCCGGCTTCGCAGCCATCGCATCGATAACTGCCCTTCTTCATGCGGCGCTGGTCGAGCCGCTTGCCTGGATGCCGCTGCGCGTGGTCACCGGCCTCGCGTACGCCGGCATGATCCTATCGACCGAAAGTTGGCTCAATGCTCACGCCTTACCCTCGACGCGCGGGCAGCTTCTTTCGATTTTCGGCGTTGTGTCCATGGGCTCTTGGGCCCTCGGGCAAGCGCTCCTCAACATCGCTCCCCCGGGCGGGGTGACGTTGTTCCTGATCGTGTCGATCCTGATATCGGCGGCGGTGGTGCCAATTACCCTGCTGCCCAGTCATCCACCGGCCAAGATCGAACAGGAACCAGTCGCTATTAGGGATATCCTGTCGATTTCCCCGCTGGCCACCGTCGGGGCTTTCTTGGCGGGCTTGGCCATGGGCGGTTTCTGGGGGCTGGGGCCGACCTTCGCCCAGAGGATCGGCCTCGACATACAAGGCATCTCCGCCTTCATGGCCGCTGTCCTCGGGGGGACGCTCATTTTGCAATGGCCACTCGGCTGGCTCTCTGACCGATTGCCACGCAATCTGATCATCGCCGGCGCCGCCTTGGCGTCTGCAGCCGCCGCCCTAGGCTTAGCACTCGCGGCCGCAGCTCCCCTGCCGCTGCTACTCGTAGCAGGCGCGCTCTTTGGCGGCTTCGGCATTCCGATCTACTCGTTGTGCGTAGCCGTTGCGAACGACGGCCTTTCGGCTGGACGGCTGATAGGCACCGCGCGCGGTCTTCTGCTGATCAACGGTGTCGGGACTGCGGTAGGGCCTCTGGTCGGTGGAATTGCGATGAACCTGGCGGGTCCCGGCGGTCTCTTCCTATACGCTGCGGCGCTGCTCGTCATTCTCTCGGTGCTCGCGATCATCCGTAGATGCCCTCACCACTCCGCGAAGGCGAAGGCCACCCGGTGCCCGAGCACGCCGATGATCACGGGATCGCTCGACGCAATGATGCAGACGAACGAAAGGCGCGAGAGCGCCTCGCGTTAGAAATGCCGGTGACGACCTATGCGACCTCTTCCACCAGAAGGTCGCGGCCGTTGAACTTTACGGTCTCACCGGCTCGCGCGCCCTCGATAGCTTGATAGATCGGCGCCATCGTCGAGATCCCCATGAGCTCTTGCCCGTGGCACACGAATTTGCTCGTCGAGACCGCGATCACGAAATAGCGGCCCGACAGCTTGACCAGTGCGCCTTCTGCGACTGCGGATTTCGGTCCAAAGTCGATCAACCTGAGCCTGTCGAGCTTGTCGGCATAATCATCGAGTGTGTCGTCGAGCGCTTCCGCCAGGTCGCTCGCGACTTCGGCCTGTGCCTGTTCGTCGTTCTCGATCGTCTCGGTCCGGTCGAGACGAGCGGTGGCTACATAATCCAAGTAGTTCTCGCGAGCACTGTGCAATGCAGCCGTTTCCAGCGAGAGCATAGTTTCCCGAACGTGACCCTTATCCCAATCCATGAACACCTCGCTGATTTCGTTTATATGCACCGGACGCGCGACCACCGGCTCGATGGTGTGCTGCGTGGCGCCCGTCCTATTCGTCGGTAATCACGTCTTCTCCTTGGTACGGGATGCGGATCAGCCGTGGGTCGCGAATGATGCTCGTGACAAGCCAGACGTATGTTTGCTCTGCGGTGTCGAAGCCCAGGATGCTGAAGGCGCCGCCAAACGGACAGGCCGGAAAATCCGGGAAGCCTTCGCGCAGGACATAACGCTCGGGATCGCTGTCGAACTCGGCTTTGTAAACCTTGCGAAGGCCGTGCTTACTGGGAACGTTTTTGTCACCTGTCGGCATCGTTTCGCGGTGCTCGAGGAGGCGTTCGGCAAGATCACCGTGACATGTCTCATCAAAGACATCGAAGGCATCGATCAGCAGCCCCTTGTGTTGGGTAGCGGGATCGGTGATCGCGAAGATGTTCGAGGCGTCTTCCGCATCGTCGCCGCTTTCCAGGCGCAGAGCGGCGTCCACCTGTACGTCGCAGGCATCCAGCGTCGATCCAAGCTCGAGATCGTACAGGCGCCCGTCTTTCACACGATATTCGCGATCATAGCCCTTCGCGACGAAGGCCTGCACAGCCTCTAGGACGTCGGTCACTTGGCTTGTCATGGATGCACCTCTGCTTGTCGTTTGGTCCGAGCGGTCTCAGGGGAGTCTGCGCTGTGGCTGAGCTCGCGCTCGCGTAAGGCGCCGGACGTGATCCTCACAGCCATTTTGCCTGCTTGAAGCGGATGAACAGGAGGAGGCAGATCAACGTCATGACTCCGAGCACGACGAAGTAGCCATAGGCCGTGTCCAGTTCCGGCATGTGTTTGAAGTTCATGCCATATATGCCGGCGATCGCCGTGGGGACGGCAAGGATCGCCGCCCAGGCGGCGAGTTGTCGGGTGATGACCCCGATCCGCTGGGCTTCCAGCAGGCTGCTGAATTCAAAGACGGTGGATAGAACCTGCAGGAGGCCATCAACCATCGCCTGCACACGCGAAACATGGTCCGCGACATCGTTGAAATACGGTCGAACCTCGGCGCTTATGCAGGGGAAATGTCCCCGCACGAGCTTGCGCACCAGCTCCGCCATTGCTCCCAGCGTTCGCTGGAACCTCGTCAGCTCGCACCTCAGGCCGAAGATGCGAGCGACCTCTTCACGGCCGAGGAAGTCATCCAGTGATCGACGCTCCATTTCCAGGACGTCGTCTTCGATCATTTCAAAGATTGGCAGGTACTGATCGACGATACGATGCAGGATGGCGTGCAGGACGTAGTCGACGCCTTTGCCGAACTGCGCTGGCGCAGCCTCAAGCTGCTCCCGGAGGTTTCCCAATGCGCCGGGCGTGCCGTGCCGCACTGTAATTAGATGATTGTGCCCGGTGAAGATCGCTGTTTTGCCATAGCGTATCCGATCCCCATCGAGTTCGGCCGTATTGGCGACCACATAGAGTTCGTCGTTATAGACCTCGAGCTTCGGCGGACACTGCGGATGCATCGCATTGTCGACGGCCAACGGGTGGAGGCCGTAGGTCTCCTGGAGAGAGCGCAGCTCCTCCTTTGTCGGCTCGGACAGCCCGATCCAGCAAAAGCCCGAGCGGCTTTTTTCAGCCGCGACGCGCTCATCGATCGCCACCTCTCTTACGCGCTTCCCCTCGTTGTAATAGTAGCTTGCGATGACGGTCATGCAGTTTTCTCCGGAACGAGAAGACCGCGTTGCGCCGCCGGCCGCGCGAGCCCGCGCTTGAGCCAAGCAGATATGTTGGCGAAGCTCTCAAACTCAAGCAGTCCGCCGGCGTCATATGATGTGATGAGCGCGTTAACCCAGCCAAGCGTCGCGACATCGGCGATGGAATAGTCGCCAACGATCCAGTCGCGGCCATCCAGCTGGCGATCCAGGACAGTGAGCAGCCGCTTTGCCTCGGTCGCGAAGCGCTGCAGAGGGCGCTGGTTTTCGGAGGCTTGACCGCCCGACCGCAGGAAAAACCCTAACTGACCGAACATCGGCCCGATCGCCGACACCTGGAAAAAGACCCAGGCCAGTGTCTCGTAGCGAGCTTCAGGTGATGTCGGAATGAGCTGGCCAGTCTTCTCCGCTAGGTAGACCAGAATCGCTCCAGACTCCCACACGCCGATCGGCCTGCCGCCCGGTCCATGGGGGTCGATGATCGCCGGTATGCGCCCGTTCGGGTTAAGGGATATGAAGGCGGGGTCTTTCGACTCGTTCCCGGAGATGTCGACGAAATGCGGCTCGTAGGCCAGGCCGACCTCTTCAAGCATGATCGAGACCTTAACGCCATTTGGCGTCGGTGCCGCGTAAAGTTGTAGGCGATCCGGATGCCTGGCTGGCCATCTTCGCGCGATCGGGAACGAGGAGAGGTCTGGCATCCGGCTACAATCCTCGTGGCAATTCTACGCTGACAGGATGCCAGGTCACATCTCCCTTCGCGACCGGATCGCCCAGCGACGCGGCCACGAAGGGAACAGCTAGATTTCAGATGGAGCGTGGGCTGCGCGTTCATTCGTCCCACGCGGCACCTTCGCCCTGCGTACGCTAGGCATCCTGTCGCTTCGGAAGCACCCAATCAGGTCGCGCGAAGTGACAAGTGTACCCGCCCGGACGCTTCTCGAGATAGTCCTGATGCTCCGGCTCGGCTTCCCAGAAGTCTCCGACGGGCTCGACCTCGGTGACGACCTTTCCATTCCAGAGCCCCGATGCATCCACGTCGGCGATCGTATCTTCGGCTACGCGCTTCTGCTCGTCGTCGACGTAGTAGATGCCTGACCTGTAGGAGAGTCCGCGGTCGTTACCCTGACGATCCTTCGTGGTCGGGTCGTGGATCTGGAAGAAATATTCGAGAATGTTGCGGTAGCTCGTCACCTCGGGATCGAAGACGATCTCGATCCCTTCGGCGTGCGTGCCGTGATTGCGATAGGTGGCATTGGGGACATCGCCGCCAGTGTAGCCGACGCGGGTCGAGACGATGCCCGGCTGCTTGCGGATCAGATCCTGCATACCCCAGAAACAGCCGCCAGCGAGGACTGCGCGTTGATGCATGTTAAGACTCCTCTACCTGGTCGAGATATTCGCCATATCCTTCGGCCTCCATCTCATCGCGGGGGATGAAGCGAAGCGCCGCCGAGTTGATGCAGTACCGCAAACCGCCACGGTCGGCCGGACCATCGGGAAACACGTGGCCGAGATGGCTGTCGCCATGAACCGACCTGACCTCTGTCCGCACCATTCCGTGCGAGCTGTCCCGCACTTCGTTGACGTGCGCCGGGACGATGGGCTTGGTGAAGCTAGGCCAGCCGGAGCGCGAGTCGAACTTGTCGGTGGAAGCGAACAACGGCTCACCCGACACGACGTCGACGTAGATTCCCGGCTCCTTGTTGTCGTTGTATTCACCAGTGAAGGCCCTTTCGGTACCATGCTCCTGGGTGATACGACGCTGCTCAGGGGTAAGGCGATCGATCGCGGCCTGTGTTTTCTCGAACTTCATGATTAGACCTCCAATGCCAACTCTTAGAATACTAGGCGCACTACGATCAGCCTGACTGAACTGTCACAACGCCGACTATCGCAGTCACGCTCCCACTTATCCAATACGCCGTAAGCATAGTTTCCATAGCGTCGACGCCTTGCGTTGTGGCTCACTGCCACTCATGCCGCGCCGCAAGTTGCGCGACCTTCCGGATCTCGACCGGAGCCGTCGATCCCGAGACTGTCACGATCACCACCTCCCTCTCCAACGTGAAACCTTCGATCGGCCGCGTAACAAGGCCTGTCCCTGCGGCAGATCGTTCCGGGACGATGCAAATCGCACGACCTTCGGCGACGATGCGATGGACCCAGTCGTCTCGTTCGGAACGGATGCGAGGGCGCATTATGACGTCGCGGCGCGCGAAGTGCTCTTGTATCTGATTGCGAAACTCGCACTTTAGACGATCGACTAACGGGTATTTCGCCAGGTCCTCTCCACGAACAATGGCTGCCGTCGCCAGTGGGTGTCCGCTCGCGCAGGCGAGTACGAAGCGCTCTCGAAAGAGAGGACGGACATCCAGCTTTCGGTCCGGCCGTACTTCCCGCGGGAGAATGCAAGCGTGATACTTGCCGGATAACACCTCCGATGAATCCTCGCTTGATTGGAGTGAATGCAGTCGGATTTCTATCGACGGCACCTTGTCCAAAGCACTCTCGAAAAAGGGCGCAAACGCTTTCGGACCGACCGTAGGCGCGACGGCGATGTCCAGCACTCGGTGCCGCCCCATCGTCCAGTTTTCCGAGTGATCACGCACGCTCCTCAACGCCAAGAGCATTCGCCGAAATTCTGCTTCGACGTCCTGGCCGAGACCCGTAAGGCGGCTGTTCTTCCCGTCTCGATAGATCAGCGCACCGCCGAGCTCATCTTCCAGGCGACGGATGGCGCGAGTCAGGCTCGGCTGCGACACCCCGCTCAACCGAGCGGCTTCGGTGAAATTCAGCGTCTCAGCCAAGTTTATGAAATAGCTGACCTGATTGAGTTCCATGACCCCTCGGCCTGTGTGTCCTACGCACTCTGTCCCGTGGACCTGTCTTCAAATGACCACGCGGAAGAAGTATGCGCGGCGCATATAGTTTCCCAGTTTGCGCTTGTCTATATGCGCGACGCATATAAAAAGGATGTCTTGTGGTGATGGGTGCCGATGCGTGACGCTGCGCGGCTCAAGGTGAGGTGCAAGACGGCGACGATCGCATTGCACCTGGGCTGGCGGAGATCGTTGCTCGGCCGAGGGATGCGCCGGTTCTTGCCAGAGCGGCGCACTCATGCTTGCTGGGAGGTATCGACGTGCCGGGAAAGTCGTTCACATTCGCAAACGAACAAGGCCGGCTTCTCGCCGGATTGCTAGAGACGCCGGAAGGTACCCCTCGTGGATGGGCGATCTTTGCTCATTGCTTCACGTGCGGGAAAGAAAGCCGAGCGGCTGTCCATATATCCCGCGCGCTGTCGCGGGCAGGAATCGGCGTACTGCGATTTGACTTCGCCGGTACGGGGATCGGCGGGACGCAGGGCGAGGCAGTCAGCTTTGCCTCGGACGTCACCGATCTGAAATCCGCGGCGATGGCCATGACGGCGGCGGGAATGGCACCCTCGCTGCTCGTGGGGCATAGCCTCGGCGGCACTGCCGCACTCGTGGCGGCGGTCGATCTGCCGGATATCGCCGCCGTAGCAAGCATAGGGGCGCCGGCGGAGCTCCAGCATATCCTGAAGGTCTTCAGCACCAACGATCTGGACGCGATCAGGCGCGAAGGCGAAGCGTCGGTCGACATTGCCGGCCGGCCATTCCTCATCCGTCGCAGCTTCATCGACGCTGTTGAGGAGGTTGATGTGGAGAAGGCGGTCTCTGCGCTGCGCCGTCCCTTGCTCGTTCTGCACTCCCCTCTCGATCAGGTGGTCGCGATCGAGCATGCGTCGCGAATCTTCGGGGCTGCCCGACACCCGAAGAGCTTCGTATCGCTCGACGCTGCCGATCACCTTCTCGCCGATGCCGCCGACGCGAACTTCGCATCAGCGATGGTCGCCGCCTGGGCAAATCGCTACCTGCCGCCGCTGGTGCCCGATCTTCCACAGGTCGAGGCTGCGCACGGAGTCGAAGCGGCCGAGACGCTGGCAGGAAAATTTCAGCTCCAAGTCCGCAGCGGCAAGCATTCGATCTTTTCAGACGAGCCGACCTCGGTCGGTGGGCTGGGCAGCGGTCTATCGCCATATGAGTTGGTATCGGCCGGCCTGGCTGCCTGCACAGTGATGACGATGCGCCTGTATGCGAACCGAAAGGGCTTTCCGCTTGAACGAGCGAGGACGAGAGTCGAGCACAAGAGGGTGGCGGACATGATGCCGCCCGACAGGTTCACGCGGACGATTGTGCTCGAGGGCCCTTTGAATGAAGAGCAGCGCACCCGAATTCTCGAAATCGCTGATCGCTGCCCCGTCGATCTCACGCTCATCCGCGGTTCGGACGTTCAAACCGTTCTCGTCGACACACCCGGACCCGGACCGGGTGCTGATCCCGCCCCGTGATCATGGTGTCCGATCAGGAAGAGCAGGGTCGATCCACGAGTCAGCGAACGGAGCGAGCGATACTCGCCGGTGGCTGCTTTTGGGGGATGGAAGAGTTGATACGCCAAAGAAGGGGAGTCATCTCGACGCGTGTCGGATACATCGGCGGTGAGACGCCGGACCCGACCTACGATGATCATCACGGCCATGCGGAGGCGGTGGAGGTGGTCTTCGACCCCGCAGTGCTAAGCTATCGCTCCTTGCTCGAACTCTTCTTTCAGATCCACGATCCGACCACATATGAGCAGCAGGGCAGTGACGTTGGCCCGAGCTATCGCTCCGCCATTTTCTACACCGACAAGCGTCAGATGGATGTAGCCTTGGAAACGATCGACGAGATCGAGGCGTCAGGTCGATGGCCAGGGCCGGTATTATCCGAGATCAATCCCGAAGAGCCGTTTTGGGAAGCGGAGCCGGAGCATCAGAAGTACCTGCAACGGCATCCGAGGGGGTACAGCTGCCACTTCGCACGTCCCACCTGGCGCCTGGATAGAAGGCTGTGAGAATGGAGCAACGCCGAGAGACACTCGCGTGTCGCACCGTCCGTGGATGCGCTAGCAAGCGATCCAACGCGCCGACATCGTCTGAGAGGATATGAGCGCGTATGGACTCTGCCTTGTCTCCGATCCCCGACTTCGTCGTAGCCGGAATGTGGGGACTGGTGTCCGGAAGCGGCTTGCTTTTGGGCGCGATCGTGGCGGATGCTTTTTTCGGCAAGCTCAGCCATCGAATGGTTGCGGCTGTCATGGGCTTCGGTGGTGGCGTCTTGTTTGCCGTGATAGCGACCGAACTCGTCGTCCGACCGGATTCGGCTGGGGCGGCTCTATGGCCAACCATCGCACTGCCAGCAGGTGCGGCGGTTTTCAGCGGCATAAACTGGTATCTGGCGAGACGCGGTGCGAAGAACCGGAAGCGCTGCGGTGACTGCGTCGAGCAGCCGACCGAGGCAGAGCATCACGGCAGTGGATCTGCGATCGCAGTCGGCAGTGTGCTTGACGGTATCCCCGAGGCTCTGGTGATCGGGATGTCGGTCGCCAGTGGCGGCGCGATCAGTTTGGCTGTGATCGCGGGCTTCTTTCTAGCGAACGTGCCGCAGGGTTTGTCGAGCACCTCGGGAATGAAGCAGGCTGGCCGCTCCCGTCGGTACCTCTATACGGTATGGCTCGGGATACCGCTGCTCATCGGGGTCGCGGCCGGCGTCGGCAACATCTTGCTCGGCTCGGCATCGGCGCAGGAGCCGGCGATTCTCTCGTTCGCGGCTGGTGCCGTATTGGCCATGCTGGCCGAAGCCATGATCCCCGAAGCGTTCGAGAATGCGCCACCCTTCATCGGGCTGATCACGGTACTTGGCTTCCTTGCCGCCTACCTTATCGCGCAGCACTGAACTTACATTGCAGGATGAAGGTCGTCGCGGCTGTTACTCGCGATCCTGTCCCCGCTCGTGAAGCTCAGCGTCGATGGGACAGTCGGTACAGCCTTCATAGCAGCACAGGCGGCAGATGCGGTACGAGTGCTCCAGGTTCTCCAGGCGGTCGCGAAGGACGCGCTCGGCGATGTCGGTCAGAAACTTCATCTCGCCCTTGTTGAGGATGGACAACCCCTCGGCGATGACCTCGTCTCTCGCGGCTAGGACTGCGGCACTTGCCTGCTGACCGGCCGTTGTCAGATACAGGGATCGGACCCGCCCATCGGTTGAGGTCGCCCGGCTCTCGACCAGTCCTTGGGTGGTGAGGCGGTCCGCAAGTCGGACCGTCGCAGCGTGCGACAAGCCCACGCCGACTGCGAGCATCCGCACCGAGAGGCCGGGCTTGTGGGCAATCAGCGCCAGCGCCGAAGCGGCAGATCCTTCTTCCGGCGCCCGCGATGAACTAGCGCGAACAATGTTCTCGCTGATCATAAGCGCGAACGCCCCGAATACGTTGCGGTCTCGACATCCATCCATTCGCACCGTTATATGTGCGTGGCGCATAGACAGCAAGCTTCGGCACGCTTTGATACACACCGCAGAACGACAACGAAGCAGAGCGAAACCAAAGACTTATGCTGGCCCGGCAGCTTAGGGTGTGCGAGAATTTCCGACGAACTGGCGAAATGCGCGATACGCCGCGGCTATGACAGCAGGGTGGATGCCGGATCTCGCGGTCTGCCTTCACCTCATGGGGACGTGGTCGTGAGAGCGACTGATGCAATCCGCCGGAGTGGAATCACGAACGATCCGCGTGTCGGAGCTCAACCGTGCCGGCGCGAGCAATGATGACGGTGTCGATTTCGAAGGTGAAAAGTCCGTGCTCGGCGACGCCGGGAATGGCTGCGATTGCGAGTGCGGTCTTCCGGATGTCCGTGATCGACCCAAACGCAACGTCCAGGATGCGGTTGCCCTGATCGGTCAGGAACGGATGGCCGCCCTTCATCCGGAGGGAAACCGGAGCTGAGAGGGCAGCCAAGCGCGCTCGGACGAATTCGGTGGCGAATGGGAAGACCTCGACGGGCAGCGGAAAGCGGCCTAGTCGCGTCACGAATTTGCTGGAATCGACCACGGCTATGACGCGCGCCGACGCAGCGGCAATGACCTTTTCTCGCAGCAGGGCACCCCCTCCACCCTTAATCGCCTGCAAACTGTGATCGATCTCGTCGGCGCCATCGATCGTGAGGTCGACTGCACTGAGACCTTCGAAAGGGATCAGCGGCACCCCCAGGTCGAGGGCCAGAGCTTCGGTCGTGCGCGAGGTCGAGACCGCTTTGATGCGGAGCCCGTTGGCGATCCGTTCGCCCAGGCATTTTACCGCGTAGTTTGCCGTGCTGCCTGTCCCCAGACCGACGATCATACCGTCCTGGACTTCCTCGACCGCCCGTCGGGCCGCGAGTGCCTTTTCTGCTTCTAAGTCAGGCATCATCCAGGTTTCCCTTCTGCAATGGGGTGCTCCTCAGCGTACTGCATGCTCTCAGCGACGTGATCGCAGGAACCGCCCGGCGGACGCCTTATGTGCTCGTTCGCCGTGCCATGTTGACCCGCTTAGCATCGATCGTTAGCTATATGCGTCGCGCATACATATAGCGCTGACTTGAGGTTCAAATTCCTTGCGAACGGAAGCGGGCCTATGCCCGTTTCCAGCGGCTGTTCTTCGTCAACAGAAGGAAATGCGCATGACAGTCAGGGTCGCGATCAACGGCTTCGG
This sequence comes from Sphingomonas sp. BL-S-05, assembly GCF_055521695.1. Classification (NCBI taxonomy): domain Bacteria; kingdom Pseudomonadati; phylum Pseudomonadota; class Alphaproteobacteria; order Sphingomonadales; family Sphingomonadaceae; genus Sphingomonas; species Sphingomonas sp. BL-S-05. The sequence goes on along the minus strand of NZ_JBVFVS010000003.1, from coordinate 80,165 downwards.
ACGCATCGGCAGATTAACGTTGCGCTCGGTCGTCGAACTTCGCCGTCAAGACATCCACGTGGTAGCCATAAACGATCTCGCACCGGTGGGCACCCTGGCTCACCTTCTGAAGTATGACTCCGTTCACGGTCCCTTTCCGGGGGACATCGAAATCGGCACCGACTGGATAGATGTCGGGTACGGAAAAATCGAAGTTACCAACCAGCGCGACCCTGCTGACTTGCCTCACCAGCGGTGTGGCGTTGATATCGCTCTGGAGTGTTCCGGTTTCTTCACCTCGAAGGAAAAGGCCAGCGCGCATGTTCGCGCCGGTGCCAAGCGCGTCCTCGTCTCTGCGCCCAGCGAAGGAGCCGACAAGACAATCGTTTTCAAGGTCAACCATGAGACTTTGACGCTTGAGGACGTAATCGTCTCGAACGGATCCTGCACAACCAACGTGCTTGCACCTGTGGCGAAGGTCCTGAACGATCTGTTTCGCATCGAGCGCGGCTACATGACGACGGTGCACGCCTATACCGGCGACCAGCCCACGCTAGATGCCGTCCACACGGACCCTTATCGAGGACGCGCAGCCGCGCTTTCAATGATCCCGACGTCGACGGGCGCGGCGAGTGCCATTGGTCGCGTATTGCCGGAGTTGAAAGGCAAGCTGCACGGATCCTCGATCCGTGTTCCCACGCCCAATGTGTCGGTCATCGATCTGGCTGTGTCAGCCATGCGCGACGTCACCGTGGAGGAGGTAAACGCAGCCATTCGGCAGGCTGCTGACGGACCAATGCAGGGCGTGCTCGCCGTCACGGCCGAGCCGCTGGTTTCAATCGATTTGAGCCATCGGACCGAATCGTCGATCGTGGCGCTGCCACAGACCGACGTGGTCGACCGGAGATTGGTTCGCGTTCTTGCCTGGTACGACAACGAGTGGAGCTTCGCGACCCGCATGGCGGATACAGCACTTGAGATGGCCAAACTGGACAGCTGACTTCTACGACAACGCGCTGAGTTAAGCCTGCTAATGGTAGGGCTCGCGGGTCGTCCCGGCGGCAGCAGGTTTGCGATCTCACAGCGTGCCCAGCGGCCACGCGGTCCGAGCAGCCGGTGAAACAGGCACGCGTCAAACCTCGACAGCGATCGTTCGAATGTGTATGCGTGGCGCATATACCTTGTCGAGTCATGATGATGATGGACGAGCCTTCAGATCGATTGATCAATGTCTTCGGCGCACTCGCTCAGGCTGTCTCCGATCGAGTGCGGATCGCGATCGCTCAAGCATTTACCGCGGGCGGGGAAACCGCCGCCGCGCTGATCGCGATCGGTCATGAGCCAGGAATGTCGATAGATCAGATCAGCCGGATACTGCGGCTCTCACACGCTGGAACTGTCCGCGTCGTCGAGAGGCTGGATGACCAGGGATTCGTAGGGAAGTCGCAGTCGCCGTCTGATCGTCGCGTCGCGCATATTACGCTGACGGGGCGAGGCCAGGCCGAACGAAGTAAACTTCTCGGACTCAGGAATGCAGCGGTGGCCGGCTTGTTAGTTCGGGTGAGTGCCAACGACCGCATAGTTCTGGAACGGATCGCGGACACCATCCTCACTTCCTTGCTCGATGATCCACAGAGCGCCGTGTCGACGTGTCGGTTTTGCGATCAGGCACGATGCGTGGGCTGCCCGATGGGCACGCGGCGCCATTGAGTTCCTCATGTTCCAGTATCTGGCGTAATTACCCAAGGAGCTTCGGATGCATTTCCTGAACCGTTATCGCTTTCATGTTGCCGAGGAGAACCGAAGGGACTTGGCGCTGTTGCGGTGGGCGCTCGTCCTGGTCTTTCTATGGTTCGGCGGCATGAAGTTCACCATGTACGAGGCTGAAGGGATTGCCCCGTTTATCGGCCACAGCCCGCTGATGAGCTGGCTTGGAATGTTCGGGATGCAGGGGCAGAGCTACTTCGTCGGAGTCATTGAGCTTTCGACGGCCGCGGCTCTAACCCTTGGCGCGTTTCGTCCGATCTTCTCAGCGCTTGGTGCCCTGATGTCCGCGGCCACCTACCTGATTACACTGACATTCTTCGTGACCACTCCAGGGGTCGCGGAGGCAAGCGCCGGAGGTTTCCCCGCCATTTCGGCCGCGCCGGGCCAGTTCTTGCTCAAGGATGCCGTTCTCCTAGCAGCATCGCTCGTGTTGTTCTTGAACTCGGTAGATCGGCGGCCAGCGTAGTTGGCGTAATCCGATGTTCGCCGGCGATCTGCGGAATAAGACCGTCAACCGCGTCAGCGTCTGCCGGCGGCAGAGGCATCGGATCGCCGGTGATTGCAAACCCGAGCCTTCCTCGAAGTCCAAGCGGCGCCTGTCATCTCAATCGCCAGACCTTAGGCGCCAGCGCGGAACGGCCTGGGTAATTGATCTCAGCGCGGCACGGCGGTTGAGGAGCGCTCGTCGGCAATAGTCAGACGGATGACGAGCCGGATGGATGATCCTTCATTCCCATCCTCGGCACTGATCAAGGGGAGTGTACGAAACCATGCAAGTGACGATCCTCGCCATCATAATAGAGGGCGTTCCACTCCTCAGCATTCATTCGACCCAACCCGCGGCTTGGAGCCAGCTCATCAGCTTCATCGAGGCGAGATGGCCCGACCGCATGGGATCAACTGCACCGCCTACGGATGGCGAAACAAAGGTGAGAGCGTTCTTCGGACACAATGACGACGACCTCTATGCTATTATCGACGCTGACGTGTCGGAGTTGCGCAAGGCGTTGGGGTCAGCCCGCGACCCTGTCGAACGCTAGTCTGTCGCGCCATACGCGGCAATCCGATCGCCTCAAGCGAAAAGGGGTGACCTGTGTTTGAATGCCTTATTCTGGGCGATAGCATCGGACTTGGCGCAGCGAAGGCAATCAATGAGCGGTATGCTCGGCATTGCGATGTTCAGGCGGTCGAACGTGCGACGGCCGCGCAAATCCTGCGTTGGAGGAAGCCGGACAAGAGTTACGGTAGTTGCGTCTTTGCGATGGGTTCGAACGATGCGCCAGGAGCATCTCTCGCCAGAACGCTCTACCGCATTCGCGGCAGCATCTGCTTCCGCCGTGTGATCTGGCTACTTCCCTACGCTCGCACCCAAGCTTACGTCGTCAGTTCGGTGGCGGCACGGTACGGTGATGAGACCGTCGACCTTATCCGTTTTGCCACTGTGGACCACATACATCCTCGCAGCTACTCGCAGCTGGCATCCGCGCTTCTCCGAAGGCCGTGACCAATCTCGTTATTATTTGCGGATAAGAGGCTGCGGACCGGCTCGGAACCGTGTCAATCAACAGGCATTCCTGTCGGCGTAGGCGAGGTTGACCATGGCCCATCTGAGCGAAGCCGAAATGATCAATTGGATGGCGCTCTATTCCGCGACCGCATTATGCTGTGCAATCGCGATCGCTTTGGCGATCGTCGTTCTGGCCATCCGGCTTTGGCGCGAGGAGGTCTGGACTCAGCTTCGCGGGCCCAAGGATGTGGCCCTGTTCGTCCCGAAGACCTGGTGGCGGTGGCAGAAGCTCTATCTGCTTTCGACGCCCGTGACGCTCGCGATTGTCTGCTCGTTCGGTTTGACCTTGAGCTGGAGCTAAGCGTTTATAGCGCGAGGGCGGCCGACAGCCGAGCCGCCAAGCTCCCCGCTTCCCATCCGGTGGGCGAGATGGTCAGCAGCGGCGCTATGCAGCGAAGTTTGTCGCGCTGTTGATCCTCGGGCGCCGCGAACTCCGAGACCTGCAGGACCAACTGCCTGATCTCGCCCGTCTTGCGTGAACGCGCCTCAATGAGAAAATCGGGTCGGCAGGGGCCGGCGGGGGTGAGGTGGTCAAATACCGGCTTCTCGATCAGAATATCGATTCCGTCCTCGGCTAACTGCGGTCTCGCTTTCAGAAGCGCGCGCAGGACGTCTCGTTCGAACTCGGAGTTGACCGGGATGAAGCGATGACCCGAAAGGATTGGTTGAGCATATGCGCGCAGCGGTGCGTAACCGTGCGCTTCCGGATACTCGCCAGCGACGATCATCACTAAAAACGGCCCTTTCACCGGGTTTCCAGTAAAGGGGAGCACCTCAAGGTTTGTGACACGGACAGCGGTAAGCTGAACAGGTAGCGAACAGGGCGGCTCAGGCCACCTTGGCTCCGGGTCCGCCGGCGATGTTGAGTGCGCGGTAGCCGTCTTGATCGAGCTCGGCAGCGGCGTTTTGCCAGAGGTAATCGCCGGTCAGGCTGATGTGTCGCCAGCCTAGCGGGGCTACATGGGCGAGCAGCTCGTCGGGCGCGGGCTCGCCGCTGGCGCGCAGATGCTCGACGGCGCGGCCCATGTAAAGCGTGTTCCAGTACACGATCGCGGCGGTGACCAGCGTCAGCCCGGACGCTTTCAGCGCCTGGTTCTCGAACTGCGGATCGCGCAGGCGGCCCTGTTTGTGGACGAACACGGCTTGGGCGAGCGTGTGACGCGCCTCGCCCTTGTTGAGCCCAGCCTGACACTGCTGGCGGAGCGCCCTGGATTCTAGCCAGTCGAGCGTGAACAGGGTGCGCTCGATCCGGCCCAGCTCCTGGAGCGCGAAGTCGAGCCGGTTCTGGCGACGGTACGCGGCCAGCTTCTTCAGCATGACCGACGGTAGCACCACGCCGGCCTTCACGGACGCGGCGAGCCGGACGATCTCGTCCCAGCTTTCGCGGATGGCAGCGATGTTGAACGGGCGCCCGATCAGCTTCGCGAGCGCCTCGGGGCGGGCCGTGCCCGGGAACAGGCCGAGCCGGCGATCGGCTAGATCGCGCAGGCGGGGCACGAACCGGAAGCCGAGTAGGTGCGCGAGCGCGAACACGTGGTCGGACGCGCCGCCCGTATCGGCATAGTGGGTCGCGGGTTCGATGCCGCAGCCGTGCGCGACCAGCCCGTCCAGCACATAGGGCGCCTCCGCCGCGGTCGCCGAGATCAGCCGGACATGGTAGGGCGCGTAGGTATCGGCGACATGGGCGTAGATCTTCTGCCCCGGCTCCCGGTCGTAGCGCGCGTTGGTGCTGCCGGCCGCGCCCCGCCTGCCCGAGCGGAAGAACTGCCCGTCCGAGCTCGACGCGGTGCCGTCGCCCCACACGCGCGTGAGCGGCAGCGCGGCTTGCGCGTCCACCAGATGGCGCAGCCCTGCCGCGTAATTCTCTTCCGATACGTACCAGCCATGCGTCCAGGCGAGCTGGGCGTAGGTGACGCCCTGGCTGGCGTTGGCCATGCGCTCGATGCCGAGGTTCGTCGCGTCTGCCAGGATCGCGGCGAGCACGGCCTGCGGGTTGGAGTGGGCGCGGCCCGAGCGCAGTTCCGGAAATGCGCACAGGAACCCGGTGCGGGCTTCCACCTCGGCGAGCAGCTCGGTGATGCGCACGCGGGGCATGAGCCGGTCGACGGCCGCGTCCAGCCTGTCGGCCGCAGCGGGCGTTACGGCCGCGAGCGGGCTGACCCTGAGGTTACCGCCCCGCAGCTCCACGCCGTCGAGCGTGCCGCGCTTCAGCGAGCCTGCGAACCGGCGCAACCGCCAGTCGAGCAGCCTGGCGCGCCCCTCCAAGTAGCGGCCGACGTCGGTGTCGAACGGCAGCGTGAGCGCGATCTCGGCCGCTTTGCCGGGCGGGAGCATATAGCTGTCGAAGCGCAGGTGTTCGCGCGTACCCTCCACCCACAGGTCGCCCGATTGGAGCCGCTCGCGCACGGTCGCGACCGTGGCGGTTTCGTAGCGACGGCGGTCGATGACGCCGCCCTCGGTGATCGCCGCCTTCCATTTTCTGGAAAACGGCATGGGCGCATCGGCCGGTACGTCTCGCCGCCCGGTCGCGTTCAGCGCGCGCACGACCTTGATCGCGCCGAGCACGCCGTCGCGCGAGCCTGCCGCCTTGAACCGGAACGCGTCAAAAAACGCGGGCGCGTAGCGCCGCATCGTCATGTAGCGCCCCGCCGCGCGGATCAGCGGCTCGTCGCGAGTCAGGTCGGCGATCGCGGTCGCCTCGCTCTCGGCGTCCAGAAGCCTCGTCCAGCCCACCCCGTCGTCGAGCGCCGCCCAGACGTCCAACCCGTCCTCGCGCGCGACCCGGAGTGCGCCGACCGTGGCGCCCAGCAGCCGCATGAGCCGGTTCACGTCGCGTGTGGTCGCCTCGATGCCGCGCTTCTGCGCGGCCCTGGCCCTGGCGAACAGGAGGCCGGTCTGCTTGCCGAACATCTCGATCGCGGCGTCCGCGAGCCGCGCTTCCAGGTCGATGACGGCTGCGGCGAGTGTCGCGCGCCTTCTGCGGAGCGAGTAGTCGGACAGGAGGAACGCGGGCGCGACGTGGCCTTCGCGCACGAGCTGCTCGAAGCGGTGCTCGTGGATGCGGCCGGCCATGCCCGGGTCGAGCCCGAGCCGGCGCACGTGCGCGAGCCGGGCGAGAATGCCGGCGAGATTGCGCGCGGTCGGGCTGTCCGACGTGTCGCGCAGCCACGCGAGCGGCGTCGTGCTGCGATCCTGGTCCACGATCAGCAACGCATCCAGCCCCGTCACCTGCTCCGGAGCAAGCGCATCGACCAGCGTGTCGGCCGCGAGGCGGCGCGCCATGGCGCGCCCCGCCACCCCGATCCGCTCGATACGGGCGGGCGCGGGCAGAACGATCCGGGCAGCACGCAAATGGCCCAGCACTGCCGCGGCGATCGGCTTGCCCCGTTCGGTCGCTTCCGCCGCGCGGGTGGCTGCGCCGAGCGCGCCGGGGACGTCGGCCGCCTCGAACGCGCGCAGGCGCAAACGCTCCATCGCCTCCCAGGCGTGTTCGAGCCGGGTCTGGGCGCGATGCGCGTAGCCCTCGAACGCTGTGGGCGCGATGTCGAGTTGCGCGGCCAGGTGCCGGATCAGAAAATCGGGGACGACATCGTCGTGGCGTATGCCGAAGCCGGGATGACGCAGCAGGGCGAGGTGCAGCGCGAAGCCGAGCCGGTTGGCGTCGCCGCGCTTCGCTTCGATCAGTGGCCGGTCCTCATCGGCAACCGTGTAATGCTTGGCGAGCGAGGCATGGTCGAGGGGCACGCCGAACAACGCGCGGCGTTCGTCGCCCGTTAACAGATCGCGTCTGGCCATCGATCACCCCCTGTCCGGGAGCGTATAGTTTATGGCCGACACGTGCGAGGTGTCGCGTAACTCTCAAGTTTCGCGACAGCGGCCCTGACCGGTCACGCCACGAGGGCGGACGCTGTCGCAAATGTCTGTTGCTAATCAGCCGTGTTCCAATGCACATCTGCGACATGCTCCTCGGCTATGCGCGCGTATCTACCGACGATCAGGATCTCACGCTTCAAAAGACGGCACTGAAGGCGGCCGGATGCCGGCGGACATTCGAGGAGAAGGTGTCCGGCGCCAAGCGCGCCCGACCGGAACTCGACCGGATGCTGGAGCAGCTGCGCGACGACGACGTGGTTGTGGTCACCCGGCTCGATCGCCTAGCGCGGTCGACGCGCGACCTGCTCGACATCGCCGAGAAGCTGAACGAGGCGGGAGCGGGGCTGCGCTCGCTCGCCGAGCCCTGGGCCGACACGACCACGCCTGCGGGACGCATGGTGCTCACCGTGTTCGCCGGCATCGCGGAGTTCGAGCGCGAGCTGATCCACCAGCGTACCAGTTCCGGCCGCGCGGCAGCCATGGCGCGCGGCGTGAAGTTCGGGCGTAAGCCCAAGCTCACTCCGGACCAGATCGCGCTCGGACAGCGTCTCGTCGGCGAAGGCACATCGGTGCGCGAAGCGGCGAAGCTGCTGAAGTGTCATCATGCCACGCTCTATCGGGCGCTCAACCATCCGGCGCAGATGCCCGTACATCGCTCGACACGTTGATTGAGGAGTAGGATTTCGCCATGATCTTCGCGCTTCTACTAGCGGCAAGTTCGCCGAATTCCGCGCTGGAGGCGGAGCGGGCCTACTCGGAAGCTGTACTTGCCAGTGGCCGTCAGGCAGCGGCACGCAGTTTCGGTCCACAAAGCGACCCCTGGCCAATACAACATGCGCCCGAAACCGCGCGCTCTCCATCTGTGGCCAGCATGTTGCAAGCAGCCGAGAGTAGCCGAAGGTGGTGGCTCACAATGATGAGTGTCGAGAGCCATGCCGAGCGCAGACCCGAACTTGTCTTTCCGTCCTGTGATCCGAGCGGGTCGGCAGTTGTTATCGGCGGGCTGTACGATGGCGGAAATCGAGTTGGATCATATAAGACGCTTTGGCGGAACAGTGCTGAGGGGTGGCGCTGGGAAATCGACGACTATCGTCGGGATGGATCGAAGGCATTAGCGGCAGAAAGTTTACAAGCGATCGAACCTGAGTGCTCGGCAAAACTCACCAATGAACAGCTCCAAATCCAAGCCGTTAGCGATGCGAAAGAGATCGCGTCTGTTTTGCGACAGGAGCAGGCCGGCAAACAGGTCGACTGGTTGGCTGTTCCAAGACGAAGCGTGGCCGAAGACGTTATCTTTGTCGGCAACGATGGCCGACGCATCCGCAGGCTCCCCGCCAAGCTGCCCATTCGGCGCATAGCGGGTGCGTTATCGTCCGGAAGCAGTTACGATGGAACGCTACGGTGGAGTAGCCGCGTCCTGGACGGGTCTGCACAAGCCCATAGCTTTCAGATCACCCAGTGGCGCGGTCCCAAGAATGGATGGCAGATCGTCTACTACGAGCTCCGCGGGTGAAACATCACGAGAGGTGATCCGGTAACTTCCAACTCGTCCAACCTCACAAACCCACGAAACTTAATATACTTTGCGGCAACGCTCAGGCTTTTGTTGACCATTTGTTCCGACTGCCGCTGTCCATATGACAAACCTTGAGGTGCCCCCGAATACCCGTGCGCTTCGAATCTCTCGGCCCAGCGCTTCCGGGTCGCCCGACAGTTCGGCGATGCGGCTTCCCGTCAGGGCATGGTCGCCGTCCCTCGCAAGGCCGAGCTGGCGTGCGATCGTCAGCGCCGTCTGCGGATGATCGCCCGTGACCATCCGCACGTCGATCCCGGCGTTCGCGCACCGCCTCACCGCGTCGGCCGCCTCCGGCCGCAGCGGGTCGATCAGCGCCACGCAGCCGATCAATTCGAGACCCTTAGGAGCGGCCAAGTCGATCGCGTCAAGCTGGTCTACGCGTGCGCCCGCCAGAGCGAGCACGCGATAGCCTTCGCACGCCAGCCGCCCAGCCGCCGATGCCGCAAGATCGTTCGATCTATCGCACATGGCGAGGATCGTTTCGACGGCACCTTTCGCGTAGACCTGGATCCGGTCTCCGGCCCTGACGGCCACGCTGGCGAACCGGTTGGCAGGCTCGTAGGCGAAGAGCGCCAAGCGCGTGCTTTCCTCGACATCGCCGACCTCGGCTGCGAACCGGAGCAGTGCGACATCGACGCTGTCCCCGGTCGGCTCGCCACCAGCGGTCCAACTCGCCTCGTTGCACGCTGCGGCCGCCCGGGCGACCTCGCGCGGGATGGCGTTCTCGGCTGCCAAATCCGTCGATCTCAAGGTCCGGCCGTCCGGCGCGAGGACCGCTTCCACGGATAACCGGTTCTGCGTGAGCGTACCGGTCTTGTCCGTGGCGACCAGGGTGCAGGCGCCGAGCCCCTCGACCGCTGGCAGACTCCGGACGATCACGTTCCGCGCGGCCATTCGCCGCGTCGCCACGGCCAAAGCGACGGTGACCGCGATCGGCAATCCCTCCGGGATCGCCGACACGGCGAGTGCGACTGCGAGCAGAAAGATTTCCCCCGGCGCAGTGTCCCGCGCCAGCATGGCGAGCGCCAGGATAGCGATCACCGACACCGTAGCGATGGCGATCTGCCGGGAAAGGCGCTCGAGATAGAGCATGAGCGGCGGCGGCGCGGGAGGCGCGGCGCGCAAGGAGGCGTCGATCCTCCCCAGTTCCGTGTTGGAGCCGGTCGCTACGACGACGCCGATCGCGCGACCGGAGAGGACGGTGGTGCCCGCATGCAGAATGCTCGTGCGGTCGCCCAGCGGCGCACCCGGCGACACTGCGGCTGCGTGTTTCTCGGCCGGGAGCGCCTCGCCGGTGAGCAGCGATTCATCCACCCGGATCTGGGCTGCCGACACGATGCGCAGATCGGCAGGAACACCGCCCCCTGATTCCAGGTGGACCAGGTCACCGGGCACGAGCTGCGCCGCGTCGAGCTCCAGAATGCTTCCATCGCGCTCAACCCGCGCCGTACGCTTGACCAGCCGCTGCAACGCTTCTGCACTTGCGCCTGCCCGGCCCTCCTGCACGGCGCCGATCAGCGCATTGAGCAGGAGCACCAGCGCGATAAATCCGGCATCTAGCCGCTCCCCCATCCACAGTGAAAGAGCGGTCGCAGCGACGAGCAGGTAGATCAGTGGACTGCGGAACTGACGAAGCAGCAGCTCGGCCCAGGACGGCGTTCTTGGTCGCGGAAGCTCGTTCAGCCCCCAGCGGCGTCGCCGTTCCTCCACAGCCGCAGGGTGGAGCCCACCCTTTGGCGTATCGAGCCGCGCCAGGCAGTCCTCGACCGAGAGAGCGTGCCAAGGCGCAACCTCGTCGAGCGAAGCGCCATGAACGGAACGCGGAGGGCTCGACGCGGCGCTCAGCATCGCTTCGCCCCTTGGATCGCCACCTCCGCGTCGTGGGTCACCGTGTCCAGCGATCTATGAGCATCCAGGACCGCCCAGGTCGGCGGAACGTCGGCCAACCGGCTCGCCTGCGCAGCCGCCACCTTGGTATCGGCGTCGGAGGCGTCCTTGTGGCGCGTCTCCAGCCTGTGGATGCGCTCATTCTCACCAACGCTCAGCCACAACCCGCTGAAGCGAACACCTGCCGCGACGGCGAGCGCTTCGGCCCCAGCCCTCTCGGTCGGGTACAGAAACGCCGCATCGAGGATCACCGAGGAGCCACGCCGGAGGTGCTCCTCGGCGAGCGCAAACATGTGGTCGTAGACCATTCCGCCCGCCTCCGGCGTGTAGCTGTCTTGTGGAAGGCGGGTCTCAGGCGGCACCCCGGCCAGCCGCTTACGGAGTACGTCGCTGCGCAACACGCGGGCACCCGGGCGCGGGCCGAAAGCTGAGGCGATATGTCTCGCCAGGGTAGATTTGCCGGCTCCCGATCCGCCGCCGATCGCGATCAGGCGGGCTGGCTCGTCTGCGAGCACCGTGGAAGCCAGGCGCAGGTAGTCCGACGCATCATTCGTGTCTCCAGCCGAGGCCCGGACATGAGCGCGGATCGTAGCGCGCAGCGACATGAAGAGCGGAAGGAGCGTCCAACCCGCTTCGTCCTCCGGCGACAGATCGACGTAGCGGTTGGCCAACATGCTTGCGGCGGTCGGAAGACCGACGCGCAGCAGGTCCATGATGAGGAAGGCGGTGTCGTAGAGCACATCGACCGTGGCCAGTTCCTCGCTGAACTCCAGACAGTCGAAGAGAACGGGCGCGCCATCCAGCACTGCCACGTTGGCCAGGTGGAGGTCGCCGTGGCACCGGCGCATCCGCCCGCATGCAGCCCGCGTACCCGACTGATCGGGATGCGGGACGATGCTGGGGTTGAACAGCGCTGCGGCCTCGACCGCATATTCCTCCATGAGGTAGCCGCCGATCAGCTGCATCCGCTCCGACGTCATCCTCGCAGACGACATGGCGCAGCTCGTGTCGCTTCAGGAGCCGTCGCTCCTCGGGACGCTCAAATCCTACCTCACCCGCCGCGAACAGGAAGATCGCGAAAAGCAGAAACAGAAGGACGACTGACATGCGCAAGGCCCTGACCCTCGCTCTCATCCTCTCGGTCGCGTCGCCCGTGCTGACGCCGGCGACGGCGCAGGACCTGACGCCGCTGCCGGATTCGGTGTCCTCCACCCGCGATGCCGGTGACGACGGCCGCGATGGCGGTCAGGACAGCTATGGCAGCGCGGACGATCTGGGATCGGCCGACCGCGTCGCGGCGCAGACCGGGGACGACTTCTACTGCCGCGAGCGGCGGCTCGGCACCTGGTTCTATTGCGACAAGCCGAAGGCCAGGCCCGCCGAGCAGCGATCGGCGCAGCCCGCGCGGTCCTCGGCCGAGCAGCTTGCGGCGATCTCGAAGCAGCTGGAGGAGCTGAAGGCGCGGGCGATCCTCGAGCCGACGCCCGAGAACATCAGCCATTATATCGCTTTCCAGCGCGAGCAGCTTGATCGTGCCTCCTCTTTCGCGGACATGTGGCAGCGTACGATCTGGCAGAACCCGGACCTCGACTACACGCTCCAGCGCCCGGTCAACCAGCTGGGCAAGCGGACCTGGCTCGATAGCCGTAATGCGGATCGAGAGCGCGTGCTGTCGCGGATCTCGCAGCGGTACGGCGTGTTCTATTTCTACTCGTCGGCCTGTGCTGCGTGCGAAACCTTCGGGCCGATCATGCGCAGTGTGTCGGATCGCTTCGGCCTGACCGTCATGGCAATCTCGCTCGATGGCGGGCCGACCCGCGCCTTCCCGAACTATACGGTCGACACCGGCCAGTACAAGGCGATGGGCATGCGCGGCCAGCAGGTGCCCGCGCTTGTGCTGTTCGACACTGTCACCAAGCAGCCCATGCCGATCGGCTACGGCGTGATGGCGGCCGACGAAGTGATGAACCGCATCTTCACACTGACCAGCGTCAAGCCCGGGAGTGACTTCTGATGGTCCGCTCGATCGTCCGCTTCTGCGCCGCGGTTCTCGCGCAGGCCAGCATGATCCTCGCGATTGGAGGTCTCGTCGCTACGCCGGCGATGGCCGACGTCCAGGGCGAGATGAACAGCTATTTCAACAAGTCGGGCGCGGCCGCGAACGTGACCGGCCCGACCGCTTTCCAGGGTCAGTCGGCGGGCTATTATTCGGGTGGTTCGCTGTGGAGCCGCTTTCCGCAGAAGTCGATCAACCCGGTCAGCGTCGCGCTTCCCAGCGCGCGTGGCGGCTGTGGCGGCATCGACCTGTTCGCGGGGTCGTTCTCGTTCATCAACGCCGATGAGATCGTGGCGATGCTGAAGGCGACCGCCAACAACGCGATCGGCTTCGCGTTCCAGCTCGCGATCGACAGCATCTCCGCGCAGATCGGCGGGGTGATGAAGGACATGAGCCAGCGCGTGCAGCAGCTGAACGCGTTCAACATGTCCTCTTGCGAGGCGGCGCAGCAGGCGATCGGCTCGCTGTGGCCGGCGATGGACGGGGCGTCCTCGACGATCTGTCAGCAGGTCGGCGGGGCGAAGGGCTTCTTCTCCGACGCGGCCGCGGCGCGTCACGGCTGCACCAACAAGGGCGAGCGGGAGTCGACGATCGCCAAGGCCGGTGACGATGCCGAGCTGGTCCAGTCGAAGAACTACACCTGGTATGCGCTGAACGCCAAGAGCGCGACCAAGCCGTCCCGCGAATATGCCGAGTTCCTCATGACGATGGTCGGTACGATCATCTACGATGCGACCAAGGCCAAGGACAGCATGGGCGCGTTCCAGTTCATCGCGCCGGCCAGCTGGGACACCTATCAGGCGCTGCTCGACGGCACCGCCTCGGCGCCGACTGACGTGTGGCAGTGCGACACCACTGACGACAAGGGGTGTCTGAAGCCCACGCCTACCAAGCTGAGCATCTCGACCAACGAGGCGCTGCGTACGCGCGTCCTCAAGGCGATGGACAGCATGTCGGGCAAGATCCGGTCAAATGCCGCGCTGTCGGGCGATGAGATCGCGCTGTTGGGCATGACCTCGATCCCGCTCTACAAGATCCTTGTCGTCAACGAGGCGGCGCACATGGGCCTGTCGGGCGGCGATCGCGCGACGCTCGCCGAGATGGTCGCGATCGACATGCTGATGTCGATGCTCGACCGGATGCTGGACACGATCTCGCAGGCGCAGGCGGGCGCGAAGTTCGTCTCGACCGACGAGTTCAAGGCGTGGCGCGCCCAGGTCGACAGCGTGAAGACCGAGCTGTCGCGGCGCAGCGAGAAGATGGCCGGGCAGATCTCCAATACCTACCGGGTGATCCAGTACACCCAGTTCATGGAATCCACCCTCAAGAACACCATGAGCCCGCAGTTGTCGGCTTCGCTCCGGTTCGGACGCGGCCTCAGCGCGCAGGGCTTGCGGTAAACGGCGGCAAGGGAGCGACGGCGATGGGCGGGCTCGAAGTCTTCACGATCGGCGGGGGCGAATATATCGTCAACGTCTTCAACGCGGTCGCGGCATGGACCGGGGGCGGGGGCTACCGCTCGATGCTCCAGGTCGTGATGGTGATGGGCTTCATCTACTCGCTGTTCGTCGTCGCCTTCTCGCTCGACTGGCGGGCGTGGTTCAACTGGTTCCTCCAGTCGACGCTCATCTACATGATGCTGATGGTCCCGACCGTCACGGTGAAGGTGACCGACCGGATCAACCCCGCGCTCGCGCCCTCGGTGGTCGACAACGTGCCGCTGGGCCTGGGCGTGATGGCCTCGTTTACGAGCCAGGTCGGCGACTGGATGACGCGCTCGGCCGAGACCGTGTTCGTCATGCCCAACGCGCTCGCGCTGACCAACAACGGCATGATCTACGGCGCGCGGCTGATGGACAAGGCACGCACGTTCCAGATCACCGACAGCGTGTTCCGCGCCAACCTCGATGAGCATCTGAAGCAATGCACCTTCTATGACGTGCTGCTCGGCTTCAAGGCGATGGACGACCTGACCAAGACCAGCAACCTGTGGGAGTCGATCGGGCCGGGGTCGCCGGCGCGCAGCCAGCGCTGGATCAGTTCGACCGGTCCCGGCACCACCGAAAATTCGATAATCCCGTGCAACGAAGCCTATTCGCGCATGGATGCCCAGTGGCAGACGGCCTACGACAAGGATCTGATCCCGTTCGCCAGGAACGCCTATCCTGGCATCGCCGACACGATCGCGGCGCAGCGCATTCGCGATGACCTGCCGGTGGTCGCGGCGCAGATGCACGGCACCTCGACCGATGCCTATTCGTACCTGAAACAGATCTCGATGATTGACGCGTTCCTGGCCGCGCGCGAGAGCTTCTCAGACGCCGGGTGGGACGCCTATGCGTCGCAGCGCGCGGACGCCCAGGCCAAGAACACCTACACCTCGATCGCTACGCAGGCGATGACCTGGGTGCCGCTTCTCGGCATCGTCCTGACGGTCGTATTCTACGCGATGTTCCCGGTGCTTTTCCCGCTGTTCCTGTTCCCCAGGACCGGCCTGCAGACGCTCAAGGGCTATGCGACCGGGTTCTTCTACCTCGCCTCCTGGGGGCCGCTCTACGTCATCCTGCACATGTTCGTGATGAGCAGGGCGGCGAGCCTCTATCACGCGGCGGCGCCGATCGGGCCGACGCTGCTGGTTTCGGACGGCATGGCGAGCGTCAATGAATCGATCTCGACGCTCGCCGGCTTCCTGATGATGAGCGTGCCGTTCATCGCCGGCGGGATGGCGCGCGGCGCGATGGCGATCGCGGGGCATGCGACCTCGATGTTGCAACCGGCGCACAGCGCGGCCGAACAGGCCGCGACCGAGCGCACCACCGGCAACTACTCGTACGGCAATACCTCATTCCAGAACCTGACGTCGGGCATGACCCAGGCGAACAAGTTCGACGATCAGCCCAAGTTCAATTCGGGCTATTCGGTCGGCACGTTCACCAACGCCGACGGTGGCGTGACGTACGGCTTCGCGGACGGGACCAACGCGTTCGATACCCGCCAGGGCATCTCGAACCTCGCATTCACGCCGACGCGGACCGCCGGGTTCGACAGCAGCATGAGCCGGGCGCTCTCGGACGGGCAGACGCACACCCAGTCGCTCCGCAGCGCGGCATCGCAATCCTGGAACGCGACGGCGACGACGGCGACGGATCTGTTGACGGCCGCTGAGCATCGGCGTGGTAGTTCGACCGAGACGGGGTCGGGGTTCAATAACAGCATCACCAGAATGACGGAGGCATCTCGGAGCCTTTCCACCGGACTGAGCAATCGCTTTGGTCTTAGTGAGTCCGATGCACAGCAAGTCGCCCGTGCTTCGCAGACCACAGGCGACGCGAACGCCGGCATAGAAGTTCTTAAGAAGTTGTGGGGCGTCACCGGAAGGGCTGGCCTCAGCGGTAAAATCGCATCGATCGCGACCGAAAATACGAACAGGACGCTGTCGGCCGATAACGCCTACGGGGAATTACAAGACTACATTACAAAGGAAACTAACTCGACGCAGGCCCGGGCAGCACGCGACGAATTCATGCGTGAATCTAGCACGAGCGGAGATAGCGAGGTTCGGTCGCTGTCGCAGAAGCTGGGCGTCAGCGTCGGGGAATCGCGGTCGGCGTCGTTGGAAGCAACTCGAGCCGAAGAGACGTTCCAGCGGGTCAGCAACGATGTCAGGGAGGCCTCGGCGCGGGGCTGGTCGCTCAATCGGAACGAGAGCCAGGAGTTTGTCGTGTATGCCCAGGAGCGGCTTCTCGGCGACGACACGCTGTCGCAGTTCGGGTGGACGCCAGGCATGGTCATGCCGCGCACGCCGCAACAGGAACAGGTGCGCGATATCCTGCTTGGCGAATTCATGGAGCGCCGCGTCGCATCGGTCCGCGACGAACTGGGTGTAAGCGTGCCTGAGCGTCTGTCGGGGCAGTTGCATGGCCCCGCATCGGCGACCCCGGGTGCGGTAAACCAATGGGGCAACCAGCGCGCAGCCGGTGTCAGGGCACAAGGACCGGACGTGTCGATCCGCGAAAGTTCGCGCGATCTCGACTTGGCCGGCAATGTCGCAGACGCGATCCCGAATGCGTCAGCGCGCATCACCCGTGGTGCATTCGAGGTCGGCAACGGTGTCGACGAGGCGAGAGGGACGGCGGGTCAGCTAGGTGACCATGTCCAAGAGCGCAATGATGCGTGGATCACGACGACACTTCCCGGTGTTGAGGGCGCGCGCAACTGGGTCCGTGACAATCTCGGGATCGGAGCTGGCACCAGCCATGTTTACGAAGTCCCGCGCGGTGAACGTGCGATGCTGCCGATTTCGGGGCGGCTGAGTTCGGGAATGGGTGGTCGGATCGACCCGGTCACTGGCGAGCCCGGACGGCATCACCGAGGGGTGGATATTGCCGCGCCAGCAGGGACGGAGATCCGCGCACCTGCATCGGGCCAGGTCATCCGAAACGACTTCCAGGCCAACGGGGCCGGCAATTATGTGGTCCTGCAGCACGGCGACGGGTCGCAGAGCAAATACTTCCACATGCAGGATCGGTCTGGCTTCCAGGTCGGCAGCACGGTCGAAGCTGGGGCGGTGATCGGGCGTGTTGGCAGCACCGGGAAATCGACCGGTTCGCACCTTCATTATGAATTATGGAAGGATGGCGCTCCGGTCGATCCGAGGCGGTTCCAGCTTAGGAATGGCCGGGAGTGAAGATGAAGGCGAAAGCCATTACTATTGCAATAAACACAAAGAAAAGCTTTGCATGTGAGTTGTCGCTCACTTCGGGTGGCTCAAATTCATCGTGTCTAGTGGCTTCAGCCAATGCCTCCCGGCCTACATGCGTCATTTGATCGTACATGTTGCTAGGATTGATATATCCGTTTGAAGACGAGCCACCGATTGGGAACCGATCCCAGTCCATCTGGCCAGGTTCGTGGTTCAACATGGCCGCTCCTTCCTCAATCCGTGGCTGACCGTGCTGGTCAGAATTAGGCTTGCAAAGCCTAGCATATCGGATTGAGTTTGGCGAGGATTTTCACCCGTACTGACGGAGTGGGCACGGTGGAGCAGGACGGCGAAAACCCGCGCACGATCGAACGCTACGAGGCGCTGCTGCGCGAGCATCTGCTGTTCTACGATGCGCTGCGTCTGCGCGAGCGCCGGCCGAGGAGCGCGGCGCAGCGCCAGTTCCAGGACGTGGCGTGGGGGAAGGCCGCGCCGGTCACCGATCACGAGTGCGCCTATGTCTGGCACCTGAAGGCGCGCGGGATCGCGCCGTTCAACACGCCGGCGCCGGCACCGCATATCGACGACGTGATGGCCGGATTCGACGTCGGCGCGCGGCCGGTTAGTGGCGACGTCGGCACGAAATGGGATAATGCCTGGCGCGAGTATCGTGGTGGCCGGGAGTTCTTCTAACCTGGGCACGATGAAGGAGCCGATCGATCTGCAACCGATATCGCCTGAGCGCCAAACAGGCCGCGGTGATGCGGGCGGTCGGATTCGAGCCGCCTTATCCCGAGGACGAGACCTACCCGGTGCCGCGCGAGATCTTCCCGACGGGCAAGAAGACAGCGCGCTACGGACTGGTCGTCAGGCGGGCAGGGGAGGGTAACCGTCCGCTCGAACCGGTCGCGATGGAATGGGGCTTCCCGACCAAGGTAGCGAGCAAGCGCGACCCGGCGGTCAAGCTGGACAAGTTCGTCACCAATGCGCGGAATCTCGCATCGTCGATGTGGAAGCCGTCGATCGCGAATCCCGATCGGCGCTGCCTGGTCCCGTTCACGCACTTCGCCGAGCCGCATCCCGACGGCGGGACGGGCGACGATGGCAAACCCCGCCAGATGTGGTTTTCGCTGCCCGACCAGCCCATCGCCTTCTTCGCCGGTCTGTGGCGGCCGACCGAGCGCGGCGATGCCTATGCCTTCTGCACCACCTCTCCCAACGCCACCGTCGATCCCTGGCATCCCAAGGCAATGCCGGCGATCCTTCACCCTCGCGATTTCACGGCATGGCTCGACGGCAGCTATGAAGACGCCCTGAAGCTCGTCCGCCCCTATGAGGGCGAGATGAGCGCGCAGGAGGCAACTCCCGATGGCGGCGCGACGTGAACCGGGCTAAGGCCGGTCCAATCATTCACCACCGGGACGTGTTCATGACGACGACATCCGATCTGGCCGAACAGCTCTCCAATACCCATGGCCTCGCAAAGGCGGACGCCAGGAAGGTCATCGATGCGATCCTTGCGAACATCACCGCGGCTGTCGCGACCGGCGAGGAAGTCAGCCTCAACGGGTTCGGCAAGTTCAAGCTGAAGGACACCCCAGAGCGCCAGGGGCGCAACCCGTCGACGGGCGAGGCGATCACGATCGCGGCGTCACGCAAGCTGACGTTCGCGCCGGCGAAGGCGGTCCGCGATCGGATGAACGGCAAGTGATAAACGGGCCAGGGTTTTAGAACGCTGGCCTAAACTGAGGGGACTTCATGGCCGATACCGCAGCCGACTACCGCGCGAGGGCAGCGGCCGACCTTGCCGAGGCCCAGCAGCTCGTTCTGCCCCATGCTAGGGACCGTATGCTGCATTCGGCCGATCGCTGGTCGAAGATGGCTGATGCGGCCGATCGCCGTGTCCGGTAACGAAAGCACGACGGTCGCGCTCGACGTGGCTAACTGGTCAGCGGTCCAGGCAATGGTCGAGCGTCTCGACGACAGGGCTGTGATAGCGATCTACGAGCTGGCCGAAGGCGCTGGTCCGGTCGCGGACCTCGCGGCCGCACAGATGGAAAAACGCAACCTCGACTATTGAGCCAAGTTAAGAGTTCGGCCGCTGGTTAAGCCGCTGTTGCCAAGCCGGCACAAGCCACGTTCCTGTTGTTGCCGCCAGTTAGAAAAGACACATCCTCCGCCAGATAGAAATGACACTCGTGGTGGCAGCGGGGGCAGCGTGGAGCCCCCCAAGCAGCGCAGCGCTGCCCCCGCTGAGGCGGTGACCTATCGAGTGTTTGCGTCCTTGGACCCGCTGCGGCAGCAGCGGGCTCGGACACTCAGACATTTTGTCCGAAGATTGCGGTTGGTCGATGTTCCTCTAGGTTGCAGTGTTCGTCCCGCGGCCTATACGGGCTCACGACACGAAAGTGAGGTTTTCGTACGTTAAGCGCTAACCATTGCCGAACGCCAAACATAGGTGACTAAAGACCGCGTCTGTCCTGCCCCGGCTCCCATGTATGACATTGGGCCATGTTTCGGAAAAAGTACGTAAGCCGAACGATCTGGCCGCCATCACGGCCAACTACGTCAAGTGAGACGGCCGACAAAGGGGCGGCCAGCTTGCGCCATTCGAGGTCGTACGCTTCCACGGGAGGGCGTACGCTCAAGGTCGCATAGTCTAGGTTAGGCTTGACGTGCGTAGGCTTGCCGTACTTCGTGAGCAAATTGGCTATGGATTCCCGCTTCGCTTTGGCCTCAGACCATGTTGAGTACGACTTCGTCTCTCCATAGACTGCACAAACGCCCGTGGAAGGAGTGGCCATCACCCAATAGCTTTCGAAATTGGAATTAGGCTCTGGAACCCGCACCCGATAGGTCTTCTGACCTGATTTCTCCAAAATCTTGAGGGTGGAGATGTTCATGCCCTGTCCGATCCCAAAGTGTGATGCTGTGGCTGCGGCTGGGATAAGGTAAAGGGTGAGTGCGCAAGCTAGTTTCTTCATAGGCATGACTGTAGCAGGTTAATCCTAAGGAAATCATGCCTTGAGGAATGATCCCGAGGGGCGCTTCCTGCCCTTGGCCGTCAAACGGTCCTCTGGCGGCCAACAGGAATATGTCCGTTAACTCTGGACCTGTAACGGCGATTCGGACAAGATCGCATAATGACGGGAAAACGGACAGGATCGGGCATCATGTGGCGCTGATCGGCTATGCGCGCGTCTCGACCGCAGACCAGAAGCTGTCGCTCCAGCTTGACGCGCTGAACACTGCCGGGTGCGACCGTATATTCGACGATCACGCATCCGGGGCAAAAGCCGATCGGCCTGGCCTAACCGAAGCGCTCGCCTATTTGCGCCCCGGCGACACGCTGGTGGTCTGGAAACTCGACCGCCTCGGCCGCTCGATGAGCCACCTGATCGAGAAGGTCGGCGAGCTTGCGGCGCGCGGCATCGGGTTCCGCTCACTCACCGAGAATATCGACACCACCACTTCGGGCGGCATGCTGGTGTTCAACATCTTCGGCTCGCTGGCCCAATTCGAGCGTGACCTGATCCGTGAACGCACTCATGCCGGCCTCAAGGCCGCACGCGAGCGGGGCAACAAGGGTGGTCGCCGGCCTGTCGTTACCCCCGACAAACTACGTAAAGCGCGGGCGCATATCGCAGCGGGCCTCACTGTTCGTGAGGCGGCGGCCCGGCTCAAGATCGGCAAAACCGCCCTATACAAGGCTCTGGAAAACGCGTGAAACCGCTGGCGATCAAGAACTCGTGGGTGCTGGTCACAGGGGCTTCGACCGGTTTGGGCAGAGCGTCCGCCCTCCGCTTGGCGGCATCGTACCAGGCCAAGCCCCTGATTGTTGGACGAAGGCTCGACAACTTGCGGGAGCTACAGACCGAAATTGACGAGCGGTTCAATGTGCCGTGCGAGATTATAGTGGCTGATCAACGTGAAATCGAGGGCAGGGAGAAAATCGCGGCTAAGGTTGCAGAATTGCAAGTAACAGCCGCTTTGTTGGTTGCCGGAATGACGAGCGTTGGTTCATTTGATGCAGGCCGTGCCGACACTGATGCCGAGGTAATTGAAACAAACATACTCGGTTTCACGGATTTGCTGGCTCGCCTGATTGCGATTTTCAGGGAGCAGCCGTTTGAATCCTCAGTAATCGCCGTGTCGAGCCTGGCGGGCGAAACATCCGTGCCCTTCCAAGCGGTCTACGGCGCGTCGAAAGCCTATGTGAGCACCCTCATGCGAGCGCTTTCCGTGGAGCTTGCCGGGACGGGAGTGAGTGTTGGGTCTTTTGCACCCGGTGGAATCGACACAGACATGGCTGCCCTCAGCGATTTGAAGTGGGGGAGGTTGGGTTTGATGGACGTTGACCGGTGCGCGGCCCATGCAGTCCACGCTCTGGTTTATCGGCAATCCTTCGCCATACCGGGGATGGGCAACCAGCTCACATATTTGGCGAGCAGGGTTCTACCTCGATCGTTGGTCAATCGGATTGCCGCCCTCCCATATCGGCGCCCGTAGGGCGGCACCACATAAAAGGGGCAGGAAAGCCTGCGAATAGCATCTGCTGGCATCGTACCGGATTTGTTCGCCCTTAGCGTGCAGATACGTCACTTTCGTGTAGTCACCCCGCGTCGGCGGGGGTGGCAGGGCGGATCTGATTGCGCTCGCTCTCGGTCAGGAGTTGATGCTTGCGCTTCGTCATGCCGATTCCCGTCCACAAAAGGTCAACTGCGCCTATGGACAGCCATGAGTAAAGAGACATAGTATGTGGACGGCTATGGGCGGGGTGAAGCGGTCGCCCTTCAGAGCGTCCACAGAACGACCGTTTGGGAGACACGATAGATGGGCGGCATTCTGGGCTACGCCCGCGTCAGCACCGGCGATCAGGATGTGGCGGGCCAGACCATGCGACTGGAGAATGCCGGCGCCATCAAGGTGTTCACCGATGTAATATCGGGAAAAAGCATGGAGCGGCCTGGACTGGCCGAACTGATCGCCTATGCCCGCAAGGGTGACACGCTCGCCGTGGTCCGCCTCGATCGGCTTGGGCGTTCGCTGACTGAACTGCTCGCCACAGTCGAAACTTTGCGCAGCCAAGGCATCGCCCTCCTGAGTCTTGAGGAAAAAATCGACACCTCGTCGGCCGCCGGCGAACTCATCTTCCATGTGTTCGGAGCTATCGCCCATTTCGAGCGGCGGCTAATCTCTGAGCGGACCCGCGATGGGATCGCCGCTGCACGCGCCAAGGGCAAGCAGCCTGGCCGTCAGCCGCTCGACATGTCCAAGGTGGATGCGGCCATCAAACTGGTCGAAGCCCGTATCTCGCCGACAGAGGCAGCACGGCAACTCGGCATCGGCAGATCCACCATCTATCGCGAAATGCGCCGCCTTGGCGTGGAAAGGCCTGCCTGAATGTCCAGATTGAAATCTGCTCACGATCTGTCCGGGCTGATGAAATATGCGGATCGTGCTCCGTGGGACGAGGCGATGGATGAAATGCTGTCCGCGCATCTCGGTCCGGCATGTGAAGCGACCGGCCTCGAACCCGACGCCATATTCGAGATCATCGGTGATCATTGGCAAGGGCCGCTATGGGGCTGCGCCTTTGAAGATCTGCTGACACAGGAACTGGAACCTGACGGTCGCAATCTGGTCGATGACTATCTCAAGCGCCGAGGCTGGAACGAGAAGGCGCCGAACAAGGCCTATATGGGGTCAGGACATAGAACGGGCACAGATATACGCTAAGCGTCTCTGCGCGCACTTATGGGTCGACTCTATGCGTCGACGACTCCAGCATTCCAAAGGCATCCATCGGACAGTTGTAGCATCGCCTCTCGTCGCAGAGCCGGCATATCGTCAGCGCCGAGACAGCGTCGTCAGACATCTGCGCAAGTATTGTCTCGGCAATACGTTCCAGCACGAGGCGGTCAGCATTCGAGACATGGCTAAGGATTTCGGATAAAGTCTCGTTTCTTCGTTGCAGGATCGCAGATAGGCGAGTCTCGCCTGCCTCAGTGAGCATCAGCGCTACTGCACGACGGTCCCGTAGCGCTTTGGATCGAACGGCGAACCCGGCTGCAACCAATCGATCGACAAGCCGCACCGTCCCCGCGTGGGACAAGCCTAGCACCCGTCCTAATTCGTCGATCGAAAGACCGGTCGCGTGACCGATGACGACGATCGCCGCGGTGGTTTCGCCACCGCCGGGTATCGTCGGGTCGAATGCCGCCTTCTTAATTCGATCGGTGATGCCCACTGCGAGGGCGCCGAACAGATTGACGAGCCGGTCCGAGAGTACGTTCAAAGGGTTGCCTCATTCATTGACGGCGTATAGTGTATGCGCAGCGCATATATCACGCCTGTCTAAGCATGAAGGCAGGTCATGCGCCATGATGAAAGCGAGGCACCATGTTTTCGACATTACACATAGCTGAAAAGACGACCGGCTCTCGCGGGTCTCTCGCGTTGCTGCGCTGGGCGCTGGTGGTCATCTTTCTCTGGTTCGGTTGCATGAAATTCACGAGCTATGAAGCGATGGGCATCGCGCCATTGATGAAGAACAGTCCGATCATGAGCTGGATTCCGGCCGTTTTTGGGGTGCAGGGTGGAAGCTATTTTATAGGCACCGTCGAGCTCGCGACGGCCGCTGCGCTGATTATCGGTGCTTTCAACAAGACGGCCTCCGCTCTCGGCGCGGCGATGTCATGCCTGACTTATGCCGTGACACTGACGTTTTTCCTGAGCACGCCTGGCGTCGCCGAGCCGACCGCTGGCGGGTTCCCGGCGATTTCGGCCGGAACCGGACAGTTCCTGTTGAAGGACCTGGTGCTTCTTGCGGCATCAGCGTGCCTTCTACTTGCGTCCATACGGACAGCAGACGCGTGACGGCAAACAGGTGATAGGCGACGCTCCGGACCTGCGCTTTTGCCGAACCATACCCGCCTCAGCCCATAACGATCGACAAACCCTGTCGCTTTGATAGGGTGTTCGAAAACATGCTTTCGAGGGTTTGTCGTACATGCTGGTCGGATATATGCGGGTGTCAACGACCGATGACCGCCAAACGGTCGATCTCCAGCGGGACGCGCTCGTCGCAACCGGGGTCGATCATCGGCATCTCCATACCGACAAGGCATCCGGCGCGCGCGACGACCGACCAGGCCTGAAAGCCTGCCTCGACTATCTGAACGCGGGCGACACACTGATCGTGTGGAAGCTCGACCGGCTCGGACGCTCGCTGCCGCACCTGCTGACGATCGTCACCGATCTGAAGGCGCGCGGCATCGCGTTCCGGTCGCTGACCGAGCAGATGGATACGACCACGCCGCACGGCGAATTGCTGTTCTCGCTGTTCGGTGCATTGGCACAATATGAGCGTGCGCTCACGCGCGAACGGGTGATGGCGGGACTGGCTGCTGCCAAACGCCGGGGACGCCAAGGTGGCCGCCCGCCGATGATCGACGCCGAAACGCTCGAGCGGATCACCGCCGCGCTGGATGGCGGGGCCAGCAAGGCGTCCGTCTGCCGGACCTTCAAGGTGCCGCGTTCGACCCTTCTCGGCACGCTTGCCCGGATCGGCTGGACCGCACCGGCCAAGGTCTAAGCCGATGCCGCGTCGCGCCGTCCTGTCGGACGAGCAACGCGCGGCGTTGCTCGCGCTTCCCGACGACGAAACCCTGCTCGTCCAGCACTGGACATTGAGCCGGGACGACTTGGCCATCATCGTCCGCCGGAGGCGACCGCATAACCGGCTGGGTTTCGCGATCCAGCTTTGCGCGCTGCGCTATCCTGGCCGTTTCCTGCGACCCGGTGAACTGATCCCTGATACGCCGCTCGCGTTCGTCGCAGAGCAATTGCAGGTCGGACCCGAGGTGCTGGCCGACTACGCGACGCGCGGCCCGACCCGGTACGAACAGCTCGATGCACTGCGCGATGCATTCGGCTTCATGCCGCTCAGTCGGCCGCTGCGAACGACGTTGCAGGAATGGCTCCTGCCGATCGCGCTGACGACGACCAGCGGGGCTAGGCTGGCGCGCGTGATGCTGGATGAGTGCCGGCGACGGCGCATCATTGTGCCGGGCATCAGTTCGGTCGAGCGGATGGTCGCACAGGCGTTGCTCGATGCCGAACGCCATGTCGCCGAGCATCTGACCCGAGGACTCGATGCTCGACAGCGCCGGCTGCTCGATGCGCTTCTCCTGCCCCACACAGGCACGAACTTGAGCGATCTGGCCTGGGTGCGGCAGTCACCCGGCAAGCCCGGCCGAAAGACATTCGCCGCCATCATCGAGCGACTGACACTGCTTCGGGCCATCGGGATCGATCCGGATATCGCCGTAGGCGTCCATCCCGAGCGCCTCCGACGCCTGTGCCAGGAAGGCGTGCGGCTGACCGCGCAACATGTTCGGACGCTGCAAGCGACGCGGCGTCGCGCCACATTGGTGGCGACCATCCTCGAAACCATCGTTACCCTCACCGACGATGCGGTGCTGATGTTCGATCGCCTGCTTGGGCAGATGTTCCGGCGCGAACAGAACAGCGCGGACACGACACTCAAGCGCAACCGGCGCACCATCAACGGCAAAATCCGGCTGCTTGCCCAACTCGGCGCTGCCTTGCTCGCCGCCAAGATATCAGGTGGCGATATCGGCGCTGCGGTCGAGGCAGCGATCGGATGGAATGATCTCGGCCGCGAGGTCGATGAAGCCCGCAAGCTGATCCGCCCCGATTCGGTCGATCCCGTCGCGGTCGCCGCGACCAATTACCCCGTCCTCCGACAGGTCGGTCCCTCGTTCATCGCCTCGTTCACATTCGGGGCGGTGCCAGCCTGCCATGCGCTCGCGCGAGCGGTCGCGATCATGCGCGACCTTCATTTTGGTCATCTGCGCAAATTGCCTGCAGGCACGCCAGTCGGCTTCATCCGGCAAGCTTGGCGTCGGGCGATCGGCACCGGCATTCCCGATCGCAGGATCTATGAATTGTGCGTGCTGGTCGAGCTTCGCGACCGGCTTCGCGCCGGCGACATGTGGGTCGAGGGAAGCCGACGCTATCGTGCTGTCGAGCAGCAACTCATTCCTGCCCCCGTATTCGCCAACATGCGCGCGGCCGGCCCCTTGCCGATACCGGCACCGGATACGGCCGATATCTGGCTGGCCGAACGACGCGCCCGCCTCGCCCGTCGATTGGCCGAGGTCGAGCGAAAGGCGGAGACGGACGCGCTGGAAGACGTGCAGCTCAGCTTGGGCAGGCTGCGGATTTCGCCCTTGAAGGCGATTACTCCCGAGGAATCCGATACCGCCCTTGCGCCGCTCTATGCGCATCTGCCCGCGATCCGCATCACCGACCTTCTTGCCGAAGTCGATCGATGGACCGGGTTCAGCCAGTGCTTCACGCATCTGCAAAGTGGCCGTGCCGCGGATGAACCACGTGCGATCCTCACGGCGGTGCTCGCCGATGCCACCAATCTGGGCCATACGCGCATGGCGGAAGCCTGCAATCTCGTGACCCAGCGCCAACTCGGTTGGCTCGCCTCGTGGCATCTGCGCGAGGAAACCTACGGTCGCGCGCTCGCCCGGCTTGTCGACGCCCAACACACCGCGCCGCTGGCCGCGCTGTTCGGGTCCGGCACCTCGTCCAGCTCAGACGGTCAGAACTTTCCGCTCGACCGCCGCGCCCAGGCAACCGGCGCAGTCAATCCGCACAAGGGGACAGAGCCGGCTGTCTCCTTTTACAGCCACGTCTCGGATCGCTACGCGCCGTTCCATTCCACAGTTATCTCCGCTTCGGCGAGCGAGGCGGCACAGGTGCTCGACGGGCTGCTCCACCACGGCGCCGATCTGCACATCGAAGAGCATCACGTCGATGGCGGGGGCGTCTCCGACCATGTGTTCGCGCTATGTCATCTGCTTGGGTTCCGGTTCGCGCCGCGTATCCCGAATATCGCCGCACGCCGTTTGCACCTGTTTAACGGCATCGAACCCGGCCCCGATATTGCGCCGCTGGTCGCGGGCCGCATCGACGAAGGTCTGATCGAGGCACACTGGGACGACGTGCTGCGACTGGGAACCTCGATCCGCACAGGCGTCGTCAGCGCCTCGATCATGCTGGAACGGCTCGGCTCCTATCCACGCGCCAACGGCCTGGCACTGGCGTTGCGCGAGATCGGTCGCGTCGAGCGTACCCTGTTCACGCTCGACTGGATCGAGCAGCCCGAACAGCGTCGCCGCGCCACCCGCGAACTCAACAAGGGAGAAGCGGAAAATGCCCTGAAACGCGCCATCTTCTTCCATCGCATCGGCCGTATCCGCGATCATGCGCTGCAAGCCCAAAGCCATCGGGCGAGCGCGCTGAACCTCGTCGCCGGTGCCATCGTCCTGTGGAACACGACCTACCTGCAAGCCGCCCGGATGCATCTCGCCAACCTCGGCCGGCCGGTCCCGCCGGACCTGCTGCAACACCTATCACCGCTCGGTTGGCAGCATATCAATCTCACCGGCGATTACCTCTGGACCGATCCCGATGCGCCATCCACCGCGCTCAGACCGCTTCGCCAGATGCGCGCCGTCGAAGGCACGGCAAAACCTTAGCGTATATCTGGGTCCGTTCTGTGTACCGACCCCTATATGCGCGCGCTGCGGGATACGATGATGTCGCTCTATGAGGTTAGCGAGGTCGTCCCCGGTCAGTCGATGACCTTGCGTGATCTGTTGCGGGATGTTGCGCCAGTCACGGTCCGCGAACACGGCGCGACACAGACCCTCGTCAACTGGGACAAGATCGCTGCACGGGTTGTCGATGTGAACGGTCGCCATGGCATCTCGGGCGCGCTGTTGCCGTTCAGCGCTGATGGCGCCCTACAACTGATCGACGCGTTTGGCCGGCTTGCGGACGATGCAAAGGACACCTCCGAACTAAACCAGACCGACCGGGATGCTATTATACGGGCATCAGGCCCGATGTTCACGAACATGTGGCTGCTCGATTGTCTGGGCAAAGCCATGCCTGGCACCATGCCGGATATGGTCAACGCCGATGGCGATGATCTTGTGTTCCACCGCATCGTCTTCCCCCTGGCCAAGGGCGTGATCGGCAAGAGCGTGGTTCGCAGGCTGAACGCGGCACAATGGCTGGAGCCTGCCAGCGACACATTCTGGAACTGGCTGGTGCCGGTGACGAAGGAGAGAAAACCACGAACGGCCAAAGGCGGGCAGGCTTTTGTGACGACCATGGAGGACGGCACACCCGTCTTCGCCAATGTCGAGTTGGCGGGACGCAAACTGATCGTTGAGGTCAATAGTGCCGCCCGTGCGGAGAAAGCGATTGCGCAAATGGGCGAATGGCTTGGTGATTGCGTGAGCACACCTATGACCGAAATCCGGACTCTGGCCCAGTTCATGGCTGATGACGCCGCCCGCGCTCCGCAGGAAGAGCCGCTCGATATCCCGCCGGACGAAATGGAGCGCATCGTTCATGATATGCTGACACGCGAATATACCAAAACGCTTGATGAAGCGGTGCCTGCCCTTGGCAACAAGACGCCGCGCGCTCTGGCCCGCACGAAGGCTGGCCGGGCGAAAGTGGCCGACTGGCTCAAATATATAGAGAATGGCGCAGCAAAATCCGGGGTCGGCGAGCCAATGGCTACCTATGATTTTACGTGGATGTGGCAAGAGCTGGGCATCATCGGCCTCCGCAGGTGATGCCCTTGCACGCCGTTCCGGTATTGTTCGTCCTTAGCGTTGCTTGGCGTACCTCCCACGCTATGCCCTCCTCTTGGGTCGAGATGAAGCTGGTCGCGCGCGTACTGCCGGCGGTCATCAGTCGCCCTCATAATAGGTGCGTAGCTTCGGCCGGCTTGGTGGCGGCGCCGGAGTCGCTGCGGAGACCGGCGCCAATTCAGGCAATCGCGCCGGTTTCGCGATCGGAGCCGGAGTGCGCAGGATCGCTGGAAGATAGTCTATAACGCTCGATTGCTTCTCCCTGATCTCCTGCCGCAGGCGACGCCGATGCGCGATCCGCGCCGCCTGGATGTCCTTTAGGGTGACACTGTTCGCGGCATGATCCGCATCGATCGCCCGGCACAGGAACACGTTGCGATGGAACACGCGGACTTCGCCCATGTCGCGGGGGTCGTAGCGGATCGTCACCGGCTCGCCGACGTAGGCTGCCAGCGTCGGATCGAAGTAGCGCAATCCCTCGAAGCGGATGCCGTCGCGGTGAACGGTGCGGGGCTTGGCGACCATGACCAGCAGCATGTCCAGTTCGGCAAGCGTCTCCGGCATCCGGGGCAACCAGCCATCGCCCCGCCATGCGGCTATCGGTGCCGCCCCGATCGAACGGTGGGGACGCGCATTATAGGTCGAGATGATCCAGGCGCCGATCGCCGCGTCCAGTTCGGCCAGTGAAAGGGCCGGTGGGGATACCGTCTTGCCGGCGCGCAGGTTGCCGGGGAGTTCGGCCAGCAGTTCGGTGTTGATGGTCCGGAACAGCCGCTCGATCTTGCCACGCCCCTGCGGACGGGCGACGGCTGAGTAGATCAGCCTGATACGCAGATCGGCCGCGGCCTGTTCGAGGTGGAGGCTGGTGAAGTCCGATCCGTGATCGACGTGCAGCACATCGGGAATGCCGCACACCGGCCATGCCGGATCGGCCTTGCGCCAGATGGCCTGGCGCAGCGCGAGCGACGTATTGAGCGCGGATGGCGCGCCGAGAAACACCATGTAGCCTGCGATCACGCGGGAATGATCGTCCACCACCGTCGTCAGCCACGGCCGTGTCGGCCTGCCACGAGCATCGAGGATGAGGATGTCGAGTTCGGTGTGGTCGGCCTGCCAGATCGCGTTCGGGCGATCGGCGCGATGACGATGGACCATCTCGTATTTGTCGCGGAAAGCGGCAGCGCCCTCATGCGCGAGCGTCAGCATCGCAGGATCGATCCGGCGCACGATATCGCGAACGCTGCCGTAGGACGGCGTGTGCCATCCATATTCGCTAGCGACATGCACAACGCGACGATGGATGGTTGCGATCGAGGCCGGCGGCTTCGTCAGCGCCATGCCCTGGATCAGTTGGACCAGACCGTCCGGGAACGTCCGTGTGCCAGCTTCCGGACGAAGCGGCCGCGCGAGGCCCATTGGACCGTTGGCGGTATAGCGAGCGAGCCATCGCTGGACGGTGCGCAGCGAAACACCGGCATCGGCCGCGACTTTGGCCAGCGACGCGCCACCATGCAGATGGGCGCGAAGTGCCGCCATTCGCCGCGCCACCTCCGCGCCTCCTGTCTCCGATCTTCGACCATCCGCCATGGTGATCGCCCCCTGTCCGATAGAGGATCGTTCAGCGGACTCGGCCGGTCGATCTCCAACAGCACGGAAAGCGGCCGAAAGCCGAGTCTCACATAGATGGTACCATATGTTTTGCGGTGATGGGGCCTTATACGTTACACTCCGGCTATGACGCACACGCTGATCGGCTATGCCCGCTGCTCGACCGACAAACAGGACCTTGCCGCCCAGCATGACGCGCTGCTCAAGCTCGGGGTGGCGGCCGATCGCATCTACACCGACAAGGGGCTCACCGGCACGAACCGGGATCGCCCCGGCCTCGACCAAGCACTAGCCGCAGTACGAAGCGGCGACACGCTGGTAGTGCCCAAGCTTGACCGGCTCGCGCGATCAGTTCCGGACGCGCGCGCGATCGGGGACGGCCTTGCTGCCCGTGGGGTGAAGCTACAGCTTGGTGCCAGCGTCCACGATCCGGCTGACCCGATGGGTAAGCTGTTCTTCAACATCCTTGCCACCTTTGCCGAGTTCGAGGCGGACCTCATCAAGCTCCGCACCCGCGAGGGCATGGCGGTCGCCCGCGCTAAGGGGAAGCTGCGTGGGAAGAAGCCCAAGCTGTCCGATCGGCAGCAGAAGGAGCTTCGTCGCATGTACGATACCGACGACTACTCGATCAGCGACCTCGCCGAGCTGTTCTCGATTTCCCGGCCGACCGTTTATCGAACGCTCGGCAGGCATGCTGCCACAGCGGCGGCAGCGGCATGAATCTCACCGAACAACAAGATGCGAGTAGTGCTCGCCGCTTCGACTTCATCCTTCGCCAAGGGCTGTGGCTGGTTTCACTTCTAGCATCCATCACGCTGCCCGTTGTTTACTTTTCACGTCCGTTTGCGCCGGTTACACCCGGCCTCACCAGTATTCTCGGTTGGGGTAGCCTCTTAGGCGTGATAGCTGGCTTGGGGGCTGCGGCTTTTTATGTTCCTCTGATGCGGCGTCAGTCTACCATTGGCCGCATCGGTTATTGGCTTACCTCGGCCATGATGGGTGCTTTCGCCGGTTGGGCAGCACTGGGTCTGCTGAATGACCGTGGTGGCACCCCTCTCGGAGATGTCGAACTGCCGATCGCCCGCGTCGAGCAGGCAGGTGATCAGTTCAGCATTTATACTATGCTACCTTCCTCACCCTCAAATATTATGCGGATATCATCGACCGAAATCATTGGCCTTCCTGTTGCCGGCCAATGCCTGTTCGGCAGATTGCGACGTGGTCTGTTCGCGGCTTCCTGGCTGTCGCGCCTTTCGGTTACGTCATGTTCGGCAAAGCGAGGTGAAGCAGGAACGAACGTGCTGATGCCGATAAATCGATGGATGGACTGGCGCTGGCACAAACCACGATCCTTCAGGCTGGACGGATCTCACCAAGCCTATGATGAGGCCCTTCCTCAGAGCGCAACGTGCCGGACCGAGCGGGAAAGCTGGCTTTATCAGTGCTTCCCCAAAGGAGCAGGCCGCAGGAGGCGACAATCAGTGATGTCACTTCGTGACATTTACCGCTGAAAGCTACAACTTTGGCGACACGACCCCAGTCCCATAACCCCGTCGCCAGGTGTCCATTTCGAGAAAGCGCAATCGGGAACAGGTTTTGGGAAATGGTGCCGCCCGAGAGGTGAAGTGCCCTCCCTCACCTTCTGTGATCCTGGCTGGGGTTCCCAATCGGGAATGTCGGGGGCGAGCCTTGGTTGGGGAGGCGTTGTAACCCATCTCCGTCCCGCTTCGTAAGCGCTCCCAAAGGGGAGATTTATGACGACTAGCTACGTTCCGAACGACGCCACCACCATCGCTGCGTTGCGATGGTCGATCGTCATCGTTTTCGCATTATTCGGCATCGCCAAGTTCGCGGCATATGAGGCCGAGGGCGTGGCAAAGATCGCAAGCCACTATCCGCTCTTTAGCTGGATGTATCCGATCTGGGGCGAGCGTGGCGCAAGCAACGTCATCGGTACTATCGAGTTGCTGACAGGAGCAATGATCGCGCTCGGCGCTCGCTATCCGTTCGCAAGCCTCGCCGGCGGTGCGATGGGCGTATTCACCTTTTGCGTCACGCTCAGCTTCTCATTGGGTGCGCCCGCGTTCTGGCAGGCGGGATACGGCGCTCCGTTTCTCGGGTCGACCGGCCAGTTCCTGATGAAGGACGCCGTGCTGCTGGCAGCCTGTTACGCACTCGCGGTCGACGGACAACGCCGAATGCCGCGCGGCGACTGACGCACGCGGTCACCAGCGCAGGAGCCTTGGACCCATCAGCGCTCCTACGCTGGCGGCGAGGGCAATTCCTAGTGTGTACCAGGTAAGCACGAAGATGGCCGATACCTCGGGGCAGTGAAGGCAGTAGATCGTCGCCGCCCATCCCCCGGCGCTCAGTCCCGCTGCAGCACCGGCGGCCCTGAAGTGTGTCGGCGCGAGACGCCGGAACGACCACAGCAATCCGGCGAAGATCGGGATCGACAGGGTCAGGACGTGCCACGGACAGCTCCGCCAGCTTTGGCCCAGCCACATCGCCAGCCAGTCGCCAGAGGGCGTCGAGGCGAGTTCGACCACCCCGACGCCTGCCAGGAGGAGCGCCGGCACCGCCAGCAGCCATAGGCCGCGCGGGACGCTCGCGTCCGGACGAGCCAGCTTCACCGCCGTGGACATCGCCACCATCGCGATCGACAGGGTGTAGGCGGCCTTGATCCAGAAGGACGATCCTTGCATCGCCGCATCCAGATCGGGGCGAACGCCGATCGTGGCGCCCATGTAGAGAGCCGCAAGGACGCATCCGGTCGCGATCCCGATGGCGATGCGCCGCGCGACGGCGTTAGGCGGCACACGCGCTACGTCGCGGCTGAGCTGTCGGATCAACTGTTCGGTGCTCTCAGTGCTCATTGCCGTCACCCTTTCAGCCGGGCGGCGAGCGCACGAAGGCCGCGATGCACGGAAATCTTGACGTCGGACTCCCCGATCCCGGCTCGGGTAGCGGCCTCCGCGATGCTTTGTCCGTCGATATGCGTGTCCCGAATGGCTCGCGACTGCTTGGGCGGCAGCGTGCCCAGCAGACGGGCGACATCGATCCGGGCATTCGCGGATGCTTCGAAACCCTCCGTCACCAGCATTGCCTCCACGTCCTCGATCGGGATGTGCCGGCGCTGTCGGCGCAGGTGATCGATCATGCGATAGCGTGCGATGGCATAGAGCCACGCCGTGAAGGGGCGGCCGCGATCCCAGGTCGCCCGGCGGCCATGCACGGCAATCAAGGTTTCCTGCACCAGGTCATCCACTTCGTTGCTGCCGGCGAGCCGCCGGCGATAAAAACGTTCCAGCAGCGGGACGAGCGCGCGCAGTAGCGCAGCGTGAGCGGCAGCGTCGCCATCCAGCCCCCCGATCATCAATGCCTTGAGCTGATCTTCGCTTTGCCCCATCTACACCCCGCAACGCCGCGTCGATCAGTATCGAGCGGGATATTGCGAAT
Organism: Sphingomonas sp. BL-S-05; assembly: GCF_055521695.1. Classification (NCBI taxonomy): domain Bacteria; kingdom Pseudomonadati; phylum Pseudomonadota; class Alphaproteobacteria; order Sphingomonadales; family Sphingomonadaceae; genus Sphingomonas; species Sphingomonas sp. BL-S-05. The sequence goes on along the minus strand of NZ_JBVFVS010000003.1, from coordinate 45,980 downwards.
GATCAAGGGGCATAGCGTCCAAGCATAGTCCGGAACGACCAGCGTTCGTCACCGGCACCTGTTCGTCGTCCATGCAGTCCTACCCTCCAACGCGCCGGTGCACGGACTACGCGGGAGCGCGGCGTTTGGTTACAACGGCATCTTTTCATTCATGTGCCGTGTAACCGGCTTCCTGGTTGTCCCGTAGTGACAGGAACCATCAAGGGAGGTCACCGATGCGTTCCATGTTTCTGTCCGTCGCCGTCATCGCCGCGCCCATCACGATCGCGGCGCCCGCCCATGCGGCACCGACCGTCAAACCGTTCAATCAGGCCGCGTTCGATGCAGCGCAGAAGGCGGGCAAGCCGATCCTTGTCTGGGTCCATGCCCCGTGGTGCCCGGTATGCCGTCAGCAGGCAAAGACGATCGAGCGTGTCATCGCCGAACCCGCCTATCGCGACATGCAGGTCTTCCGGATCGACTATGACACGCAGAAGCCGCTTTGGCAGAAGTTCGGCGCGACGATGCAGTCGACCCTGATCGGCTTTCGCGGCAAGCGCGAAACCGGCCGCATCGCTCACGAGACCAACGATGCCAAGGTATCCGCGGTGATCCGCGGCGCGCTGGCCTGATCCTCTAATGGCCTCGGCGTTGAACCCCGCGCTCGCCTATGTGGCGGGCGCGCTCACCATCCTGTCGCCGTGCGTGCTGCCGCTGGTACCGATCGTCCTGTCGTCGGCGGCGCAGCGTCACCGCTTCGCGCCCGTGGCACTTGCGGCGGGACTGGTGCTGGCGTTCACCGCGACCGGCTTCGTCGTCGCCGCGTTCGGGCAGGCGCTCGGGATCGATACGCTTGTCGTCCGGAACGCCGGCGCGATCATCCTGTGCCTGGTGGGCATCGTCCTGCTGATACCTCGCCTTCAGGACGGGCTTTCACGGATCGCCACGCCTGCCGCAGCCTGGGCGAGCCGACAGCAAAGCGCACTCGACGACCGCGCCGGGTTGTGGGGTCAAGCGCTGATCGGGGCATTGCTCGGCATCGTCTGGGCACCCTGTGTCGGCCCCACGCTCGGCGCGGCGGTGGCGCTGGCGGCGGAAGGGAAGGATCTGGGCGAAGTAGCGCTGGTGATGGCGGCCTTCGGACTAGGTATCTCCACCGTGCTGCTGGTCATCGCCTTTGCCGCTCGCGGCGCGCTCGCCCGCTGGCGGGGGCGGATGATGGCAGCGGGCGGTCGCGGCAAGATCGTGCTTGGAGGACTGCTGTTAATCGTCGGCATTTTCATCCTGACAGGGGTGGATCGCCAACTCGAAGCCTTCCTACTCGATCATCTGCCCGACCGGGTAACCGAATGGTCGACCGCCTTTTAACATTCGTACTCTCCCACCGAGGCACTCTGCATGACGCACAACATCCTCTCCCTGCTGTCCCTGTTAGCGCTGGCCGGCTGCGGGCAGGCGCCCGCCGGAGCTGCCGCACAGCCCCGCCCGGTCAAACCACTCGTCGTCGGGACGCCCGCCGCGCCTGTGGTGGTCGAACTGTTCCAAAGCCAAGGCTGCTCGTCCTGCCCGCCTGCCAACGCCAACGTGAACGCCATTGCGGATGCGCCGGGCGTGCTCGCCTTATCCTTCGCCGTGACCTACTGGGATCGGCTCGGCTGGAAGGACACTTTCGGCTCCCCCGCCTGGACCGCGCGGCAATGGGACTATGCGCGTGCCGCTGGTCGCCCACAGGTGGCGACACCGCAGGTGATCATCAACGGCGGGCCCACTATCGTTGGCAGCAATCGTGCCCAGCTCGAAGCGGCTATACAGCGCGCCGGCCCTGCGCGTGGCGGTCCTGCCATATCGGTGCGCAATGGAGCCCTGACTCTGGCTGCCGGCAAAGACGTTCCATCGACGATCTGGCTGGTCCGCTACGATCCGCGGACGGTCGAGGTGCCGATCCGCGCCGGAGAGAATGGGGGGCGGACGCTCCCCCACCGCAATATCGTGCGGGAATTGGTAAAGCTGGGCAATTGGTCCGGCGCGGTGACGGAGTTGCCGCTGCCCAGCGCACCCCGCGGGCTGAGCTCCGCCGTTCTGGTGCAGCAGGGTACGGGCGGGCCGATCACCGCAGCGCGCAAGCTGTAAGCCGTTGGCGGTGCCGTCCGCGGCTGGGGATCGGCCGAGTTAGCGAGGCTGCACATCGGCCGACGATATTTCATCGGCCGTGTAACTCCGGCCGGTCAGCGATCGAAGTTGGGATTATGATGATGGGAATTTTCCACTCCATGCGCTCGACACGCCGGACCGGCGCTTGGGCAGACCACCCGGATGCAGGCCCCGGGTTACAAAACCCTCGCGACTATCGGCACGAAGCCGATGGTGTGCGGTACCGAGGAGGCTGCAGATGATCGAGCCGCTATCGACTTCAGCCACCGAGACCCGCGAGCGTGCAGAGCACGGCGGCGAACTGGTGTACCGGCATCGATTGCCGACAAGGCTTTGGCATTGGACCAATGCGGTGGCGATCATCGTCCTGCTAATGAGCGGGTTGATGATCTCGAACGCCCACCCGCACCTTTATTGGGGTGAGTATGGCGCGAATTTCGATCAGCCGTGGTGGTCTCCGCCGCGCTTTCCGGGCTGGGCAACAATCCCCTCAACATACAATCTGGCGCTTGCTCGCCACTGGCATCTGTTCTTCGCTTGGATTCTCGCGTTTGGCCTGCTTGCTCATCTGGTCATCAGTCTGGTCAACCGGCACATCCAGCGTGACCTGACGCTACGGCGCAGCGAACTTGCTCCTTCCCACCTCTGGCAAGACGTGAAGGATCATGCGCGCCTAAAATTCCCCACTGGTCAAGAAGCGCTCCGGTATAACGTCCTACAGAAGATCGCGTATATTTCGATCGTATTCGTCGTTATCCCGCTGCTGATCCTGACCGGGCTGAGCTTGTCTCCCGGATTCAACGCAGTCATGCACTGGCCGCTCGATCTTTTGGGCGGTCGCTCGTCGGCCCGCTCTCTGCATTTCATTTGCGCTGGTATCATAGCTGCGTTCATCGTCGTTCACCTGACTTTGGTGCTACTGGCGGGTCCGATCAACGAGGTCCGTTCGATGTTGACCGGCTGGTTCCGAGTGCCACCCGATCCCGACAAACATATCGCCAAGCTCAAGCGGACCTTGGACACGCAATGACAACGATTCTCACACGCCGCGCTCTTGTCGGCAGCCTTGCAGCCGGCGCCGGCACGATACTCTCAGGCTGCGACCGTCTAGGGCAAAATGAGCAATTTCGCGCGCTCCTCGCATCCGGCGAGCGGGGCAACTATGCCTTTCAGAGGCTATTGCAGGACCGGACGGCGCTAGCTGAGGAGTTCGCTCCTTCGCAGCGCTCGCCCGTTTTTCGAGCGAATGGCACCCGGATGCCGGGCGGAACCGATTATGCACGGCATCTTGCCGTCAACTTCAACGATTGGCGGCTGGTGGTCGACGGCGCTGTCGCTAACCCGCAAGCCTTTTCGCTCGACCAGATCAGGGCGATGCCGACCCGAACCCAGATCACACGTCATGACTGCGTGGAGGGCTGGAGCGCGATCGCGAAATGGCACGGTGTGCCCCTAAAGCTGTTGCTGGATCGCGCAGGTGTCAGTCCGCAAGCCCGTTTTATCGTGTTTCATTGTGCCGACCCACAGACCAACGGGACCATGTACTATGAATCGATCGACCGGATCGACGCCGTTCATCCGCAGACGATCCTGGCTTGGGGGATCAACGACCAGCTGCTTCCGGTCCAGAACGGCGCGCCGTTACGTCTCAGGGTAGAGCGGCAGCTCGGCTATAAACACGCGAAATATGTCCAGCGGATCGAGGCGGTCCCAAGCCTTGCCGGCATCTATGGCGGCAAGGGTGGGTATTGGGAGGATGCTGCAGGATATGAGTGGTACGCAGGACTCTGAGAGATCGCGATCACACGATAAATTTCTATGCTGGCGGTGGTTTGGACGTTGAACGTGTCCGACATTCCGCCAGCGAAAGCTGACATTCCCGTTTCACCATCCCAAACGGGACGATCGTAGCCAGCGCGGTTCGACGGGTTCGGTCGTAAACGTATATCTGCGCCCGTTCAGTGCGCCGCCCGCCGTTCGCGAAAACCTTCCTTTCTGACGACCTCGCGGGCGGGCCATGACGACAACGCATTTCTGCGGCCCGCCGCTTGTCAGAACTGTTCTGGAAACCTGCTTCGCAAAAGCGCTTGCCGGCTACGGGTTTGGAGAGCCCATTGGCACGGAGCGTGAGCACAACGCCCCGTTTGCAAGCAGCGCCGGATGATGGCGAGCACACTGGCAGATAATTCGAGCAGGACGCTCCCCGCCAGTGGCAGAAAGCGTGAGCAGGAAATCAGGCTGTTTGCGAGCACACGCCGCTACGATTGCAAGCGCCTACAGCTATTCCGCACGGTTGCGCCAGTACGGCGCGAAGGATGGGCGAGTGATGAAGCTGGCAGCGGCCTGCCGGCAGGCAGGCTATCGCTATTGATCTCACCGCGCGATCGGCACCTGATCGATCCGCGTGGTCCAGGACGGGCTCTTGAAAGCACGCTTGGTGTCGTAGCTCTTCTGGCCAAAGCCCTCGGAGGCAAGCCGCATCGTGTTGCGGCCGAACCGCCCGTTGAGCCCGTCGATCGCGGCGAGCAGGGCAGGGGATCGCGGATCGGGCACCGCGAACAGGTCGGCCTGGTGCGCGGTCATCGGCTCCAGCCCCTCGAGCATGACGCCGCACTTGGTGTAGACGCCGCCAGTTTCGTACATGACATCCGCCATGCGGCCCGCCATACCGCCGATCACGCGCGGATCATTGGTCGCCGGCGACAGCCGCGCTATGCGCGAGGCGGACGGCGCGTTGGGCTTGAACCGGCTTCCGTGGGCAAAGGCGATCAGGCGGGTGGCAGCGAGATCCTGCGCGCGGATCTTCTCGGCCGCGCGGACCGCGCGGCGCACCATCGCCTCGCGCAGCGCCGCGACCTCGCGCACCGGCTCACCGAAGCAGCGGGTCACCGCGGTCGCCTTGGACGGGGGCGGCTCCGGCTCGAAATCGGTGCATTCGACGCCGTTCAGCTCGCGCACGAGCCGCTCCAGCATCACCGTCCCCACGTCGCGCGCGACCTCCGGGGGGAGGGCGGCAAGATCGGCCGTCGTCCTGACGCCGAGCGGTCGCAGCCGCTCGGTCATCGCTCGCGCGATGCCCCAGACCTCCTCGACCGGCCATTGCGCGAACAGGCGCCGCCGCAGCTCGATGTCGTGCAGGTCGACCACGCCCTTCCAGACCTTCTCCGACGCCTTGGCGAGGGCGTTGGCAACCTTGCTCAGCGTCCGGGTCGGGCCAAGCCCGATGCGGATCGGCAGGCCCGTCGCACGCTTGACGGCCGCGATCACGCGGTGCGCGGCCGCCACGTCGCCCAGGCCGTTCGGGAGCACCGGCAGGCGAAAGAACGATTCGTCGATCGAGTACACCTCGACCGTGCAACTGTGCTCGGCGAGGACCTGATTGAAGCGACGATTCATGTCGGCATACAATTCGTAGGAACTGCTGCGGTATTGGATGCCATGCTCGCGGACGATATCACGAATCTTGAACATCGGCGCACCCATCTTGATGTGCAGCGCCTTGGCCTCCTCGGAGCGCGCGATGGCGCAGCCGTCCCCGTTACTCAGCACGATGAGCGGTTTATCGCGCAGCGACGGGTCGAATACCCTCTCCGACGAGCAATAGAAGTTGGAGACGTCAGCGATCGCCCACATGGCGGTCAGCCCTGCAGGTTGCGCACGGAGGCGCGGACGACGCCCCACACTTCGACACTCTCATCCGCGATCACCGCGTCGTAGCGCATCCGCGCGTTGCGGGCCTCGAGGACCGGCTTGCCGTCGCGCCAGACCAACTGGCGGATCACGAAGCCCCCGTCGACCACGGCGATGACGATGCGGCCGCTAACCGGCGTGGCGTCGCGATCGACCACCACCACGTCGTCATCATAGATTCCAGCGTCGATCATGGACTGTCCGCTGACCCGGAACACGAAGCTGGCGGCGCGGTCGAGGCGCAGCAGCGCCACGAGATCGATCGCGGTTTCCTCCCAGTCCTGGGCAGGCGAGGGGAAGCCAGCGCCGGCCGCGCTCACCACCCTCAGGCGAAACGCTGGCGGCAGATCGGCGATCGGCATCGGTTGGGACAGGGGAATCACACACGCGGACATGCGCGCATGATATGCTGGATAAGAACATGAAGGGAACGAGATTTTCCTTTTGTTCTCATTTCGCATGACTCATAGAGTCATGGATGCCGATCCGCCCCGAAAACCGCTGGCTGTACCCGATCGACTGGCCGCTGCTGTCGGACCAGATCCGGTTCGTGCGGGCAGGAGGGCGCTGCGAACGCTGCCGGCGACCGCATCTTCGGCACGTCGCGCATCTGGGCGATGGGCGCTGGTGGGATAGCGAAGCGCGATGCTGGCGATCGGGAGAGGGGCGACGGGTGAAGGTCGGCGACCTCTTCGCGCTCGACGTCGTGCGGATCACCTATGTCGTGCTGGCCTGCGCGCATCTGGATCATGATCCTGGCAATAGCGCGCCGCGCAATCTCGCCGCGCTATGCCAGCGATGTCACATGCTCCACGATGCCGAGGAGCATCGCTGGCAACGCTGGTGGAATGCGTTTCGGCTGCGCGCGCTGCAGGATCTTTACGAAGATCCGCGACACGCTCGCGCGCGAGAACGACGGCGCGGCTAACTCGCGACTGACTGGCAAGCCTTAGCTGCGAAAAAGCCACGTCAGTCTCTGCAAGAACGATGCCGGAAATCTGCTAAGCCATTGATTTAACATAAGATATATTATCGAACAAAACAGGTGTAAGCGCTAAGTACAAATGGCACCAGCCCGCTAGATAGAAATGGCACTCTGCGGTGCTATCGGCGGGTCGCCGGTGTCATAGCCGTTCTCGGCAACGAGGACGCGCATTGTATGACGGTGCTGGCGATGAGTGCTGCTGAGATCACCCGTTTCGACACGCTGATGCGGCTCGACCGTGGCGAGATCCGGGTCGCGGACGCGATGGAACTGCTCGGCCTTGCGAGGCGGCAAGTGTACCGGCTGCTGGGCCGACTTCGGGAGGACGGCGCCAGCGGCCTGGTGTCGCGTAAGCGAGGACGCCCTAGCAACCGGCGCTACAGCGACGCTTTCCGCGCCGAGGTGGTTTCGCTAGTGCGCGAGCACTACGCCGACTTCGGGCCGACGCTGGCGCGCGAGTACCTCGCCGAGCGCCACGGCATCGGCCTGTCGTGCGAGACCCTGCGGCGCATCATGCTGGAGGCCGGGCTGTGGCGGGACCGTGCGGCCAAGCGCCCTCGCCCGTACCAGCCGCGCTACCGGCGCGACTGCCGCGGCGAGCTCATCCAGGTCGACGGCTCCAAGCACTGGTGGTTCGAGGGCCGCGGTCCGCAATGCACGCTCCTAGTCTTCATCGACGATGCCACCAGCGAGCTGATGCACGTCGAGATGGTCGAGAGCGAGAGCACCTTCTCCGGGACTGTCAGGAATTTTGTGCGGGAGGCCATAGGATGGAATGGAAGGGACCATCGATATGGCAATCGACAAGGACGTTTTGGACCAGCTTCTGGCTGGTCGTGACCCGCAGGAGCTGTTTGCAAAGGACGGTCTGCTCGACGAGCTGAAGAAGGCGTTGTCGGAGCGGATGCTGTCGGCTGAGCTCGACGATCATCTGGAAAGCGAAGGCGCCGCAGGCACCATCAACCGGCGCAACGGGTCATCGAGGAAGACGATGCTGACGGGCACGTCGAAGGTGACGCTGGACGTGCCACGCGACCGGGCGGGGACGTTCGACCCGAAGCTCATCGCCAAATACCAGCGCCGTTTCCCCGACTTCGACGACAAGATCGTCTCGATGTACGCGCGCGGGATGACGGTGCGCGAAATCCGCGGGCACCTCGAGGAGCTGTACGGGATCGGCGTCTCGCCGGACCTGATCTCGACCGTCACCGATGCGGTGCTGGAGGCGGTTGCCGAATGGCAGGGTCGGCCGCTCGACGCCTGCTATCCGCTGGTGTTTTTCGACGCGATCCGGGTGAAGATCCGCGACGAAGGGTTCGTCCGCAACAAGGCGGTCTACATCGCGCTGGGCATTCAGCCGGACGGGACCAAGGAGGTGCTCGGCATCTGGATCGAGCAGACCGAGGGGGCCAAATTCTGGCTGCGCGTTATGAACGAGCTCAGGAACCGCGGCGTCGCCGACATCCTGATCGCCGTCGTCGACGGCCTGAAGGGGTTCCCGGAGGCGATCAACGCTGTCTTCCCCGAGGCCATCGTCCAGACCTGCATCGTCCATCTGATCCGCAACAGCATGAGCTTTGCGTCCTGGAAGGAGCGCAAGTTCATCGCCCAGGCGTTGCGCGGCGTCTACCGTGCCGAGACGCCCGAGGCCGGCATGGCTGCGCTGGAGGCGTTCGAGGCAGGCCCCTGGGGCCAGAAACACCCGGCCATCGCCATAAGCTGGCGGCGACACTGGGACCAGGTGATCCCGTTCTTCGCCTTTCCCGAGGGCGTCCGCCGGATCATCTACACTACGAACGCCATCGAGGCCCTGAATTCGAAGGTTCGCCGTGCCGTCCGTACCCGCGGCCATTTCCCCGGTGACGATGCCGCGATGAAGCTGTTATATCTCGTGCTCAATCACGCGGCGGACGAATGGAAGCGCCCACCGCGCGAATGGGGTGAGGCCAAAAGTCAGTTCGCCGTAATCTTCGGTGAGCGCTTCGTCATCTAATGACGGTAACCGGCCTCCCGCACAAAATTCCTGACAGTCCCCCTTCTCCTACATGCGCGCCACCCGGACCTATCTCGAGCGGCACGGCAAGCCGGTGGCCTTCTACACGGACAAGCACAGCGCCTTCCGCAACAACACGGCCACGGCGAGGGGTGATGGCATGACCCACCTTGGCCGTGCGCTCGACCGGCTCAACATCGAGCTGATCTGCGCGAACTCGCCGCAGGCGAAGGGACGCGTCGAGCGGGTCAATGCGACGCTGCAGGACCGCCTCGTCAAGGCGATGCGGCTACAGCGCATCTCCACCATCGACCAAGCCAACGCCTTCCTCCCCTCCTACATGGCGCAGCACAATCGTCGGTTCGCCAAGGCGCCGTTCGACCCGCGCGACCTGCACCGGCCGCTGGCCATCCACGAAGACCTGGAGGCTGAGCTGGTCTGGCGCGAGCAGCGCACCGTCACCGGCGCCCTCACCTTGCACTACAACAAGGCCATGTTCATCCTGGAGCCCTCGCCTGCGTCGCAGGCGCTCGCGCGCAAGAAGGTCGACGTGTGCGAGTACCCGGACGGTCGGCTCGAGATCCAGCACGAGGGCACGGCTCTACCCTATCGCATGTTCGACAAGATGCGCCGGGTGAACCAGGCTGCGGTGGTCGACAACAAGCACCTCGACGTGGCGCTGGCGCTTGCCCGCACCATCCAGCAGGCTCAGCCGCACCACGCTAAACGGAACAACAACGAGCCGGCGCGCACCGCACAGCCTGTTGGCCTGTTCAAGGCGCCCTGCCCGGCCCCATCCGGCCCAAAGCTGGATCGTCGCACGCTCGGTAATCAACGGCTCAAGCGTGGTCCACGCCTCTCCAATGAGGAGCTGGTTGCGCGCGGCCTGGGCGAGTACGCCCGCTAGCGTCCGAAGCCGGCCACACGTTGCCGCTCATGATCTCCGATCCGTTTTCAATTGCGGACGTCGGGAAAGGCGGGTGGTCGCAACTGGGCGGCGTTATACCCTATATCGGCTCGATGAAGATTACCTTTGATGCGCGGCTCGCCGGTCTGCCGGTCCGGACCGCGGACGATGTGCGCCTCGGCGACTCCGTGAGCTACGACGGCCTGATCAAGGTGTATCTAGGGCATGGCAAGGTCGGGAGCCTGCTACTGCCGCAGCAGGTCTTCGTCGCGCTGGGCGGACTGCGTTTCTACCAGCCCAGCTTCTTCGGACCGTCGACCATGACCTTCGACATCGAGCCCGGCGTACATCGTGCGACGTTCAACGTGGACGTCGGCGATCCGCGCACCACGCGGGCGGCGCGCCTGATGGTCGCGATCCGTTCGGACGGACTAGTTCACCGCTACGCCGACGGCGCGCAGCTCTACCGGTGCCGGATCCTTGCACCTCGCCGGCTGCTGCAGCACGCCACCGGTCGCGCCTTTCCACGCCAGGACGGCGACTTCGACCTCCAGCTGTTCCACGTCACGAACCCCGTGGCCTTTCGCGCCATCCAGAAGAGTCGGGAAATCTGGGGGTCTCAGTGGAACCTGCAGGGCACCCGCAGACTCGCCAACGTCGCCTATGCATACCTCACCAGCCTGGACACCGTGCGCAGCGAGGAGGATCTGCGCCGCATTGCCATGTCGTCGGGCGGTTCGATCGGCTTCCAGACGACCTCGTATATGGCTCGCGAGGAGGTGCTCGATCTCCAGGTCTATCGAGAGAGCACGACCGGCCGCACGGCGTCGCTGGCCGTGCAAGTTCCCACCGCCGCTCTGGCGCCCCCGCATCTCCTGCTCCACCCGCCCGTCGCGGGGCCAGCCTACTACGAGGTAGTGGGGCCGGAAATCTTCCGGGTCGGACTGCGTCCGGGCGCCGTCGTGTCGCTGGAGGAGGGGAAGGCCGTAGTAGCATCAGGCGACGAGCGTCGCTTCACCTATCTGGTGCTCGGCGACCCTTCCACGGTCGCTGGTCTGGCCGCACCGTACGACGAGGCCGACGTCGAAGGCGTGATGCACCTGCAGCAGTTCGGCGCTGACGACGACCCCTTCGGCTTCTGGCAGGCGAACGCGAACCGCGACCTGATGACGGGCCGGAAGTTCGACGCGCGCAGTTTTCAGCCGATTTGAGCGTTCGCACGCTGTCATAGGACAGAGCGGAAACCTCACCGCGCAAGCGAGCACCTTTGACAAAGCGTCGCCAGGTCGATCATGACGGTTTCTTGGGGGAGTGCTGGTGGCTAACAGTTTCTACGAACGACCGATTCTCAACTCGCCCTACGCGCCGCCGTACCTCTACCATCGGCTCGACGACACAGGGCAGCCGATTGAAGGGCAGCCGATCAAGGGACGGCGCCCGTCCAAGTTCATCGTGCCGGTGCCCGCGTCACGGAAGCAGGCTTCCGCCACACAGGCGTCACTCGATTTAGAGACCTACACCGAGAACGCGAAGATTAACGCAATTCGCGGCTACGTCGATGCGTGGCGTGGCGTTCCCAACCCGGCCGATTGGGGCGTCACCCCGGCGAGCCAGCGGCTGCTGGAGCATTGGCGGCGGCCGAAGGAGCAATGGGCCGGACCCCGCCCCTTCTTCTGCCAGATCGAGGCGGTCGAGACGATGATCTGGCTGACCGAGGTGGCGCCCCGCAGGGCGGCGACACGGGGCCTGCTGGATCAGATCGCAAAGGACAACGAAGAGGCCAATCCGGCGCTGTTCCGGCTTGCCATGAAGATGGCGACGGGTAGCGGCAAGACGACTGTCATGGCGATGCTGATCGCTTGGCAGGCGATCAACGCAGGCCGCAAAGAAACCAAAGATTTTTCGCGTGCTTTTCTGATCGTCGCGCCCGGCATCACGATCAAGGACCGGCTTCGGGTTCTCCAGCCGAGCGAACCGGGCAACTACTACGACACACGCGAGCTCGTGCCGCCCGAAATGCTGCCGGAGATCCGGCGGGCCGAGATCGTCATTACCAACTATCACAGTTTCCAGCACCGCGAGACGCTGGCCATGCCGAAGGCGGCCCGCAGCTTCCTCCAGGGCAATGATCCCGAGCCGGTCCGAACAATAGAAACCGACGCGCAGATGCTGAACCGGGCGTGCGGCAAGCTGCTGCGCTTCGAGCGCGTCAACGTCATCAACGACGAGGCGCACCATTGCTACCGCCACAAGGTTGGTGGTGATGCCGAGGGCACGCTGACCGGCGACGAGAAGAAGGAAGCCGAGCAGAATGAGGAGGCCGCCCGGCTCTGGATCAACGGGATCGAGGCGCTCGACCGTCAGCTTAGGAAGGGCAAGCGCACCGGCGGCGTGCGCGCGGTCTACGACCTCTCCGCCACCCCCTTTTTCCTGCGCGGCTCCGGCTATCAGGAGGGAACGCTTTTCCCTTGGGTGGTGTCGGACTTCAGCCTGATAGACGCGATCGAGAGCGGCATCGTCAAGCTACCGCGCGTGCCCGTTACTGACAACCTCGTCCAAACCGACACGGTCGTTTACCGCGACCTCTGGAAGCACATCGGCAAGTCGATGCCTAAATCGACCGCCAGCGCGAACAAGTTGAGCCCGTTCGATCTCAACCCGCTGCTGCTGACGGCCTTGAACTCGCTTTACAGTCACTATGCCAGCGAGTTCGACCGTTGGCAGAAGGTCGGTATCGGCGTGCCGCCGGTTTTCATCGTCGTCTGCCAGAACACCGCCATCTCCAAGCTGGTGTTCGAATGGATCGCAGGCTTTGAGCGTGGCGATGCCGAGGCGGGCGAACGAGCGGCCTTCCACGCCGGCCACCTCGAACTTTTCCGCAACTACGATGAGCATGGCGGGCGTCTGCCGCGCCCGCGCACCTTGCTCATCGACTCACGTCAGCTCGAGGCTGGCGAGGCACTCGACAAGAGCTTCAAGGAAGCTGCCTCGGCCGAGATCGAGCAGTTTAGGTACCGGCGAAGGACGCATCTACGCAGTCAAGCCTTTAACATCTCAGACCAACGCATCGACGACCCTTTACGACTACAAATTCCGAGATCGCGTGTTCAAGTCAGGCGTTCGCCAGTGGGCGACACCACGAACAGGTCTTGATCGGCTCGTGCGCGCCAACCGTGTCGAAGCCAGAGCATCCTCGATTGGCTTTGTTCGCTTCTTTGACGATTACCCAGTTGTTCCCCGAAGCAATATTTGGACAGATACCGGGACTGGTAGTTTCACTGACGCCAAGGTTTACATCGTGCAGACGTCCGCGAAGGTTATTCAGCGCTGCATCCTGATGGCCACCGATCCCGGTGATCTTGTGCTTGATCCTACCTGCGGCTCGGGCACGACCGCCTATGTCGCCGAGCAATGGGGCCGGCGCTGGATCACGATGGACACAAGTCGGGTCGCGCTGGCGCTCGCCCGCACGCGGCTAATGGCGGCGCGCTATCCCTGGTATCTGCTCGCCGACAGCCGCGAGGGCCGGGTCAAGGAAGCCGCGCTCACCCATACGCTGCCGCCGGAAACGCCGGTGCACGACGATATTCGCCAAGGCTTCGTCTATGAGCGCGTGCCGCACATCACGCTCAAGTCGATCGCCAATAATCCGCTGATCGACGACATCTGGGAGAAGTGGCAGGGGGTGCTCGAACCACTGCGCGTCAATCTCAACGTCACTTCGGGCGAGTCATGGGCGGAGTGGCAGATACCGCGCGAGCTGCCCGCCACATCGCCGACCGCTGCCGCCGAACCGCTTGAGAAATGGTGGGAAGCGCGCATCGCACGCCAGCGCGAAATTGACGCCAGCATAGCCGCGCGCGCCGACGTCGAATACCTCTACGACAAGCCGTACACTGATCCCGCCCGCGTCCGCGTAGCCGGGCCGTTCACGGTCGAAAGCCTGTCCCCGCACCGCGTCCTACCCGCCAGCGAGGACGAACTGATCGAGACCATTGACGCCGCCGACGGCGCGCGTTCCGCTGCCGACGCCGACCTCGCAGGTCAGGACTTCGCCGCCATCGTGATCGACTATCTTAAGGCGGAGGGCGTGAAGCAGCAGGCTAAAGGCGACCGCATCACCTTCGAAAGTATTGCCCCTTGGCCTGGCGACTTCATCGGCGCCAGCGCCACTTTCATTGAGGGTGAGAACGGACCCGAGCGCCGCGCCGCAATCCTGATCGGGCCTGAATATGGTACCGTCGGCCGGCAGGATCTCGTCGCGGCCGCGCGAGAGGCGGTCGACGCGCGCTTCGACCTGCTGATCGCCTGCGCCTTCAACTTTGATGCGCATTCGTCCGAGCTCGACAAGCTCGGCAGCCTCACCATCCTAAAGGCGCGCATCAATCCCGACATGCATATGTCGGACGAGCTGAAGAACACCGGCCGCGGCAACATGTTCGTTGTCTTCGGGGAGCCCGACGTCGAGGTGCTGGACGATGGCGGCCCCTGCATCCGCGTGAAGGTGAACGGGGTTGACGTGTTCGATCCCAACACCGGCGACATCCGCTCTAGCGACACCAAGGGCATCGCCGCCTGGTTCATCGACACCGACTATGACGAAGAAAGCTTTTTCGTCCGCCACGCCTACTTTTTGGGCGCCAACGACCCCTACAAGAGCCTAAAGACCGCCCTCCAGGCCGAGATCGACGAGGATGCGTGGGCCACGCTGTATTCGGACACCTCGCGCCCCTTCGACCGCCCGACCGGCGGCCGCAAGGTGGCGGTGAAGGTCATCAACCACTTCGGCGACGAAGTGATGAAGGTGCTAGGGGTGTAAGAAGAGACATGGTCGATCCGACGGCAGACGTGGCTTTGCTGACGCCCGTGCCACAGCAACATCTTGAAAGTGGGCTTAAGCGCTGCGCCGAGACCGGCTTTGTCGCGTTCGGCACTGACAGTGGCATGGTCCTGAGTAAGTTCCGGCTAGCTGTCGACGCCGATCATCCGGCCGACATTCTCTTCTATGCGTCGGAGACGTCGAAGGCCGGGCCGGCTTCCGCAACCTACCGCGGCCGCTTCGCCGGGTATGACGGTGCAATCGCTGGACGAGCGAAGAAGGCGTGGGCTCAGCACCGGCCGCCGACGACCGAGCACGACGGTGCATGGCAAAGTTTCTACCTCGTGAGCGATCTGCAGAAGCTAGAGATCGCAGTCCCGCTTTCGTCGCTCACCAAGCATGGCAACAAGGGCAAAATAGCTAAGGCGTTTGTGCCGCTCGGCCCGTTGATCATCGAAACGCCATTTTGATGAACACTCTTATGATGTGAGGTTTGTAGGTGGGCAAAGGGGGATACCACGGGGGATCGAGTCTGGTCGGCTGGGGCGCGGGAGCGTTCTCTGGCCGCGGATCGGTGACGATGCAGCCGGCCAGCAAGGGCAAGAGCAAGGCAAACGCGGGGAGGCCAAAGAAGCCAAAGCCCTCCATGGCTCCGATGAAGACTGGCAGCGTCAACGCCGGTCTTACCATACCCGAACAGGTCACCCGGTCAAAGAAGCGCGTCGATGCCGTCATGGCGGACATCATCAAGACCCGCACGCGACTGAAGGACTTGGCGCGGCAGCTGGTAGAAGCGGAGCGACAGCTTGAGGCGGCGCAGAAGCTGCCCAGACGCTCGGCCGCCGGGCGAGCCGAGGTCAAGGTCTCCGAGGACATGGCATGAACTTCCTGATCGCCGACACTTTCACGGCCGCCTTCAACCGCCTGTCGGCCATCGATCAGAAGGCGGTGAAGGCCAGCGTGTTCGACCTGCAGATGGATCGGACCGGCAACGGGCTGCAGCTGCACCGCATCGACAAGAGCAAGGACCCAAACTTCTGGTCGGCCCGCGTCAACCGCGACGTCCGGCTGATTGTCCATAAAACTGGCGAGTCGATACTGGTCGCCTATGTCGACCATCACGATAACGCCTACGCCTGGGCCGAGCGCCGGCGCATCGAGGCGCATCCCCGCACCGGCGCCCTCCAAATTGTCGAGGTTCGCGAGCGGGTCGAGGAGGTCGCTCCGCCTGCGCAGCTCGAGCTTGTCATGCCCGCCGCGACGATGCCAGCTGTGCAGCAACCGAAGCTGTTCGCAGCGCTCGACGACGATGCGCTGCTGTCGGTGGGTCTCCCTGCGGACTGGCTCACTGACGTGCGTGCCGCGACCGAGGATAGCTTCTTTGTCCTCGCCGAGCACCTTCCCGTGGAGGCGAGCGAGGCGCTGCTGGAATTTGCAGCGACAGGTCGGCTGCCCGCACCGGTCACGGCTCCTGCGGCCGATCCGTTCGCCCACCCTGACGCACTGCGGCGTATACGTCCGATTGCCGACCAGGAGGAGCTGGAGCAGGCGCTGGCGTTTCCTTGGGAGAAGTGGGGCGTTTTCCTCCACCCCTCCCAGCGCGAGCTGACCGACCGCACTTTCGCCGGGCCGGCGCGGGTCGCCGGTTCCGCCGGTACTGGCAAGACGATCGTTGCGATTCACCGCGCGGTGCGACTTGCCCGCGGGAACCCGGATGCTCGCATACTGCTCGCCAGCTTCTCGCAGCCGCTGGCCGGCGCGATGGCGAAGAAGCTGCTGGTACTCGCACCCGAGACGGGCGGCGTGGTGCCGAGGATCACCACCGCTTCCTTCCAAGGTATCGCGGAGCAGTTATACCAGCTTGAACACGGCGTTCGCCCACGCATCGCAACGAGTACTATCCTGCGCGAACGGCTCGCGCACTCGGCAAAGGCGGTCCAGCTGAAGGGGTTTTCGGACCGGTTCCTGCTGTCCGAATGGACCAACGTCATCGACGCCTGGGGCATCACCTCGGCCAACGCCTATGCGACAGTCCAGCGGATGGGGCGCAAGAGCCGGCTTGGACCCAACCAGCGCGAGCGGCTGTGGCCGGTGTTCGTCAGCGTGCGCGAAGCGCTGGCAGCCGAGCGCTTCACGACTTGGGCTCAGGTCTTCAACAAACTCGCCGATCGGCTCGCAGGCAAGCCGCACAAGCCCTTCGACCACGTCATCCTCGATGAGGCGCAGGACCTCGCCCCCGCCGAGCTGCGCTTCTTTGCGGCGCTGGCGCCCGCCGGCACGGACGCGCTGTTTCTGGCCGGCGACATGGGCCAGCGCATCTTTCAACATCCCTTCTCCTGGGCGCAGCTGGGCGTCGACGTGCGCGGCCGCTCCCACGTGCTGAAAGTTTGTTACCGCACGTCGCAGCAGATCCGGCGTGCAGCCGACCACCTGCTACCCTCCGTGCTGCGCGACGTCGACGGCGTCGAGGACGAGCGGCTTGGTATTGTATCCGTGTTCGATGGACCGGCGCCTCTAGTGATTACGGTCAGCACGGCGGAGGAAGAGGCGACAACGGTTGCCAAGACCGTTTCCGGCTGGCTGGCAGAGGGCATAACGCCCGCCGAGATCGGCATCTTTGTTCGCACGCCGGACTTGGTCGCGCGCGCGCGCGAGGCGTTGGCGTGCGTCACCGACGCCGACGTGATCACCACCGCGCCCATGCACTTGGCCAAGGGGCTGGAATTCCGCGCGGTAGTGGTGATGGCCTGCGACCAAGGCATTCTACCGCTGGACGACCGCGTCGCCGACGCCGCCGACGAGGCGGAGCTGGACGAGATCTACGAGACCGAACGCCGGCTGCTCTACGTCGCCTGCACTCGAGCACGGGAGCACTTAATACTTACAGGCGTTGCGCCCGCTTCGGAGTATCTGGACGACCTTCGAGCTCGCCATTGAACGAGCTCAACTTCAATATACTCATGCTAGCTCCAACTCACGTCCGATAGCGCTCGATGAACCTATCTACAAACTATCATCGAGACGTTCCTGCTCGGCGTTCAGCTCCCTACGTGTAGGCGCTTGCAATCATAGCGGCGTCTGCTCGCAAACAGCCTGATTTCCTGCTCACGTTACCTGCCAATGGCAGGGAGCGTCCTGCTCGAATTATCTGCCAGTGTGCTCGCCATCATCCGGCGCTGCTTGCAAACGGGGCGTTGTGCTCACGCTCCCTGCCAATGGGTTCTCCAAAGCCGTCGCCGGCAGGTGCTTTTGCGAAGCGGGTTTTTAGAACAGTTCGTAAGCGTGGCCTGAGGGCCGCCTTGCCCGTTTGGCCGTAGCCGGGATGCTTATCGTCTTTGACGAGGGCGCGGGCGGTGCGGGAAGTTTTCGGTTCTGAGACTGGTCGTACGAGCGCTCGTACGACTGGTCGTGTGGAGGTGGTCGGCCGGGTATCGGGCCGACGGAGCTGGTCGGACGCGGAGAAGCTGGAGATCCTGGCCGAGGCGTTCCGGCCGGGCGTGCGGGTCCGTGATGTCATCGCCCGGCGCGAGGTGTCGAGCAGCCTGATCTATACGTGGCGCAAGCAGGCGCGGCTGGGCAAGCTGGGCGGGGTCGCGCCTGCGCTGCCGGCATTCGCCGAGGTGCGCGTGGCCGATGTCGCCGCACCTGCGCCGCAGCCGGCGACATCCACGTCTGGCCTCATCTGCATCGAATTTCCGGGTGGCGTCCGAGTGAGCGTGGACGGGTCGGTGGACGCCGGCGCGCTGGCGCGAGTGTTGTCGGTGCTGCGTTGAGCCCCACGCCGTTGCCGACGCGGGTGTTCCTGGCGTGTGGCGTCACCGACATGCGCAAAGGGTTCGATGGCCTGGCG
Source organism: Sphingomonas sp. BL-S-05 (assembly GCF_055521695.1). NCBI lineage: Bacteria > Pseudomonadati > Pseudomonadota > Alphaproteobacteria > Sphingomonadales > Sphingomonadaceae > Sphingomonas > Sphingomonas sp. BL-S-05. The sequence continues at coordinate 27,606 of NZ_JBVFVS010000003.1, read as the reverse complement.
GTACTGGTGCAGCAGGTGCTGGCCCAGAACCCGCACTCGGGCGCGTTGTTCGCGTTCCGGGGCAAGCGGGGTCATCTGGTCAAGCTGCTGTGGTTCGATGGGCAAGGCCTGTGCCTGTTCTCCAAGCGGCTCGACCGGGGTCGGTTCGTCTGGCCGGTGACCGCGACGGGCACGGTGACGCTGACGCCGGCACAATTGTCGATGCTGCTGGAGGGCATCGACTGGCGTCGCCCAGAGCGGACGTTCACGCCGACGCTGGCGGGGTGAAAACGGCGGTTTTGCGACGCTTTTTCTCGCCCGTCGATGCGTGATCTGTTATGAAATGCGGGTGCTGGAAGCGCCTGTTTCCCCTGCTGATGCCACCGCGCGGATCGCCGCACTGGAGGCATCGCTCGCCCGGGCGAATGCCGCGCTCGCCGCCCGCGATCTGCTCATCGACACGTTGCGCGGGCAGATCGCTCGACTGCGGCGGATGCAGTTCGGTGCCTCCTCCGAGAAGTTGGGCCGCGAGATCGAACAGCTCGAGCTGGCGCTGGAAGAGCTGGAAACGGAGCGGGATGTTTCGGAAGTCGAGACTGCGGTGCCTGGAGTAGCGCCGCGCCTGGCACCGGTCCGCAGTCTGCCGGAGCATCTGCCGCGCGAGGAGGTCGTCCACGAGCCGGCGTCCGGTATCTGCACCTGCCCGGACTGCGGTGGTGCGCTGCGCCGGCTGGGCGTGGACGCGCACGAGATGCTCGACATCGTGCCGGTGCGCTGGCGGGTCGTGCGCAACGTCCGCCCCAAATACAGCTGCGGGTCTTGCGAGAAGATCGTCCAGGCACCCGCGCCGGTCAGCGCTGTGGCGCGGGGCAAGGCGACCTTCGCGACGCTGGCGCACGTCGTCGTCTCCAAGTTCGACCACCATCTGCCGTTGTACCGCCAGGCCGAGATGATGGCCGCGCAGGGGCTCGAGATCGACCGCTCGACGCTCGCGGGCTGGGCCGGGCAAGCTGCAGCACTGCTCGACCCGGTGGTCAGCCGTATCCGTGACGAGGTGCTCAAGGCCGACAAGATCCACGCCGACGACACGCCGGTGCCGGTGCTCGAACCCGGCCGTGGCAAGACCGCGACCGGGCGGCTGTGGGTGTACGCCGCCGACGACCAGGCGTCCGGCAGCACGACACCGCCCGCAACATGGTATCGCTTCACGCCCGACCGCACCGCGGCGCACCCGCAGGCGCATCTCGCCGGCTTTCGCGGCTTTCTCCAGGCCGATGCCTATGCGGGCTATGACGCCCTGTACCGCGGTGGCGTCACAGAGGTGGCATGCTGGGCACACTTCCGGCGCAAGGTGTTCGACCTGCACGAGCGCCTCTCCACGCCGCTGACCACCGATATCCTAGAGCGCATCGGCGCGCTCTATGCCGTCGAGGCGGAGGTGCGTGGTCAGCCGCCGGATGTACGCCGTCGAGCGCGACAGGAACGAAGCCAGTCGCTGGTCGACGCCTTGCGCGAGGTGCTCGACGCTGCCCTTCGCCGCCTGTCGCCCAAGTCCGACATGGCCAAAGCCATCGCCTATGGCACCAAACGCTGGCCGGCGCTGTGCCGCTTCCTGGGTGACGGGCGTCTGGAGATCGACAACAACATCGCGGAGCGGGCCCTGCGCGGCGTCGCCGTGGGAAGGCGCAACTGGCTGTTCGCGGGTTCGCGCGCAGGCGGCGAGCGAGCCGCCGCCATCTACACCGTCATCCAGACCTGCAAGGCCAACGGCGTCGACCCGCAGGCCTATATCGCCGATGTCATCGCCAGGGTCGCCGGCGACTGGCCCGCCACCCGCTGGGACGAGCTGATGCCGTGGAACTGGGTGCCCCAGACAGATCAGCCAACAGCCCAAGCCGCATAAACTGCGGTCCTCACGCCACGCTTACAACAGTTCTGACAAGTAGCGGTCCGCAGAAATGCGTTGCGGTCATGGCCCACCGGCAAGGTCGTCAGAAAGGAAGGTTTTCGCGAACAGGGCCAGCGCATAATAGGCGATGACACCACGCAAGCGGAAAGGGTGCGATGACCAAAACCGAAATGCTGGAGACGATGAAACGCCTCGACGCCCATGCGAATGCCCTGCTGCTGATCGGTGCTTCCGATATCGATCTGCTCGGCGGCATGTTCGACGTGATGCCGGACTTCAAGGCGCTGCTCGATGCCGGATACGGCGAAGAGATCGAGAGAAACGCCGGTCGCTTCCCCGGCCTGCACCGCTACGCCGTCATGCTCTCAAATATCGCCGAAGGGATCGCGGACGGCTCCATCCGGGTGCCACGCTGACGCCACTCCCGCTGGCAGATAATGTGAGCAGGCGACCATGACTGCGAGCAGCGCCGGATGATGGCGAGCACATTGGCAATTAGCGTGAGCAGACTGCTCCGCCCATTGTCAGATAATCCGAGCAGAAAATCGCTCCGTTTGCGAGCAGACGCCGCTACGATTGCAAGCGCCTACAAATAGCTGTCGCAATAGCTTTTCGCGCGAGCGGACAGTGGCACCCCGTTCGGACCTCGCGCGGTCGCCGCCCCGCCCCGTTCGGCATAGCCACGAGCAGTCGCTGACTGAACCTGGGTGCGCGCTTGCGCGCCCAGATCGACTGCGCCGGGCATGTCCTGCGCGCCGGCAGGGGTCGCGATCGCGAATATCCCGACCGTGAACACAGCAACCAGGCTACGCATTCGATGTTCTCCCTCGAATTTCCGTCAGGCCATCAACGATTTGGCGGCAGCATCGTGCCGGTCGCGGGAGCGATTATGGATACAGGCGGTTGTAGAGGTGATGAACACGTCGACCGTACCTTTCGCGCTCGCGGTCGATGACGTCCCGATCATCCTGATGGACATGACGCTGATCCTGGAGGACGCCGGCTTTCGCTGTCATGAGGCGATGGACGGCGATACCGCGATCGTGCTGCTGGAGGAGCAGGCCGACAACACCATCCTGCTGTTCTCCGATGTCGAGATGCCGGGATCGATCAACGGCTTTGCGCTGGCGCGTCATGTCGCACAGCACTGGCCCTGGATCGAGATCGTGATCGCCAGCGGCAATATCCGTCCCAATCCGGGTGACATGCCCGAGAAGGCGACGTTCATCCCGAAGCCCTTCTCGGCTGCGATCGTCCACGAGCACCTCCGCAGGACGCTGCCTGACGGCAAGAAGCCCGCGCCGCTGAAGAATGCGGTGACGACGCCGGTTCAGCCGGGAGCCTGAGCCACCCCTGCCGAGGCGAGCAACTGCGCGTCGGTCGCGTCGCGGTTGTCGATCCACCATTTGGCGTCCGCGATGCCGAGCAGCGCCGCGCCGGTTTCGACGCTATCGAGAGGTTGATCCTTGCGCAGCAAGGCGATCCGTTTTGCGCGAATGGTCGTTGCCCAGCTGACCTGTCGTTCCGAGCCGTTGAGCGGCGCCAGCGACAGATGGGCAACGGCTTGTTGCGAGGCCGCGGCGTCGCGCTCGTTCTCTTCCTGGCGCTGCTTGCGGTAGCACGCGCCGCAGACCGTCGTGCGCAGCCAGGTGGCCTTGCGCTCCTGCTGCGACGCGAACCCGGCAATGAAATGGGTTTGCTCATGGCCGCAGGTGTGGGTGATGCGATGGTCCATGACGTTTAGCCTGTCATATGGGCCGGATTTGTTCCAGCGGGATTGAGTCGAGCCGTTCGGTTCCGGCGACCGATGCTCGCGGCATGAAGATGGCGATCACGACCCGAGTGGGCTGCTCATCACCAGCACGGTCGCGCGCGCGATCGGCGCCGGCGCTACGCCGGCTCTGAAGGGGGCGACCGCCCCCCACCGCAGCGACTTGGCGACGGGGCGATAGCTGACCGGATGGATGCCATCCCGGCTCGGTTGCGCCCGCAGCGGGATGACGGTGTCGCCGAAACGTGCCGCGATCGACGTGACAATGGATGACGCGCGCAGGTCGTAGGGGGCAAGCCAGGCCACCTTGACGGCGGTGGTTCGCCGCCTGAGCGCAAGAAGGTTGGTTGGGAGCGCCGGACTGGCGGCATCGTTCGACCCGAGTGCGATGAGGGCGACGGTGGCGGCCGAAGCGCCCCTCACCCGCCGCTCGATCTCGGCCGAACCGGCACCCACGCGCGCATGAACCTCGCAGCGTATGCCCTGTGCTGCCAATGCCTGCGCCGTGCCGACCGCGGTGCTGTCGCCCAGGATCAGGCAGAAGGGAATCATGGCCGACCAGCCTGATGGGCAAGCGGTTTTCGTGGAGTGGTCATGTCGCCGTAGGCAAGCAGCCCGAAGATGGCGACAGCACAGCCGGCGATGCCGAACGCTGCGCGTGCCAGCCCGATCAGCCGCGCCTTGCGACCCTTGCGAAGGTGGTTCCACCCTCGATCGAGCGAGGTACGCCAGGACAGCCAGCCATCGCCGATATCGCTCGCGCCGAACATCGCGATGGGGATCGCGACGGCCAGCATGATATGCCGGATGTCGGCGCGGGCGATCACGATGGCGAGAAAGGTCGCGACCAGAATGAACAGCGCGATGGCGTTGATGACGCTGTAGAGCGGGCGCAGCCGAAAGATCCGACGCGAGGGCGCAGCGAGGTAGCGCACGATCGGACGGCGGCAGGTGTCGCAGACCAGCATGTGCTGCCCCAGCGGCCAGCGGCGCATCGCCTCATGGCAATACGGGCATTCGGGCCGGGGCAGGCTGATCATATTCATGCGACGTGGCCGACCCTGATCGCATCGGGAAGTGCAGCCCGGATCACGTCGGCGACGTCGGGCACGCAGATCCAGTTGGAGAATCTCGGGTTCCAGATCGCCTTGCCCTTGCACAACGCGGAAAGAACCTCCCTGCCGATCTCATCGTCGCGCGCGGCCCGGAATGCGATGCGGCCATCTGGCAGTGTCCGCTCGACGATCCCGGCGCATACCTCGATAGGTGCGCCCGCCTTGACGGGAACCGCCTTGGCAGGGGGCGATACCTCCAAAACGGTGCATTCAACCGCTACCGATGTGGAGGGACTTTGCGCCGGATGAACAGTGACAGGCTCTGCCTCGACGTACGGCGGCAATTCCGGCACAGACGCGGCCTGGACGATGGGCATGTTGATCGGCCCAGACGGGTCGCCGGTATGAGACGTATCGGCGGCGTCCGTGCTGTCAGGAACGATGCCGAGGCGGGTATAGATATCGCCCTCCTGGACATGGTCGGCGATGAGCTGGTCGGCGATCTCGACCATCTGCGCGGCGGTGACGCCGGTCGAAAACATTCGTCCCAGGGGCGATGACCCGCCGAACGGCACCCAGGCTTTGTAAAGGTTGTCGCATTTGTAGATCGGCTCGTCGCTGCCGATTTTGGAACGGTCGATCATCGCGGTGGGCGGAACGGACACGAATACGCCGACCTCCGCGAACGCCCTGTCATGCCCTTTTCGCTTCAGCCACGCCTGCAGCACCTTGCGTTGTCGTTTGGCCTGTTCGACCGGATTGGGGATGTTCTGCGGCTGACGTTGCGAGCGATACCAGACCATCCATTCGCCATGCTCGTTCTTCGAGATCCGGCCAGAGTAGTTCTTGGATTCGAAGATCGAGGCGGTGCGCGACGCCCGCGACAGCAGGATATGATCGAACTGCGCGAACCCGCCCTGCCCGTCCGGCAGGCGCAGATCGTGGATAAGCAGGTTGCGGTCGTTGTCAGGCCCGAATTGGTGATCGAGCATATAGGCGGTCTCGCGCTCGCCCCGCATCCCCTGGCGATGGTTCCGCACCGTCGATCGCACGCGCTCGGGGAGAGCCGCGAACTCGTCGGACGCCATCACTTCGTCGGCAAATGCGATCTCGGCCGCGCGGGTCGATTTCTTGCGGATCATCGTTTCGGCGTTCCCGGATTTGGCTGCGGCAGCGGTTGAACCGCCTGCGCCGGTAGCGGCGCGGAGGCGGGAGGCACCATTGCGGGCGGCTTGGCCGGCACCAGCCTCGCCTCGAGCCGTGGCCGTGCATCCTCGATCAGCTTGCGGAACGCATCGAGCGTCGCCAGCGTGGTGATCTTGCCGATGTCGGTCGAGGCGTAGCTTCCACCGAGCGCACCCACGCCAAGGCCGAGCAACAGCCCACCGCCCACGACGCCGATATCCTTCTTGCGCGCCGACCCGCTGGCGACCGCTTCCTGGATGCCGGTGTTCACGTCGACCAGCGTCATCAGCACCTGGCTTTCGAGTGTCTTCGACTTGAGCCCGACCGCCCCGCCGAACACACCGCCGACCCCGCCCCCGCTCTCACGCGACTTGGCGTCGGAATAGACCACCTTCACCTCGATCAGATAATCCGCCTTGGTGACAGGCCGGGTTGTGGCAGTCCCGCCATTGATCGCGCGTTCGCGTTCGAGCGCGCTGAACGCCTCGCCGCGATCGGCGACGCGGAAGCAATTGGATCGCGCGATCATCAGCTTGACCAGTGGCAGCGCGTCGACGCGCGCGGTCGAACCGCCGTTCTGCATCTCCGCCATGCGCATGAGCGCCTGCAGTTGCGGCGACAGGCCATCGGCCGGGTTGGCGGCCTTCTCCTCAACCAGCGCGGCAACGCCGAGCGGCACCTGGCATTGCGGCACGGCGGTCGTCTCGTCGACGCCGGTGCCGCCCTGCCCCAGCTTCTGGGCGTGGGCCATTGAAGGTGTGACGGCCGCGAGCGCGGCCGTCGCGACGAGCATGCGGGTGCGATCAAGCACCGGCGCCCGCCTTCTTCGCATGCGCTGCGGGATCGCAGATCCCGGCACGCTCCTCGTCCGCCGCAACTTTCTTCGCGGCTTCGTCACAGTCCTTGCAGTCGGGACAGTCCGCGCAGTCCTTGCATTTGCCGTTGTGAAGCGCGTGCGCGCGATAGCGCGCCTTCTTCGCCTCGACCTCGCGCGCGGCATCGGTGCCGGCATGACTTCCGGCGAAGCTCGCCATCGCGAGCAGGACCGGCGCCGACGACTGCGCGCTGGCGGCCGACGGCAAGGCCACGGAGAGGGCGGCAAGCCCCAGCGCGGCGATCATCTTCAGTTTCATCGTGTGTACTCCTTCCCTGGCCGTTTTCAGAAGAAACCGTTGCGTCGGCCGTCGCGACGGTCATCGTGGCGGGCGCTGCTGTCGCCCAGCGCCGAGCGCCGGACCTCCAGCTCAACCCCGTCCCCCTTGCGGCGAATGCGGACATCCTGCGGGGCGATGTTGTTGCGCTTCGCCCAGCGGTCTGCGTCGGCATCCGAGCCGAACTCGCCCATTTCCTCGAAATCCCAGTTGCTCATGTCTCCTGTCCCGGTTGATCGCCGTGCCGGCGCGCGGGGGCCGGTCCTGGCGGTGCGATGCGAAATCCCCGCGCGTGGATGAAGGACAGTGTCACTGGATCGAGGCCGGTTTGGCGGCGATGCGCCGGACCACGAGATTGCTGTCGGCCCCCAGACGAAGATCGAGCGTGTGCCCGACCCGTCGCGTGAACAGCATCACGCCGGCAATCTCGTCGTGCAGCGTGCCCTTGCCGAAGAAGGTCCGAGAATCTGCCCATTCGCGGCCGTGGATGAAGCGGACGCGATATTGGCCGAGCGGGGCTGGCACGGTGACACGCTCGAAGGCGCGGACATAGACCGACAGCCGGTTCTTCGCCGTCGCCGGATCGAGCAGCTGGACGATGCTATTGTCTGCCGCACCCTGAATGGTCAGGTGGCTTCTGACGGTTCGCAGGTCGACGCTGGAGGAGACGGCGACCGTTCCCGATTCCGGAAAACCGGTGTTCGTCCCCACGATTGACGCGAACAGGCTGGAGGTTGCGCGCTTGATCTGGCCCTGCCCGGCCCAGGCCGCAAGGACCAGTGCGATGGCAACACCGACGCCCAGCGCCTGCCAGTAAGGGGCCGGCGTGAAGCGCGGGCGGGGCCGCCATCGACCGCGCTGATAATCGTGGCCCCTGTTCCTGGCTTCGAACCACGACCCTTTCGATCCGCCAGATATCCAGCTCGCGCTCCCCAGCGGCACCGATTTCCTGAACCCGAAGCGGTTCAGCTCGACCCGTGCCTTGCGATCGTTCCATTGCGTCGCACCGGGATCGAGCCCCTGCCGCTTGCGGTAGCGATCGCGCATATAGTCGCGATCATCGATGCCCATCGACCACCTCCATCGACTGCGAGGGGAGAGCCAGGGGAAACACGTCCATTCTGGACAGCATCGCGTGATCGCGCAGCGAGGCCTCGACGGCGACAACCTCGCTCGAAGTCAGTCCAGGTTCGCGTCGTACGAACAGGATGGTCGACGCCGATCCTGCCAGCCAGCGCGCGATGGAGATCCTGGGCATCAGCCGGTCGTGGTCGGCGAAAGCGTGGGTCGCTCGTCGCACGCCGGCCAGCACGGTCATTCCCCAACGCAGGGCGTGACCGTTTCCAGAATCGTGTCCCGCCGCCTCTGCGACGGCTTCCGGCGGGAGATCCCGTATCAGATCGCGGACGGCCGAAAGGGTCGCACCAGGTTCATCGCCGGCATGCTGGATCGCGCGGAGCAGCACATAGCGCGAAGCGCAGGTGTAGCCCGAGCAAACGTCAGGATCGTCGGGAAGGAACGCTTCGATCGCGGACGAGCGTGCATAGTCGCTCGGATGGTCTGCGAAGAAGTCCCAGTTGCCGCGCGCGGGGTCGATCAGCTGGTCGCGGACCTGGTCGGCGAGTTCGGCGATCGCGTCGCCATCGCCGAATACCGCGAGCCGGCCCCCGTCACCGGCGCGGACCGCTTCAAGCGCCGCTGCCGTCAGATCCGCGGTTTCGGCGATCGTGAGGGTCGCGTGCGTCGGCTCGCCAGCGTCATGGCATCCGCGGAGCGCCCCAGCCTCATCCTGATGAACCCGCCCTTCTCGCGCTCGCTCGGCCGCGGTGCCGACGCGCTCGCTGCGGTCCGCCACCTGCAGGCGGCGATCAAGCGTGTGCGGCCTGGCGGGCGCGTCGTCGCGATCATGCCCGACTGGTTCTTCAACTCCGCGCGCATGGGCACGATCTGGTCGACGACGCTGGCGAGCGTCGCGCTGCGCACCTCGATCCGGCTGACCCATGCCTATGGCAAGCACGGCACCGGAGTCGCGGTGCGACTCTATGTCATCGACAAGACGGTGGGTGATACCACGACGGTCACGCTCCAGCGCGGCGCCGTAAGCGACCTGGTCGAGGCGCTGGTCATCCCGCCCCGGCAGGATCTGATCCCGGAGGCCGCCACTCCGGCGCCGGTCAAGCGGGGCGGGGGGCTGTCCCTCCTGCGCAGCGTGAGATCGAAGCCCGCTGCCACCCCGCGCATCTTCCGCGCTCTCGCCAGGAACGAGGTTCTCCCGGTCGGCTACCAGGTACTCGAGACGCCGGCGCCACTCGCCGAGCAGTCCGGCGTCTATCTGCCCTATCGGCCGAGCCGTATCGTGTTCGACGCTGCCGGCGAGCATCCGACCGCGCTGGTGGAATCGATCGCGATGGGCTCGATCCCCGCGCCGATCCCCGTCCATGTTCCGTCGCTGCCCGAACGCACCGTCACCGAACGCCTCCTGTCCTCCTCGCAGCTCGAGACCGTCGTTTACGCCGGCCATGCCTGGACCCAGTATATCCCGGGCCTGAGCAAGCCAGACAAGGAGGGCGTGGGGCTGGTGCTCTCCGACGACGGACGCGCGTACCGCAAGGGCTATTTCCTGGGCGACGGCACCGGGGCAGGGAAGGGGCGGCAGGTCGCGGCCGTCATCCTCGACAACTGGCTGGCGGGTCGTCGCAAGAACATCTGGATCAGCAAGAACGAGGCGCTCCATGCCGACGCGATCCGCGACTGGACCGCGCTCGGCGGTCTCGCGGCCGATGTGCAGCCGCTCTCGCGCTGGAAGATCGACGAGCCCGTCACGATGGACGAGGGCGTCCTGTTCGTGACCTATCCGACGCTGCGCTCCAACCGCGGCGACGCCACCCGGCTCGATCAAATCATCGCCTGGGCCGGTGCCGACTTCGACGGCGTCATCGCGTTCGACGAGGCGCATGAGATGGGCGGCGTCGCGGGTGGCGAAGGGTCGATGGGCACCAAGAAGGGCTCGCAGCAGGGCATCGCCGGCGTTCTCCTGCAGAACCACCTGCCCGACGCCCGCGTGCTCTACGCCTCGGCGACCGGCGCGTCGGAGGTGAACAACCTCGCCTATGCCGTGCGGCTCGGCCTGTGGGGGCCGGAGACCGCCTTCGCCAACCGCGAGGCGTTCATCACCCAGATCCGGCAGGGCGGGATCGCGGCGATGGAACTGGTCGCGCGCGATCTCAAGGCGACCGGCCTCTACACCGCGCGCGCGCTGAGCTTCGCCGGGGTCGAATATGACATCCTCCGCCACGAGCTGACGCCTGAACAGATCGCGGTGTACGACACCTATGCCGATGCCTGGGCGATCATCCATCGCGGCCTTGAAAAGGCGCTCGAACTCACCGGCGTCGTCGACGGCAACGAGGGCAAGACGCTCAACTCGGGCGCGAAGGCCGCGGCGCGCTCGCGGTTCGAAAGCTGCAAGCAGCGGTTCTTCGGGGCGCTCCTCCTGTCAGCGAAGCTCCCGACCGTCATCGCGGCGATCGAACAGCATCTGGCGGCCGATCAGTCGGTCGTGCTGCAGCTGGTCAGCACCGCCGAGGCGATCCTCGACCGCCGCCTGGGCGAACTGTCGCCCGACGAGCGCGCCGACCTCGACATCGATCTCTCCCCGCGCGAGGCCGTGATCGACTATCTGACGCGGGCATTCCCGGTCCAGCAGATGACCTTCTTCCGCGATGACACCGGCGAGGTGCGCTCGCGACCGCTGTTCGACGAGAGCGGCCACCCGGTCACCAACCCCGAAGCCGAAGCCGAGCGCGACAATCTGGTCGAGCAGCTTTGCGCGCTGCCGCCGATCGCGGCCGTGCTCGATGCCATCATCACCCGGTTCGGCACCGAGATGGTCGCCGAGGTGACGGGGCGCACCAAGCGCCTCATCACGGTGAGCGGGGGAGGGCAGAAGCTCGAATCGCGCTCGGCCCGCGCCACGCAGGCCGATTCCGCCGCCTTCATGGAAGGCACCAAGCGCATCCTGGTCTTCTCCGACGCCGGCGGGACCGGGCGGTCTTATCATGCCAGCCTCGATGCGAAGAACCAGCAGCAACGCGCGCATCTGCTCCTGGAGCCGGGCTGGAGGGCCGATCGCGCGATCCAGGGCCTGGGACGTACCCACCGCACGCATCAGGCCTGCTCGCCCCTGTTCCGGCCCGTCACGACCGACTGCAAGGGCGAACTCAGGTTCACCTCGACCATCGCGCGGCGTCTAGACAGCCTCGGCGCTCTGACGCGCGGCCAGCGCCAGACCGGGGGGCAGAATCTGTTCGACCCGGCCGATAATCTCGAAAGCGACTACGCCAAGGCGGCGCTCATCAGCTGGTATCACCTGCTCGTCGCGGGGAAGCTGACCAGCACCAACCTCACCGATTTCCAGCATCGCACCGGCCTGGAACTGCTCGATACCGACGGCGTGTTGAAGGAGGATCTCCCGCCCATCCAGCGCTGGCTCAACCGGTTGCTGGCGCTGCCGATCGGGCTCCAGAACTGCATCTTTGACGAATTCCTGGCGCTGGTCGAGGCACGGGTCGCGGCCGCGCGCGAGGCGGGGACACTCGATGTCGGCGTCGAGACGATGACGGTCGAGACCGCGACCGTGCTCGACGATACGATCCTGCGCACCGACCCGGTCAGCAAGGCGACCTCGCACCTGCTGACGATCGAGGTGACCCGGCGCCGCAACCCCATGTCGCTCGAGCGCGTGCTGCGCATCGCCGATACCGACCAGACCGCCGTGTTCGTGCGCAACGGCAAGTCGGGCAAGGTCGCGCTGCGCACCAACGCGCGCTCCTGGCTGACCGAGGACGGGGTGGCGGTGTCGCGCATCGAACTGATACGTCCGACCCGGCACGAATATCTCGCACTCGACGATCTCTACGAGACGGCCTGGGAGGAATGCAGCCGCGCACGGTTCGAGGCGGAATGGTCGGCCGAGGTCGACGAGATCCGCGGCAAGCTCGACGTCGAGACGATCCGGCTCGCGACCGGCCTTCTGCTGCCGATCTGGTCGGCGCTGCCGAGCGACCATCTCGTGGTCAACCGCGTGGTCGATGCCGAGGGTCGCTCCTGGCTCGGGCGCATGGTGTTCCCGGGCGACGTGCCGGCGCTGTTCTCGAAGATGGGCCTCGACAGCAACGACGTGCTCAGCCCGGCCGAGGTCGCGCGCGCCGCGATGGAGGGCGGGACGGTCACGATCCGGCGACCGTTCGTGTGCGAGGTGAAGCGCGTACGCGTCAACGCCAAGCCGCGCATCGAGATCAGCGGCGCACCGGCCGACCAGCTCGCGTGGCTCAAGTCGATCGGCTGCTTCACAGAGATCATCGCCTACAAGACGCGCGTCTTCATCCCCGTCGAGACGGCCGATGCGGTTCTCGCAAAGCTGATGGCCTGACCGGCACGATAACAGCCAGCTAGCAGCAAGGTAGCCGCTTGTCGGCGAGCCCCAGTCGCCCTCCCGCCCAAGCGGGAAACGAGAGGGGAGAAGAAGCGGGGAGGGTGTCCGGGTCGGGGGAAACACCCGTGCACCGGACACTTTCCCGCTCATGGAGACGATAGATGACCCAGACCGTCAAACTCGCGAAGCTGAAGCGTTCCGAGAAGAACGTGCGCACCACCCCGCCCAAGAATATCGAGGCGATGGCCGCCAGCATCCGCGCTCGCGGCATCATGCAGAACCTGCTGGTGACCGCCGCCCGCCCGAAGGGCATGTTCGAGATAATCGCCGGCGATCGCCGCTATCTCGGTGCGATGATGCTGGCCGAAGCCGGCGAGATCGTTGCCGCCGACTATGACGTGCCGGTCAAGATCATCACCGGCGACGAGGCGGACCTGCGCGAGGTGTCGCTGACCGAGAATTTCCAGCGCGAGCAGATGACCGTCGCCGAGGAATGCGTCGCGTTCCAGCACTTCCTCAAGACCGACGGTGACGTCGACGCGGTCGCCAAACGGTTTGGCCAGACCCGCCGCTTCATCGAGGGACGGCTGCGCCTCGCCGATCTTGCCGAACCGATCTTCGAAGCCCTGGCCGCGGGCAAGATCTCCTACGAGATGGCCAAGGCCTACGGCTCGACGGCCGACAAGGCCAAGCAGGAGCGCGTGTTCGAGCAGTATGGTCACTCGTCCTACGTCAACGCCGACCAGATCCGTCGCGCGATCGCCAACGACACGATGAAGGCGACGGATCCGATCGCGATCCTGGTCGGTGCCGATGCCTATGTCGCCGCGGGCGGCCGCATCGAGCGCGAACTGTTCAGCGAGGACGGTGACCGCTGGACCGACCCGGAACTCGCGCAGACGCTCGCTGCCTCGCTGATGGAGGCCGAGGCCACGTTCCCTATACGATCGCCGGCATCCCCTATCCGTGGCGGCTCGAACAGAGCCATACCATGCTCATCGGCACCACCGGCACCGGCAAGACGACGCAGCTGCGCAGCCACGTCTCGCAGCTTCGTGCGCGCGGGCATCGCGCCGTCATCTTCGACCTTACCGGGGTGTTCGTGGAGACATTCTACAACCCCGAAACCGACGTTATCCTCAACCCGATGGACGAGCGTTGCGCGCCGTGGACGCTGTTCGACGAGTGCCGCAACTATGCCGACTTCGTGTCGGCCGCCTCGGCCCTCATCCCCTCGCATCCCGACGACAAGGAGCCGTTCTGGCAGAACGCCGCACGCATGCTGTTCATCGAGATGTGCCTGAAGCTTCAGGAGATGGGCGAGGCCAACAATGCCGCCATCGCGCATCACCTGATGCAGGCTGACCTGAAGTCGATCAACGCCAAGCTGGACGACACGATCGCGGCCCCGCTGACGACGGAGAAAGCGGCCCGCATGGCGGAGTCGATCCGATCAGTCCTGAACGTCAACGGACAGGCGCTGCGCTTCATGCCGGACCCCGTCCCGGGCGGCCCGCCCGCCTTCTCGATCCGCGACTGGATCGCGACCGACAATCGTGACGGCTCGATCATGTTCATTACCGGCTCGTACAATGACCTGGAGATGACCCGCGGCCTGTTCACGCTGTGGATCGACCTCGCGGTCAACAACCTCATGCGCCTGCCCAAGACGCGCGATCTGCGCACCTGGTATCTGTTCGACGAGGTACACGCGCTCCACGCGCTGCCCGGCATCGAGCATGGCCTCCAGTCGGCGCGCAACTTCGGAGGCGCGTTCGTCCTCGGCATCCACTCGTTCGACAAGCTGGTCGCGACCTATGGCCTGCAGAACGCGACCGCGCTCACCGGCCTCGCGCGCACCAAGCTGATCCTCGCCACCGCCGATCGCACGACGGCCGAGAAATGCTCCGAGTTCATCGGCAGCCGGGAAGTCCGTCAGATGGATGAGGCATACAGCTACGGCTACAACAATACCCGCGACGCCTCGACGCTCACACCGCGTACCGCGATCGAACCGCTGGTCATCCCCGACGACATCAACAACCTGCCGTCGCTCCACGGCTTCGTGAAGTTTCCCGACGGTTTCCCCGCTGCGCGGATCGAACTCAAGTACCGGTCCTATGCCGAGGTCGCGCCGGGGGCGGTTCCCCGCAAGAACTTCAAGCCGACCGAATACGTCTCGCCGGAAGACCGGCGTCGTCAGACCGCCCGGAACAAGGTCGCGGATGAGGGGGGTGAGGGCGGCCGGGAACATACCCCCACGCGGCCCGTGGGAGGCGTAGAGGCAAGGGAACGAGAACAGCCGGACCTGACCGCCGCTCAGCCCGAGAAGCCCCGTAGCGAGGCGGAGAAGGCGGCTGCGGCGATGGAGGTCACCGGGGCGCTGCCGGTGGTTATCGATCAGGTAACCGGGAAGGGCGTCACGACCAGCCCAACCGGCGCCGATGCCGTCCGCGCAGCGGAGCCAGCGGTTCCCGTCGCGTCCGAAAAGGTGCGCGACGCGCGGATCGGTCTGAGGCTTCCCGATCCGGGGGCGTCGCCAACGCTCACGGCAGGCCCGAACGCGCAACGATCGGACGCCGAACGACCAATGAGTGGCTCTGATCTCGGTCGGCAAGATGGCAACCGCCATGAGGACCAAGCGACCCGTGAGTTGCGCGATGGGTTTGCGACGCAGCGCGATCCCGATCACCACCATCGTCATCATGGCCCGGATCATTCGCCGGAGATCGATGACGACATGGACATGGGGATGTAGCCGATGCTGTCGGTCGCCTCCGTCAAATCCGCCTCCGGCGCGGCGCAGTATTTCGCCAAGGACGATTACTACACCGCCGAGCATTCGTCCGAGGCGACCGCCTGGGGCGGGGTGGGCGCGGCCGATCTTGGCCTCAAGGGCGAGGTGACCAAGGAGGACTTCGAGAAGATCCTCAACGGCGAGATGCCCGATGGCGAGAAGGTCGGGCAGGTCGAGGGTCGGCGGTTAGGCGTCGACCTGACATTCTCGATGCCGAAATCGGCGAGCGTCATGGCCTATGTCGCCGGCGACGCCCGTGTGCTCACCGCGCATATGAACGCGGTAAAGGCGACGATGGGCTGGGTCGAGAAGACCTTCGCCGAAGGCCGCACCTACGATCAGTCCAGGTCAGGGGATGCGGTGCGTACCGGCAACCTCGTCTATGCGCTGTTCCAGCACGACACGAGCCGCGCTCTCGATCCGCAGGGCCACATCCACGTCCTTATCGCCAACATGACCAAGATGGCGAACGGGGCATGGCAGGCGCTCCACAACCAGCAGCTCTGGAAGAACAACACCACGATCGGCGCGGCCTATCACGCCCAGTTTCGCGCCGAGCTGGCAAAGATCGGCTACGAAACAAGCGTCACCGGCAAGCACGGCCAGTTCGAGATCGCCGGCGTGCCTAAGGAGGTGATCGACACCTTCAGCCAGCGGCGCGCCGATATCCTGGCGAAAGCCGGCGAGCTCGGTGTCACCTCCGCCGAGGCGTTGCGCAAGGTGACCAACAATACCCGCGACGCCAAGCTGAACGTCGAGGATCGCGATGCCCTGCGCCAGGAATGGCGTGACCGGGCGGCCGCGCTCGGATTCGACGGCAAGGCACTGGTCGATGCCGCGCGCGAGCGTGCCGGCACTAGCGGCCTCGATGCCCAGCCACGACCGATGGAGCGCCTCGGTGACGTCCTGGCCAATATCCGCGAAAGCCTGGGCGAGTGGTTCCGATCCGCCGATCCGCTCGTCGCCAGCGGTCTCGACCGACTGCGCATCGCGCCGGTGGATCTGCGCGCCCAGCACGCCGTCGCCTCCGCGATCCGCATCCATGCCCAGCGCGAAGCCGCGTTCGCCGTGCCCGACATCACCCGGACCGCGCTCGACCTCGGGCTGAAGGGTGTCACCGCCGCGCATGTCGACGCGCGCGTCTCCGAGCTCATCCGCAACGAGAAGCTGATCCCGGGCAAGGAGGACCGGATCGACGGCGTCGTCACCCATGTCACGACGCCCGAGGCGCTCGCGACCGAGCGCGGTATCCTTGCCGAGATCGAGCGCGGCAAGGGGGATGGGCGGGTGATCGTCTCCGCCGACACCGTCATCGAGCGGATCAACGCCGCATCGGGCGACAAGGAACGGTGACGTTGAACAGGCGCTGGTTGGAGAGGTTAGATTCCTTGTGGCTCATCACCGCGATCGCGGTATCGGTGGTGATGCCCTGCGCCGCGTGCATGTTGAGCGCGTAGGCGAGGCTGATCCGCTCCATCATCGGATCGCCCGCCTTCAGCTCGTGGAGCGTGCCGTCGCTCGCCTCGACCCTGATCCCCGACGGGTCGGCCGAGACGACGCGGGCGATGTCGTTGTTGTTGAGGCCGCGGTCCTTGTCGTTCTGCGTCCAGCGGATCCTGTCGCCTTCGTGCAGCCGGATCTCCTCGCGCTGCGCGAGCTGCATCGCATCGGTCTTGTCGACCGGCGATATCTTCTGCGGATCGAAGGTCCGAACCCGGTTGCCGAGCTGGACCTGGACGCGGCCCTTCGCGTCGACGCCGAGCACGTCATAGGTGCCGGGGCTGAGGCCGAGTTCGCGCATGGCATGGCGCAGGTCGATCACCTGGCCCGGCTTGTAGGTATGCGCGTAGCGCAGTTCCTCACGCGTGACGTTGACCTTGTCGAGGACGGGCGTAACGACGCCCTCGCCCTTCAGCGCCCCCTCTGCGGCGAGGCCGTCCTGGATGCGCACGTTGAGCTCGGCGCGGGCGACGCGGCCCGAGGAGAACATCGCGGTGGTCTCGCGCTGTTCGGTGGTTAGGCCCAGCCAGTGTTCGGCCGCGGCCTTCACATGCTCGGGGTTGGCGGTGACCTTGTCGCCGAGCATCGCCATCGCCTCGCGCACCTCGCCACGGTTGGTCAGCGCAGCGACGGTGCGCAGCTGCTCGGTGCGCTGGCGCAGATTCTCGTCCATCCGCGCCATCGTGATCCCGCCGGCCTGCGCGAGCGCGAACGCCTTGCCGGCGTCGACCGCGGTGATCTGCTGGCGATCGCCGATCATCAGGAAGCGATCGACGCCGAGCGCATTGGCGATGCCGACCAGGTGCTTCATCTGGTCGGAACCCACCATCGAGGCTTCGTCGAGGATCAGCGTCGTGCCGGCGAGCGCGTCGCGCGCGCCGTCATAGCCCGCTCCCTTCCCAGCGAGCGCGTGGCGGGCATAGCTGTGGACGAACGAGGAGACGGTGCGGCTCTCGATCCCGGCTTCCGCGCCGAGGCGATCGGCGGTCGCCTTCATGAGCGCGAGGCCGACCACCTTGCCGCCCTCCTGCTCGACGTTGCGCGCGACGCTCGCCAGCATGGTCGACTTGCCGGCGCCCGAGACGCCTTGGACCGCGACGATACGATCGGCGGAGGTCAGCGCCATCGTCGCGGCCGCCATCTGGCCTGCGTTGAGTTACGCGCGTCCGCGACGACATCCAGCTGTTCACCGACGACCGCGAGAAGCTGACCGCCGCGATCGAGCGCAACGAGGGCAACAAGACCTCGGCGCTCGAAACCACCGGCGCGCTGACGATCGATCCCGATCGCGGCGCTGCCGGCACAGCGGCGAAAGCAGGCGCGGGCGAGACGTTCAACCCCTCGCTGCCGCCCGACCTCGATCGCGGACCGGAGAAAGTTGGGGGCGAGCCGAGCGCCGACGTCAGCCAAACCGTCGAGCGGCAGCCGCCCGATTTCAAGAACGATCCCTCCCTTGCACCCGCATCGCTGCGGATCGGCGTCGAGAAGCCGGAAATCGAACTTCCCTACCCCGAAAAGGACATCGGACTGGAGCTATGAGCATGACCACGTCGCCACCGACCTGGGATCAGGTGATCGCCACGAAACATTGGCACGCCTGCGATCTCGACACCCATACGCTCGCGCAATGCAGCCAGCTCGCGCGGCGCGACGATGCGCTCGACTGGGGCGGCGAAACGCTCGCGATGGCCGCGATATTCGGCCTGACCTACGTCTTACTCCTGCCGCTCACCCGCGCGCTGCGTGCCCTCCGGGTCCGGCCCGAGCCAGCACGATGAGCCTCGCCGACCGCGACTATATGCACGGGGCTCCCCGCATCGGCCGGACCTCGCGGCTCGACACGCCGCCCTGCGATGCGATCGAGGGCGCGTCCGAGCATCTCCAACAGGCCCGCAGGAAGCCCGTGGAGCCACGGTCAAGCGCGCCGCGCGTGCTCGTCCCCCTGACGCGCCGGCTGCGTCAGGCGGGGCTCCTGGCGGCCGTGGTGGCGGCTTTCACCTTCGCCTGGGCGGTCGGATGCGGAATCGTCAGCGCGTCGCTCCACACCGATGGTGGAATTTTCGTTCCGCCCGCAACCCAAGGTACGCCCGGTGGACGGTAGTTTCCCTTTTCGCTTCCGGCGCCAACCCGATCTGCGCGCCGTCGTGGCCGGTAACGCTGGCTTTCGGGAAGGTGGCCGACAGCCGCTCGCGGCGCGCGGGATCGATCTCGTTGAGCTGGAGCGCCGCGATCGGCGGGAGGCCCGCTACCAGGAGACCGTTGCCGGCGCTCGGTTCGAGTACGATGTCATCCGCGCGTGCGTTCGCGAGCATGACCGTGATCGTGGCGAGATCGAGCGGGGTCGAGAATTGCTGCCAGTCGATCTGCTCCTCGCTGCGCACGGTCTGGGTAGGAAGGCGCGCCATAAGCCCGATCGCGGCGTCGACCGCCGGCGTGGTGCCTGCTGCGCATACCGCCAGCGCGGTCGCATGCTCCAGCACCTCGAAGCTCTCGCGCTGGGTCCAGTGACCATCGGCGTCGGTGCCGCCATAGGCGCGGATCATCGCGTCGTTGAGCATCGCTCGGGTGATCTTCGCGTCGCCGGCGATCGCGGGGAGCAGCAGGCGGGCGGCAGCGGTGGCATGGTCGGCGCGCGCGGGCGCAGGGTCGAACAGGTCGGTCATGGGGGTCTCCGGGTCTGTGGCTGCTCGTGCAGCTCACGACCCCGACCCCCCTTCCCTCTCAGGCTCCGGGTTTCACGACGTCGGCCCAGTCGCCATAACGTGAGGGTGGCGGCATCCGCTTCAGCGTCAGCCCGCGCGGCCGATAGGCGGCCCACGCCTTGCGTCGTGCGCGTCGGCCCTCGAAGTCATTGTCCTCGGCGAAGATCAGCGTGGTGACGCTATCGGGGATGTGGACACGGTCGAGCCGCGCCGCGCCGAGCGTCGCCCAGCACGGGATGCCGTGGATCTGGGTGAAGGCGGCCGAGGTCTCGAACCCCTCACCAAGCGCCAATGTGTCGGTGACGCGCATGCCCTGCCAGGTCGCACCTCCCGGCGTGCCGAGCGTCGCCTTGTCGAGATAGCCGCCATGCGCGAGGTCGAGGAAGATGCGCTGAATCGAGCGCAGCGTGCGCCCCTCCCGCGCCGCGATCAGCAGCGCCGGGAGGAACCGGGTATGCGGTTTCGGTCCCCACGGACAGCGCGGGTGGTAGCTCAGGTCGTCGAAGGCGCCGGTGATGCCGCGAAAGCGGAGATAGGCTTCCGCGGGCGTTCCGGCGATCGGCAACCCCTCGTTCCACAGCCGTTCGATGTTGGCGGGTCTGCCGGTGCGCTGTTCAGCGGGTGGGTCGTAGGTGCGTCCGGGTCTGATGCGCGCGATCTCGCGGAGCACGTCCTCGGCGGTGCAGCCGGCGAAGCAGTGAACGAGGATGCCGTCATGGCCCTGCCGGATCGAGAGGCTGGGATCGCTGTCGGCGTGGGCCGGGCAACGGCACATGGCGTTGTAGCCGTGCCAGGTGCCGCCGAGGGCGCCGACGATGTCCACGATGGTCTGGGTGGGTTTCAGCGCAACGAGGGGCATGACCGATCCTTTCTCGCTGCCTCTGACCCCCTTCTCTCCCTTCCTAAGTGACTCAGTAGCTGCTGGCTAGCAGCTAGCGGAAGGTCCCCGTGTTAGCAGTTAGACCTCCGCAATCTAGCGTTGAGATGGCTGGTATCTAGCGGCTAGCTACCTTTGAGCTAGCAGTTTCTCATAAGCGTCGAGTGCCTTCTCGAGCACTTCTGTAAGAAGCAGACCCTCACGTTGAGCTATTTCGCGGATTCGATTGTCCCATTCGGGTGTGACCCTAGTCGCAAATTGTTGAGTGCGGTTAGTCTTGCGCGAACTGCGGGCATCAATGCGGGTTGCGGTTATCAGCGGTGCAGCCGGAGGGGCGGGGGCTACTTCGGGTGCATCCAAATTCTGGCTCGCCTCACTGATTGGTGGGGGTGAACCCAAACGAGTAGCCTTCTTTAGCTTCGAGATATCGGCCATCATTCACCCCGCTACTTTGTCGATTAGGGATTGGATCAGAGTATCAGCACGCTGGTTAAGGCCGGAGAATTTGGTTTCGGTAATTGACAGGCCTTGGTTCTGCGCTTGCCGGTATGCTGGTCGTTCCACGATCGAACCGTCGAGGACATTATACCCCGCTTCGGTCAAATACGCCCGCGCGTCATTTTCTTCAGCCGAAGTTCCAATGCGGTTGAGCGCAAAAACGAGCCGTCCAGTCGGGATACCCTCCTTAACAAGGGCATGGTATTCGCGGACGGCAGGCCTGAGATCGTCCAAGGATGCGCCGGTGGGTTGAACCACGAGTGACGATGACCGTGCAATTTCAAGTGTAGCTTTGCTGGTCCGAGCGGGGCCGTCGATGATAAGCAGATCGAAGCCGTCTGCAGCGGCCAGGGCCTGAGACGCGGTTTTGAATGCCTCAACCGACACAATCGGCTCGATGGAGATGCCAAGGCGTGCTCGGTGCCAATCGACCGAAGTGCCCTGTTGAGTATCGAGATCGGCGATTTTAACCCGCAGTTCGCCTGCCGCCGCCTCGCGAGCAAGGGCTCTTGCCAAGGTGCTTTTTCCTACACCGCCTTTTTGTGAGACGAATGCTACGACAGCAGCCATGACCGATCCTGTGATAGTTCGAACGACTGGATAGCTAGCCGCTCTCTAGCAGTTTGGCAACCGCTACCTATGTGATAGCTAGCTGATACCCAACCAGCAGATATCTGTGAGCTAGCTGCTACCCACGGGGGTTTGCCTGACCTAGTCTGGATCAAGCACTGGGAGATAGTGGAATTTTTTTCCACGTTGTGCGGTTGATCGAAACATGATGTTCAATGATCGATGAACACGCGATCGAACTCGAGCTTATGCGTAGTGGGTAGTGTTATGGCACTGCTATGGGCGCAAACATCGGCAGCTAAGCAGGCCGAGGTAATGACATTTGATGGGCAGGCAGTTGAAGCCGTCATCGATGTGGGCCCGAGAATGCGGGGTATGCCAACAGACGGAACGCCGCCAGTACCAAGCATGGAAGCCGTTTTAGGCAATGACTTCAGATCATTCGGCAGCCCCGTAATGGAACCCCAAGAGGAGGCAATAAGCACGTCGCATATATCGGTGCCCCTTTGGATGCAGACTGGCCAGGTTTCGGGGGGAGCTGGCCGGGCAGCGATGTCCGATATGGCAAGTTATCTCTACACCCCACAGGCTTGCTCAATCACACCCTACCGTCCACGCGGCGATTTTCCAGGCTGGCTCGAAGCTCGGCGGGCTCAATATTACCCCTTGATCCAGGCCGTGGCGTGCGAAGCTGGTGTGCCAGTCGGGCTTTTCGATGCACTGGTGGCCCAGGAAAGCCGCTATGACCCATTGATCGTATCACCGAAGGGCGCCGTTGGCCTTACCCAATTGATGCCCGGTACAGCGCGTGGACTTGGGGTTTTCAATTCGAGAGATCCGTTGTCGAACCTGAGGGGAGGGGCCAGATACCTCCGCGCGCATCTGGATGAGTTCAAGCGGGTCGATCTAGCCTTGGCCGCGTACAATGCAGGTCCAGGACGCGTTCGATCGATGCGCCGTATTCCGCCGTTTCGCGAGACGATGGACTATGTCGCAGCGATCACTCGAGGGTGGAGCACCGGATCGTTCAGGACAGCATCGATTCAGACCGCCGGTTTGGCAGTGGGTCGACAGGAATTCCGGGGCAGGGGGGTCCAGTTACTCGCTTACACATCTACAAGAGTATCGAACCCGAGGTAGTGCGCGTAATAGATCGCAATTCCGAGGATCGCCGGCGCGCCGAGCAGATAGTTGATCTGCCAACGTATCCACAACCGGGGTGCAACGAGTACCTTATCGAGGACGGTCGCAGTTGGGAGTTTCCTAGTTCCCAGACGATAATCGTAGGCGGTCTTTATCATCGCGAGGACAGCGCACAGCGCCACCATGACGCCGACCGCGGCATAGAGTGAAAGCCAGGCCTGAAGTGTCGCTTGGGGCATGCCGACCACCTAGCAGCAAGATGCTGACGGTCCATTAACCGCTGAATCGCGCATTAGTTACCAGGTGGGCTGCGTTTTCAATCGCAAGTTGGTGCTCAGCATGGCGCTACGGTCGCGATGACGCACCAAAAACGGCTGCACCGGGCACAAAGGCGGCAATTTCAGCGCAACGGTAAACGCTTGCTCCCCTCGGGAGCATCGCGACGCGAAGCGGCGCGTCCAACCTTGCCGCTTGGTCTTGCCGTTTGTGGTTTGTGCGGTCCGGTCGGTTAGGACTGTACTCGCCGTCAGGCGTTAGGGCGTTGGCCGACTAGGCCAACTCCATTCGTTCTCAGATCATATGAATCTAGGAGCGGTTGACCATTTTTTTGAGACTCTTGCTTCTCGATAGCGATGGCAAGGCTGTCCAGCACTTGCCGCAAGCCGGCGTCTTCGATCTCCTCGGCGACAACCTGGCGCGGGGAGCGCCAGAGGCGCATCACCTCGATCTGCTCGATACGATCGACCTCGCGTTGCACCACGTCATCGGGGAGGGGGACAGGCCGGAGACGACGCGGAAGGAAGCGGGCAAGCCGGTTGGGGAAGCTCATGCGATAGACGTTGGAGGTCTGCGCATTGCGCGCCTTCGGGCGATCGGCCGGGGGATCGATCGGCACGCATCGCCGCTGCTTGTCGAGAAGGCCCATGCTGGCCAGCGCCACCAGCGCACGTCCGACGCTGGCGCGCGAGACGCCGGCAGCCGCCTCAATCCATTCCCAGGTCGGGAATACCTTGCCGGCGCACGTTCGCGCCAACGTCGTAAGCTGCTCGAACACACGCAATGCTGTGTTAGTTATCAGGGTGGCAAGGCGTTCGTCCTCGGTGAGCTGGCGGCCCTCGGCACGGGCGATGCGCCGCACCGCGTTCTTGCGCTTCAGCAGTTCGGCCGCCTGCTTGTAGAGTCGGTCGGGTTCGCCCTTCGAGTGTCAATCGGCGTCCAAAAGGAACCCCCTATCGGCGTGCAAAAGGGACCCCCTTCGTCGAGCAGCGTGACGGGTATGACGGGCGCGCCGTTCGCGCTGGTTGTGGCGTAGGCCGGGCGTAGCCCGACCGGAGGCGCAACCAGCGCGAAGCGTTCTCTGCGGGGTGCCCCAGGCGTCAGCTGCGGTGCTTGAAGCGCCAGCTGTCGTTGCCGGTCTCGACGATGTCGCAGTGGTGGGTAATGCGGTCGAGCAGCGCGGTGGTCATCTTGGGGTCGCCGAAGACGGTCGGCCACTCGCCAAAGGCGAGGTTCGTCGTGACGATGACCGAGGTCTGCTCGTAGAGCTTGCTGACCAGATGGAAGAGCAGCTGGCCGCCCGAGCGGGCAAAGGGCAGGTAGCCGAGCTCATCGAGCACCACGAGGTCGAGGCGGGAGAGCTGGGCTGCCAGCGTGCCGGCCTTGCCGAGGCGGGTTTCCTCCTCGAGCCGGTTCACCAGATCGACCGTGTTGAAGTAGCGCCCGCGGGCGCCAGCTCGTACCACGTTGGCGGTGATGGCGGTGGCAAGGTGCGTCTTGCCTGTGCCCGTCCCACCGACAAGCACGACGTTGCGCCGGCCCGGAAGAAACGAGCCGCTGTATAGCGAGCGCACCAGTCCCTCGTTGATGGGGGTGTCATCGAAGACGAAGGCGTCGAGGTCCTTCACCGCGGGCAACCTGGCGGCCGACATCCGGTAACGGACCGACGCTGCATGGCGGTGCGTCGCCTCGGCACGCAGCAGGTCGGTCAGGACCTCCATGGTCGTGCGCTTGCGCTGGAGACCGGTGGTGACCGCCTCGTCGAAGGCGCCAGCCATGCCCTTCAGCCCCAACTCGGTCATGGCCGTCATCATCTCATGCCGCTGCATGGAGACCTCGCAGGCTGTCATAGCGGTTGCAGTCGGCGCGGGGCGGATGGCGCAGCGCCAGGTCCTCGGGGGTGACAATGGTTAGCGGTCGTGGCGGTTCTCGCCTGCGGGCCAGGATGTTGACGATGACGTCGTCGCTGGCGGTGCCGGCCAGCAATGCTTCGCGCACGGCCGCTTCCACCGCCTCGAGCCCGTCATCGAGCACTGTCGCCAGCACCCGCACGAACCGCCGGTCGGCGTCGTCGCCGGCGCCGAGCTTGCGCCGCAGCCGTGACAGCGCAGGCGGCAACTCCCAGCCCTGGAACGGTGCGCCGTTGCGCAGGGCGCCCGGCTTGGTCGCCAACACCGGCAGATAATGCCACGGGTCGTAGATGGTCCGGTCCCGGCCAAAGAACCGGGGATGGTCGGCGACGACTTCACCGTCGCAGCGCACGAGGATGCGGTCGGCATAGGCACGGACCTGCACAACGCGCCGAACCGTCCGGGCAGAAACGGAGTAGCGGTTGCGGTCGAAGCTGATGAGGCAAGTGCCGCTTACCGCATGCTCGCTCTCGTGGAAGCCGTCGAAGGGCGCGACAACAGGCTGGAGCACCGCCCGTTCGGCTGCCCATGCCTGGGCGACCGTCAGTTCCTTCCGCTCGGGATGCCGGTGCATGTCGGCCCAGCGCCGACACTCGGCCTCCAGCCAACCGTTCAGCTCCTCGAGGCTGGTAAATCGCAGGCGTGGCTGGAAGAAGCGGCCGCGCGCGGTCTGCACCTGGTTCTCGACCTGACCCTTCTCCCAGCCCGACGCCGGTGAGCAGGCGGTCGGCTCGACCATGTAATGGTTGGCCATGACCAGGAAGCGCCGGTTGAAGACCCGCTCCTTGCCCGTGAACACGCTCGTCACCGCCGTCTTCATGTTGTCGTAGATGCCGCGCGTCGGCACGCCTCCGAAGAAGGCGAATGCCCGCGCATGCGCGTCGAACAGCATCTCCTGTGTCTCGCGGGGATAGGCGCGCACATACATCACCCGTGATGCGCACAGCCGCACATGCGCGACCTTTACACGCATCGGCTTGCCCGAGATCTCGACGTCCTCATGGCTCCAGTCGAACTGATACGCCTCGCCCGGCCGGAACAGCAGCGGGATGAACGCCGGCGCATCCATCACATCGCGACGTCGCGCCTGCCGCCAGCGGGACGCATAACGCCGCACCGCGTCGTACGAGCCGTCGAACCCCTCGCGTAGCAGCAGGTCGTGGATGCGCGTGAGGCGCAGCTTCTCGCGCCGCGGTCGTGCCTCGTCTTCCTCCAGCAACGCATCCAGTCGCGCCTGAAACGGCCCCAGCTTCGGCAGCGGCTGCACCTCCCGCCGGTAGCCCATGTCCGCCTCCGGCGCCCGGATCGCCTTGCGCACCACCTTGCGCGACAGGTGCAGGTCCCGCGCTATCGCCTTGATGGCCTTCCCCGACGCGTGCTCGCGCCGGATCCTCAACACCGTCTCCAATACCAGCATCCCGATCTCGCCGCCTGACACACCGCCAAGCGAACAGCCTAGACCACCGGGATGAGGGGTCCCTTTTCGACGCCGATCACCCCGCTACCGGGGTCCCTTTTCCACGCCGATCCACAGACTCGGTAACAAGACACTCTTTGTGGCTGGACCTAACGAGCAGCTATGTCGGCCCAGGCTGATGCTGGGAAGCGTTGCGTTGGTGAGCACATTGGCCAGGATCGAGTAGTAAGGCGGCCAGTGTTTGAAGCGTCGGGGAACGTACCCGCGCTCGGCTCGAGCACGATGTCGTCGGGCTGGACGTTGGCGAGAAGCGTCATAACCGCAGCGATGTCGACAGGTGTCGAGAATTGCTGCCATTCGATCTGATCCTCGCTGCGAACCGTCTGAGTGGGCAGGCGATCGGACAAATCGATCAGCGCGCGGACGTCGCCGAACGCCGCAATTTTTTGGGCGCTCGACTGAAGATGGATGGCAAGGGCATGCTCGAGGAGTTCAAAGCTGGCGCGTTGTGTCCAGCGACCGTCGGCATCAGAACCGCCGAAGGCCTTGGTCATCGCGTCGTTGAGGTGACGACGCTGAATGGCCTCGTCGGAGCGCAGACGGGGTAGAAGGAGGCGCACGGCCTCGCGCTCAGCCTGGGCGGCCGCTTCGAAGAGATCGGACATGGGTGTGGTCTCCGGAGTGGGCTGCACCCTCGGCAGCGACACCCTTTCGATCCCCCTCCCCTCTCCTCCGGCGCTTCGCGCCTAGACGCGGCTCTGCTGCGCTCGGGCATCGAGCGCCTTTGCCCAATCCTTGTAGATTGGCGGCGGGGGCGCGCGTTCGATGATGAGGCCCGACCGGGCGTAATGCGCTTGGGCACTTTCGGCTGCCCTGTGCCCTTCGGAATCGTTGTCCTCGGCGACCAGGAGCGTTGTGACCGTGGGCGGAATGACGAGCTGGTTGAGCCGACGTGCGCCGAGTGAAGCCCAGCACGGGAGGTTGCTCAGGCGCGCGAAAGCGTCGGCCGTCTCAAAGCCCTCGGCGATGGCAAGGGTGTTGCCCCCTGCCCCGCCCCGCCAAGCGCCGTGCCCCGGGGCGCCAAGCATGACCTTGCGCGTGTAATGGGCGGTGTCGGGGTTCAGGAATATGCGTTGAATTGCGACCAGACGGTTTCCCTCGCGCACCGCTACCAGGAGAGCGGGTTCGAAGATCGTCTTCGGCTTGGGCAGGTAAGGGCAACGCGGATGGAAGCGAAGATCGCGTGGTGGTGGGAGGAGGTTCCGGCACTGGAGGTAGCGCTCGGCAAGGGTGCCCGGAACGTCGACCGCCTCATTCCAGATTCTTTCGACGTTCATCGGCCGCGGCGAGTCCGCCAAGGCGGGTGGCGGATAATGGCGACCCGGGCGAACAAGGCGCAGTTCACGCAGGACGTCTTCGCGCGAGCATCCTG
>NZ_JBVFVS010000002.1:7500-172979 GCF_055521695.1 Sphingomonas sp. BL-S-05 | reverse complement strand
CGCCCGGCATTGTCGAGCAGATTGAGCAGGCAATGATGCAGCAGCTGCGGGTCGACGCGCACCAGCGGCAGGTCGGGCGGCACGTCGAGCCGCACGCCATGCCCTTCGAGCGCGCGCCGGGCATCATGCGCCGCCCCGGTCACCGCATCGCTGAGATCGGTCGCCTCGATCCGAAGCTTCAGCGCGCCGGCCTCGACCCGCGCCATGTCGAGCAGATTGGCGACGAAGCGATTGAGACGCTGCGCCTCGCCCTCGATCGTGCCGATCAGCTCGGGCGTCACGCCATGGTGGAGTTGCGCGGCGGCGGCGATGACGGCGGTAAGCGGGGTGCGCAGATCGTGGCTGACCGAGGACAGCAGGGCGGCGCGCAGCCGGTCGCGGGTGCGGACCACGTCGACGTCGCGCATCTCGACCTGCAGCCGCAGCCGTTCGAGGACCAGCGCCGACTGATCGATCAGGCTGCCGAGCAACGGTAGCTGGTCGGCGCGCACCGGACTGCCGGTCCGGTCGCTGGCGACCCCCAACACCCCCAGCACCCGGTCCCCCGCCTTCATCGGTTGGAACAGCCATTCCGATGCGGCGAGCGTGCCCGATCCCTTGCCCGCCGGGCTGCCGGTATCGAACGCCCAGCCAGCGGCGGCCGTGTCCATCGTGTCGAGCCGATAGGCGGGATCGCTGGCGGCGAGGATGGCGAGTTCCGCGCCGTCCGTGCGGCCGAGCAGCACGACCTGAACATCGAGCAGGCGCCGGACATCGTCGCAGATCATCTGCGCCGCGATATCGGGATCGTTGACGGCGGCGATCTGACGCAGGAAGCCAGCCAGCGTGGCATTGGTGCGGGCGCTGGCGGCGGCAAGATCGGCCTGTGCCCGGACGCGCGAGGTCAACTGGCTGGTCGCGACGGCAATGCCGAGCAGGACGATGACCGAAATCAGATTTTCGGGATTGTTGATCGTCAGCGTGCCGGTCGGCGGCAGGAAGAAGAAATTATAGGCGAGCGTCGAGGCGATCCCGGCATAGAGGCCCGTGCGCAGCCCGAAGAAGCTGGCGGCGGCCATGACCGGCAGGAGGTAGAGCAGCGCGACGTTGCCGAGGTCGAGGACCTGGAACAGCGCGCCGGCAAGACCGGTGACGGCGGCGACCATGGCGGTGGTGATCGCATAGCCGGCGGGCGTGCCGCGCTGTCCGGGCCGCTTCGGACCGCGCTGGCGGATCGGCGACGATGTCGGCATCGGCAGGACGTGGACGGTGACGTCGGGCGTATCGCGGACCAGACGGTCGACGACCGACCCGTGGCGAAGCTCGAACCAGCGCGAGCGGTTCGATTTGCCGAGCACCAGTTGCGTCGCGCGCAGATCGCGCAGCACCGACTGGATCCCGGCAACGACGGTTTCGCCGGGCACCGTCGCAACCGCGCCGCCCAATTGCGTCGCCAGCGTCATCGTCGCGGCGATGCGGGCATGTTGTTCGTCGGTGAAGTACGCGGCGCGCGGCGTTTCGATGAAGACCGCCGTCCATGGGCCGCGCAGGCCATCGGCGACGCGCTTGGCGGCGCGGACCAGCGTATCGCATCCCGGCAGTTCGCTGATCGCGACGACGATCCGGTCGCTCCCGGCCCAGGTGCCACCCAGTCCCAGCGCACGGACATCGTCGAGCATCCGCGCATCGACCGCCTGCGCCGCGCGGCGCAGCGCCAGTTCGCGCAACGCCGACAGGTTGGATTTGGAGAAGAAATGGCCGAGCGCGCGCGTCGCCTCGGCCGGAAGATAGACCTTGCCCGCCTTCAACCGGTCGATCAGTTCGTCTGGCGGAATGTCGACGACCTCGATCTCCGCCAGTTCGAGGATGCGGTCGGGCACGGTTTCGCGCACGCGGACACGGGTGAAGCTGGCGACGACGTCGTTCAGGCTTTCGACGTGCTGGATGTTGACGGTCGAATAGACGTCGATCCCGGCAGCCAACAGCTCCTCGACATCCTGATAGCGTTTGGGATGGCGGCTGCCCGGCGCGTTGGTATGGGCCAGTTCGTCGACGAGCACGAGGCGCGGCGCGCGGGCGAGGATGGCGTCGAGATCCATTTCGCGCAGGCGACGGCCTTCATAGGGCACGTCGCGGCGGTCGACGACCTCATGCCCGCGGATCAGCCTCTCGGTTTCGGCGCGGCCATGGGTTTCGACCACGCCGATGACGACATCGACGCCGTCGCGCCGGCGCGCGGCCCCTTCCGACAGCATCTCACAAGTCTTGCCGACGCCGGGAGCGGCGCCAAGAAAAATCTTGAGCCGCCCCCTGCCCTCCTGCGCGGCGGCGCGCAGCAGGGCGTCGGGATCGGGGCGCTGGTCGGTCACGTCAGCGCAGGGCGTCCAGCGCGCGATTGAGCGCGAGCACGTTGACATGCGGATCGCCGATCAGTGGCCGGACGACATGCGCGGCGATCAACGCGCTCAGCCGATCGCCGGCAATGCCGCGCGCCCTGGCGATGCGCGCGACCTGCGCCTGTGCGGCGGCGGGCGACAGGTCGGGGTCCAGCCCCGATCCGCTGGCGGTGACCAGATCGGCGGGGATCGCGCCGCGCACGCCCTCACCCCGGCGCGTATCGACATCGGCCTTTACCCGGTCGGCCAGCACCTGCGACGTGGGGCCGAGGTTGGAGCCGGACGAGGCGAGGCCGTCATAACCCTTTCCGGCAGCCGAGGGGCGCGTTCGGAAATAGCGCGCGCTGACAAAGGCCTGGCCGACGACGGTGGATCCGATCACCCGGCCGTTCGCATCGCGCACCAGGCTGCCATTGGCCTGGGCGGGAAAGAGCGCCTGCCCGAGGCCGGTCATCGCCAGCGGATAGGCAAGCCCGAGCAGGGCGGCGAACAGGATCGTCATGACGATCGCCGGGCGCAGTGCCGAAGAGAAATCCTTACCCATTTTCCTGATCCTTACGCGAGGCCGAGGCCGCCGACCACCAGGTCGATGATCTTGATGCCGATGAACGGGGCGAGCAGGCCGCCAAGGCCGTAAAGGGCGAGATTGCGCGCCAGCAGCGGCCCCGCCGCCATCGGCCGGTAGGCGACGCCCTTCAGCGCCAGCGGCACCAGCAGCGGAATGATGATGGCGTTGAAGATGATCGCGCTCAGGATCGCCGACTCGGGCGTCGCCAGCCCCATGACGTTGAGCACGCCAAGGCCCGGATAGAGCGCGACGAACATCGCGGGAATGATCGCGAAATATTTCGCCACGTCGTTGGCGACCGAGAAGGTCGTCAGCGCGCCGCGCGTCATCAGCAACTGCTTGCCCAGCCCGACGACCTCGATCAGCTTGGTCGGATCGCTGTCGAGATCGACCATGTTGCCCGCCTCGCGCGCCGCCTGGGTGCCGGTGTTCATCGCGACGCCGACATCCGCCTGGGCAAGGGCCGGCGCGTCGTTGGTGCCGTCGCCGCACATCGCCACCAGCTTGCCGCCGGTCTGTTCCTTGCGGATCAGCGCCAGCTTGTCCTCGGGCGTCGCCTGGGCGAGGAAGTCGTCGACCCCGGCCTCGGCGGCGATGGCGGCGGCGGTCAGCGGATTGTCGCCGGTGATCATCACCGTGCGGATCCCCATGGTGCGCAATTCGCCGAACCGTTCGCGGATGCCGGCCTTCACCACGTCCTTCAGGAAGATCGCGCCGAGCAGCCGGCCGTCCTTCGCCACCGCCAGCGGGGTGCCGCCAGCGCGAGCGATCTCGTCGGTGATGCGGCGCAATTCGGTCGCGGCGGCGGTGGTGCCCGATCCGTCATTGGCGCGCAGGATCGAATCGACCGCACCCTTCTGGATCAGCGTGTCGCCGAAACGGACGCCGGAGACGCGGGTCTGGGCGGTGAAGGGAATGACTTCCGCATTCACCGGCATGGCCCGGTAGAGGCCGTAGCGGTCGCGGGCGAGGACGACGATCGAGCGGCCCTCGGGCGTCTCGTCGGCAAGGCTGGCGAGCAGCGCGGCCTCGGCCAGTTCGGCGTCGCTGGTGCCGCCGACGCTGCGGAACTCGCTCGCCTGCCGGTCGCCGATCGTGATCGTGCCGGTCTTGTCGAGCAGCAGCACGTCGATATCGCCCGCCGCCTCGACCGCGCGGCCCGACTTGGCGAGGACGTTGAAGCGGACGAGCCGGTCCATGCCGGCGATGCCGATCGCCGACAACAGTGCCGCGATGGTGGTCGGGATCAGCGTGATGAGCAGCGCGGCGAGGATCGCGACCGGGATGCTGCCGCCGGCATAGGCGGCGAAGCCGGGAATGGTGCCGACCGCGATCAGGAAGATGATCGTAAGGCCGACGAGCAGGATGGTCAGCGCGACCTCGTTCGGCGTCTTCTGCCGCTCGGCGCCCTCGACCAGTGCGATCATCCGGTCGAGAAAGCCCTTGCCTGGTTCGACCGTGACCCGGACGCGAATTTCGTCGGAAATGACGCGGGTGCCCGCCGTCACCGCCGAACGATCGCCGCCCGCCTCGCGGATCACCGGTGCGGATTCGCCGGTGATCGCGGCCTCGTTGACCGATGCGACGCCCGAAACGACATCGCCGTCCGACGGGATCAGGTCACCGGTTTCGACCAGCACGATATCGCCGACCCGGAGCTGGCTGCCGGGGACGTCGTCATGGTCGCGCCCGTCGCCCTTCAGCCGCTTGGCGACCAGTTCGGCCTTGGTCGCGCGGAGCGATGCGGCCTGCGCCTTGCCGCGCCCCTCGGCCAGCGCCTCGGCGAAGGTGCCGAACAGCACCGTCAGCCACAGCCAGATGGCGAGCTGCGCCTTGAACGCGAACGTCAGATGGTCCTGCCCGATGACGAGCAGGATCGTCATCAGCAGCGCTACCGCGGCGGTGACGAACATCACCGGGTTGCGGACCAGTTCGCGGGGCGACAGCTTGAGGAACGATGCTTTTATTGCCGGCACGACCAGGTCGGCGGTGAACAGGCTCTTGGATTGGGCTTTTGCCATGATGGCCCCCGTCAGAACAGCTGGCCGCGGATCATGCTGAGATGATCGGCGATGGGACCGAGCGCGAGGCTCGGCAGGAAGGTGAGACCGCCGAGGATCAGGATGATCCCGACCAGCAGCCCGACCCACAGGCCGCCGGTGGTCGGGAAGGACCCGGCGCTTTCCGGCGTGTATTTCTTGGCGGCGAGGCTGCCGGCGATCGCCAGCATCGGCACGATGACGAAAAAGCGGCCGAACCACATCGCGACGCCCAGCAGCGCGTTGTAATAGGGCGTGTTGGCGGTGAGGCCGGCAAAGGCCGATCCGTTGTTCCCGACCGCGCTGGTAAAGGCGTAGAGGATCTCGGAAAAGCCGTGCGGCCCCTTGTTGAGCGGGCCGGCCAGCCCCGGCTGCACCACCGACGACAAGGCGGCGAAGCCGAGGATCACGAGCGGCAGTACCGCGATCGCCAGCACGGCGAGCTTCACCTCGCGCGCCTCGATCTTCTTGCCGACATATTCGGGGGTGCGGCCGACCATGAGGCCCGCGACGAACACGGCGAGGATCGCGAACAGCAGGAAGCCGTAGATGCCCGCGCCGACGCCGCCGATCACGACCTCGCCCAATTGCATGTTGAACAGCGGGATCATGCCGCCGAGCGGGGTGAAACTATCGAGCATGGCGTTGACCGCACCGCACGACGCGGCGGTGGTGACGACCGAGAACAGCGCGGATGCCGCGATGCCGAAGCGGACTTCCTTGCCCTCCATATTGCCGCCGGCGACGCCGAGGCTGTGCAGGATCGGGTTGCCCGCCGCTTCCTGCGCATAGGTCACGGTGACCCCGGCGAGGAACAGCATCACCATCGCCGAAAGGATCGCCCAGCCCTGGCGCGTGTTGCCGACCGCCTTGCCGAAGGTCCAGGTCAGGCCGAAGCCGATGACGAAGATCGACAGCATCTGGACGAGATTGGTGAGCGCGGTCGGGTTCTCGAACGGGTGCGCGCTGTTGGCGTTGAAGAAGCCGCCACCGTTGGTGCCGAGCATCTTGATCGCTTCCTGGCTGGCGACGGGGCCGAGCAGGATCGACTGGCGCGCGCCTTCCAGCGTCGAGACGTCGACCGCGCCTGCCATCGTCTGCGGCACGCCGCTGGCGATCAGGAACAGCGTATAGGCGATGCAGATCGGCAGCAGCAGGTACAGCGTGATCCGGGTGACGTCGGCCCAGAAATTGCCGATCGCTTTCGCCTCGCGCCGCGCGAACCCGCGGAACAGCGCGAAGGCCAGCGCGATGCCGGTCGCGGCGGACAGGAAATTGTGGATCGTCAGCCCCAGCATCTGGCTGAGGTTCGACATGGTGCCCTCGCCGCCATAGCTCTGCCAGTTGGTGTTGGTCGTGAAGCTGATCGCGGTGTTGAAGGCGAGGTCGGGCGACAGCCCGGCCAGCCCCTGCGGATTGCCCGGCAGCACGCCCTGCAGCCGCAGCACGGCATAGGTCAGCATCAGCAACGCCGTGTTGAACAGCAGCATGTGGATCGCATAGCGCCGCCACCCCTGCTCGACGGTCGGATCGATGCCCGACAACCGGTAGAAGCCGCGCTCGACGGGGCCGAGCACGACGTGCAGCGGCGTCCGCCGGCCTTCGTAGAGGGCATGCAGCCACAGCCCGACCGGCCTGGTCAGCGCCAGCAGGATGCCGACGAACAGCAGGATCAGGAACCAGCCCTGAAATGTCATGGTACCGCTCCCTTCAGAAGCGTTCGGGGCGGATCAGCACCGCCACCAGATAGATGAGAAGGCCGAGCGCGGTCAGCGCCGCCAGCCAGAGATCGAGGGTCATCGCGCGTCCCCCCTCACGCCCGGTCGCACAGGCGCGCATAGGCGAGCGTCAGCGCGAACAGCCCGAGGAGGATCGCGATCCACAGCAGATCGGCCATGTCGGAATGTCCTTTCAGAATGCGGCGGTCAGCGCGACGACGACGGTGCCGCCGGCGATGTTGCCGGTGCCGTCCTGTCCCTTGCTGAAGCTGGGGCGGAGATAGGTCGCGCGCGCGTCCGAAATGTCGGTGTCGACATAGCTGACATTGACGGTCAGGTTGCGGACGGTGACGTCGGCACCCAGCGACCAGTCCCAATAGCTGCCGGTCGGCGACACCGCGGTCGCGTTGGGGCCGAGGCCGTCCTGCCCCCAGCTATGTCCGACATGTGCCCTGGCGGTGACCGGCGTGCCGGCGATGCCGAACGCGCCGTCGCCCCACAGGTACAGATTGTCGTCCTTCGCGCCCGGATCGGTATAGACCCCGGCGGCGGCATCGGCCCCGGTCGCGTACCATTTGCCGATCGCCTGCTGTTTCGGCGCATAGGCGACCCCGGCGGTCAGCGTCGCCGGACCGGCGGTACCGGTCAGCTTGGCATAGGGTTCGGCGAAGTCCGTCTTGTCCGCCCCGCCGGGATACAGATACCAGGTCAGGCCGAGGTCGAGCGTGCCGTTGCCCGCCACCTTCGTCCTGAACCCGCCGATCAGGTCGAGTTCCATATTGGCGCCGCCGAACGTGCCCCAGCCCGCCAGGTTCGACGCCCAGGTGCCGATATACACGCCGCTGTCATGGGCGACGGTGATGCCGCCCTGTACCGCCATTTCCCGGTCGGACTGCGACACGCCGCGAAAGCGATAGTCCGATGCGATCGATGCCGAACCGCTGACGGTGATCGGCTCCGGCGTCGACGTCTTCGCCGCGTCGCCCGGCGCCGACTGCGCCTGCGCGGCCAGCGGCAGTGCGAGGACCGCCGCTGCGACGACTGTTCGATACGATTTCATGCTTGCACCCCGTACGGAGCGGCCGTTTCGTGACGGCCGCCTTCAGGGATGCGCGATTAGGCCCGACCCGCGTTTAAATTCGAGAGCGATTCCCGCTAATCGCATAGTGCGCGCATATAGTTGTTCGTTTTTGCGGGCCGTCGCCGGACGCCGCCTGCCCGCGCCGTGCGGGGGTCAGGGCGTCAGGCGGAAATAATAGCTGTAGGTCTTGGGCGTCCCCGCCACCACGACGTTGCCGATCGTCACGTCATAGGTGGTGTTCGCCGTCAGCCCGGCCACGCTCCATTGCAGGTTGTTCGACAGGCCGTATCCGTCATTGTCATAGGCGATGTTGCCGACCGTCAGCGCCGCACCGTCGCGCGGCCGGACCGTGATCGTCGCATTGGCGAAGCGGACCTGCGCATTCGCGCCGAAATTGCGCGTCTTGTCGGCGATGACGCTGAACGACAGCAACGCCCCCGTCGCATAATAGCGCGCCGGATAATCCTGATAGGGATAGGCGACGAAATCGGGCAGCGGGCCGGCGGTATTCTGGGTCGTGTTGATGACCTTGATCGACGAACCATCGGCCCGCCCCCGCGTCGCTTCCGCACCCGCGACCCGGCCATAGGCGACACTGGACAGGAACGGATAGAGCAGCCACCGGCGATGGCCGATATTGTTCGCGATCAGATTGTCGACGTCGGTCAGATAGCCGATCATGATGTCGGCATCCTGCGAATAACGCAGGCCCGAACCATAGCCGAGATAGATGTTGCTCTGCCCGGCGGCGGTCGCGCCGGCGGTGGTATAGCATTTCCAGTCGGTCGGCGGCGTGTGGCTGAGTTGCCCGTTGGCGGCCATCATCAGCGCCGACTGCATCGACGCCGCTTCCTCCGCCATCGAATAGGTGACGGCGGGCAGGCCATGGCGCGCACGGATATCGTTGAGCACCGCGAGCACCCGCGCGCCCACCGCCGGTTTCAGCTGCCCGGTCTGGCAGGCGCCGATATTGGGAGCGGCGGTATAGAGTTGGGCGACCGAGGTCGTGAAATCGGACCCGGTCGCCGGTTCGTCCGCCGTGGCGACGGGCGACGGGGTGGGGGTCGGCGCAGGAGTCGGCGTCGGCGTGGGCGACGGGGTGGGGGTGACGGTCGGGGTGACGACCGCCCCGCTGCCGGACGTACTGCCGCCGCCGCAACCGGGCACGAGCGCGAACAGCAACAACGGCGCGACCCGGCGCAGCGGATGACCGTGGCCGGAAAGGGAGACTGAACGCATCATACGACTTCCGGCTGCGGCCCTGATGGCACGATTCCCGACGACTGTCGCAGGATCGGGTTGCATTCCCGTAAACGCACCGCATGGCCAGCGTCAAACCGGGCCGCAAGCCGCGACCGATCGGACCGCGTGGATGGCGGGATGGGGCAGGTGGACAAGGAGTTATGCGCATCGGGCCGGACGGGCACTCCGTCCGACAGGCGCCGGTATGCGCAGCGTGTCCGACGGTCAATTGCGGGAAAGACCATGCCGCCATATGCAAAGCAGGCGTCCGTGGACGGCCTAGTTCGAGCGTGATATTTTCCACGAGGCGGCGCAGCGAACAGAAAGGGGCAAGGTGGAGCGGTACCTCGAAGCATTGTCGAACCGGAATATCCTGTTCACGCCAAGATTTATACTCAGGACGCCCAACGATCAGGATATACCGGCGATCATCAAGATCGCAGGGGATTGGGAAGTCGCGAAATGTCTCACGGGCGTGCCACACCCCTACACTACGTCGGACGCGCGATTCTTCCTGGATGTAGTAGTCCCGTCTTCATTGGTATGGGTCGTCACGGAAAGGTCGAATGGAGATGTCGTCGCGGTCATCGGGTTGACGTTGGAAAGTCCGAAATCGGACGTTGTCCTGTTCGGCTATTATGTTGCACGGGAGCACTGGGGTCGAGGCATAGCTACGGAAGCGGGAGCCGTCGTGCTGGCATATGGGATCGGTTTGGTCGGCAAGGCTGCACTGGCATCGAGTTTCTTCGTCGGCAATGCGGCTTCATGCCGCGTCCTTGAGAAGCTGGGGTTCGTTAGCTCGGGTGACTTCATGCAGCGTTGCTTGGCTGCAGACGAATGGATGCCATCTGTCAAAATGCTTCTGGCAGATCAGCGTTAGGGCGGATCGACATGCAAGGGTCGCCATTCTTCCCTCTCCCCTGGGCAGGGGAGAGGGTTAGCGGAGCTTGCCAGCGTGCTGGCTAGCGCAGCTTGGGAGAGGGGTCGAGCGAGCCGAAGGCTCGCGCGCGCGCTGACGCGAGCGCTTCACCCCTCACCCAGCTCCGACTAAGCCTTTGCTACGCAAAGACCAAGTCTGCGCAACCCTCTCCCCTCTACGAGGGGCGAGGGGAGGAAGGGCTTATCGGAATGTCGATCCGGCCTAGTTTGCCAGAACCTGCCTGAAACTGAGGGAATGACCCCGATCACGGGATCATTCTTTTTCCTCGATCCCGATCGGGACGGCCGCCGCGCCTGACGTTCGACAGAAAGAGCATCTCCAGCTTCACCGACCGGACGCGGCATCCCCACGCCGCGTCACGGTTCCCAATGCGGGCGGTAGGACGGGTCGAGCCGGCGATCGATGAAGAAGGCCGCGCTGATGAAGGCGAGATGCGTCAGCGCCTGCGGGAAGTTGCCGAGCGGCAGGCCGCGCCGGTCGACTTCCTCCGAAAACAGGCCGAGCCCGTTGCCATAGGCCATGCCCTTCGCCAGCATCTCCTGCGCCTCCTCCATCCGTCCGGCGCGCGCGAGGCATTCGGCATACCAGAAGGTGCAGGTGGTGAACGCCCCCTCCCCGCCTTCCAGCCCGTCGGCATTGCGATAGCGATAGACCAGCCCGTCGTCGCGCAAGGCGCTGCCGATCGCGTCGAGCGTCCTCAGCCAGACCGGATCGGTCGAGGAGACGAAACGGACCAGCGGCATCATCAGCAACGCCGCGTCGAGTTCGCGCCCGCCGCGTTCCTGCACGAAATAGCCATGGTCGGGATGGCGGAAATTGGTCCAGACATCCTCGACGATCGCGTCGCGGCACGCCGCCCATTCGACCAGCGGGGCGGGGAGCGAGCGTTTCTTGGCCAGACGGATCGCGCGGTCGAGCGCGACCCAGCACATCAGCCGCGAATGGAGGAAATGGCGCGGTCCGCCGCGCATTTCCCAGATCCCCGCATCGGCTTCCTGCCAATGGGCGATGACATGGTCGACGATGCCGCGCACATGCTCCCATCCTTCATGGCTGATCGCGCGGCCATATTTGTTCGACAGGTACACGCTGTCGAGCAGTTCGCCGAAGATATCGAGCTGGCTCTGCGCATGCGCCGCATTGCCGGTCCGCACCGGGCGGCTGCCGGCATAGCCCGCCAGATGCGGCAGTTCGTGCTCGTCCGCCGCCTCCGATCCGTCGATCGCGTACATGATGCGGATCGGGCGATCGGGACCGGCGTCCATGACCCGCGCGGCGGCCCAGCGGTTGAAATGCTCGGCCTCCGCGACGAAGCCCATCCGCAGAAACGCATAGACGGTGAACGACGCATCGCGGATCCAGGTCGCGCGATAATCCCAGTTGCGCCCCGCCCCGGTCGCCTCGGGCAGACCGAAGGTCGCCGCCGCCGCGATCGATCCGTGCCGGGCCGAGGTCAGCAGCTTGAGCGCCAGCACCGACCGGGTCATCGCCTCGCGCCAGCGACCGCGATAGGTCGAATGCCCGGTCCAATCCCGCCACGCCGCCGTCGTGGCCGCCGTGACGCGGTCGACCGCGGCGTCGGTCGGCCGTTCAAGCCGATCCTCGCCGAGCACGAACCACGCGCTCTGCCCCGCCGACAGGCTGAAATCGGCGGTGGCGGCATCGTCGTCGATGTCGAGCGGGACCGACGCGAACAGGCGCACCGTCTGTTCGCCGCCGGTAAAGCGGATACCCTCCCCCGTGGCGGTGACGGTCGGCGCGATCCGGGCATAGTCGAAGCACGGCGCACAGCGCGCGGTGAAGCGCACCGTCCCGCGCGTCACCCGCAGCACCCGGATCAGGCAGCGCGCGTCGAGATCGGGCCGGCTCCGCGCCTCGGCCAGCGGCATCAGGTCGCTGACCTCGGCACTGCCGTCCTCCGCCATCCAGCGGGTGAGCAGCACATTGGTATCGGGGACATAGAGCTGCAGGCGCTGTGCATCGTCGAGCAGGGGCTGGAGGGTGAACGCCCCGCCCCGTTCGGCATCGAGCAGTTCGGCGAAGATCGTCGGACTGTCGAGCGAGGGCCAGCACAGATAGTCGATCGTCCCGTCGCGCGCGACCAGCGCCGCCGTCTCCAGATCGCCGATGATGCCATGGTCGCCGATCGCGCGGAGCGGCTCAGCCATTGTCGCGAAACTCAGGGTAGAGCGTCATGCCGCCATCGACGAACAGCGTCGTGCCGGTGACATAGTCCGCCGCATCCGATGCCAGCCACACCGCCGCGCGCGCGACGTCATCGGGCTCGCCGATCCGGCCATAGGGGATCAGCCGCAACAGCCGCTCCAGCGCCTCGTCGCTGTCCCATGCGTCGCGGTTGATCGGGGTGCGGATCGCGCCGGGGGCGATGGCGTTCACCCGGATGCGATCGGCGGCGACTTCCTGCGCCAGCGACCGGGTGAACATGCGGCTGCCGCCCTTCGATGCGGCATAGTTGATGTGTCCCGCCCACGGGATCACCTCATGCACCGAACTCATCGTCACGATCGCTCCGGCACTGCGCGCCGGGCGGCGATCGGCGCCCTGGGCGCGAAAGCGGCGAACCGCCTCGCGCGCACACAGGAACTGGCCGGTCAGGTTGACGCCGATCACGGTGTTCCAGTCGTCGAGCGTCATGTCGGCGATCGACGCGTCCTTCTGCACCCCCGAATTGGCGACCAGCACGTCGATCCGGCCAAAGGCGTCGGCGGCGGCATCGAACAGCCGCGCGACTTCCGCCTCTTCCGACACATTGGCGCCGACCGCGATCGCCCGGCCGCCATCGCTGCGGATGCGATCGACCAGCGTGTCGGCCGATGCGCCGTCCGAATGATAGTTGACGACCACCGCCGCACCGGCACCCGCCAGCGCCTCGGCAACGGCGAGGCCGATGCCCGAACTGGCGCCGGTGACGACCGCGACATGACCGGCAAGCGGCGTGGCGGGATCAGGGCGTGACGCCACGGGATGCGTCACGCCCCGGTCGGCGATGCGGCGTTGACGGGGTCGGGGGCCGATACCGGTCGCAGCGTCTGTTCCTGCGCATCGGGATCGATCCGCCGGGTCCGCGCCAGCGGCTCGATCGGCACCCGCCCGCCAGATTGCAACGCGGCGATGATCGCCTCGATCACCAGCAGGTCGGCCAGCCCCTCCTCGCCATCGGGTTCGGGATCGCGGTCGTGCAGGATACAGTCGGAGAAGTAGCGCAGCTCGCCGCCGAACTGGTCGGTTTCCTTGTACGTCTTGTGGGTGCGTTCCTCGCCGATCTGGCGATGATGCTCCAGTCCCTGGCCGAAGCCGAAGGCGGGGTTCATCTCGATCGACCCCTTGGTGCCGGCGATGATGAAGCTGTCGACATTGTTGGCATAATAGCCGACCGTGAACTGGGCGAGGCGGTCGCCCGGCAGACGCAGCGTCACCGCGATCGTATCGTCGAAATCGCCGAAGCCCGCATCGGCATGGCGCACGCCGATCGCCGACACCACTTCGACCGGCTCGGCACCGAACAGATAGCGGATGGCGTTGATCGGATAGGCACCCATGTCGAACAGCGGCCCGGCCCAGATGCCGTTGGTCGCGCGGTGATTGGCCGGGTCGACCATCTGGGTGAAGCAGGCGGTGAAGGCGATCAGGTCGCCCAGCTCGCCGGCCCGGATCCGCCGGATCGCATCGAGCGTCGCCGGTTCGAAATGCAGGCGATAGGCGGTCATCAGCTTCGCCCCGCCGCGCTCCGCCGCCGCCATGATCGCGCGCGCCTGTTCGGCCGAGATGTCGAGCGGCTTTTCGCACAGCACATGGATGCCGGCCTTCAGCGCCGGGACCGCGAATTCGGCGTGACGCCAGTTCGGGGTGGCGAGATAGATG
Source organism: Sphingomonas sp. BL-S-05 (assembly GCF_055521695.1). NCBI lineage: Bacteria > Pseudomonadati > Pseudomonadota > Alphaproteobacteria > Sphingomonadales > Sphingomonadaceae > Sphingomonas > Sphingomonas sp. BL-S-05. Next base: position 159,134 of record NZ_JBVFVS010000002.1, on the reverse strand, counting down.
GCGTCGATCGTGCCCGAGCGCAGCAGGTCGGGAAACTGTTCGTACCCATAACGGTCGGCGACGCCGTACCGCTCGCCCAGCGCGCCGAGCTTTTCGGGATCGCCCGATACCAGCGCGGTGATCTCCGAATTGCCGGTATGTGCGACGCCGGGCATCAGTGCCTCCTGCGCGATGTCGCCAAGGCCCACGATCGCATAGCGCACCTTGCGTCCGCCAAAGCCCAGTGCCGATGCTATACCCATGTACGCTCTCACCAAATTATTGCCGAGCGGCGCAACCGCCCCACAGCCCGACTTGGTTCCATGGCGGCGGGAAAGGGTGCGGCTCGGGCTAGGCGAGGGAGCAGGCGAGCACCGCCCAGCGGCGGTTGCGATGGACGGTGCGGACGCGCCAGTTACGGCCGGTCGCGCGCAGGAACTGACGATGCAGCGGCGCGGCGTGCTGGGCGAAGTCGTGAAAGTCGATGCGGTGATGCGCTAACACCAGCGTGCCGCCCGGGCGCAGCGCCGCCGCCACGTCGCGCGCGGTCCGCCGCATGGCCCCCGGGGTCAAATAATAGAGGAGTTCGGCAACGACGACGACGTCATAGGTCGTGCGCGGCAGGCGGGCGGGCACCGCAAGGCGGATCGCGCGGGCGCGGCGGGCATCGGCCAGTGCGTCGGCGACCAATGCCGTCCCCGCCCCGGTCGCCTCGGTCGCGTCGAGGCGGAGCGCGCGGGGAGCGATGGCGACGCTGTTCGATCCGTTGCCCGCCGCCAGTTCGAGAATGCGGCCCAGCGGCCCCGCCCCGATCGCGTGCAGGATGGCCGCGCGCTTCACCGCCTCGTCGCGGTTGCGAAACGTCTGCCACGGATCGGGATTGGCGGCGAAGGTCCGCTCGAACCCGTCGAGGGTGATCGGCCTCATCGCCGCATCGCCGCGAAGATCTCCGCCGGGCGGCTGAACGCGGCGATCTGTCCGGCGGTCAGGGCGAAGCCGTGCGGGTCGTCGCTGATCCGACCGGTCTGCGTCCGGTATCGGCGGATGGCGTGGCGCTTGGCGAGGCGTTCCTGCGCGGTCAGCGGCATCGCCCGCGCGGCGGGCAGGCGCTGTCCCGCCGGCCATACCGGATAGGCGCGCCAATGGACTCCCCTGCGCGGGCGAGCGGCGGCAGCGACCGCGCGGTGATCGGGATGGTCGTCGCGCGGCGACGGGGCCAGCGCCAGCACCGGTGCCGGCAGCATCGACAGCGCGTGCGACAGGGCGCGGCGGATCGCGCCGCCATAAGCGGCGACACCGCCGTCGGGCAGGTCGAGGAAACCGACAGCGCGTGCGGTCACGCCGATGCGGTGCAGTTCGCGTCGGGTCTCGCGCCGCCGTTCGCGCACTAGTCGCGTACGCGGCCAAGTCGGACTGTTGCGGTGCGATCCCGCGCCGTCGCTGACGATCAGCACACGGACCGCCACCCCACGCCGCCGTGCCCGCGCGATCAGCGCATGGGCGCCGATCGTCTCGTCATCGGGATGCGGCGCGACCATCAACACCGCCCTCGCCCCCCGGATCACAGCGTCACCGTGAGCGTGCCGTCGGCGACCGCCGCCCCGACCAGCATCCGCTGCGCATCGGGGCCGGGCTGGCGCAGATACATGGCGAGGTCGGTAATCTTCGCCGACAGCGGATGGTCGTGGAACAATGCCGCCACCCCGACCGCCTCCTGCGCGACCGCGATCGCCTCACCCCCCGCCGCATAGACCGCCGCGCGGGCGGCGGACACCGACGGCAGGCGCGCGGCATCGTCGGCGAACCACGTCGCCGCCGCCGTCCGCACCGCCCCCGCCGCCGCCTCGGCCAATCCATGGAGCCGGGCGAGCCGTCCCGCCTGATGCGGATCGGCGGCGCGGCCCGTCGTCACCAGATGGTCGCGCACCCCGTCGACGATGGCGGCGATGCCGCCCGCCTGCACCGCCGCGAAGCGCAACGCGCCGCCGCTGAACCACGGTTCGCGGACATAGTCGCCGGGCGCGCCGATCCGGTCGTCGGGGGTGATCGGCGAATCGGCCCAGCGCACGATATGCGTTTCGGATCGCTGCATGCCGACCACCCGCCAGAACGTCCGGTCGATGCTGTGCGCCACGCGCGCGAGGTCGAGCAGCAGCAATTGCCGCCCGCCGGGCGCATCGACGCTGACCAGCGCATGGCTGAGGATGCCGGCGCCCGAGGCGAAGCTCTTGCCGCCGTGGAGCATGTCGCCGTCGAGCCGCAGCCCGTCGCCCGGCAGATCGGCATTCCATACCCCCAGCGCCCCGCCGTCGCGCAGGATCGTGGTCAGCCGGGCGCGCTGCGCGGCATCGCCATAGCGCGCCACTATTTGCGCGGCATCGACATGCCCTTCGAACAACCGCCCGAGCGGCAGGTCGTCGCGACCGACGCGGTACAGCAGCCGCAACAGCGTCAGCAGCGCGGGCGGATCGATCGGGTCGCCAGGATCGGTGAGTTCGCCGGTCAGCGCGGCGATCCGCGCGCGAAGGTCGCTCATGCCGCCGCCGCCGGGCTGGCGGTAAGCAGCGCGAGCGCGGCTTCGGCGGCGACGAACGGGATGTGGCGCATGCCGCCGGGCGGCACCGGCACCACCCGCATCGCGAACGCCTCGGCATTGGGACAGTCGCGCGCGACGCCGAGCAGGTGGTCGGCGTCTAGCCCGATCGCCGCGCTCATTCCCGCGAACCCACCGCTTTCGAAGGCGTCGCGCGCGACCGCGTGCAGGCGATATTGCCATAGCTGGTCGGCAGGATGCGCGACGCTGACCGCCCCCAGCCCGTCGCGATCGAGCGCGCACAGACTGGTCGCCAGCCCGCCCAGCACCCGCCCGACCCGCCGGTCGGAGGTGTGGACGATGCTCGCTGCGTCGCGCCGCACCCTGAAACCCGCGCGCGCGGCATCGTCGACCAGACGGGCATCCTCGCCGCGCGCCAGCGGCAGGAACCCGCCGAGCGTCACATAGGTCGCCGCGCGCAGCCCCATATTGGCGCCGCTGGCATGGTGGTGGACGACGGGCGCCTCCCACGCGACCGGATCGATCCGGCGGCGCAGCGCATAGAGGCTGGCATAATGATGCTCGATCCGGTCCTGATCGGGATTGCCGCCCCGGCCGCTGCGGACCACGTCGCCGACGACGAGATCGGCATGGTCGAGCGCGGCGACCATCGCCGCCAGCCAGTCGGGCGCTGGCAGGCTGTCGGCATCGCTGGTCAGCAGGATCGCATCCCCCTGCCCCACGCTCGCCAGACCGATCCGTATCGCCCGGTCGCGCGCCCGCCCGGCATTGGGCGCGGCACGATCGGCGACCTCGACGATCAGACGGTGCCGGCCGGTAGCATGATAGGCGGCGATGGGCGCCATGCTGTCATCGCTACACCCGTCGAGCAGGAGGCAGATCGTAAGCGCGACACCCGCCGGCACGGTCAGCCGGTCGATCGCGGCGAATAGTCCGGGCAGCCGCTCCGCCTCGTCGCGCGCCGGAATGCAGATCGCGACCGCCAGAGCGGTCAACGACCGCGTCCGCCGTGCGCGGCCACCGATGCTGTTCTATGAAGTCGTGCCATGTCGCTGTCCCCGCCGGTGATCCGATGCGATGGAGAGCATGCCCTCCAGGTAACTGATATCGCTTCGGTAACGAACGGGGCGCGTTCGGGTTCAACGTGAACCGATCAGCCGAACAGGGCGATCAGCCCGCGCGACGGGTCGGTCAGCCCTTCGTAGATCATCTTGCACGCGACATAGACGATGACGGCAAGGCCGATATAGGCGACCCAGCGATAGCGCTCGATCACCCGCGCAAGCACATTGGCGGCGACGCCCATCAGCGCGACCGACAGGATCAGCCCGATGGCGAGGATGCCGGGATGATCGCGCGCTGCACCGGCGACCGCCAGCACATTGTCGAGGCTCATCGACACATCGGCGACGGCCACTGCCCAGGCGGCGCTGGCGAAGCTGCGCGGCGCGGCGGCCTTGAGCGTCCCGTCCTCGCCGGGCGTATCGTCATGGTCGCGCAGTTCGCGCCACATCTTCCATGCGACCCATACCAGCAGCAAGCCGCCGGCGAAGACGAGGCCGGTGACCTGCAGCAACTGGGTCACGACCAGCGCGAAGGCGACGCGCAGCAGCAGCGCCGCGCCGACGCCGATCAGGATCACCTTGCGCCGCATGTCGGCGGGCAGGCCGGCGGCGAGCGCACCGACGACGATCGCATTGTCGGCGGCGAGCATCACGTCGATCAGCACGACCTGCCCGAAGGCGGCGAGCGCGGACGGACTGCCGATATTGGCGAAGTCCGCGACGATATGGTTCCAAAGCTCGGTCATCGGTTCAACTCATGCAGGAAAGGCGGACGGGATCATATCGGCAAAACATCATGACCGCCGACGGGCTTCGCCGGATCGGCCCGGCCCGCTGATGCGCGGCCAGAACGATCGCCGCAAGAGCCGATCTCGTCACGCGGAACGATCGGGATCGGTCGAACGCGGGACTTCCGCAAATGGACGATCCCTTTTAGCCTGCCGGATCTGCACAATGCCGTTCGTCGCCGAAAGGTTTCACCGATGCCCGACCCGTCGACCCCGTGGCCCGCGACCACCGCCCCGTCGGGGACCGAACGACTGATCCTCGATGCCGAACGCGGCGATGCCGACGATCCGGCGCTCGATTTGTCGGCGGCGGCGCGGCACGGCCGGACGATGTTCCTCGGCAGCGACGAAGGCGTCCGGCTCGAACGGCTGATCGGGGACGGCGACGGGCGCTGGGCCGAGCATCGCCGCTTCCCGCTCGACGCGATCCTCGACCTCGATGCGTCGGGCGAGGCGGATATCGAGGGGCTGGCCGAGGAGAATGGCTGGCTGTGGGTGCTGGGATCGCATGCGCGTACCCGGCCGAAGATCGGCAAACAGGGCGACGACCGCATCGACCTGACCCGGTTCGCCGTGCTGAAGAATACGCGGCCGCGCTGCCTGCTGGCGCGGCTGCCGCTGGCCCCCGATCCCGATCGGGACGGCGCGGTACGCCCGGTCCAGCGCGACGGCGATCGTCGCGCGGGGATGCTGCGCCAGACCAAATATGGCAACCGGCTGTCGCGGATGTTGCAGGAAAGTCCGCTGCTCCGCCCCTTCACCCGCATCGCCGCCAAGGAAGGCGGCGTCGATCTGGAGGGGATCGCCGTCGCCGGCAACCGCATCGCCATCGGCATGCGCGGACCCGTGATCCAAAGCTATGCCGTGCTGCTGGAGGTCGAGGTCGTGCCGACCCGTACCGGGCGGCTGAAAATCCTCGGGCCGATGCATGTCCGGCTGCTCGAACTCGATGGCCTCGGCATCCGCGACCTGAAGCGCGACGGGGCCGACCTGCTGATCCTTGCCGGCCCGACCACCGGGCTCGACGGGCCATGCGCGGTCTATCGATGGAAGGACTGGCTGGGCGACCCGCCGCAGCATGAACAGGTGGTGCGGCGGCACCGGCCCGACCGGATCATCGACCTGCCCTTCGGCCGCGGCGACGATCATCCCGAGGGGCTGGTGCTGCTCGACCGGCCCGAAGGCGGACGCGACCTGCTGGTCATCTGCGACAGCCCCGCCGCCGCGCGGGTCGATCGCACGGCGAACGGCGTGACCTGCGACCGGTTTCGCCTGCCGGATCGGGATGGCTGACGACATACCGAAGTACCGTACCGCCGTGAACGCGCGACCTCTGCTAAGGCCCCCTCCCCATCCCGGAACCCTTTCGTACCCCCGCGCAGGCGGGGGTCCAGAGTCAGGCGGAACAAGGGCTTGCGGATGTGGCCCTGAATCCCCGCCTTCGCGGGGATACGGGAAGCGGACCCTATCCCCCCGCCCCACCGACCACGATACGCGGCAGCGCCCGGATCGGCTCGACCGTTATGTCGCGGAACCACGTCTCCGCCCCTTCCGACTGCAACTGGATGCGGCCATGGGTCAGCGACTGTCGGCTGCCATCGGCAGCGATGGTGGCGAGGTCGCGGACCTCGGCGACCGGCACGCCGTTGACGACATGCACCGCGCGGTCGCCGACGACATAGAGGTCGAGCGTGTTCCACTCCCCGACCGGCCGCTCGGCATCGGTCGCCGCCTCGACATTCCAGGTCGGGGTGCCGTTGACGATATCGATCGTGCGCCCGCCCGCGCGGTAGCGCAGATGCGGCGCGATCAGCGACGGGTCGAAGGCGACTTCGGTATGGCCGCGCACCTTGCCACCGACCGCGACGATCATGCCGGTCGATCCGGTCATGATCTCGAACTCTGCCGAGGGTCGCCACGTCCCGAACACTTCGCCGGGCGCGCCATGCGTGTGATAGAGCAGACCGTTGTTGCGCGGCTGCGTCTCGCGCGGGGCAAAGGTCTTTGCCCCCCATTTGAAGCGCAGGCGCAGGTGATAGTCGCGCAAGTCGGCACGGTGGACCAGACTGCCCCAGGTCTCGCCCTTGACCCAGATTGCCGGGGCGCCGTCGACCATCCGCACCGCGAAATCGCCGCGCGTGTCGCGACCGGTGCCGATCGGCTTGTCCGGCGGATTGCGATAGGTCAGCGCCGGGTCGGCATAGCCGAGCCAAGGTTCCCAATCCTTCAGGGTCTTGCCGTCGAACAGCGCGATCCGTTTGCCCATGGGCTTCGGGATATCGACCAGCGTCAGCCGCTGCGGCGTCGCGGCGGGCGTGCCGGCAATGGCCTGCGCCGCCTGCTTGCTGTCCTGCGCAAGCGCCGGGCCGGCGAGCAGCAGCGCGGCGAGGACAAAGCGACCTACGCTCATTTCCCGCCCCCGATCCGCGCGGCCGCGTTGGCGAGGGTCAGGTACATTGCGCCTTCGGGCACGACATATTCATTCTCCCCCCAGAAGAACGGCCAGTCGTCGCGATTCTCGGGATAATCGGGTTTGAGCAGCAGCACGCCGGGCACCACACCGCCGGGAATGAACGAGAAATCGGCGCGGTTGCTGCCATAGGCGACTTCCTTCGACTCCGCGCCGACGCCCGATACGAACGACTTGGCCGATGCCGGGTGATGACCATGGATGAAGTCGAGCGCGCGCAGCACCGGCGCGGTGTCGACGATGGTCGGGAACACGCGGTGCAGCGCATCGGCATTCAGCCCGAAGCCCAGCACCGCCCCGCTTCCGGCCCAGCCCCCGGCGGTGATCGGCACGCCGAACGGGTTGGCCGTCGTCATCGCCGCCGCCCGCTTCGCCCAGTCGCGCGCGGCGGGTTCGATCGTGGCGCGATAGCTTGCCGGCATGTGCGGCACGACCTTGGCGATCAGCGTCGCGGTGCCGTCGAACCGGCGGAGCATCGCCGGGGTCAGCGCCTGCACGCGATCGGCATATCGCCGGTCGCCGGTCGCGATCAGCAATTCGACCGCCGCGGTGAACTCCTCCTCCTCGATCGGGCCGCCGGTGGTGTTGCCGTGGCGAAAGGTGTCGGGGGCGTGCGAATGCTCGTCGGCCCAGACGCGCTGCGCCCGGTCGAGGCAGCGTTTGGCGAAGGCCGGATCGCGATCCTTCCACGCCCGCGCGGTCGCCGCCAGCGCCGCCGCCGAACCATAGTTGAGCGCCGTCGCCTTGCTGGTGAAGGCCCAGCGATCGTCGGGCGTGCCGCTGCGCCCGCCCTTGGCATCATAGGCGCGCTGATAGGGTTTCAGCTTCGCGTCATAGATCAGGCCATCGGTCTTGCTCGCCGCGTCGCCCAGATGGGTGTATTGGCCGACATCGGGTTCGACGATGCCGTGGATCGCATGGCCGACCGCGTCGAACTGCGCCAGCAACTGCACACTGCCATGGCGGATCTGCTGCAATATGTCGGGCACGCCGTCGGGGACGTGCATCTCGACCTTGCGCGCGGCCCAATCGACCGCGACGGTATCGCGATCGATGCCGAACGTCTCCCACGCATCGACCAGTTGCCGCACGACCTGATATTGCGTCTGGGTGCGAATGTCGAAGTCGCCGGCATCGAGCCACCCGCCGACCGCAAGGCCGGGGATATGCTCGCCGGGCTTGAAGCGGGTGTCGGTGGTCGGCCCCTGCCGGTACAGGTCGATATGCTCGTGATTGACCGGCGCCTGTCGCGCATCGTCGCGATGCGGGTCGCCATGCCAGACGCGATAGGCTTCGTTGACCAGCATATGGTCCATCGCGATCGGGAAATAGACGTCGTTGGTCAGGTGCCAGGTGCCGGCCAGCACGTCCGGCCCGATCGGGAACGGCGCGCTGCGCGTGGTGCCGTAATCGATGGCATAGGTGCCGGGCGTCGTGACGCCGCTGAAATCGATCTGCGTGTAGCGATACCGCAAATAATTGCCCCAGTCGCGCGACGTGACGCCCGCGACCGGATCGAACCCGCCCGCCGCGTTCAGCCGCAACAACCGGGGTTTGAGCGCGCGCTTGTCATCCCGGTCGAGCTCGATCGTCGCCAGCTTCGGCCCATCGGCGCGATAGCCGATCTGCGAATGGCCGATCACCGGCGGCCGCAGCCAGTCGGGTACGCTATTGGCATCGAGCGTCCATTCGACGACCGTACCGGTCCGACCACCGGGCAGAAGTTGCCGGACGACATACCAGCCATTTTGCGCCTGATTGCGTCCATCGAACAGCGCGAGTGTCCCCTCGCGCGTGGCGATGCCGACCCGGTGCGCCGGGTCTTCGGGGGCGAGCGTCAGGCTGCGTGCCGTCGCGAAGGGCTGCGGCTCGGCACCGGGACCGTCGCTGCGCCCGCTGGCAAGATTGCGTTCCGCCGTCAGCGTCATCGCATCGGCCGGATAGCGCGGGAACAGCGCCGCGCGGCCATCTGCGGTATAGTTGCGGTGAAAATAGGCCGAGGGCACGAATTCGAGGTTCAGGCCCGCCTTCCCGACCATCGCGGCGGGCAACGGCTTGTCGAGGATCACCGACAGCACGACCTTGCCGCCGCGCCGTTCGGCCCGGACGGTATAGTCGAAATCGGGATAGCGCATCACCGCCTCGATCACACCCGCGCCCTTGTCGACGCGGCGACGGACGAAGGCGGCGGCGGGATCCCATTGTCCCGGCGTCGCGGCGAGGCGGACGTCGCCGTTGGTGGCGGTCCGCACCCCCTGCTGGATCAGCTCGACGCCGCTGATCTTGGCATCGGCGAACAGTCCTTCATTGACGTTGGAGAATATGAGCCAGTTGACGCCCGGCGCCTCGAAATAATCCGATCGGTCGAGCCGCAGTTCGGGTGCGGCCACCGGCGCGCTTTGCCCCCATGCCGGCACGCTCGAAGCGAGCAACGCAGCCACCAACCCGCCCATGCGACGCACGGTCATAACCCCTCCCAACTTTTTTCGTTACCGCTACCATAGAGGGCGGCGACGGCTTGGCAAGGGTATGAAATCGTTCGTTATCTTTGGTTAACTGCTATCGAAGTGCCTGGTAGATCAGCGCGCGCAGCTTGCCATGATCGTCGATATCCCCGGCGGGCAGCAACTGGGTCATGTACACGACGGTCAACCGTTCGGCGGGATCGACCCAATATGTGCTGTGATACGCCCCGCCCCAGCCAAATTCGCCGACCGATCCCGGCTCGCCCGCCTTGCCCAGATCGGTGCGCAGGCTGAAGCCCAGCCCGAACCCCTTGCCCGGTTCATAGGGGACGTCGACCAGTTGGTCGCTGACCATCAGCTCGACCGTCTTGCGCCCCAGATAGCGCCGCCCGTCCAGTTCGCCGCCACGCCGGAGCATTTCGAGGAAGCGGCTGTAATCCGCTGCCGTCGACAACAGCCCTGCCCCGCCCGACAGCGCGACGCGCGGGCCGCGCAGATAATGGCCCTGGCCGACATGGCCGCCGCTGTCCCATTTGCCCGGATCGGGGTTGCGGCGCACGCCTGCCGGATCGGCGGCATAGACGGTTGCAAGCCGCCCCGCCTTGGCCGGCGGAAGATAGAAGGACGTGTCGCGCATCCCCAGCGGGCCGATCAGCCGCTCGTTCAGAAACGCGTCGAGCTTTTGTCCGCTAATCTTCTCGACCAGCACGCCGAGGATATCGGTGCTGTAGCCATAGACGAATTTCGTACCCGGCTGCTCGGCCATCGGCAGCGCCGCCATGCGGTCGACGACGTTCGCGATGGGTTCGTTGCGGTCGGCGAAATACCAGCCATATATGCCGGCATCGCGCCATGCCTTGTCGGCCGGACCGTTGCCGTAGGAGATGCCGGCGGTGTGGGTCAGCAGGTCGCGGATCGTGATCGCGCGTTTCGCCGGCACGACGTCATAGCCGCCCTGGTCGTTGGCGACCGCAACCGTCGTCTTGCCCCAAGCGGGGAGATATTTGCCGACCGGGTCGGACAGCAACAGCTTGCCGTCCTCCATCAACATCAGGATCGCAACGCTGGTCAGCGCCTTGGTCTGCGACGCGATGCGGAAGATCGCGTCCTGCCGGATCGGATCGCGCGCTTCCTTGTCGCGCCAGCCCACCGCATCGGCATAGACGGTGCGGCCATCCTGCTGGATCTGCACCACCGCGCCGGCGATGCGCCCCTGATCGACATAGTCCTTGAGCAGCCCCGACAGCCGCGCGAGCCGTTCGGCGGAGATGCCCGGTGCCGGCCGGGCCAGCGGCGTGGCGACCTGTGCATAAGCGGCGGGGACCGCCGGCAGCGCGGTGAGCAATGCGGCGGACGCAAGCGCCCGGCTCCAGAAATTCATCGACATGACCCCTCCGATCGTTGCCGCCTGTCTAGCGGAACGGAGCGGGCGTGGACCAGCGCCTTTGTGTCTTGCCCGAACGGAAACGGACGCCGATGCACTGTCGCCAGCGCATCGACGTCCGTTTCGATCGTCCGGGGTACGGGATCAGGCGAGGACGAGGCCGCCGACGCCCGCGTTCGATCCGATCAGCGAATAGACGTAATAGGTCACGCCGTCCTGGGTGACCGACCCGTCAAACTCGACCTTGGTCAGCGCATTGCCGTCGACGTCGGTCATGGTGATCGTACCGGTACCGTCGGGAAGCGAGATATTGCCCCGGCTGCCCATGATGATGCCGTCATTGTTGCCGTCGTACAGCTTGGTCGTGGTAACGATCAGGTCGTGCTTGCCGAAGCGGTTGATCGTGTCGTCGCCCAGGTCCACGCCGAGACGGGTGTCGAAGAAGAACACGTTCTTCGAATTGTCGGCGGCGTCGCCCCAGAACACGTTGTCGCCGAACGTCCCTTCCTTCGCACCGCGCGGACGGATGCTGTCGTCGCGGTAGATGAAGTTGCCCTCGCCATCGCTGCCGAGCAGACGCAACGCCGATACGCCCTCGATCTGCACCGTATCGCCCGTCGCGTCGAGGGTGACGCGGTTGTTGCTGAGGCCGATATAGTTGTCGTTGTTGCTGTCGTACAGCTTCTTGTCGATCACCAGCAGATCGTCCGAACCGAAGTTCACGATGCGATCATTGCCCGACGTGGCGGCCGTTTCGAAATAGAAGGCGTCGGAGCCGGTCGTGCCCTTGAGCACTTCGTTGGCGCTGCCGCTGCCGTTGATGATGTTATAGTTCTGCAGCAGGTCGAGCACGGGGTCGACCACCGGATCGATGATGATCGGCGCCGCCTCGACGGTCAGCTTCACCGTCCCGTTCGTCTTGTTGACGCCGTCCGACGCGGCATAGACGAAGCTGTCGCTGCCGCTCCACCCGGCCTTGGGCACATAGACGAACGAGCCGTTGGCCGAGAACTGGATGGTGCCGTTATTGGGACCATCGACCAAGCTGGCGGTCAGCGCCTTGCCCTCGGGATCCTTGTCGTTCGACAGGACGTTGCCCGACAGCTTGCCGTCTTCCTTGCCCGAATAGCTGTCGGCACCGACGATGGGCGCGAGATTTTCGGCGGGCGGCGGCGGCGGGGGCGGCGTAGGGGTGGTGCCGGTACCGGAGTCGATCTCCGAGATCGTCGCCTTCAGATTGTCGGTGACGCCCATATACATGGTGATCTTGGTCGACTGGCCCGCCTTCAGCGTGCCGAGGCTGAAGGTCAGGTTCAGCGTCTGATCGACGGTCCTGCTATAGCCCGCCGCCTGCGACGTCGCCGCCGAGGCATAGGGATCGAGGTTGACGAAGCCGTAGAAGGAGGCGTCGGCGCGCGAATCCTGCGAATACAGGAAGAAGGGGGTGTCCTTCTTCAGCATCGCCGTCACCAGCGCGCCGTCGTCGTCCTGCTTTTCGATCTTGTTGGTCGTCGCGAACATTCCCGACTGATCGGGATCGGCGGTCCGCATATAGCGGACGTCGCTCATCGTCGACGACGACTTGTTGGTCAGCGTCACGTCGATGCGGATATATTTCGCGTCATCGGCGAGGGTGATCGTCTGTACGATCGCCAGATCGTCCTTGGTCGAACCGGCCCAGTTGGCGACGCCATTGGCCTTGCCCGACGCGTCGCTCAGCGTGCCCTTGACCTGGTAATAGCCGGTCAGCAGCTGGTTGCTCTGCACAACCTTGGTCGAACCGATATTGTAGCCGACATTGAACCCCTCGATCGCGCGGCCCTGCAGCAGCGCGTCGTCGAGCGTCGTCTCCTTACCCTTCCCGAAGCCGTCGAGGTCGGCGAAGAGGCCGACCCGCAGAAAGCCGGAATCGGCGTCGGTTTCATACCCCTTCGGCGCGTTCTTGGTCGTGCCGAGCCCGCCCCATGCATTGACCCCTATCCCAAGATAGGTCCCCTGCAGGAACAGTTCACCGTTAGAAACCGTGCTAGAAATAGTCATCAAAATCCCCGCTCGAACTGCTTCGATCCAGATTAATGCCAAACATGCGACCGCGTGCCGTCCGAAGACAGCCGGGCTGCTTTCCACCGCGCCATAATAGGACTTTTGGAAATACTTGTTACAACGATACAGACAGGCACCGCCGGCCGCGTTACTTACCGCGCGATCGGCACGACCCCGAATTTCGTTGCCGTTATTGTGGCGCTAAGCGAAGCCTCCCGTACCGTCGATAGTCCGGCGATGAGACGTTCAAGAATCGCGCCAAATTGGCACAGTCAACGGAACCGAAATGACAAGAAGCTATTCGTCGACGGATTGCACCGTCTCGTCGTGCGTGCCCAACCGCCATCGGCAGCGATTTGCCGGCTTGCCGGCAAGCAGCGCCGCCCGATTTGCCGGTTCGTTTACCATGATTCGCAACGGGTTATAATATCACATGATTTTTGTGCTGTGGACGATGTTCGCTGCACTGCAAGATCGCCCGGAACCGGTCGATCGGAGAGTCCGCCAAAGGGGTGGCCACCGGCCGCCGGCAACCGGATCACGGCGGCGGCCGGCACCGCCTACCCGCCGTTCGGCGCCATGGACCTCGCAAGTAATGACGGTCGCCGACACTTTGCGACGACTTGGTCGCGCGAAGCTTAGCCGATCTCGATCAGTCGTGCTTCGGCCAATACGCGGTTGCCGCCCTGCTTGCGCGCCTTGCGCGACAGGCGCACCGCCGCCTTGGTCACATCGCGCGGCAGCCGGCCACGGCTGCTCGCGACGCCGGCGGACAGCGTGACCTGCCCCAGCGGCTCGTCGGTCTCGCGCACCTTCAGGTGGCGCGACGCCATTTCGGCGCAGGCGCTTTCCAGTCGGGCGATGCCGGTCGCCAGATCGGGCTCGTCGATGACGGTCAGGAACGACGCGTCGCCCCAGCGCCCGACCTGATAGGGCGCACAGGCGTCCTTCAGCGTCATCGCCGCCGCCTTGAGCACCCGGTCGCCCATCGACTTGCCATGCAAAGCGACGAATTCGTCGAGCTGGTCGATATCGACGACCGCCACCGAACAATGGCCGATCGCACGGATGCAGGCGTCGAGCCGCTCCGCCATCGCCTCCCACCCCGGCAGGCCGGTCAGCGGATCGCGCCCCATCTCCTCGCGCACGCCGTTCAGCGTGTCGCGCAGCACCTGCGCCTGTTGCAGCGCGGCGGACAGCGAGCTTTCGGCTTCGGCGGTGCGTTCGATCATGAACACGACCAGTCGCTGAATCTGTTGCGGTTCGGCCGATACCAGTTCGGCGGCGGTCCGGGTCAGGTCCTGGTTCAGCCCGCCCGTCGCCATCGCGACGCGGGTGAGCAGTTCGAGCAGCTGGATCGTCAGCCGGTCGAACGTGCCGTCGGTAAGCGGCGACACGGTCCCGGGCATCAACGCCCGCACCGCTTCCTCGCGCAATCGCACCCCACCCTCGATCTCGCGATCGACCGCGTCGGAAAATTCCCGATCGACCCCCGTCAGATAGCGATAGGCGAACGCATAATGTTCGGGACTGTGATCCAACTTCTGCGCATCGAGAAACCGCAGCGCCCGTGCGCCGATACTATCTGCCATGCCCATTCGCCACTTCCACCAATTGCGATGCAGCATAGCGCAACGGCGTTAACGTCGGGCTACCATATTGCGGGATTTGCGCGGTGTTGGCTCCGTTTCGGATCGTTTCGGCGCTACCGCCCATTGCCCGCGCGGGGGAGAAATCGCCGCCGCAACCCCATCAATCGCCGCGACAAACTGCGACAGTTTCGTGCTGGACGAGCATTCGGTTCAGGCATATCGTTTATCGATGTTGCGCCGAACCGCCTTACCTGGCCTCGCGTTGCTGGCGAGTGCCTGTACCACCGGACCCGCCTATCGCGCGCCGGTCGATGCCGCGCTGGGCGTGCCGCCCGCCTTTTCGGTGGAGCGAAGCGAGGCGCCGCGCGCGGACCTGACACGCTGGTGGGCGCGGTTCGACGATCCGTTGCTCGGCGCGCTGGTCGACCGTGCCGCCGCCGACAATCTGGATGTGGCGCAGGCCGTCGCACGGCTGCGACAGGCGCGCGAACAGCTGGTGCAGAGCCGCGCGTCGCTCTTTCCGCAACTCTCCGCTTCGGGGAGTTATTCGCGCCTCGAAGTGCTGCGCGGCGGCGGCGGCACCACGACCTTGCCCGACGGCACCATCGTCCAGCGCAATATCGGCGCGTCGGACAGTTTCTCGGTCGGGGGCGATGCGCGCTATACCGCCGACCTGTTCGGCGGCGTCCGCAGCGGCATCGCCGCGAGCCGCGCGCAGCTCGATGCCACCCGCTACGACTATGCGACCGTTTTGCTGTCGGTCCAGTCGGAGATCGCGCGCAACTATTTGACCGCACGGCTTGCGCAGGCCCAGCTAGCCAATGCCCGCGCGTCGATCGCGCTACAGGACGATAATCTGGAGATTGCCGGTTTCCGGGTGCAGGCCGGTCTCGTCTCCTCGCTCGACGTCGAACAGGCCCGCACCGCCCGCGCGCAGACCGCCGCGCAATTGCCGCAGATCGAGGCGAGCTATGCCGCCGCCGTCGCGCGTCTGGGCGTGCTGACCGGGCAGGCACCCGGCGCGCTGCGGACCGACATGGCGCGCGAAGCCGCCATCCCGACCGCCGATGCGCGGATCGGCACCGGCATTCCCGCCGACACGCTGCGGCTGCGCCCCGACGTGCTGGCCGCCGAGCGCAACCTTGCCGCCGCCGTCGCCCAGATCGGTGTCGCCTCCGCGCAACTCTATCCCGCGCTCAGCCTCGGCGGGACGGTCGATACCAATGCGACCTCGTTCGGCGCGCTGACCGACATCATCAACGGCCGGCTGTTCGCGTCGATCGCGCAGACCATCTTCGACGGCGGGCGGCTGCGCGCGCAGGTACGCGGACAGCGCGCCGCCGCCGATGCCGCCTTCGCCGCCTATAAGCAGACGGTGCTGACCGCGCTGGAGGATGTCGAGAATGCGATCGTCTCGCTCGACAGCGCCACCGCGCGCGAGCGGGAATTCACCGTCGCCGCCGATGCCGCACGCAATTTCGCGCTGCTCTCCCGACTGCAATATCGATCGGGCCTGACCGACTTCACCACGCTCAACCAGGCGGAATCGTCGCTGCTGTCGGCGCAGAACGGGCTGGTGCAGGCGCGGGCCGATCGCGCGACCGCACTCGTCCAATTGATGACCGCGATGGGCGGCGGATGGAGCGATGCCGCCATCCCCGATCCCGTCACCGCCCCGACCCCCGACCGCGCCGTATATAGCAAGGACCGCTGATGGCCGATCCGACCGACCCCGATCTCGATCAGTTCCTGCGCGTGAAGGCGCAACCGCGCTGGCGCAAATGGCTGAAATGGGCGCTCATCGCGCTGGGCGTGGTGCTGCTCGGCCTTGCGGTGCGTAGCTGCGTGAAGGGCGACGACGCGCCGAAATATGCGACGACGGTGATCGAACAGGCGCCGCTGACCGTCACCGTCTCCGCGACCGGCAAGCTGGCCCCGACCAACCAGGTCGAGGTCGGATCGCAGCTGTCGGGCCTCGTCACGCAGGTCGTCGCCGACGTCAACGACCGCGTCCGTGCCGGGCAACCGCTGGCGCTGATCGATCCCGAACAGCTCGACGATGCGATCCGGCAGGGGCAGGCGCAGGTCAGCGCCAATCAGGCACAGGTCGCGACCGCACAGGCGACCTTGTCCGAAGCCCGCGCCCAGTTGCAGCGACTGGAAGAAGTCCGTCGCCTGTCGGGTGGGCGCGTCCCCTCCGCCACCGAACTCCAGACGCAACAGGCGGCGGTGCAGCGTGCCGAGGCCGGCGTGCGACAGGCGCAGTCGAACGTCGTCGCCGCGCGCGCGCAGCTCAATTCCAGCCAGACGCAGCGCTATCGCGCGATCATCCGCTCGCCCGTCAACGGCGTGGTGCTGGCGCGGCAGGTCGAACCCGGCCAGACCGTCGCCGCATCGTTCAACACCCCGACATTGTTCGTCATCGCCGAGGATCTGAGCCAGATGAAGCTGGAGGTCGCGATCGACGAAGCGGATGTCGGGCAGGTCAAGGACGGCCAGCGCGCCGACTTCACCGTCGATGCTTTCCCCGGGGAAACTTTCCCGGCAAAGATCACCCGCGTCGATCTCGGCTCCAACCTGTCGTCGCAATCGTCGTCGACGACCAGCACGACCAGCGCGGCGAGCACGACCGGGCAGGTCGTTTCCTATGCCGCGACGCTGTCGGTCGCCAATCCGAACCTGAAGCTGCGCCCCGGCATGACCGCGACCGCCGAGATCGTGACGCTGGAACGGCCGCGCGCGCTGCTGATCCCCGACGCCGCGCTGCGCTTCCGCCCGCAGGACAGCGACGCCTCGGCCGGTGGCGGCGGTCTGGCGAGCGCCTTCGGCCCGCCCCGCCGGCGGCGCGACGGCGGCGCGGGCAAGGCGGCGACGATCGGGCGTGGATCGCAACAGACCGTCTATATCCTCGGCGACGACGGCAAGCCGCAGGCCGTGCAGATCACCACCGGCAACAGCAACGGCGCGATGACCGAGGTCACCGGCGGGGCCTTGCGCGCGGGCATGAAGGTGATCACCGCGCAACTGGCCGACCCGAGCGGCAGGAGCAGCAGCAAGGGCGGCGCCCCCAAGGGCGGCGGGGGTCCGCGTGGCAACTGACGCCCCCCTCATCCGCCTGCGCGGCGTCACCAAAAGCTATGGCGAGGGCGCGACCGAGTTTCAGGCGCTGAAGGGTGTCGACCTCGACATAGCGGCGGGTGATTTCGTGGCGGTGATGGGGCCGTCGGGGTCGGGCAAGTCGACGACGATGAACATTCTCGGCTGTCTCGACGTGCCGACCGACGGCACCTTCCTGTTCCGCGGCCACCATGTCGAACGGCTGAACCGCGACCAGCGCGCGCTGCTCCGCCGCAACTATCTCGGCTTCGTGTTTCAGGGGTTCAACCTGCTCAGCCGCACGACCGCGCTCGAAAATGTCGAACTGCCGCTGCTCTATCGCGGCGATGCCAAGGCGGATCGGCGGCGCGCGTCGATGGCGGCGCTGGAGAAGGTCGGGCTGGACAAATGGTGGGACCACACCCCCGCCGAACTGTCGGGCGGCCAGCAGCAACGCGTCGCGATCGCCCGCGCGATCGTCACCAACCCCGACGTGCTGCTGGCCGACGAACCGACCGGCAATCTCGATTCCGAACGTTCGGTCGAGATCATGCATCTGCTGACCGACCTCAACCGGACCAGCGGGATTACGGTGCTGATGGTCACGCACGAGCCGGACATGGCCGCGTTCGCCAGGACGGTGGTGCATTTCAAGGACGGGCTGGTCGAGCGGATCGAGGCGAACCATGCGCAGGGGGAGGTGGTGGAATGACAAACCTTCGCCTCACAACCCCGTTTGGTTCGAGCAGCTTCGAGCCTGTCGAGAAGCGTCCGTCGAGAACGCCCCGCCCCGGACGTAACCTACATGGGTCACCCCAGCGGAACCCCGTTCTCGACACGCGCTCTCGACAAGCTCGATCGCTGCTCGAACCGAACGGTTATGGATCGGAGAGGATAACCGGATGCTAGGCACCACCTTCCTCCTCGCGATCCGATCGATCCTGCGCCACAAGCTGCGTTCGTTCCTGACCACGCTCGGCATCATCATCGGCGTCGCGGCGGTCGTCACCATTTCGACGCTGGGACAGGCGACGACCAGCGCGGTGCAGTCGAACATCGCCAGCCTCGGCAGCAACATCCTGCAGGTCCGCCCGGGCCAGGGCTTCGGCCGCGGCGGCGGCGGGCCGCGCCCGCCCGATTTCGACGAAGCCGATGTCGAGGCGATCCGCGACCAGATCGCGGGCGTCACCGCCGTCGCCCCGCAGGCGCAATCGACCGCCACCGCCATCTATAACGGCGCCAACTGGTCGACGACGATCAACGGCACCACCAACGCCTATTTCACCGTCCAGCCATGGCCGTTGGTGTCGGGCCGCACCTTCACTCCGGCCGAGGAAGCGGCGGGCAAGGCGGTGTGCATCATCGGCAATACCGTGCGCACCAATTTGTTCGGCGGCGGCGAGGCGGTGGGTTCGCGCTTCCGCATCGGCAATGTCAGCTGCGACGTGATCGGCACGCTCAGCACGCGCGGGCAGGCCGGGTTCGGCGGCGATCAGGACGATGTCGTCATCATGCCGATCAAGACGGTGCAGCGCCGCTTCACCGGCACGCGCGACATCCGCCTGATGCTGGTCGGGGTGAACCCTGCCTATGACGGCGCGCAGGTCCAGCAATCGCTGGCGCAGCTCTTGCGCGAACGCCGCAACATCTCGGGCGGGAAGGAAGACGACTTCAACATCTTCGACACCGCACAGATTTCCGCCACCATCACCAGCACCACGACGCTGTTGACCACCATCGTGTCGGCGGTGGCGGCGATCAGCCTGCTGGTCGGCGGGATCGGCATCATGAACATCATGCTGGTGTCGGTGACCGAACGCACCCGTGAGATCGGCATCCGCCTCGCCATCGGCGCGGTCGCGTCCGAAGTGCTGATGCAGTTCCTGGTCGAAGCGGTGGCGCTGTCCTGTCTCGGCGGGCTGATCGGGCTGCTGATCGCGCAGGCCGCCGTCGCCGGCCTGTCGATCGCCAGCAACCTCCCCTTCCTGTTCGTGCCGCAGGTCAATGCGCTGGCGTTCGGGGTGTCGGCGCTGATCGGGGTCGTGTTCGGCTATTTCCCCGCCCGCCGCGCCGCCTCTTTGAACCCGATCGACGCACTACGCCACGAATGATGCGGATCGGTCTCGGCGGGGGCTGCCATTGGTGTACCGAGGGCGTCGTGCAGGCGCTGCGCGGCGTCGATCGGGTCGAGCAGGGCTTCCTGCGCGCCGACCCGCCATCGGATGCATGGGCGGAGGGAGTGGTCGCGACCTTCGATCCCGCCATCCTCCCGCTCGACACGCTGATCGAGATCCATCTGCGCACCCATTCGGGCGGTGGCGGCTATTCGCCGAACGGCCGCTATCGCAGCGCCGTCTATATCTGCGAAGCGGGCCAGGCGGACGTGGCGCAAACGGTCATCGCCCGCGTCGCCGCCGAACGCGGCGAAGCGGCACCGACGCTGGTCCTGCCCTTTCGCGCCTTCAAACCATCCGAGGATCGCTACCAGGATTACTACCGGACCGACCCGAACCGCCCCTTTTGCCGCCGCTATATCGACCCCAAGCTCGATTTTCTCCGCGCGCAATTCGCCGATATGGTCCGCAGCGGATAGGCGTTCCCAAAGCATGGGAATTTTCACCGCCCTTTGGTGGCAATTCACACGAAACACCCCTGCCGCAAACCCAAAACCCACGTAATTCCGCCGTTTTTCAGAACTGGCACGGTCGCTGCAAAGTAGCTGGCAACCCCGGAACACACCGGATTGCACAGGGAGACAGCATCATGACCGCCATCCGTTTCGCCACTTCGATCGTCCTCGGCCTCGTCGCAGCCACCGCCGCGCAGGCCGCCGAACCCAATGCCGCCCCGGCGCCCAGCCCCGTCGCCGCCAGCATGTCGGCCCTGCCGCTGACCGTGACGCTCGCCGCCGGCCCCGCCGCCGTCGCCTACAAGGCGGCACCCAATGCCCGCTACTGCTTCCACGTCGAACGCACCGGCTCGCGCATCGCACCGCGGGTGTGCAAGACCCGCACCGACTGGCAGGCCGCCGGCGTCGATCTCGACGCGGCACTCGCCGGCCGCTGACCGACCGGTGCCGCCGCCGGGCATCGCACCGGCGGCGAAACCCTATCCCTCGACCAGCGGCACGACCTCGAACGCATAATCGCGCCAACCGCGTTGCCGGGCAGCTTCCTGCGTCGCGATCCGCTTGCCATTGGCTTCCTTCAGCGACGCGGCATGGCCCCAGAACACCTCGGTCCTGCCGTTTTCCAGCGTCGCGACGATCCGCCAGAAATGGGTGAACGGTGCACTGGTCGGGCCGATCGTCTTGACCCAGCCATCGGCCATCGTCGCGGTCAGGATGCGCTTCTTGCGAGCCATCGCCGCCGCATAGCCGCCGCGCATCCCGTCGTCACGCGCGTCGACGCGCCGACGCCGATCGTGCCGACCCCACGCCGACACGACGGGCTTTTGGGCGAATTCGAACAAAGCGCCGGATCTACCGCAACTTGCCCGGTCGCGATCCGTTGGCGTTCCGAACGATGAGGAATGCCATGACCGACCTATCGACGCGCAATCCCGGCAACGGCGGCGAAACGCATCAGACGACCGATGCCGATCATCCGGTGCTGACCACCAACCACGGAACCCCGATTTCCGACAACCAGAACCAGTTGAAGGCGGGCGCACGCGGCCCCGTGCTGATCGAGGACGAAGTCTTCCGCGAGAAGATGAATCATTTCGACCACGAACGCATTCCCGAACGCATCGTCCATGCCCGGGGCAGCGCGGCGCATGGCTATTTCGAATGCACCAACAGCCTGTCCGACATCACCATCGCCGACCTGTTCCAGAAAAAGGGGCAGCGCACCGACGTGTTCGTCCGCTTCTCGACGGTCGCGGGCGGATCGGGATCGGTCGACACCCCGCGCGACGTGCGCGGCTTCGCGGTGAAATTCTACACGCGCGAAGGCAATTGGGATCTGGTCGGCAACAACATTCCCGTCTTCTTCATCCAGGACGCGATCAAGTTCCCCGACCTGATCCACGCGGCCAAGATGGAGGCCGATCGCGGCTATCCGCAGGCGGCGACCGCGCATGACACCTTCTGGGACTTCATCTCGCTGATGCCCGAAGCGACCCATATGATCATGTGGGCGATGTCGGACCGGACGCTGCCGCGCACCTTCGCGAATATGGAGGGGTTCGGCGTCCACACCTTCCGCTTCATCGACAAGGAAGGCAAGTCGACCTTCGTCAAGTTCCACTGGAAGCCCAAGGCGGGGCTTGCCTCGACCATCTGGGACGAAACGGTCAAGATCGCCGGCGCCGACCCTGATTTCCAGCGCCGCGACCTGTTCGAACGGATCGACCGCGGCGATTTCCCGGAATGGGAACTGGGCGTGCAGCTGTTCGACGAGGAGTTCGCGAACAGCCTGCCCTATGACGTGCTCGACGCGACCAAGATCATCCCGGAGGAAGTGCTGCCGGTCCGCATCGTCGGGCGGATGGTGCTTGACCGCTATCCGGACAATTTCTTCGCCGAAACCGAACAGGCGGCGTTCGTGCCGAGCCATGTCGTCCCCGGCATCGGTTTCTCGAACGACCCGCTGCTCCAGGGCCGTCTGTTCAGCTATACCGACACGCAATTGTCGCGTCTGGGTTCGGTCAATTTCCACCAGCTGCCGATCAACAGCGCCAAGGGCCGCGCCGCGGCGGCGGGCTGCCCCTTCATGAATCAGCAGCGCGACGGCCATATGCAGATGGCCGTGCCCAAGGGCCGCGCCAATTACGAACCGAACAGCCTCGCCAAGGCCGGCGAGGAAGCAGGCGCACGCGAGGATCCCGAAAAGGGCTACAAGACCTTCCCGTCCGAGGAACAGGGTCAGAAGCTGCGCATCCGCCCCGAAAGCTTTGCCGATCATTACAGCCAGGCACGGCTGTTCTTCCGGTCGATGGATCCGGCCGAACAGGCGCATATCGCCTCCGCGCTGGTGTTCGAACTGTCGAAGGTCAGCCTCGAACATATCCGCACGGCGATGCTCGCCAATCTGCGCAACGTCGACGAAGGCTTGGCGAGCCGCGTCGCCGAGGGGCTGGCGATGGACCTGCCCGAAGCGTCGCCGACCGCCGCCCCGGTACAGGACATGGACCCGTCGCCGGCGCTGCGCATCATTCGCGGGCCGCTTGAGAAGCATACGCTCGAGGGGCGCACCGTCGGCATCCTGATCGCCGACGGCACCGACGCCGGTGAACTCAAGACACTGAAGGACGCGGTGAAGGCCGCCGGCGGCCATGCGATGACGATCGCACCGAAGGTCGGCAAGGTGCCGTTGTCGGATGGTTCGACCATCGCCGCCGATGCCCAACTCTTCGGTCAGCCCTCGGTCACCGTCGACGCCTGTGCTGTGATCCTGTCGGACGAGGCAGCGCAGAAGCTGACCAAGGAAGGTGCCGCCATCCAGTGGGTGATGGACGCGTTCGGCCATCTGAAGGCGATCGGCCATAATGCCGCCGCCAAGCCGCTACTCGACAAGGCCGGGGTCGAACCCGATGAAGGGGTCACCGACCTCGCCGCGTTCGTCGACGCCGCCAAGCAGCGCTATTGGGACCGCGAACCGAAGGTCCGCACCCTCGCGTGACGCATCGGGCCGGCGGTCACGCCGCCGGCCCGCATCGCGGTCGCGGGCGGCGCTATGGCAACGGTGCGCGTGGCACGCCCCGTTATCGCGTGGTGGTGATATGTAGAACCGTTCGTGCTGAGTAGGGGCTGAGCGAAGTCGAAGACCCGTATCGAAGCACCGGTAGCGGTCCTTCGATACGCCATTTCGACAAGCTCAATGGCTACTCGGGACGAACGGTCCTCACCATGTCATCGGACACTAGGCCGGATCGACATTCAGATAAGCCCTTCCTCCCCTCGCCCCTCGTAGAGGGGAGAGGGTTGCGCAGACTTGGTCTTTGCGTAGCAAAGGCTTAGTCGGAGCTGGGTGAGGGGTGAAGCGCTCGCGCAAGCGAGCGCGCGAGCCTTTGGCTCGCTCGACCCCTCTCCCAAGCTGCGCTAGCCAGCACGCTGGCAAGCTCCGCTAACCCTCTCCCCTGCCCAGGGGAGAGGGAAGAATGTCGATCCGACCTAGAACCGAACCGTCATCGGTTTGCCGTCATAGCGGATGGTGCGGGTTTGGGTTGGGATGACGATATTCAACTGGCGCGTCGCGACCATGCCCGGGAAACTGCCCTGCCGCGCGCCGATCGTCAGGGTGCGGCGGGCGTCGTCCCACGTCAGGTCGTAGGTCGCGCGCGCACCGCGTTCATAGGCATAGGTCTCGTTATCGTCCTCATAGACGGTGAAGCGGCCGTTCGCGCCGGGATAGACGCGGATCTCATACGGGGCGTCGGGCTTTTCGGTCGCATATTGCTGCAAGGGCCCGAGTGGCAGGATCGCGCCCGCGCGGACATAGAGGGGCGTGATGTCGAGCGGCACGTCGCGCGTCACCTCGCGCCCGCCGGCCAGGCGTTCGCCGGTCCAGAAATCATACCACGCGCCCGTCGGCAGATAGGTGCGGACCGCCAGCTTGGGCGCCTCCCCCGCTTTGGCCGCGGCGGCGCGCAACTCGCCCGGCCGCCGCCATGCGAAGCGCAGGTCGCGTTCGCCGTCGCCCTGATAATATTCGATGCGGATCGGCACCCGCTGCCCCTTGCGCAACGTCACCTTGCCGCCGGTATAGCGCGACGCCCCGCTGGCCCAGTTCTCGAACAGCTTCCTGCCGTCGACGAACAGACGCACGCCGTCATCGCCCTGCAGCCCCAGTTCATATTCGCCGTCCTCGGGCGCTTCGAGCATCCCTTCCCAACGGGCGGAGAAGTCGTTGAGCCGGGTCAGCCCCGGCGGCATCGGTTGCAGCGGCGGTTCGGGCCAGCGTTTGTCGAGGATCGCGTCGACCACGCGGCCCGCCGGCCGGTCGAAATTGCGGCCTTCGAAATATTGGCCCGCCAGTCCCGGCCTGCCATCGGGCGTGGTCAGCGCGGTTGCGGGGACGGTCGCGGCAGGCTCCGGCTCGACATGATACATGGCGCGGGTGACGGGATGGGCCAGCAACGCCCCGCCGAACATGAAGCTGTCGTCGATCGCATGGACGCGTGCGTCGTCGGGAAAGTCCATCGCCAGCGGCCGCATCATCGTATAGCCCGCCGACGTCACCTGCCATGCGGTCGAATAGATATAGGGCAGCAGGCGGTAGCGCAGGTTCACCGCGTTGAGCAGCGACCCATATACCTGCGGATCGAGTGTCTTGAAGATATAGGGTTCGCGCTCGATGTTGGTGCCGTGGACGCGCATCAGCGGATTGAACGTCGCATATTGGAACCAGCGCGCGAACAGTTCGCGATAGGCCGGGTTGTTTTCACCGCCGCTGAAGCCGCTGACGAAGAAGCCGCCGGTATCCTGCGTCCAATAGGGATTGCCGGTGACGGTGACGTTGACCCCGCCCGCAATCTGGTGGCGCAGCGTCTCCCAGCTCGCCTGGGTATCGCCCGACCATGACACGGCGGCGGTCCGCTGCGCCCCCGCCCATGCCGAACGGGTCAGCGTCAGCGCGCGCTTGTCGCTGGTCGCGCGCTGCCCGTCATAGGTGCCCTGCGTCGTCATCAGCGTATAGGCGTTGAGATAGCGCGAGAAATCGCCGAGCGCATTGCGGCCCAGCGACTTGATGTCGTCGACCGCCGCCTTCGCATCGTGCATCGCGGTGCTGACCTCGACCTCGGTCCCGTCCATCCACAGCGCGTCGACGCCCTTGTCGAGCAGCCCGGCCTTGGCATGTTTGAAATAGATTTGCCGGCCGAGCGGGCTGAACGCGTCATAGATCCGCGCCTGTTTCGAAATCCAGTGGAGCGGCGCGAAGCGCAGCCCGTGCCGGTCCAGTTCCCTGCCCAGCGCGGTATCGTTGCCGACCGATGGCCAGATCGACACCATCAGTTTCAGATGCAGGTCGTGGATACCGGCGATGGTGCGTTCGGGATCGGGGAAGCGGGTCTTGTCCCATGTCATCCCGCTCCAGCTACCGTCATTGCCGCCCCAATATTGCCAGTCCTGCACGATGTAATCGAGCGGGAAGCGTTCGCGGCGGAACGTCCGCGCGACTTCCAGCAGCCGGTCCTGCGTCGGATAGCGTTCCTTGCTCATGAACAGGCCGAACGCCTGTTTCGGGATCATCGGCGCGGCGCCGGTCAGCGCGCGATAGGCGCCGATCACGCCGTCCATCGTGTCGGCGCCCATGAAATAATAATCGACCCCGCCCGGCGCGCTTTCCGCCCACAGCCGCGCCCCGTCCGCATCGTCGGTGAAGCGCATGTGCGAATAGGTGTCCCACAGCACGCCATAGCGGCGGTTCGACACCATCACCGGGATGATGATGCCGATATTGGTCTGGATCAGGTCCAGCTTGGCACCGCGACGGTTGATCGTCGCATCGTCGGTAAAGCCGAAGCCGTAGATCGCCTCATCGGGCCGCAGGGTGAAGCGGTTCTCGACCGCATAGCTGGGCGCGTCGGAGATCGTCACCGGCGTCACGCGTTGCGGGCGGGCGGCGTCCTCGGCAGTGTAGAGCTTGCCGGCGGCATCGAAGAAGCGGACCGCGCCGCTGCGCTTGTCGACCGACAGTTTCAGCCTGGCGCTGGCGATGGTCAGCGTGCCGGCGGCGTCGGTCACGGTAAAGGCGGTGTCGACCGGCGGGGCGGTGACGACGATGCTCTTCGCGGTCCAGTGGTTGCGGCCGTCATTGCTGTTCACCCGCACCGTCGCCGGGCCGTAGAACAGGATCGTCTTGACCACGGCGCCGACCCGGAACTGCACGCCGCTGCGCAACCGGACATAGGCGAAGCCGGTGGCGGGCAGGCCGGCGACCGCCTGCGGATGACCGTTCGCGTCCAGCCCGGTCGGCGCCGCGATTTGCGCCGCGGCAACCGTCGGCACGGTCAGGCCGATGGGAGCGGCCAATGCCCATGCCATGGCAGAGACCGCCGTGCCCGATCCGATCCGTTTCATCGCCATATCCCTTTCACCCGTTCGATCGTTGCACGTCGCGACCGCCCGTCACGGCGTCACCGTGACGATGGCCCGCACCTGACGTTGGGCCGCTGCCACCTCTTCGTCGGCGGTCATGTCGAGGATCGGCCGCCCGTCCGCAGCCCAGTGCAGCCGGCGCACCCGCGTATCGCGTCCGTTGCCGCCGACACCGTCACCCCAGCTATGATAGACATAGAGCGGGTTGCCGTCCTCGTCGGTGGTGAAGGCGCCATGCCCCGGCCCCTGTTCATATCGCAGATAATCGGTCACCCCGGCGGGCATCGGCTCGCTTTTCTGCAGCGGCAGCGAATATTTGCGCCAGTTGGCGATGTCGGTCAGGTCGGCGTCCTGCGCCGCGCGCACCCCGCCCACGACATAGGTCGGGCTGACCCCGGACCCCGAATAGGTCACATGGACGATCCCGTCGCGGACGATGGCATAGGCTCCTTCCGCCAGATTTTCCTCGAACGACAGCGTCGGCGCGATGATCGGTCGGGGTTCGGATGCCAGTCGGTCCGGCCGCATCGGATCGACCTTCGCGATCCAGGTCAGCGGATCGCCGGGCGGCTGTTGCGCGAGCAGATAGCGCTGCGACCACAGATAATAGGATTGTCCGCCGGCCGTGAAGAACGACAGGTCGAGGCTGATGTTGCGATCGAATTCGCGCCTGCCGAGCGGCGATCCGTCCGCCTTGCGGATCGCGACCGGTTGCGACCATGCATCGGGATCGGCGGGGTCGCCGCCGTCGCGCAGCTGCATGATATGCGCCTGCACCGTCGACCAGTCGCCGCCCTCGTTCGAACGATCGTCCCGCGGATTGAAACAGGGTGCGAACAGGATCGACAGGCGTCCGCCGATCTCGTGCAGTTCGGGCGCCCAGTAGCAGCCGGCGATGGTGCGGCCGTCGGCGGTCCGGTCGCGGCGCTGCCGGCGGTTCAGCAGGTCGATTTCGCGCGCGCGTCCGCCATCGGCGTCGGCCAGCCCCGCGATCGTGTCGGCGATGCGGATCGGCAGGTGCTGCGAACCGACATTGTCGTTGTCGCTATCGTCGGTCGCGACGAACAGATAGCGCACCCGTCCATCGCGTTCGTAGCGATAGATGTTCGGGTCGGCGCGGTTATAGGCGAAGATGCGCGGATAGGAACGCTGCCGCACCGTGCCCCGGATCACATGACTGCCCGTGCGCGCGGTCGCCAGTCGCCGGACGTCCTCCACGTTCCAGTCGACGGCGCGCGACGCGACCGATCCGTCGGAATAGCGCAAGGTCGCGCGCGCGCGCGCCAGGTCGCCGATCGCACCGGCGGCGATGGTCAGCGGCGCGACGTCGACGCCGGTGTTGACGATCCGGCCATAACGGTTGCGCAGCGCCGCCGCCATCGCGTCCGATATCGTGATCGCGCCCTCGATCGGAAGCGCGCCCGATCGCACCGGCGCGACATTGCCCTGCGACACGATCCGCGATCGCAGCGCCCCCCGGCCCGGTTCGAACGGCCCGCCGACCAGTTCGGTGCGCGCGAGATCGGTGACCGTCGTCCAATAGGGCGCGCCGCCGCCGTCCCGCCACGCGACCCGGTATCGCCGGGCGGCCGGGTCCCACACCGCGCGCGGCGCGGATACCGGCTTGTCGCCATGCAGGTCGATCGTGCCCAGTTCGCGCAACTCGACCGCATCGGCACTGGCGGCCTTGAACACCAGCGCCACGCCGCGCTCGGCCTTGCCCGCCATATCGACCCGGGTCGCGATGATGCCGAGGCTGCCATCGGCGAAATGAAAGGGCGACGGATCGGCCACGCCGCGCAGCGCCACCCGGTCGACGCCGACATAGTCGCCGCGCGCGAAGGCCACGCCATAATCGTCGTTGAGCGGCGTCGTCCGCCCCTCCGCACCCAGCGCCAGATGGACGCTGCGCGCGATCACGGGCTGGTTGGCGTCGTGCGCATCGGTCGGCGTGCGGGCATAGCTGGTCAGCCGGACCCCGCCGGCGATCGGCGGCGTCACCGGCGCCTTGCCGACCGGCGCGGGTTCCGGCGCGGGCGGCGGGGTCACGCCCCAGCGCGCCACCAGCGCGGCGCGTTCGCGCCTGGTGATGGGCAGGACCGCCCCGTGGCGCGGCGATTTCGGCAGGCGGAACCGGTCGGGATAGGTCCAGCGGATCGGCGGGGTCAGCGAATTGGTGCCCAGCGGAATATAGCCGACGCCGCCATAGTGATCGACCCACAGATAATAGCGAAAGCCGCCGATATCGCCGGGATTCGCCCGGAACGCGCTCGGCCCCTCGACTTCGGGCGTACCGGCCCGGCGGCCGATGCAGCGGTCGATCAGCGACCATGCGCCGGAGTCGGGCATCGCCCGCAACGTCCGCGATCGCTGCACGAAGATATCGGGCGACGCGCAGCCGGCCGCATCGGTCCCCTTGGTGAAACGATAGTAATAGCCCTGATCGGCGAGCACCGTCGTATCGATCAGCCCCTTGTCGCGGACCATGCCCGGCACGTCGGCGGCCTTCAGCCATGGCTCGGGCGTGGTGAAGCGGCGGAAGTCGGTCGTCGTCGATTTGAGGATGCGCGGCCCCTCGCCATCGCCCCTCGTGCGTGCCGCGTCGCCGAACAGCGTCGAGGTCCAATAGACGACATATGCGCCGATCGTCGGGTCCCAATGCGCCTCCGGCGCCCAGGTCATGCCCGCATTGGGCAGATTGACGCGAACATGCCGTTGCCGTCCCCAATGAACGAGGTCGGTCGATTCCCAGATTTCCAGATACTGGCTGCCGCGATCGGTCGCATGGTCCCAACCGGTACGGCCGACCGACAAATCCGTCGCCAGCAAAAAGAAGCGGTCCCCGCGTGCCGAGCGCAGGATGAACGGATCGCGCAACCCCCGCGTGCCGAACGCCGATTCCAGCACCGGACGACCGGCGTTCAACGCCTGCCAGTGCAGGGCGTCGTTCCCTTCCGACACGGCGAAGCGGATCTTTTCGCCGTCGATGCTGTCGCCGGTGAAATAGACGAACAGATAGGCTTCGTGCGGATCGCGGTGCGGCGCCGTCCTCGCCACGGGCCGCGCCGACGCTTCGCCGGCACGCCGCTGCGCACCGGTCGGCGGGGTGGCGGCGACGATGCCGGTCGCGACCAGCCCCGCCAACAGGGCCGCGGTCGTCAATCTGCGGATCGATGCCGGCATATCTTCCCCTCCGACGATGGCTTCGCGGCGCGTCGGCGGTACGCGCCGATCGCCTCTGGCCGTCAGAACCGGAATCGCGCGCCGATGCCGTAATAGCGGCCTTCATCCCGCACATCGCGGGGATAGTCGCGGCTTTCGCCGTTCACCGCATATTGCGCATAGTTGCGGAACGGCTGCGCCAGGATGTTCGCCGCATCGAAGGTCAGCGTGAGTTGCTTGATCGGCGTATAGTTGAAGGAGAAGTCGAGACGGGTGATGTTCTCGGTACCTTCGCCGGAATAGACGCCGTCGACGATCAGGTTCCCGTTCAGGAAGCGCGACCGCCCGTTATAGGACAGGCGCGTCGAGATCTTGTCCTTTTCGTAGAACAGCGCGGCGTTGTAGCTCCATTTGGACAGGCTGGGGATGGCGACGAACGGGGGAAGTTCGTCGGCGGCGATCAGGTCGACCGGGAAACGCTGGCGCCCGTCGAGATAGGTCGCGTTCGCCTGCACGCCGAAGCCGCTCAGCCAGCCCGGCAGGAAGTCGAGGAACGTCTGTCCGCCGACTTCGACGCCGCGGATCCGCCCGGCCCCGGCATTGAGCGGGCGATTGACCTCGACCAGCCCGAACACCGGATCGCGGAAGCGCTGGACGTAATTGTTGAAGAACCCGAACAGGTCCCGATAGAAGAACGCGGCGGTGATCGACGTGTTCTTCGAGAAATAATATTCGACCGTCGCGTCGAAATTCTTCGACGTCAGCGGCGACAAATTGGGATTGCCGCCACCGCCGAAATAATCGGGGCGACCCTGCAGGCTGGCCGAGAAGCGCGGATCGTTGGCCGGTTCGGTCACCACCGTCGTGCTGCCGTCGGGATTGGTGATGACGGTTCCCGGGCGCGGCGACTGGTTGGGGGTCACCGAGAATGCCGGGTTGAGCTGCCCGAAATCGGGAACGGTCCGCGTCTTGGTAAAGCCCAGACGGACCTGCAACTTGTCGGTCGGGCGGATGCGCAGGCTGACATTGGGCAGGACGTCGATGAAATTCTGCCGGACCCGGACGTCCTGCGGCGCGGTGATCGGAATGCCGTTCGCGTCGTTCTGGACGACGCCGTCGATCACCAGCGGCAACGTGCCGCGTCCCCGATATTGCCCGACGGTGTTGACGACGCGCGTGCCGATCAGGCCGTCGAACCGGACCTGGCCGATATCGAATTCATATTTGGCCTGTCCGTAAAAGGCATAGGTCTGTTCCTGCGCGAAGAACGCCTGGAACGGATCGAGCTGCACCTCGGGCGTCGAGAACCGGGTCAGCGCCTCGCGATAGCCGGCATCGTTCGGGTTGGCGGCGACGATCCGGACCAGCGCCTGTCGCGAGAATTCGCGCAGCGCGGCGGCATTGCCCTCGATCCCCTCGCGGCTCGGCATCAGCCAGCTGGTCCAGCCCTGCACATCGCCCCGGAACGCATTGGGGGTCAGCCCCAGCCCGCCCGCGGGCGTATCGGCAAGGCCGATATTGAGCGTTTCGGTATAGGCGTAGCGATTGCCGCGTTCGAGCGACGCGTTGCGATCGGTCCAGCGCGCCCCGAATTGCAGGCGGGGGAACAACGACACGTCGGTGTCGAGTTCGAGGTCGCCGCGCCACTGCCACCCGTCGCCCTTGGCGATGTACAGGCTCTCGAAATAGCCGCGCCACCGGTAATTGGCGGGATTTTCGCGGTCATAGCCCGGCAGGTCGAATGCGGTGCCGCCATCGACGAAGAAGTTCACGTCGACGCGCGCCGGTCCGCTCTGCGACATGTCGAAGCTGTACTCGCTCGCGTCATATTGGCTGCGGGTATAGGCGAGGTCGGTCGACAGGCGGGCGCGACCGACATTCCACTTCACGCCGCCGGCGGTCTGATAGGTATTGGTGTTGTTGTTGACGGTGCTGCGGAACGCCTGTCCGCGCTCGCCGCCGGTCTTGGTCAGCGTCTGGACCTGATCGGGAATACCCTCGCGCAGCACGACGTCGGAAAGCTGGGCGTTGTTGTTGATCAGCGACGTTTCGTACAGGTCGTTCGCCAATCGCCCGCGAAAGCCCTGGAACAGGAAGTCGTAATAGATTTCGAGATTGTCGGCGGGCTTCCACTGGACGGTGGCGTTCACCGCCGGGCGCCAGCGCTTGCCGCTGTCATTATACACGCCGACGCGTTCCGGAATGCGGAAGGCGCGGCCCACCGATGCGGGGCTGACGGTGACGCCGCCGGGCAGTTCGGTCGGTACGAACCCGCTCGCCCAGCGAACGGCATTGCGATATTGCGCCTGGGCATAGGATGCGTTCACCAGCACGCCGATCTCGCCCAGCGCGGTCTGGCTGCGCGTGCTGAACAGGATGTTGCCCAGCGGGTCGTACTTGCCGCTCTGGTCGTTATAGGTTCCGCGAATGCCCCCGGCGATCGTGACCTTGTCGGTGAAGTCGAACGGCCGATTCGACCGGACGTTGACGAGGCCCGCCAGACCCGGTTCGAGCAGGTCGGCGGTGCCGGATTTATAGACTTCGAGTCCCGCCAGAACGCCCGCCGGAAAATCCTGAAGCTGCGAACGGCGCAATTCGGCGGTGAAGATGTCGCGGCCGTTGAACGTCGTCGCGACGTTCGGCAGGCCGCGAACCAGCACGCCGGTAACCTCGTCGCTGCCGCGCGTTACCTGCACGCCGGTCACGCGCGCCAGTGATTCGGCCGCGGTATTGTCCGGCAATTTTCCGATATCCTGCGCGACGATGGCGTCGAGGATCGCGTCCGAATTGCGCTTGATCTGCTGCGCCGTGCCAAGGCTTGCCCGGTATCCGGTAACGACGATATCGTCGCCCTGGGTCGACTGGCCGGCAGTTGCGGCAGCATTGGGCAGGCTTTGGCCGGCGGCAACGGCTGCGGGGTCGCTCTGGTCTTGCTCCGCCGGTTGCGGACTGTCGCTGGTCTCGCCAGACTGTGCCACCGCGCTCCCGACAGCTTCGGTTTGCGCATAGGCCGGCATGGCACAAAGGGCGACGACTGCCGTCGACGTCCGCAACAGATTGCGAAGCATGCTGAATCCTCCTCCACATGCTCATTCTTCGATGAGCGTTGGGGAGTTATAGTCAGACAATAACGGGTGGTGTCAACCGCATGGTCGCAAAATTCGTATAAGGTAATGGCTAGAAACAATCGCCTCGGCCGACGCGGCGTGCGCCGGCATTCGCGTCAGAAGTCCGACCAATCGTCCTCGACCAACTTTACCGACCCGTTACCGATGCGCCGCGCGACCGGTACCGCCCGAACCATGGCAGGACGGGGAATTGCGGGCACTTCCCGCACACCGGGCAGGCCGAGTTTGAAGCGCGCGATCTGGGTCGACAGCGCGTCGGCTTCGGATGCCAGTCCACGGGCGGCGGCCGTGCTCTGTTCGACCATCGCGGCGTTGCGCTGCGTCACTCCGTCCATTTCGCCGACGGCGGCATTGATCTGCGAAAGCCCCTGCGACTGTTGTTCCGCCGCACCCGATATGTCGGAGACGATGACGCTGATCTCGCCGATCCGGGCGATGATGCGTTCGAGCGAACGGCCGGTCTCCGCGACCAGCGCGACGCCGGCATCGACGGTCGTGGTCGATGCGGTGACGCGCTGCTTCACGTCCTTGGCCGCTTCGGCGGACCGCTGCGCCAGCGCGCGGACTTCGGAGGCGACCACCGCGAATCCCCGGCCGGCGTCGCCGGCGCGGGCCGCCTCCACCCCGGCGTTGAGCGCCAGCAAATTGGTCTGGAAGGCGATGCCGTCGATGACCGAGATGATGTCCGAAATCTCGGCCGAATGCCCCTCGATCCGCGCCATCGCGTCGACGGCGCGGCGGACGATCGCACCCGAATCCACCGCTTCGCTGCGCGCCATGCTCACGATCCGGTTGGCGCGCTCGGCACTGTTCGCGGTCTCGCGCATCGTCGCGGTGATCTGCTCCATCGCGGCGGCAGTCTGTTCGAGGCTGGCAGCCTGCTGCTCGGTGCGCTGCGACAGGTCGTCCGATGCGGCGCTGATCTCGCTGGCGCCCTTGCGGATATCGCTGGCAGTGGCGGCGACCGATCGCATCGTCGCCAGCAGTGCCGCGACCGCCGCGTTGAAGTCGTTGCGCAGCGTCAGGAACGGCTCCTGCAAATCGACGCCGATATGAACCGTCAGGTCACCGGCGGCCAGCTTCCCCAGCCCCTCGCCCATCACCAGTGCCATCTGGCGCTGGGTATCGGCTTCGCGGGCCGCCAGCGCGCTTTCGCGAAACGCCGCCATCGCCTTGGTAATGCGACCGACACAGTCGCGATTGGCGGTATAAGCGACCGGGCTGTCGAGATCGCCGGCGGCAAGCCCCTCCATCCGCACGACCGTCTGCACATAGGGGGTACAGATCAACCGCGACGCACCGAGGGTCAGGCCGACGATCGCCGCGACCCCGGCCAGTGCGCCGCCGACGACCATGGCCGGCGCCAGAGGAGCACCCGCTGCCGATCCGATCGCCAGCGCCGCGATCCCGCCCGACAGGATCAGGTAGAGGAGCGCCAGCACCCGGAATTTGACCCGAATGGGAGCGTTCTGCGAAAACCATGCGATCATAGGTCGTTATCCCCCGATTGGACGCTGATCCGACCGGGCGATGCTATGGTTCACCGATTAAATATGGGTATAATCGCAACAGGCGCCGAATCCGGCCATCTTGCGGAATTCACGGCAGCTTTCGTGCCGGCATCGCGCAAAATGCGGGATTCGTCGCCCTGACCCGTGCGGACTCGATCGCAAGCCGTCACAAGTGGATCATGCGCCCGCGAGGATTTCGCCGCGAACGATATCCGCGCCGGCGACCAGCGCCCGCAACTTGCCCTGCGCGACATCGCGCGACAGCGGGGCCATGCCGCAATTCGTCGCCGGCAGCAGCTTGTCGGCATCGACGAAGCGGAGCGCATTGCGCAACGTTGCGGCGACCTGTTCGGGCGTCTCGATCGCATCGGTCGCGACGTCGATCGCGCCGACCATGACCTTCTTGCCGCGGATCAGTTCGATCAGGTCCATCGGCACCCGTGCATTCTGACATTCGAGCGAGATGATATCGATCGTCGATTTGCGGAGGTTGGGGAAGGTTTGCTCATATTGGCGCCATTCCGCGCCGAGCGTCTTCTTCCAGTCGGTATTCGCCTTGATGCCATAGCCATAGCAGATGTGGACGGCAGTCTCGGCGGTCAGCCCCTCGGCCGCACGCTCCAGCGCCGCGATGCCCCAGTCATTGGCCTCGTCGAAGAAGACGTTGAACGCGGGTTCGTCGAACTGGATGATGTCGACGCCGACCGCCGCCAGTTCGCGGGCTTCCTCGTTGAGGATGCAGGCGAATTCCCATGCCAGCTTCTCGCGGCTCCGGTAATGCGCGTCGTACAGGGTGTCGATCATCGTCATCGGCCCCGGCAGCGTCCATTTGATCCGCCGATCGGTCTGCGCGCGCAGGAACCGGGCATCCTCGACAAAGACCGATGTCGGTCGCGACACGGCCCCGACGACCGTCGGCACGCTGGCGTCGTAGCGGTTGCGGATGCGCACCGTCGCGCGCCGGGTGAAGTCGACGCCGTCCAGATGCTCGACAAAGGTCGTGACGAAGTGCTGGCGCGTCTGCTCCCCGTCCCCGACGATATCGATCCCGGCCCGACGGTGATCGTCGACCGCGAGGCGCACCGCATCGCGCTTGCCCGCGACCAGCTCGTCGCCGTCCAGCTTCCATGGCGACCACAAGCTGTTGGGCGTGGCCAGCCATAGAGGTTTGGGCAGGCTGCCCGCGGTCGTTGTCGGCAGCAATGTCGTCATGCTGAAAATACCTTTGCGATAAGGGGGATCAAAGACCGCAGGTGGCACACCAGCGACGAAGCGCGGCGCCGTGCGGCTTGATGAGATGCTCTTCGGCGAACCTGCCCTGCTCGACGGCAAGACGGCTGCGCTCCTCGCGATCATAGACGATGCGGGTCAGCGAATAATCCTGATAGGTCAGGCTCGGCCGATACTCCTCCGCCGCGACGGAATTGGCGTTGTAGATTTCGGGACGGTAGATTTTCTGGAACGTCTCCATCGTCGCGACCGAGCTGGCGAGTTCGAGGTTGGTATAGTCGCCGACCAGGTCGCCGATGTGATAGAAGGCGAGCGGCGCGACGCCGTGCGGCGGCATGAAATAGCGCGCCCGCAACCCCATCTTCGCGAAATACCGGTCGGTCGGCGAGACCTCGTCGTTGCGATACTCGACCCCGAGGATCGGATGGACATTGGCGGTCCGGCGATAGGCCGCCCTGCTCGATACGCTCAGACAGATGACCGGGGGTTTGCGGAAATTGTCGCGATAGGCGCTCGAGCCGAGGAAATGCTTGAACAGATTGCCGTGCAGGTCGCCAAAGCCCGCCGGCGCGCCGCCGCCCCCGGCGCTGACGTGACCGGGCAGGACGACGCTGAAGTCGTAGTCGCGCACATAGGAGGAGAGATTGTTGCCGACCATGCCGTCGCTCCGCGTGCCGCTGACCCGGTCGGTGACGGTCGTGTGCAGGATCTCGATCAGCGGAAAGGCTTCGTCCTGTCCGCCCTCCCCCAGCGTCAGCGCGGCCGACACGATCTGCAACGCCAGCGTGTAGCGATCGCCGGTCGGATTGTCCCAGTGCATCAGCGCGTTGAAGCGACGGTCGATCATCACCAGCGTGTTGCGCAGATTTTCGCGGCGACGCTCCCCCCGCGCCAGATTGGCGAAGTTCGTGGTGACGCGGGTGCCGTCGGCCGGACGATATTCCTCGTCGAAGGGCACGCTGCTGATCGTGAATGTGAACCTGCTATTCGTCATGACTCACCAAGGCTTTGCGGGCGGAAGGTCAGGCGAAAGCGCGCAAGGGACGGACGGCCCCGGAAGGCATCGAGCCGCGGACCGTCGCATCAAGCGCGATCCACCGGAGGAACCCCCGTCCGAGGAACGTTATGGCGTCGAAAGGCAGGTCTCCTGGCTTACGGGTCAACGCGGTGGCTCCGGCCTTCCCAGGCGCCTTGCGGGCACCCAGTGACACGAAATGGAGCCGCCGCTCGCCGCTTACAGTTGCGGGGGCAGCGCCGGACTCTGCCCTGACGGACATCACCGGCTTCCCGTCTTAGCCCCATCGCCATGCCTGGGATGGGGAACCTCGACGGGGGCGTTCAACACCATCCGGGCAAAGCTGTCAACCGTGATATAAAGATATCTTTATATCTTGTTTCAGGCGGAGCCGGCGTTTGAAGGCGTCGCGCTCAGCCCCGCCGCAGCCGCGCCGGTCCGTTCGGCAGCGTCGCGGTCCATCCATCGGCACCGTTCGCAAACAGCGCCACGGTCCGGCGGTCGGCCGACGCCAGCGCGATCCCGTCGGGTACGGGCCGCCATCCGACCACGCCCGGCGCCATTCCGGGCAAGCAACCGGCCGCGTCCTCGATCGCCCAGGCATTGGCGGATTCGATCCGCCGGTCGGTGAAGACGACCGCGCATTCCCCTGTCGCGGTCGCGATCACCCAGCGCCCGGCAAGCGGTTCGGGCTCCTCCAGCCTCAAGCTGCCGTTCGATTGCGCCGGTTCGTCGTGCGTTTTGGCCATTTGAATGTCTTCCTTCGTACCAAGCGTTGCGCAGCCAGCTGTATTGATAAAGAATACCAACGGGGCCGTGACGACAGTCATTCCCCGAACGTACCGAAATACGCGTCCGATCCATGCGATCGGGGGGCGATTGCGTGGAGAATATCCGTGGCAGTAGCGCATCCCACAACTCCCTTATTCCAAAAGCTTTCCGACCAATATTTCGATGGTCCGACAGGCCCCGATGCGACATCGATATTGCATCGGCTGATGAACGATAGCAACGCCGCGAATGGCGGCGTGGACTTGCCCGCTATTATGGCGGCGCCGACCCTGTCGGCCGTGCTGCCGATGCCGGTCACCGGTGCCTCGTTCGGCTTCGGTTGGGACGCATGGCAGTCGCACGCGTCGTCGCAGACCGCGGCGGCGGCCGAGGGTTGCCAGTGCTGGGGCTGCATGAACGGCGGCACGCCCGATCAGGGGACCGGTTCGGGACCACAGGCGGCGCTGAACGGCGATCAGCGCGGCGAGGCCGGTCCGAACGGCAAGCAGTCGCTGACGATCAGCGAGGCCGGGGCGCAGATCGGCCGCGCCAACCAGACATGGAACGGATCGACGCTGGGACAGGCGGCGGAGGTCACCTATGCCTTCCGCGCCAGCGCGCCGACGTCGATGCCCAACGGCACGTCGGGCTTTTCGCGCTTCAACGACGCGCAGATCGAACAGGCGCAGATCGCGTTCCAGGCATGGGCCGATGTCGCGCGCGTCACCTTCCGCCGGGTCGACAGCGGCAATGGCTACAGCAACAATGCGCAGATGTTGCTTGCCAATTATTCGAGCGGTGCGTCGGGGGCGGCGGCCTTCGCTTATTATCCCGGCAGCGGCGTCGGCGGCGACAGCTGGTACAACAGCACGCTCAGCTACAATCGCGCGCCCGACAATCTCAACTATGGCGGGCAGGTGCTGATTCACGAGATCGGGCATGCGCTCGGCCTCGGCCATCCCGGCGACTATAATGCCGGCAACGGATCGCCGACCTATGCCAACAGCGCCTCCTATTACGAGGATACCCGCCAATATTCGGTGATGAGCTATTGGTCCGAGACCAATACCGGCGGCGACAATGGCGGCTATTATGCCGCGGCGCCGCTGCTCGACGATATCGCCGCGATCCAGCGGCTCTATGGCGCGAACAACGCGACGCGCACCGGCGACACCGTCTATGGCTTCAATTCCAATACCGGCCGTGACTATTACACCGCGACCTCGGGCAGTTCGGCGCTGATCTTTGCCGCATGGGATGCCGGCGGCAACGACACGTTCGACTTTTCGGGCTATGGCAGCGCGCAGGTCATCGACCTGAACGACGGCAATTTCTCCGACGTCGGCGGGTTGAAGGGCAATGTCGCCATCGCACAGGGCGCGACGATCGAAAATGCGCGCGGCGGGTCGGGCGCCGACCGCATCATCGGCAACGAGGTCGCCAACCAGTTGTTCGGCAATGCCGGCAACGACGTGCTGATCGGCGGCGGCGGTGCCGATGTGCTGACCGGGGGCAGCGGGGCGGACGTGTTCGTCTTCACCGCGATCGGCGATTCGACGTCGAACGTCCGCGATCGGATCACCGACTTCGCCACCGGCGTCGACAAGGTCGACGTGTCGGCGATCGATGCCAATCTGTCGGTGTCGGGCGATCAGGCGTTTACGCAGGTGTCGCAGTTCACCGGCCGCGCCGGGCAGGCGGTGATCAGCAACAGCAACGGCACGGCGTTGCTGTCCCTCGACCAGAATGGCGACGGTGTTGCCGACTTCGTGCTGTCGGTGACGGGGACGCTGTCGGGCAGCGACCTGTATTGGTGAGCGACCACCGGGGCCGGCATCGCGCCGGCCCCGGCAGGGTCACGCGAGCGTGACGCTGTCGGCGTTGACCAGATCGGCGCCGACCAGCGTGCCGACCAGTCGGACCCGCTTTTCGACCTCATCGACCGGCGTGCGGTGCAGTTCGAGCTGATAGCGCCCGCCCAGATCGCGCCGCAGGTAAAAGGCACCGCCTTCGCGGATCAACGTTCCGCTTTCGTCGATCCGGGTGCCGATCGTCGGCATCGCCGCCCGGCTCAGCGGTCGCGTTCGGCGCGCTTGCGGTCGGCCTTGCGTGCGCGGCTGATCGCGGCGGCGCGTTCGCGGGCGCGCTTTTCCGACGGCTTCTCGTAATGGCGGCGCAGCTTCATCTCGCGATACACGCCTTCGCGCTGAAGCTTCTTCTTGAGCGCGCGCAGCGCCTGATCGACATTGTTATCGCGAACGATGATCTGCATGATGTACGACGTCCCAGGTTGATTCGATTCGGCAGGATTCGGCCGGCCTATCCGGCATCGCCTATTACGATTGCCTTGCATTTGGCAATCATCGATCGGTCCTGCGGCTCGCACGGACCATTTCATCGATCCAGTGCAGCAATAATGTCGTATAGGTCCGCTGGTGCCGCGGGTCGCGCATCGCATGGCTCGCGCCGTGCAGGATGCGGTGGCTGAGCGAGTTGGCGTTGCGGAAGGCCGACTGGTAGGACAGCATCGCCTCGCGCGGGATCTGTTCGTCCTTTTCGGATTCGACGATCAGCACGTCGCCGCGAAACGCGGCACAGGCGGCGAGCGCCCGGTCGTGCCGCTCGTCCTGCGGCTGCTGGCGATAGGCACGCACCGCCTCCTTGTCGAGCAGCGCCTTGGGCGTGTCCCAATGCTCGTCGGGGTAGAGGGCGGGGACGCGCAACGCCATCCAGCGGATCGGCCGTTCGGCGGTGAGCAGCGCCGACAGATAGCCGCCATAGCTGGTCCCGATCACGCCGATCGCCTGCCCGTCGATCAACGGATGCGCCGCAAGATAGTCGTAGGCGGCGACGACATCGTCGAGGCTGTTCTGCCGCGTCACCTCGTTCCGGTCGGCGTCGCTGCCGGCATGGCCGCGCAGGTCGAAGGTGAAGCAGACGCAGCCGAGCCGCGCCAGCTCCTCCGCCTGCCCGAAATCCTCGGCCTGGTCGCCGCCCCAGCCATGGACGAACAGGAACCCCGGCACCGGCGCCTCCGGCTCGATCAGCGTACCGGTCAGCTTCTGCCCATCGACGCTGAGCGTCACGCGCCCTTCGTCGAGTGTCGTCGGATCGCTCACGCCAGCCTCACCGCATATTTGGTCATCGCCCCCACCTTCGGATCGACGCCCCGGTAATAGAGCGTCGCGCCGGTCGGCGGATCGATCTCGCCATAGACCTCGACGGTCGAGCAGCGCACGGCATGGGTATCGGGTTCGTCGCGCAGCGCCTCGAACGCGGCGATCTCCGCGCCGCTCGCCCCGCCGACGCGCCATGATTGTTCGAGCACGCCGATCCGCCGATCGCCCGCCGCATCGGTCCCCTCGATCACGTCATAATTGCGCCGGGTCAGCAGCAGATCGGGATAGGAGAGCCGCGCCGCTCGGTCGAACGTCCCCGCGCACGCCACCGCGCGCGCGATCGCCGGTGGCAATGGCTCGGCGGCAAGCGCGTCGATCCCGCCGCGCACGACATAGAGGTCCGACCCGCCATAAACGTCGCGGCCCAGATGATCGCGGGTCAGGTTCTGGCTGCCCCAATAGCTGATCGTTCGGCCGCCCAACTCGATGATGCCTACGCTATAGGTGACGACTTCGGTAAGATTTTCCTCCAGCACGATACCGTGGCGGGCGAGCGTCGCGTCGTCCTCGCGCGACAGGGCATAGGCGAGCGCGGCGGCGTCATGGACGACGATCTGGCCCAGCCCGGCCTTCGCACAGACGTCCTTGATCCGCACCGGCCCGCGCGCCAGCAACCGCCGCCCCGCCGCCAGCGCATCCTCGCGGTTGAACGCGGTATAGCCGGTCAGTGCAGCATCGCCCATCAGCCCGACCATCGCCGGCGACCATAAGGGCGGACATTGCGCATCGGCATGGAGCAGGCCGTGGGTAATCGCCTTGGTCGCGACGAAGGCGGCCGGGACGACGCCGCCCAATATTTGGTCGGCGTGGCGGATCCCGGCCGCCGCCGCCGCCGACACCTCGATTGCGTCGCCCGGGACATGCAGCGTCGCACCGTCGACGGACTCGCCGACGGCGATGTCGAGCAGCGCGGCGATCCGTTGCAGCAGCACCGCGCGC
This sequence comes from Sphingomonas sp. BL-S-05, assembly GCF_055521695.1. Lineage (NCBI taxonomy): Bacteria > Pseudomonadati > Pseudomonadota > Alphaproteobacteria > Sphingomonadales > Sphingomonadaceae > Sphingomonas > Sphingomonas sp. BL-S-05. The sequence continues at coordinate 117,721 of NZ_JBVFVS010000002.1, read as the reverse complement.
GACGCATGGTCATGGACGTTGCCGGTCGCCAGATCGGCTTGCGTCAGTGCGGCGACGACCCGGACCGTCGGGATCGGCGGGATCGTCATGGTCGGGTCGACAGCGTTAGCGTGGAGCATGCCGGTTCGCCTGCATCAGAGGAATGTCGCGCCAACGCGCCGCGATGCCGACCGGTTCAGCGCTCCCCGCAACTTCGGGAACCGTAACGACTTGCAGGCGCCGCCCGTCAGACCGGCGACGGTCGCGCGGCGCCCTCCGCCGCTTCCTCCTCGTTCAGTTGGCCCAGCGCGCCTGCCGCCCGCGCCTTGCGGCCATAGACGATCTCGAACAGCGGGGAGGCCATCAGCGTCGTCACGATCGCCATGACGACCAGCATCGAGAACAGCGCCGGGCCGATAATGCCCTTTTGCAGGCCGATATTGATGATGATCAGTTCCATCAGCCCGCGCGCGTTCATCAGCGTGCCGACCGCCATCGCCGTCGCATTGTCCTGTCCGGTCGCACGCGCCGCCGCCCAGCATGCCACGCCCTTCGCCGCGACCGATCCGATCAGGATCACGGACGCGACCGCGATCAGGTCGACGCTGTTGACCATGGTCAGTTGCGTGTTCAGCCCCGAATAGGCGAAGAACATCGGCACCAACAAAGCGGTCGTGAACGGTTCGACCTGTTTGCGCACCTCGCGCGTCAGCACCCCGCGCGGCATGACGCAGCCGAGCAGGAAGCCGCCGAACACCGAATGCATTCCCGCCGCGTCCATCGCCCATGCGCTGAGGCCGAACAGCATCACGACGACCGCCAGCATCGGCTGCGTCACCCGCCCCTCGCGATCGGCCCAGCGGGTCAGCGGCGCGAGCACCCTTGGCCCGAGCAGGATCATGAATGCCGCGAACGCGCCGCCGCCGACGATCGCCTTGACCGCGACCTCGCTGCCGCCGCCGAAGCTGGCCAGCACGATCGCGAGCACGACCCATGCCCCGGCATCGTCGATCGCGCCCGCCGACAGCGACAGCGACCCGAGCGGCGTGCCGGTCAGCCCGCGCTCATGGATGATGCGCGCCAGCATCGGAAAGGCGGTGATCGAGATGCACGCGCCCATGAACAGCGTCACCTGCAGGCTGGTAATCCCCTTTCCGAACAGGTCCATCCCCAGCAGCCACGGCGTCAGCGCCAGCGCGACGAGGAACGGCGCCGCCATGCCCGACAGCGACACCGCGACCGCGCTCTTCGCGTTCAGCCGGAAATGGTCGGTGCGAAACCCCAGCCCGACGAGGAACATGTACAGCCCGACGCCCAGTTGCGCGCAGACATAGAGGATCGGCTTGGCATCCTTGGGAAAGATCGCCGCCTGCAGATCGGGCGCGAACAGCCCGAGCAGCGACGGGCCGAGCAGGACCCCGGCGATCATCTCCCCCACCACCTGCGGCTGATCGAGAAAGCGTTTCCCGAACCATCCCGTCACCCGGCACGCGCCGACGATGACGAAGATCTGCAGGAAGAATGCCACGCTCAATTCCGGTAACGCCATCGGCCCCTCCCGCCCATTTCGTTCTGTCCGGCATGCATCGCCGGACTCGATCACGCTGGCAAGCGGGTTTCGGCGACCGGCCGGCATACAGCCTTAAAATCGCTCCAGTTTCTCGCCCGCTACAACAGCTTGTCGAGCGTGATCGGCAGGTCGCGGATGCGGCGGCCGGTCGCGTTGTGGACCGCATTGGCCACCGCCGCGGCGACGCCGGTAATGCCGATCTCGCCGATGCCGTGCGCGCCCATCGGCGTGTGCGGGTCGGGAATGTCGGTCCAGATCACGTCGATCTCGGGCACGTCGAGATGCACCGGCACATGATATTCGGCGAGGCTGGGGTTCATGATCCGGCCGCTGCGTTCGTCGAACTGCGTCTCTTCCATCAACGCCATGCCCAGCCCCATGACGATGCCGCCGCGAAACTGGCTGGCGGCGGTACGCGGGTTGAGAATGCGCCCGCAGTCGAACGACCCGAGGAAGCGGCGCACCCGCACTTCGCCGGTCACGTCATTGACCCCGACTTCGCAGAACAGCGCGCTGTGCGAATGCATCGACCAGTGCATGAATTCGAGCGGCGGCGACCCCGCCTCGGTCACTTCGATGCTGTCGCGCCCGGCGCGCTTGAGGATCGAGGCATAGCTTTCGTGCCGCGTCGGATCGTCGAGACTGGCGAGGCCGCCGCTATCGCTGCCGACCTCCTTCGCCGACAGGCCGGCGAGCGGGGAATCGTTGCCCGCCAGTTTCAGCAGCTTCGCGGTCAGCGCATTGTGCGCGGCGATCACCGCCGCGCCGATCGCGGCGGTCTGTTGCGATCCCCCGGCCATGATCGCGCCGGGAATGGTGCTGTCGCCATAGCCGACCTCGACCCGGTCGAGCGGCAGGCCGAGGCGTTCGGCGGCGACGATCGCGGTCGTCGTGCCGGTGCCCATGCCCATCTCCGCCGCCGCGACCTCGACATAAGCGCGCACCGCGTCGCCGTCGCGCGTCAGCGTCAGCCGCGCCTTGGCCCCCGGCATCCGGTAATAGGGATAGGTGCCGGTCGCACAGCCCATGCCGATCCGCCATTCGCCGTCGCGCCGCGTCGCTACTTCGGGCCGGTCGCGCCATCCGAAGCGTTCCGCCCCCTGCCGCCATGCGGTGACGATATGGCGCGAGGAAAAGGGCAGGCCCGAGGTCGGGTCCTTGTCCGGCTCGTTCAGGATGCGCAGCTCGACCGGATCGATGCCGAGATCGCCCGCCAGTTCGTCGATCGCCGATTCGAGCGCGAAGGTGCCGACCGCTTCGCCCGGCGCGCGCATGAAGGTGTTGGCGAGCGTCTGCATCCGCGTCACTTCGACGTTCAGCGCGATGTTGGGCACGGCATAGGCCGACCTCGTGCCGAGGATGAACGGCTCGGGCATCGCATTGTGCGGGGTCATTACCGACAGGCCGGTATGGATCAGTGCGGTGAAGCGCCCGTCCGCCGCCGCGCCGATCGCCACGCGCTGTTCGGTCAGCGTGCGTCCGCCGACCACCCGGTACACCCCCTCGCGGGACAGGGCGATGCGCACCGGGCGCCCGGCCAGCTTCGCGGCGGCGGCGGCGATCACCTGATGCTCCCACAGCCCCTTCGACCCGAAGCCGCCACCGACATAGGGGGAGGTCAGCCGGACCTTGTCGGCCTTCAGCCCGAACACCTCGGCCATGGTCTGCGCCTGTTGCGCGACCATCTGGCTGGCGTCGTGAATCACCAGTGCGCCGTCGATCCATGCCAGCGTCGCGGCGTGCGGCTCGATCGGGTTATGGTTGTGGCGCGGCGTCGTATAGCGGCGGTCGACCTTGTGCGGGGCGGCAGCCAGCGCCGCCTCGGCATCGCCGATTTCGTTGCGCAGCGGCTGTCCCATGAACAGGCCCTGCTCGACCCCCTTGGCCTTCGCCGCCGCCAGCGTCGTCACCGCCGGCAGTTCGGCATAGGTGAAGCGCAGCAGCGACGCGGCATGGTCGGCCTGTTCCTGCGTCTCGGCGAGCACGCAGGCGATCGGCTGTCCGTTCCAATGAACCTGATCGTCCTGCAGGATCGGCACCGTGTCCGGCCCGACCGCGCTGCCCGACGTGCCGAACATCGCCGGCGTCTTCATCCGCGGCGCGTTGCGATGGGTCATCACCAGCACCACGCCCGGCGATGCTTCCGCCGCCGCGCTGTCGATCGCGGTGACCCGCCCGCGCGCGATCGTGGCATAGGCGAGCGCGGCATAGGCCATGTTCTCGAACCGGTATTCGGCGGAGAAGGCCGCGCCGCCGCTGACCTTCAACGGTCCGTCGAGCCGCGACACCGGCGTCCCGATCAGCCCGTGCTTGCGCGCGATCAGCGGGTCGGGCACCCCGCCCGGGATCCAGCTATCGGGGGCCAGCGGCACCAGTTTCTGGAGCGCGCCCATCACCAGCCCCTGTGCGGTCTGTTTGGCGCTGTCGATGATGCTCATGCCGCTGCTCCCGTCGCCAATTCGCCCAGCACCGCCGCCAGCGTGCGCTGCGCCAGCAGCGGCTTGAATCCGTTGTCGCGCAGCGGTTGCGCATCGGCGAACTCGGCCGCCGCCGCCGCGCGGAACAGTGCGTCGTCCGGCACCTGTCCCTTAAGCGCCGCCTCCGCCTTCACCGCGCGCCATGGCTTGTGCGCCACCCCGCCGAACGCGATGCGGATATCGGCGATGCGACCCTCCTCGATCGACAGCGCCGCCGCGACCGAGATCAGGGCAAAGGCATAGCTCGCCCGGTCGCGCACCTTGCGATAGGTCGAATGCGCCGCAAGCGGGTTGGCGGGCAGCTCGACCGCGACGATCAGCTCGCCCGGCGCCAATACCGTGTCGAGATCGGGCCGGTCGCCGAGCAGGCGGTGAAACGCATCGAACGCGATCGTGCGCGTGCCGGCCGGCCCTTCGACGTGCACCACCGCATCGAGCGCGGCGAGCGCCACGCACATGTCGGAGGGATGCGTCGCGACGCACGCCTCCGACGCGCCGAGCACCGCATGGATGCGGTTGAACCCGCCGCGTGCGTCGCAGCCCGATCCGACCACCCGCTTGTTACAGCGCGATCCCTCGGTGTCGTAGAAATAGGTGCAGCGCGTCCGTTGCAGCAGGTTGCCGCCGACCGTCGCCATATTGCGGATCTGCGCCGACGCCCCCGCCAATATCGCCCGCGCCAGCACCGGATAGCGGCTGCGCACGACCGCATGTTCGGCCAGCGCGGTATTGCGCACCCCCGCGCCGATGCGCAGGCCGCCATCCGGTGTCTCCTCGATCCGGTCGGACAGGCCGCTCACGTCGATCAGCCGCGCCGGCCGCGCCACCGTCTCGCGCATCAGGTCGACCAGATTGGTGCCGCCGCCCAGAAACGCGGCGCCCTGCCCCGCCCCCATGCGCAGCGCATCCGCGACATCGCCCGCACGGGCATAGTCGAACGGGATCATGCCACCGTCTCCACGCTCTGGCGGATCGCGTCGACGATCCCGTTATGCGCGCCGCACCGGCACAGATTGCCGCTCATCCGCTCCTGCACCTCGGCGCGGTCGAGGATGACGGCGGCGGTCAGGTCGGACGTGACGTTGCTCGGCACGCCCCGCTTTGCCTCCGCCAGCATCCCCAGCGCCGAACATATCTGGCCGGGCGTGCAATAGCCGCACTGGAACCCGTCATGGTCGATGAACGCCTGTTGCAGCGGATGGAGTCCACCCGCCTGCCCCACCCCCTCGATCGTGGTGATCGACCGGCCGTCATATTGCACGGCGAGGGCGAGGCACGACAGGATACGCTCGCCATCGGCCAGCACGGTACATGCCCCGCACGCCCCCTGATTGCAGCCCTTCTTGGTGCCGGTCAGGTGCAGCGTCTCGCGCAGATGGTCGAGCAGCGACACGCGGGGATCGGCCGGCGGCGCAACCGCCACCCCGTTGATGATGAGCGACATGCCGGGTCTCCGTCCAATGACTGGATCGCGTCAGGCTATCACAACGCGAATGTTTGAAAAGCCGGCATTTTTGGTCCGGCCAGCACCGATATGCGCTACCCGATATGGCGTATTTCCGGCGTGCCGCTTCCCCGGCATGATCGGCGCGGTACGATCGGGCTGGCCAACGCCGCACCGCACCGCCAGAGGAGAGCCGCCATGCCCGATGCCAGGCTGTTGCGTAGCTTCACCCGCAAGCGCTTCGATCCGGCGCGGATGCGGATCGATCCCGCCCGCCTCGCCATGCTGCGCGACACGCGCGCCGCGCGGATCGCGGCGCTGCTGGGCACGCAGAAACCCTATACGCTCGACACGCCGTGGCTGACGCTGCGCCCCGATCAGCCGATGGTGGCCGGCAGGGGATGGGTCGAATATGTCAGCCCCAGTTCGGTCGGCATGGGGCAGTTCGCGGACGGCAGCTATATGTATGCCGCGTTCGACCTGATCTTTCAGAAGGACATGCCCTCCTCCTATTCGGTCGAGCGGCCGCAGGTGATGATCCAGTTGGTCGATCCGCCGGCGGCGACGATGCTGATCGAGGTCGATATCCATTGCTACGACTTTCCGCCCGGCGATCCCGAATTCGAGATTCAGGCGGCGAACAAGCAGGTGATGACCATTTCCGAAGGGCATCGTGAGACCATCATGTTCCTGATGCACGACTTCGCCTCGATCCAGTCGGCCTGGGCCACGGGCGAGAAATTCTGGGACCGCGACGGCAACTGGGCGTTTTTCGAGGCGCGGATCACCCCGGTCGACTGATCGCGCGTCACAGCGGCGCGCCGGTGACCCCGCTGACGAACCCCGGGCCCCAGAAACGGGTGACGAACACCCAGGTCGCCAGCATGACGAACAGGCTGGCGGCGATCAACGCCACGACCGCGCCCCCGGTCAGTGCCATCGCGGCCGGGCGGTGGCGGGCGCGGATGAACAGTTCGGCGACCGCCAGATTGGGCAGGTAGAAGGCGAAGGCCATCACCGCATCGAAACCGCCGCGAAAATCGCTGCTATGCCCCGCCCGGCCCATGGTCAGGAACCACAGCCCATATTCCATCCGGTACAGCCATGAGCCGATGACCAGCGCGAACAGGCGGATCGCCCAGGCCCGATGCGCCGCGATCCGCCCGGTCCATGCCCGCTGCCACGCCAGCACCGCGGCGGCGCAGGTGAGCAGCCCGTACAGGCCGAAACCGATATCCATCACCGGACCGCCGATCGTGCCGCGCGTGACGATGAACCCCAGCCCCCCAGCCCCGGTCACCGCCGCCGCCATGACATAGACGCGCCCCAGCCAGCGGTGCAGCCCCGGCCAGCCCGTCCGCAACCGTGCGATCAACTGGATCGGCCCCAGCAGCAGCAGCACGCCACCCGCGACGAAATGCGCACCGATCGCCGCAGTGCCGATCGGGCCGGCGCGATCGAACAGCGCAGGCAGCGACGCGTTCCACTGTTCGGGCGTACCGCGCAGCGCCGCCCCGCCGAAAAATGCGACGATATAGGCCCCGAACAGCGCCGCGCTGATCCAGGTCACCACGACCAGCAAGCCCGCCGCCCCGCGCACCGTCCGTTCCATCGCGCCATCTTACGCGGGCGCGTGCGCTCATGCTATGGCGACGCGGTGTCCGTGCCATCCGTTCCGCCCGTCGATTTCGTCGTCATCGATGTCGAAACCGCCTGTTCGCGCGTCAGCAGCATCTGCCAGATCGGCATCGTCGGCTTTCATGCCGGGGCCGAAGTCTTCGCCTATGAAACGCTGCTCGACCCCTGCGACGAATTCTTCGCATCGAACATCCGCATCCATGGCATCACCAGCGACCATGTCTTCGGCAAGCCCAATTTCGCCGATATCCATGCGACGGTCGGATCCTATCTGACCGGCCGGGTGACGGTGGCGCATTCGTCGTTCGACAAGAGCGCGCTGGCCGCCGCCTGTGCCCAGCATGGCCTGCCGCCGATCGAGACGCGCTGGCTCGACAGCGTCGGCGTCGCGCGGCGGGCATGGCCCGAACTGCCGAGCCACCGGCTCAACATCCTGACCAAGTTCCTGAAGCTGCGCCACAAGCATCACGACGCGCTGAGCGACGCGCGCGCGGCGGGCATGGTCGTCGTCCGCGCCATGGCGCATACCGGCCACGACCTCGCCGCCCTGCTCTCCCCCGCCCCCAAACGCGGGTCGGCGCCCAAGGCCGCAACCGACGGCCCGCTGAAGGGGCAGCGTATCGCCCTGATCGGCGCGACCCGCGACGGCCCGCTCGCGCACCGGCTCGCCGCGCTCGGCGCGCGAATCGTCGCCGGAGTCGGGACGACCACGACGATGCTGGTCATCGGCAACGCCCAGACCTTCGGCCGCTTCGTCCATGCCCATGCCGATTATCGCCGCGCGGAGGAACTGAACCGGGCCGGCGCTGCGATCGAGATCGTCGAGGAGGATGGGTTGCTGGCACGGTTGGCCGCAATGGCGGATTGACCGGCAGCACCCGTCCCTCGGGTCTTCGCCGCGCTACCCTCTTCGTCATTCCCGCGCAGGCGGGACGACGGCAAGGGCGGTCGACCGGGAAGCCGGCCGGTCGCACGCTAACCCCTTGTACCCCATCCCGCCAACGGCAATGATGCGACGATGATCGCCCGCCTGCCCCTCGCCCTGCTCGGCGCGTTCGCGCTCCTGCTCCCCGCCCGCCCGGTTCTGGCCCAGACGCCGCCGCCACCCGTCGCGATGGTCGCGGGCGACCTGCGGCCGGGCAGCGACCTGACCGGGCAATGGCATTATTCGATCGACCCGTATCGCGCCGGGATGCGCGGCTTTCACGGCGAGGATGCGAACGTCACCGAACGCCGTTGGGCGGACGTCGATGTTCAGGCGGAACTGCGCCGCAACCAGCAGTCGCTGTTCGAATATGACATGGCCGCCGCCCCCGTTGCGACGCTGCCCGGCGGGTGGATGACGCATGCGGCGGAGATGCGCCACTATCAGGGGCTGGTCTGGTATCAGCGGCATTTCAGCGCGCAACCGACCGCCGGCAAACGCCGCTTCCTGCGCTTCGGCGCGGTCAATTACCGGGCGCGCGTGTTCCTGAACGGCCAGTTCGTCGGCGAGCATGAAGGCGGCTTCACCCCCTTTGCGATCGAGGTCACCGACCGCGTCCGGGCCGGCGACAACCAGATTACCGTCGCGGTCGATTCCGCCGTCGACGCCAGCAGCGTGCCGCCCCCGGTCACCGATTGGGAGAATTATGGCGGCATCACCCGCGACATCCGCCTGATTGAAACGCCCGCGACCTTTGTCGACGACGCCTGGGTGCGGCTGACCCGCACCGGCCGACTCGCGATCGATGCGAAGCTGAACGGCAGCACCGCCGCCAATGCGCTGTTGCGGCTGACCATTCCGGCGCTGGGGGTCACGCTGTCGGGTCGCACCGATGGCGAGGGCCGCTGGCATGGCGAGATCGCCGCCCCGAAGCGCATGCGCCGCTGGTCGCCCGAGACGCCGACCCTCTATGACGTGACGCTCGACGCGGGCGAGGATCGCTGGCGCGACCGGATCGGGTTCCGCACGATCGAGCGGCGCGGGGCGCAGATCCTGCTCAACGGCCGCCCGGTCTTCCTGCGCGGGATCAGCGTGCATGAGGAGGAATTCGGCAACAATCCCGCGCGCAGCATCACGCCCGCCGCGGCCCGCGCGCTGCTGGCCGAGGCGAAGGACGGACTGCATGCCAATTTCGTCCGCCTCGCCCATTATCCGCATGGCGAGGTGACGACGCGGCTCGCCGACGAACTGGGGCTGCTCGTGTGGAGCGAGGTGCCGGTCTATTGGCTGATCGCGTGGGACAATCCCGCGACGCTCAAGACCGCCCGCGCGATGCTGGCCGACAATATCGTGCGCGACCGCAACCGCGCGTCGATCGCGATCTGGAGCATCGCCAACGAAACCCCCAATTCGCCCGCGCGCAACGCGTTTCTCGGCACGCTGGCCGACGATGTCCGGCGGCTCGACGATACGCGACTGCTGGGTGCGGCGCTGCTCACCGACCGGTCGACACAGGACGGCCACCCGCTGATGACGATCAACGACCCGCTGGCGGAACGGCTCGATGTGATGGGGGTCAACACCTATAATGGCTGGTATTCGCCCGACCTCCTGGCTGATCTGCCCGGAATCGCGTGGCAGGTGCCGACGAACAAGCCGCTGATCCTGTCCGAATTCGGCGCGGGGGCGAAGGCCGGCTTTCACGACGACCGCCCTGCCCCGCAAAAATTCTCCGAGGAATATCAGCGCGACTATTATCGCGCGACGCTGGCCATGGCGGCGAAGATCCCGACGCTCAGCGGCATGTCGCCATGGCTGCTCAAGGATTTCCGCTCGCCGCGCCGCCAGAACGGTTGGCAGCAGGGCTATAATCGCAAGGGGCTGGTATCGGAAACCGGACAGCGCAAGCTGGCGTTCGACGTGCTGGCGGGATTTTATACGGAACAGGCACAGCGCGAGGCGAAATAGGCGCGATCGATCGAAAAAAACGATCAATGGCATTGGTTCAAGTCATTAGCCTTACCCAAGCCGCTGGTTCATCCTGCCGCCAGTAGACGGTCGAGAGGAATTTACCGATGGACGCCATTACCGAAGGCAGCCCGATCAACGATCCCAAGAAACAGCCCGCCGCGATGCGCCGCCTGCTGGGCCAGACCGCGCGCGACTGGTGGCCCGAAGCGCTGTCGATCGACATCCTGCATCAAAAGGGTGTCAGCGGGAATCCGATGGGCAACGATTTCGATTACCGCAAGGAATTCGAAGCAATCGATTATGCCGCGCTCAAGGCCGACCTGACCGCGCTGATGACCGACAGCCAGCCCTGGTGGCCGGCCGATTACGGTCATTACGGCCCGTTCTTCATCCGCATGGCGTGGCACTCGGCCGGCACGTACCGCACCGGCGACGGCCGCGGCGGATCGTCGGCGGGGCAGCAGCGCTTCGCCCCGCTCAATTCGTGGCCGGACAACGGCAATCTCGACAAGGCGCGTCGCCTGCTCTGGCCGATCAAGCAGAAGTACGGCCGTCAGCTGAGCTGGGCCGACCTGTTCATCCTGGCGGGCAATGTCGCGATCGAATCGATGGGCGGCCCGACCTTCGGCTTCGGCGGCGGACGCGAGGACGTGTTCGAGCCGGAAAAGGATGTCTATTGGGGCACCGAGGAGGAATGGCTCGGCCAGACCCGCATTGATGAGGAAGCCGGCCTCGCGCTCGAAAGCCCGCTCGCCGCGATCCAGCACGGGCTGATCTACGTCAATCCCGAAGGTCCGGGCGGCTGCCCGATGCCCAAGGGGTCGGCACGCGACATGCGCGAAACCTTTGCGCGCATGGGCATGAACGACGAGGAAACCGTCGCGCTGACCGCCGGCGGCCATACCTTCGGCAAGGCGCATGGCGCGGGCGATCCCAAGCATGTGGGGAAGGAGCCGGAGGGCGCCGATATCGCCGCACAGGGTCTGGGCTGGGCATCGACCCACGAGACCGGCATGGGCGACCATACCATCACTTCGGGTCTCGAGGGGGCTTGGACGCCGACGCCAACGAAATGGGACATGACCTATTTCGACATGCTGTTCGACCATGAATATGAACTGGTGAAGAGCCCGGCGGGCGCGCATCAGTGGCAGCCGGTCGGCAGCCCCGAGGATACGCTGGCCCCGGCCGCGCATACCCCGGAAAAGAAGGTGCCGACGATGATGTCGACCGCCGACATGGCGTTGAAGGTCGACCCGGCGTACAACGCGATCTGTCAGAAATTCCGTGCCGATCCCGATTATTTCGCCGATGTCTGGGCGCGGGCATGGTTCAAGCTGACCCATCGCGACATGGGGCCGAACGTCCGCCTGATCGGCCCGGAAGTGCCGAAGGAAGACCTGATCTGGCAGGATCCGGTCCCGAAGCTGGAAGGCGAGCCGCTGGGCGAAGGCGATGTCGCGACGCTGAAGCAGGCGATCGCCGCATCGGGCCTGTCGATCGCCGAACTGGTGACGACCGCCTGGGCCTCGGCCTCGACCTATCGCGGGTCGGACAAGCGCGGCGGCGCCAATGGCGGCCGCATCCGCCTCGCCCCGCAAAAGGACTGGGACGTCAACGAGCCGGAACAACTCGCCAAGGTGCTGGGCGTGTATGAGGGCATCAAGGCCGATTTCGACGGCAAGGGCGGCAAGACCGTGTCGATCGCCGACCTGATCGTGCTGGGCGGTGTCGTCGGGCTGGAACAGGCGATCGCGCCGACCGGCCATCATGTCGCCGTGCCGTTCACCCCGGGCCGGACCGACGCGACGCAGGAATGGACCGATGTCGAGAGCTTCGCGGTGCTCGAACCCAAGGCCGATGCGTTCCGCAACTATCTGCAGGTGCAGTTCAACGTTCCGACCGAGGAGCTGATGATCGACCGGGCGCAGCTGCTGGGTCTGTCGGCACCCGAAATGGCGGTGCTGGTCGCGGGGTTGCGCGTGCTGGGGGCGAACCACAGCAAGGCGAAGGAACACGGCGTGTTCACCACGCGTCCGGGCCAGTTGACCAACGACTTCTTCGTCAACCTGCTCGACATGGGCACGGCGTGGAAGCAGATCAGCGACGAAAGCGACCAGGAGTTCGTCGGCACCGATCGCCATACCAAGGAGCAGAAGTGGACGGCGTCGCGGACCGACCTCGTCTATGGGTCGAACTCGCAGCTGCGCGCGATCGCCGAAGTCTATGCGTGTGACGATGCCGGCGAGAAGTTCGTGCAGGACTTCGTCGCGGCATGGACCAAGGTGATGATGGCCGACCGTTTCGACCTCGGCCGCGCGTAACGACTGTCGGGGCGGGGCGCATCATGGTGCGTCCCGCCCGCCTTTTTGGCGCCTGTCGCGCTATTCGTCTGCGGGTGAACGCCGTTCGCGCTTGATCTTGCGCACCTGGGCAAGTTGCCCCTGCAATATCGCCAGCGCATCCTCTTCCTGCCGGCTCAGCCCGGTCAGCGATATATGCCGCAACAGGACCTCCAACGCATCGCCGATCCGACCGATCTGGCGGCCATAGCTGCCGACATCTTCCAAAATCCGTTCTTCGACTTCGGGTGCCGGCGTGCTGCCCAGCTGGATGTTCACGAACCCGATCTGGGCTCCCTGCTGATAGAGTCGCCACGGGTTGATCGCCTGGATCAACTGTTCGGGCGCGACCGCATAGGTCAGGCTTTTCATCGGCACTTCTCCGAACGAAGGGTCGGGGACAGATACGCGCCTACTACTGTCCATCGCCGCCCACCCATCGTCAATATCCGCAGCGTCGCGGCCGCGTGTTGCATTTCGCACCGATAGAACTTGCCCGATTGAAGCTTTCGATGTCATATAAGAGCCGACAAGCTTCAATCAGCGGATCGGACCCAAACATGAATGCAATCGTCGCGCAGATCGGCGATCTTGCCGAAGCTGGCGAGCGGATGATCGAGCGGCTGCGGCGCAAGGCGTTTCTGCCCGAAAGCCGCAAGGCACTCAACGTCCGCTTCGGCATTGCCGAGGCGGCGCAACTGCTCGGCTGTTCGACCAACCGCATCCGCATGGCCGAGGATGACGGCCGCCTGCCCCCCGCCCCGGCGGCCGAGAATGGCCGGCGTCTCGGCTATAGCGTCGAGGAACTGCTGCACATGCGGCAGGTGCTGGGCGCCTCCCCTGCCCGCGCACCGCTCGACGTGCCGGCGGTGATCGCGGTGCAGAATTTCAAGGGCGGCGTCGGCAAGTCGACCGTCACCACCCACCTCGCCCATTATTTCGCGGTGCAGGGATACCGGGTGCTGGTGGTCGATTGCGACAGCCAGGCGACGACGACCACCCTGTTCGGGTTCAATCCGCATTTCAACATTACCCGCGAAGAGACGCTTTACCCCTATCTGTCGATCGATCCTACGCAGAACGACCTGTCCTATGCGGTCAAATCCACGTCATGGCCGAATGTCGACCTGATCCCATCGAACCTCGAGCTGTTCGATGTTGAATATGAGTTGGCGGCATCCGGGTCGGACGGGCAATCGGTGTTGGCAGCGCGGTTTCGTAAGCTTAAACAAGGGCTTATCGATCTGGCGCGGCATTATGACATCGTTCTGCTCGACCCGCCGCCCGCGCTCGGCACGATCAGCCTTGCGGTGATGCAGGCGGCGAATGCGCTGCTGGTGCCGCTGGCGGCAACCACGCCCGACTTCTGTTCGACGGTGCAATTCCTGTCGATGATGGATCAGGTATTGCAGCAACTGAGCGGCGCGGGGATCGAGGTCGATTACAGCTTCGTCCGGCTGATCTGTTCGAAGTTCGACGGCAACGATCCGAGCCACGCGATGGTGCGGGCGATCATGGAACAGAGTTTCGGTCCCGCGCTGCTGCCCGTGCCGATCCTCGAATCCGCCGAGATCAGCCATGCGGCGATGCGGATGATGACCGTCTACGAACTCGAAAAGCCGATCGGCACGCCCAAGACGCACAAACGCTGCCGCGCCAATCTCGACGAGGCATTGGGGCAGATCGAGCAGCTGGTGCGACAGGGTTGGGGCCGCGTCGCACCAGCGGGGGAGGAGGCGTTGTATGCGGCGGTTTGACAGCGCAAAGCGCGGCACGGCGAGGCGCGAAGCGCCCAGCCTGCACAAACCGCCCGGCCGGCGGGCCAGCAGCCCGTCCGACGCGTTGGCGCAGGCCAATGCGGCGCTTGTAGTCCCCCACCTTACCCACAGGCCCACCCCCCATGGCGCGTAAACAATCCGACTATCTCGCCGCGCTGCTCTCCGACGAGGCTCCGCAGGCCACCGAAGCCCCCCCTGCCCCACCCGAGCGCGGCTCCGACCGGCTGCGCGGTACCACCCTGCTCGGCCGTGAATCGGCGCTTGCCCGGGTCGCCTCGGGCGAGGTTCGCCAGGTCACGCAACTGCTGCTCGACCCGGCGCGGGTCCGCATCTGGCCGGGCAATGCGCGCTCCTATGCGCATCTGACCGAGGCGAGCTGCCGCGAACTGATCGATTCGATCATCGCCGAGGGTGGGCAGAAAGTCCCCGCCGTCGTCCGCCGGGTCGAAGGCGACGCCGCGCATGACTATGAGGTGATCGCCGGCACCCGCCGTCACTGGTCGATCTCGTGGCTGCGCGCGCACAGCTATCCCGACATGATGTTCGTGGCGCAGGTCGCCACGCTCGACGACGAAGCCGCCTTCCGCCTCGCCGATCTGGAAAACCGGGCACGCGCCGACGTGTCCGACCTCGAACGCGCGCGCAACTATGCGGCGGCGCTCAAGACCCATTATGGCAATCACGCATCGCGCATGGCCGAACGGCTGAAATTGTCGAAGGGCTGGCTGTCGAAGATGCTACGCGTCGCCGCGCTGCCCGACGCGATCGTCGCCGCCTTCGCGTCGCCCGGCGATGTCCAGTTGAAGGGCGGCTATGCACTGGCACAGGCGCTCGACGACCGCGCCGATGCGGCGGTGATCGGCGGCGAGGCCAAAGCGCTGGTCCGCGAGCAGCAGCATCGTCGCGACAAGGGGCTGCCCCCCATCCCCGCCGCCGACGTGCTGCGCCGGCTGATCGATGCGCCCAAACGCGGACAGGAATCGAAGGACCGGTTCGTGTGGACCACGCCGCACGGCCGCGTCGCCGTCACCGCGCAGACGATCAACCGGCAGGGGGTGACGCTGCGCCTCCATGCCGGATCGGGCCTCAGCAACGACGATATGGTCGAGATGGTGCGCAAGGCGCTGATCGAGCTCTACGGCGACGGCCGCGGATTGCAGCGGTGACCGGGCGGGCGCCCCGAGTTTCCCCGGGGAAACATCGCCCGTCCCCCACCCCTTTCTCCCCGAAGTTTCCCCGGGGAAACCTGCCTGCGGACCCGACGACATGACCCGCCCGACACCCGAAAAAATCCCCGAACAGTTCGACCTGTTCCTCCCCTATCTCGCCGACATGCCGCTGCGCGACCAGCGCGAGATGATGGAGCGGCCGTTCTTCAGCCTAGCCAAGAACAAGCGCATCAAGCCGATCGACTATCGCAGCCCCGATGGGAAGCTGTGGGTCCATGTCTCGGCCAATGCCGATTACGGCATGGCGACGATCTGGGACGCCGACATCCTGATCTATTGCGCCAGCGTGCTGGCCGACATGGCGCGGCGGGGGGTCAACGACGTGCCGCGTAAGCTGCACCTGATGCCGTACGATTTGCTGCGTGCGATCGGGCGACCAACGACCGGGCGGGCATATGAGTTGCTCGGCCAGGCGCTCGACCGGTTGGTGGCGACGACGATCAAGACCAACATCCGCGCCGAAAACCGGCGCGAAGCAACGTTCAGCTGGCTCGATGGCTGGACACAGCTGGTCGATGAGAGGACCGAACGATCGCGCGGCATGACGATCGAGCTGTCGAACTGGTTCTGGGAAGGGGTGATGATGACCGGCGGCGTGCTGTCGATCGACCGCGCCTATTTCGACCTGACGGGGGGCCGCGAACGCTGGCTGTACCGCGTCGCGCGCAAACATGCCGGGGGCGCCGGGGAGGCCGGTTTTGCGATATCGATGCCGACATTGTTCGAGAAATCGGGTGCGGAGGGGCAATATCGCCGCTTCAAGTTCGAAATCGCCAAGATCGTCGAACGCGACGAACTGCCCGGCTATACGCTGACGCTCGAACAGCCCGCCGACAAGCGTGAACCGCTGTTACGGATGCGCAAGCGCGCCGGCGGCGCGGCGCGGACCACGGTTGTGAGCGCACCCCCTGCCCCTGCCCCTGCCTCTGCCCCCGCTCCGACCCCTGCCCCGTCGCCCGAGCGGACGGAGGAACTGGTCGATGCCGCGGCGATAATCCGCCGCTCGGTCAAGGGGCTGGCCAGTCGCGCGACCGAGGGCGAGATCACGCCGCAGACGCTGGCGCTGTTACGTGCCGAATGTCCGGGCTGGGATTATCAGACGCTGCACGCCGAATTCCGCGCGTGGATCGACGGCGACGCGACACGGACGCCGGTCAACTATCAGGCCGCGTTCATCGGCTATGTCCGCCGCTGGGACGCGCAGCACCGTCACGAACTGGGGCGCTGAACCGACCTGGTCGCGTCAGGGGAAACAAGTTTCCGTTCCCGAAGTGTCGTCCGCCCCGCCGCTCCCCCGATCCGGTTGTGCATGAAGTTGAAGATCGAGCGGCAATTTGAACCTCCTCGACCCCGGCCATTCCATTATTGATTCAATCGGCATCAATGATCGATGCGAGGCGGGGGATCATCGACACTCCGGGAACGTCCTTCGACCCTTTCGGAACGCTCCTCCGACACTTCGGGAACGCCGGTCTCGATCCTTCGGGAACGAAGCGCCGATCCTTCGGGAACGCCGTGCCGCCCGCGAATCGTGGTTGCGGGCGGGATTGCGGCGGTTGGCGCGCCCCTTAACCTGCTAACCTTTCTATAAACCGTCTAACCGGTTCGGATGGTTGAATTTCAGTTTCTGGAAGAGGAAGGCCGCGCCCGGGCAAGACGTTTGCGGGTGAGGGGAGGGTGTTCGTACAGGTCGCGCAACGCCCGGTAGCGAAAGCGATTCCACCAGCGTTGCCAGCGATGTTCGGCCGCGTCGTGCAGCATGTGGCACCGCTGGCACAGCGCCGCGAGGTTCGCCGGCGCGTTGTTGCCGGGATCGTGATCGAGATGCGCACAGGCCAGCACGACCCGCGTCATCCGCACCTTCGCCAGCGGGACCCTAAGCGCCGCGATCCGGCGGCCCTCCGCCGATCGCCAGCATCGCCTTTTGCCGTCCCACCAGCGCCCGTCACCCAGATGCGCCACCCGCTGCAGATGCGGACGGCCACAGCGCTCGCAGCAACCGCCCGCGCGGTCGAACCGGATCGCGGCGGACAATTGCGTCCAGTCGATCGGATAGAGCCAGCGGTTTTCGGCACGGATCGGCATGACGATTCTATGAGTCGGCCGAACCGGAAAGGGAAGCGAAAAGGATGGCGGGCGACCGCATCCTATAGCCGGTCGAAATCGATCTCGCCGAACCGGTCGAGCGTCGCATCGGCCGGGGGCAGGGGGTATTTCAGCCCGATCGCGCAGTTGAACAAGACGACCTCCTCCTCCGCATCGACCTCACCGTCGCGCAGTGCCTGTCGATAGGCGGCCAGCGTCGCCCCGCCTTCGGGGCAGAGCAGCAACCCGTCGCGGCGCGCGCAGTCGTCCACGGCCTTCAGGATCGCCGGGTCGCCCACCGCCAGCGCCTTGCCGCCCGACTCCCGCACCGCGCGCAGGATCAGGAAGTCGCCGACCGCGCGCGGCACGCGGATGCCGGCGGCGACGGTGTGCGCATCCTCCCAGCGTTCGGCATGTTCCTCGCCCGCCTCGAACGCGCGGACGATCGGGGCGCAGCCGGCGGCCTGCACCGCATACATGCGGGGGCGTTCCGATCCGATCCAGCCCAGCGCCTCCAGTTCGTCGAACGCCTTCCACATGCCGATCAGCCCGGTCCCGCCGCCGGTAGGATAGAAGATGGCGTGCGGCAGGCGCCAGCCAAGCTGCGCGGCGAGTTCGAGGCCCATCGTCTTCTTGCCCTCGATCCGATAGGGTTCCTTGAGCGTCGAGAAGTCGAACCAGCGTCCTTCCGCCGCGCCCTTCGCGACGATCGCGCCGCAATCGTCGATCAGGCCGTTGACCCGCCACACCCGGCTGCCCTGCGCGGCGATCTCGCGCACATTCACCTCGGGCGTGTCTTCGGGGCAGAAGACGATCGTCTCGATCCCGGCGCGCGTGGCATAGGCGGCGAGGGCGGCGCCGGCATTGCCGTTGGTGGGCATGGCGATGCGACGAACGCCGAGTTCCTTCGCCATCGCGACCGCCATCACCAGCCCGCGCGCCTTGAAACTGCCGGTCGGCAGGCGGCCCTCGTCCTTGACCAGCACCTTGTCGCCGCCCGACCGGGGAATGGGGATCAGCGGCGTCTCGATTTCGCCGAGGCTGACGATATTGGCCGTATCGCGCACCGGCAGCAATTCGCGCCAGCGCCACAGGTCGGTGTCGCGCGCCGCCAGCGTATCGCGTGACAGCGCCGCGCCCACCGCCGCCAGATCGTAACGGACCAGTAACGGTCGTCCGGCGCGCGAGAGGTTGTGGAGCATATCGGCGGGATAGATTTCGCCGGTCATCGAACATTCGAGACGGGTGACGAAGGTCGGGCGGGTTGCGGTGAGATTATCGTGCATGACCAACAGTGTAACCGCGCTTTCGCGCGGGTCCATGCCGCCGTTCGTTAACCCTTTGCCGCAAGCATAGGGACAAGTGGTCGCGCCCCGTCAGCCACGGTTCGTCGTGCGCTGGCGTCAAGTCGCAGTATACGAAGCCGGGCTGACGCCAATACATAGTATAGTGCAGGTCGCATGCCGGTGTCGGCCAGTAGCTACATAGTTAATTTCGCGACGTTTATTGCCGAATTCGACGCCATCGTCCCGATACCGGACAGTCCGTTTCGCCTTGATACGAATTAAGGATGATTGCCAGCAATTGTCGCGGACCGGTGACTTGCGGGAACCGTGCCAAGGTGCGAAGCGCGCAGCGACCGAACCACCGGGGACGAGGGTGTGGCGTCGGTGACGATACAGGGATGGAATGAAATGGCGAACGCGACCCCGATCATGGTGGATGGCAATCTGGGCGACTGGACGGTGCGGGACCGGATCGATCGCGGGCTGGACGACGGCTATGCCATTTATGCCAAGAGCGACGGGGACGCCTTCGCCTTTGCGCTGAAGGTTCCGGGGACGGTCGGCACCAACACCACCGTGTGGCTGAACACCGATCGCGACGCCCAGACCGGCTACCAGATTTTCGGCTTTGCCGGCGGCGCCGAATACAGCATCAATTTCGACGCCGACGGCAAGGTGTCGCTGTACAACGGCGCACCGGGTTCCAGCCCGGCGATCGCGACGCTGCAGGCGGCATGGTCGGACGACCGTTCGACCGTCGAATTCCGCGTCGACAAGGCGGCGATCGGCAACCCGCAGGGCATCGACACGCTGTACGACGTCAACGACCAGGTATTTCTGCCCGGCAGCTATTCGGACACGCCCTTCACCGTCTATAACGATAGCGGCATCACCCCCGATCCGGCGCATCGCATCGCGATCGTGTGGTCGGAAGCCACCGCCAACGCCTATTTCAGCAAGACCGCCTATTCGCAGCTGTTCATGTCGGCGCAGGCACAGGCGATGCAGGCCGGCGTCCCGTTCGACGTGCTGAGCGAGAACGACCTGACCGACCTCGCCACGGTCGCCAAATATGACACGATCGTCTTCCCTTCGTTCCGCAACGTCGATGCGAGCAAGGTCGACGCGATCACCAAGACGCTGGTGCAGGCGACCAAGGAATTCGGCATCGGGCTGGTCGCGGCGGGCGAATTCATGACCAACGACGCGGCGGGCAATGCGCTGGCCGGCGACAGCTATTCACGCATGAAGCTGCTGTTCGATGCGACGCGCGTGACCGGTGGCTGGCCCGCCGACGTGACGGTCAAGGCGACCGACGCGGCGGGGCTGGTGTTCGACGGCTATGCCGACGGACAGGTCGTCCACGACTATAAGGGCGTTGGCTGGAACGCCTTCACCAGCGTCAGCGGCACCGGACAGACCATCGCGACCTCGACCGTGAACGGCGAAACCTATGCCGCGGCGATCGCGACCCAGACCGGCGGGCGCAACGTCATCTTCTCGTCCGAAGCGGTGATGGCCGACGAAAACCTGCTGCAAAAGGCGATCGACTATTCGGTGCATGGCGGCGGACTGTCGGTCGGGCTGCAGATGACCCGCAACACCGGCATGTTCGCGTCGCGCACCGACATGGACCAGAGCCAGGAACGCGACGAGGTCAAGATCGAGGATGGCGCGCCCGGCATCTATGACAAGATGCTGCCGATCCTCGCCGAATGGAAAGCCAAGTATAATTTCGTCGGCAGCTATTACGTCAATATCGGCAACGATCCGGCCAATGGCCAGGCGACGAACTGGGCGGTGTCGCTGCCCTATTACAAGCAGCTGATCGACATGGGCAACGAGATCGGCACCCACAGCTATACCCATCCGCACGACACCAACATCCTGACCGACGAACAGATCAAGTTCGAATTCGGGCAGAGCCGCGCCGAGCTGGAACAGCAGCTGAGCAACTATCTCGGCCGCACCGTGACCATCGCGGGCGCCGCGGTACCCGGCGCGCCCGAACAGATCGCGACGTCGCAGGAAATCCTGAAATACGTCCAGTATCTCTCGGGCGGCTATTCGGGCGTCGGCGCGGGCTATCCCAACGCCATCGGCTATATGAACCTGGCCAATGCCGCGACGGACCAGGTCTATATCGCGCCGAACACCTCGTTCGACTTCTCGCTGATCGAATTCCAGAAGAAGACCGTCGCCGAGGCCGAGGCGGTGTGGGCGAAGGAGCTGGCGAACCTGACCGGCAATGCCGATGCGCCGATCGTCGTATGGCCGTGGCACGATTACGGCCCGACCGAATGGGCGCTCGACGATGACGGCAATCCCGTCAGCAACGGCAGCCCCTATGTCCGGTCGATGTTCGACAATTTCATCGCGGCGGCAGCAGGCAAGGGCCTCGAATTCGTCACCCTCGCCGATCTCGCGAACCGGGTGAACGCGTTCGACAAGGCGCAGATCGTCAGCAGCGTCGTCGGCAACACCATCACCGCGACCGTCACCTCGGCAATGGGAACCGGGCTGTTCGCGCTCGACGTCGACGGTCAGAAGACCGGACAGGTCATCCAGAGCGTCAAGGGCTGGTACGCCTATGGCGACGACAAGGTGTTCCTGCCGACCACCGGCGGCAGTTTCGAAATCACGATGGGCGACAAGGCCGACGACGTCACCCACATCACCGCGCTGCCGATGCGCGCGTCGCTGGAGACGCTGTCGGGCGACGGCCGCGACCTGTCGTTCACGGTAACGGGCGAGGGCAAGGTCGTCATCGACCTGAAGGCGCCGGGCACCAACTGGCTGACCGTGGAGGGCGCCACGCTCAATTCGCTGATCGGCGAGATCGCGACGATCGATATCGGTGCGATCGGCACCCATGCGGTGAAGGTCGCGCAGGTCGTCAATGCCGGCCCGACCATCACCAGCTATGGCGGCGGCGACGCGGCATGGGTGCCCGCGGTGACCGAGAATGTCGCCACGGTCGGCACGATCACCGCGACCGATCCCAATGTCGCGCAGGGCGACCAGATCCGCTATTCGATCGATCCGGTCCGCGAGGGCCGCTTCTTCCAGATCGATCCGGTGACCGGGGTGCTGAGCTTCATCAAGGCACCCGATTTCGAGAACCCGCAGGACAGCGACCGCAACAACATCTATGACGTACAGGTCGTCGCCACCGATGCGCGCGGCGTGGTCGACAAGCAGATGCTGTACGTCACGGTCAAGAACGCGGTCGAACAGACCGGTGGACCGACCATCACCTCGTTCGCTGGCCAGGATGCGGCATGGGTTCCCGCCGTCGCGGAGAACACGTCGTTCGTCGCCAACATCACCGCGACCGATCCCGACCTGCGCGACGGCGACACCGTGCGCTATTCGATCGACCCGGTCCGCGAGGGCCGCTTCTTCCAGATCGATCCGGTGACCGGGGTGCTGAGCTTCATCAAGGCGCCCGATTTCGAGAATCCGCAGGATAGCGACCGCAACAACATCTATGACGTACAGGTCGTCGCCACCGATTCGTTCGGCGTGGTCGACCGGCAGATGCTGTACGTCACCGTCGGCAATGTGAAGGAACAGACCGGCGGTCCGACCATCACCTCGTCGGGCGGCGGCGATCGCGGGTCGATGTCGATCCTCGAAAACAGCACGAGCGTCGGCACGGTCGCCGCGACCGATCCCGACACGCGCGACGGCGATTTCGTCCGCTATTCGATCGCCCCGGGCGGTGAGGGTTCGCTGTTCACCATCGATCCCGTAACCGGCGCGCTGAGCTTCAAGACCGCACCCGACTTCGAGAATGCGCAGGATTCGAACCGCGACAATATCTATGACGTGACCGTCGTCGCGACCGATTCCTTTGGCAAGAGCGACAGCCAGCTATTGTGGGTCTATGTGAAGGACGTCGCCGGGGTGAACCAGACCGGCACCTCGCGCGAAGACGTGATGAACGGTACCGGCGAGGGCGATACGCTCGACGGCGGTCGGGACGACGACCTGCTGAACGGGTTTGGCGGCAATGACTGGCTGATCGGGAATAATGGCGACGACACGCTGAACGGCGGCGACGGCAACGACACGCTGGACGGCGGCGATGGCAAGGACGTGCTGAACGGCGGCAGCGGCAACGACACGCTGATCGGCGGTGACGGCAAGGACATGCTGAACGGTGGCGATGGCGACGACATCCTGATCGGCGGCGACGATCGCGACGAGATGACCGGCGGGGCAGGGCGCGACGTGTTCCGTTTCGAACGGACCGGCGACACGCTGACGCACAGCAGCCTGCGCGACGTCATCACCGATTTCCGCCCCGGCGAGGACAAGATCGACCTGTCGGCGATCGACGCCAACGCATCGCTGTTCGCATGGGGCGACCAGGCCTTCACCCTGATCGGCGAGAATGCCCGTTTCACCGGTTCGGGCCAGCTGCGCTATCGCTACGAAATGTCGGGCGGCCGCGAATATACCGTCGTCGAAGGAACCACCTTCGGTTCCTCCGCCAGCTTCGCGATCGCGTTGACCGGCCATCATGTCCTCAATTCGGGCGATTTCTTTTTGTAAGGAATTCAACCGTATCACTGCGTAGGCAGGGGGGCGGATGGCCGGAATCGGATTCAAACTGGCGCAAGTGGCACGCGAGGGCGGCGTCGGCGGGATCGTCGGCGCCGGGGCCCATGGCGCGGTCATCAGCGCCGGGCCGTGGCTGCTGACCGCGGTCTCGATGGGGCTGCTCGAACGCTGGGCGGCGGTCCATCTGAGCGCTGCGGACTCGCTGGTCGTACAGACGGTGCTGATCTATGCGTTCAGCCTGTCGGCGCTGGCCGCCGCGCCGATCGGCATCGTCGCCATCCGCATGGTCGCCGACCGCATCTTCGCCCGTGACGGCGCCGGCATCCCCGGCATCGTACTGCTGGCGCTGGCGGCCGGGGGGGTGATCGCGCTCGCGATCGGCACGGTCGTCTTCGGCGTGCTGGGCGGGTTGCCGTTCGCGCAGGCGCTGACCGCCACCGTCGCGCTCGCATGGCTGGCGCAAATCTGGATCGCCGCGCCGATGCTGACCGCCCTCGACCGCTACCGGGTGGTGCCGTTCGCCTATCTGGCCGGGATAGCGGCGGCGGCGGGCGCGCTGTGGCTGTGGCCGCATGGCGACCTGCTCGGTGTCCTGCTGGTCATCGCCGGCGGGATCGGCCTGACGCTGGCGGCGATCCTGCTGGTGCTGCGCCGCTATTTCAGCGGCGACGTGGTGCTGCCGCCACGCGACGCGATCCATCCGCGCCTTGCCCGCATCATCGCGCTGGCGGGGATTGCCGGGGTGGCCGCGATCTGGATCGACAAATGGATATTGTGGGTCGGTCCGGCGAGCCGGGCGGCGGTCGGCGCGCTGCGGCTGAACCCGATCAACGACGAGGGCAGTTTCCTTGGCCTGCTGACGATCGTGCCGGGGCTGACGCTGCTGCTGATCGTCACCGAAACCCGGTTCGACCGCGCGTTCGGCAGCATGCTGGCGCGCTGTACCGGTACGTCGACGCTGGAGCGGATCGAGGAGGCGCGCGGCGAGGTCATCAAGGTGCTGGGCAACAGCCTGCGCCTGCTGGTGCTGGCCCAGTTGCTGGTCGCGGCCTTTGCCTGGGTGCTGGCGGTGCCGCTGTTCGACGCGATCGGGGCCGATGTCCGCGCGATCTTCGCCTTTCGCCAGACGTCGGCCGGGGTGGTGTTCCATCTGGTCGTGATCGCGTCCACCGTCGTGCTCGCCTATTACGACCTGTTCGGGCGCATCCTGTTCACCTGGGCCAGCTTCGCGCTGGCCAGCGCGCTGGCGACATGGGTCCAGTTCGACGCCGGTTTCGCGGCGTTCGGGTGGGGCTATATGGCCGGCGCAGTCGTGGGGGCGTTCGTTGGCCTCGCGCTGGTCGCGGAGGCAAGCATGGACATGACGTATCTGTTGTTCGTCGGCAACAACCCGGCGGTGGTCGGCCATGGCGGGCGCTGGCTGTGATGGGGTCGGCGATCGGGCGGCGGCACGCGATGATGCTCGGCGCGGGCGCGGTCGGCATGACCTTCGCGCTGGGCACCGTCACGTCGGGCCGCGGGGGGAAGGGGGATGCGAAGCTGCGCTGGGCGGTCGATTACGGCGCGGCGACCGACCCGGTGCTGGCGCGGCAATATGAACTGCTGGTGCTCGAACCGCATCACCAGCGCCCGATCGCGCCACTGCGCGGCGAGGGCGCGACGCTGCTCGGCTATGTCAGCCTTGGCGAGGTCGAGAAGCGCCGCCCCTATTTCGCCGGACTGGATGCCGCCGGGGCGCTCGGCGCCGCCAATCCCGACTGGCCCGATGCGCGGCGGGCGGACCTGCGCCATCCGGCATGGACCGCGGCGGTGCTCGACCGGATCGTCCCGCAAATTCTGCACCTTGGCTATGACGGAATCTTCATCGATACGATGGATAATGCCGAGGCGATGGAACGGCAGGATCCCCTGGGCGCGAAGGAGATGGTGGCGGCGGGCGCGCGCCTGATCGCGGCGATCCGTGCGCGCTTCCCCGCGATCCGCATCATGCTCAACCGCGGTTACGCGCTGCTCGACCGGGTCGCGCCGTCGATCGACTATGTGCTGGGCGAATCGATGGCGTCGCGCTGGAATTTTTCGACCAAGCGCTACGACCTGCTGTCCGACAGCGACTGGGCGTGGCAGGCCGACCGGCTGCGCGCGGCGAAGGCGATCAACCCGGCGATGGTCGTCACCACGCTCGATTACTGGGACATGGCCGATACGCGGCAGGTCGCCGCCCTCTATGCCCGCGAACGCGCGGCGGGGTTCGCGCCCTATGTGTCGACGCTCGCGCTCGACCGGTTATGGCCGGAGCCGGCGGGATGAGCGGCGGGGACCAACGCTGGCTGGCGATCGGCGTGCCGATGGTGGCGGGGGGCGGCGTGCTGCTGGCAGCGTTCCTGCTGCTCCCCGGGCGGACCGAGGTGCTGCATGTCGAACGCCGCGCGCAGCCGGTAGCGGCATCGATCGCGGTGCCGCCGCCACTGCCGGTCGCGGCGCCGTCCACCGGGCCGCGGCTGCCGGTGCTGGCGGACGCGATCGCCCGTGACGATGCGGGCGAGCTGGCCGCACTGACCGCGCGGTTGCAGGCGGCGGGACAGGCGGTCACCACGCTACAGGTCGCCTATGACCTGAAGGCCGCCGGGCGCGGGCCGGTGGCGCTCGCCTATCTCGCGGCACGGCCCGACGGGCAGGCGGCGGAGACATGGCCGCTGCGCATCGACCTGCTGGCGGAGGGGGGACGGCGCGACGCGGCGGTGGCGCTGTTCGACCGGGCAAAGGGCGTGCCGGGACCGGCGATCGTCGCCGCCGCCTATGCGCTCGACCGGCCCGACCTGCTGGTCGCCGCCGCCGAGCGCGGCACGATCCCCCGGCCTGATGCGGCGCTGTCGCTGGACCTCGCCCGGCGGCTCGAGCGGGCGGGGCAGGGGGCGATGATCGCGCGGCTCGACCGGGTCGGCAGCGCGTGGCGCGCGCGCGACCCATGGCTGGCGATCCGCGTCGCGCAGGCGGCGGGCGACCAGCAGGGCGCGCTGGCGGCGGCGGGGCTGTTGCCGGTTGATCAGCGCGACGCCGCGCGCGAGGCGATCCTGACCCGGGCCGGCGACCGGGCGGGGCTGCGGCACATGCTGCTCGCCCGTGCCCAGCTACCCGGCGCGGACATATTGCCGATCGCCGAACAGCTTCTGGCGACGGGCGCGCGCGACGATGCGGTGGGCGTGCTGGCGACGGCGGTGGGGCAGGGGGGGCCGGATGGTCCGGCGGCGCGGCGGCTGCTCTATCTGCTCGGCCCCCGCCCGGGCGCGCGCGATGTGGCGTGGCTGCGGCAGCGGACGCTGGCCGGGACGCCCGCGCAACAGCTCGACTGGATCGCCGCCTATGCCGATCGCGACCGGCCGGGCGAGGCGGCGACGTTCCTCGCCCGCCATCCGCTCGCCGATCGGACGCCGGTGCTGTTGACCCGGCTGCGGCTTGCGCAGGCGGTGGGCGATGACGGCGCGGCCCGGACGGTGCTGGCGCGGCTGCTCGACGGGCGGGCGCTGACAGCCGATGCGGTGCGCGCGGCGGGCGATGCGATGCCGCGCAAGCCCGATCCGGCGCAGCTCGCGGCATTGCTGCGCGCCCGCGTCGCGACGGGCATTGCCGCGCCGCGCGATCGCATGGATCTGGCGTGGAGCGCGTGGAATGCCGGCGATGCGCCGCGCACGGTACAGATTCTGCGCGACTATCTGGCCAGCGATGGCGACGACCTGCCCGCGCTGCGGTTGATGGCCGATGCGCAGGCGAGGATCGGCGGCGACCGCGCCGCGCGGCCATGGCTGGAAAAGGCTTTGGCGGAGACGCCGGCCGACAGCCGCGCCTATGCCGAACTGCTCGATCGCCTGGGCCGCCGGCGCGAGGCGGTGGCGCTGGTCGAACGGCTGCGCCGGACCACGCCCGCCGACCGGCAACTGGTCGCGCTGCAAGCCCGGCTGCTGATCGCCGACGGTCAGCCCGGCCGCGCGCGGATGCTGTTGTCGCAGCAATGATCGCGGCGCTGCTCCTCATTTCGGTCGAAGCGGGGCCGGTGCTGCACGTGCCCCCGGCGATCCTTGCCGATGGCGAGGTCGCGGGCGGCGATCCGCAACTGGTCTGGCCCATCGGCACGACGCTGACGGTCGAAGGCGATGGCGGCGAGATCGTCGTGCGCGCCGACCGGGCGATCGACGACCGGGCGATCGACGCGTTCCGCGATGCGGCGGGCACCGCGATCGGTGACCTGCGCTGGAACGACGACAGTCTCGTGCTGCGCCCCGCCGCGGGCCGCGACCTGCGCTGGCGCCTCGACGGCAACCGGGTGACGATCGGCTTCACGCCGCCGGCCGCCGCGCCGGCGACGCCGGTGGCCGAGGCGACCGCCGATCTCGACCCGCAATTGCTCGCGATCGAGGCCGATGTCGCCGCCGGCTATCCGGGCGAGGGCCGCCGCCGGGCCGAACTACTCGCCGCACGGCACCCGAAGGACGAACGCGTCACCCGCATCCTTGCCGACGCGCGCAACGCCGATGGCGACGCCGCCGGGGCGAACCGCCTCTACCGCCGGCTCGGCGCGACCGACCGTAGCGCGCGCCGTGCGGCGGCCTTCGCCCCCGGTGCGGCATCGGCGGTCGTGACGCTGCGCGACGGCAGCGACCTGTCGCAGGTCGAAAGCAGCGCGCGCGTCGATATCGCCGTCACCGACCGCACCATCATCGGCGGCGGCGTCCGCCATGTCGCCAGCAGCATCGGCGACGAACGGCGCGGATCGCCGGTGGTCGAGGCGGGCGCCACCGTCCGTATCGGCGACGAGGCGCGGATGCAGGCGGTGCTCGCCGGCGCGCTCGACAGTGGCGTGACCGGCGGCGGCGTGCGCTATGCATCGGGGTCGGTCGAGGGACAGTGGCGCGTCGGCGTGACGCTGCACCAGCCCGATTATTCGACGCGCGAACAGGCGCTGTACGATGGCTGGCTGTCGCGCCTGTCCGCCGGTGCCACCTATCGCATCGCGCCGGGGCTGGTCGGGCAGGTCGATATCGGCGGCAACCGCTACGGGCTGGCGGGCGGGGAAGGGGCGGTCGACACGCTCACCCTTGCCGGCGGCATCGACTATATCCGGCGTCGCGGCGGCGTCGCCTTCGGCCTGACCTACCGGCTCGAGGCCGAATATGTGCAGCACCGTCGCGGCGGCATCGATTTCGCGACGCGCGAGAACCACACGCTGCAAGGGTTGCTGAGCGGCTCGATCGGCGAGGCGCAGCTGACCGGCCTCGCCGGATGGACGGTCGACCGCTTCGGCGGCGACGGTCCCAATGCCAGCCTCGGCCTCGTGCTGCCGGTCGGCGATGCGTGGCGTGTCGAGGGCAGCGGCGGGATCAGCTCGGTCACCCGGCCGGGCTTTGCCGGGCAACAATTGTTCGCCCGCGCGGGCGTGACGCGCGGGCTGGGGAGCGGGCGATGAACGCGGCATGGCGGCGGGCGCTGCGCATCGCGATGGAACTGGCGGCGGCGTTCGGGGTGCTGCTCGCCTTCGACCGGCTGTTGCTCGACGGCACCGCCTTTACCGGCATCAACCCGAATCCGCTGTGGTTGCCGGTGGTGGTGATGGCGCTCGCCTATGGCACCTTCCCCGCGCTGGCGGCGGCGGCCATCGCCAGCATCCTGTGGCTGGCGCTGGGGCAGGAACCGGCGAACGAGCGCGACTATCTCGACCATCTGCTCCATCTGTCGCTGCCGCCGCTGCTGTGGTTCATGGCGGCGGTGGCGATCGGCGAGGTGACCATGGTTCGCATACAGCGGCTCGCGCGGCTCGGCCGGACCAAGAACAGCGCCCGGCGCAATGTCGAACGGCTGACCGAGGCGTTTCACCAGCTCGTCCACACCAACCGCGCATTGCAGGTGCAGCTCGCGACCGACGAACGCAGTATCGGTCATGTCATCGCCACCGCCGCGCGTCTGGGCGACGCCGATCCGGCCGAACGCCGCGCGGCGATGGTCGCGCTGATCGCACTGGCGGCGCAGACCCGCGACTTCACCTGTTACCGCGTGACCGGCGGGGAGGGGCGCGCGTGGCTGCGGGGCGCGGGGGCACAGGCGCGGCCCGACACGCTGCCCGCGCCGCTGCTGCTGCTCGCCCAGCGGCGGGCCGACGCGATCCATGTCGGGAATGCCGACGATCGGGGCGCGCTCGACGGAATCGGCGCGGTGGCGCTGCCGCTGACCGAGGGCGATCCGGCGCGACTGCTGGGCGTGCTGGTGCTGCACGACCTGCCCTTTGCCGCGATGGGTGCGCATCTTCTGGCCGAACTGACCGAAATCTGCCGCTGGCTCGGCCCGCTGCTGGCCGAGGAGCCGCGCCGCGCCGCGCCGCTGGCGCTACGCTCGCCGGGGTTGGTGGCGTGACGCGCGCGCTCGTCGCGCTGGCGCTGGCGGACGGGGCGATACTGGCTTGCACGCCGTTGCTGCCCTGCGCGCTGCTGTTGCTCGGCCATGGTGGCTGTTCGATCGCGGCGATCGTGCTGCGCCTGCGCGACGGACGCGCGCTCCGCTTCAGCGCGGTCGTCGGCGGGATGATCGCCCCGGCGCTGCTGCTGCTCGGCGAATGGGTCAGCCGCGCGCTGCCCGAGGAGGATCGCGCGCCGGCACCGCTTCCCGAACCGGTGGTGCGGTCGCACCGTCCCCAGCGCGGCGCGAAGCTGACCGTCGCCCGGATGCTCGACGGGCGCGTGCTGCATGCCGATGCCAATGCGCTGCATTCGCTGGTCACGGTCATGCGCCACGGCCAGGTTGCCGAGCGTCGCCGCGCGCTGGAAACGGTGGTCCGCTCGTTCGAACCGTCGCTGGCGCCGCTGATCGCGCTGGCGCTGACCGATGGCGATCAGACGATCCGCGCGCTTGCCGCCGCCGCCTCGGCGCGCGTGGTGCAGAATCTGGCGACCGGCCGCGCCGCGCTGGAGTCGGCGGGCGGGCCGGAGCGCGATGCGGCGCTGGCGGCGATGCTTGCCGACCATGCGCGCGGCAATGTGCTGCTGTCCGATACGCAGCGCGCGCATCTGCGGGCCGAGGCGCTGGGCCTGATCGGCGACGACCCGCTCGACCCGACCCGGATCGAGGCATTATGGGCGGCGGGCGATTATGCGGCGATCGATGCGATCGTCGAACAATTGCCGGTGGTGGAAAGCCCGCACGATCCCTTCGCCCAGGCGACGCGCTGGTGGCGGGGACAGACGATCGAGCATCGCCCGTGAACGCGCGGATCAACACCGGGCCGCCCGCCGATATCTGCCTGATCGTCGAGGGGGCATATCCTTATGTCGTCGGCGGCGTATCGGGATGGTTGCAGGACCTCATCACCCATCTGCCCGAAATCCGCTTCGCGATCGTCGCGATCAAGCCGTCCTCGGCGCCGCTGGCGATGCAGCTTACCCCGCCCGACAACGTCGTCGAACTGGTCGAGATCGCGCTGGCCCCCGAAGCGACCATGCCGCGGCGCTATCCGGCGGAACCGGCGCAGGCGATCGCCGATGCGCTGATCGATTTCGTCGGCGGGGGCGGGGCGGGGACGCTGGGCAAGCTGATCGCACTGATCGACGGGGTCGGCCACCCGCTGACGCCGGGCGACATCCTCGCCCATCCCGCGACCTTCGCCCGGTTGCGCCGCCATTATCAGGCGCTGCTGCCCAAGGCGTCGTTCCACCATTATTTCTGGGCGATGCGCGTGTTGCTGGGCGGGCTGCTGGCGGTGCTGACCGCGCCGCTGCCCAAGGCGCGCGCCTATCACACCATCTCGACCGGGTTCGCCGGGCTGCTCGCGGCGCGCGCGGCACAGGTCAGCGGGCGGCCCGCCTTCATCACCGAACATGGCATCTATCTGCTGGAGCGGCAGATCGAGGTGATGATGGCCGAATGGATCGGCGACCAGGTCGATACCGGCCTTGCCATGGATCGCAGCGTCAACGACCTGCGCGATCTGTGGGTGCGGGCCTTCACCAGCTATGCCGGTGCCTGTTACGATGCCTGCGATCCGATCGTCGCGCTCTATGGCGACAACAATGCGGTGCAGCGGCGACTGGGGGCCGCGCCCGACCGGGTGCGGGTGATCCCCAACGGCATCGACGCGCGTCGTTTCTCGCACCTCGCCGACGCGCGCGACCCCGACCATCCGCTGGTCGCGCTGCTCGGGCGGGTGGTGCCGATCAAGGATATCAAGACCTTCGTCCGCGCCTGCGCCATCGCCCACGCCCAAAAGCCGCATCTGCGCTTCGTCGTGCTGGGGCCGGGGGACGAGGATCCCGAATATGCCGCCGAATGCAACCAGCTGGTCAGCGACCTCGGCCTGAACGCCGTGCTGCATTTCGCCGGGCGGGTGCGGATCGAGGACTGGATGAACCGCATCGACCTGCTGGTGCTGACCAGCCTGTCCGAAGCGCAGCCGCTGGTGATATTGGAAGGGGGCGCCTGCGGTATCCCGGTCGTCGCGCCCGATGTCGGCAGTTGCCGCGAGATGATCGAGGGGCGGGGGCCGCATGATCCCGGCCATGGCGGCATCGTCACCCCGCTGGTCAATCCGCAGGCGACGGCGGCGGGCATCTGCGCCATCGCCGGCGAACCGGCGGTCCGCTGGGAAATGGGCGAGGCGATGCGCCGCCGGGTGCTGCGCGATTACGATCACCCGACGATCATCGGGTCGTATCGACAGCTATATGGGGAATTGATCGGGCGGTAGGGGACAAGCCTCCACCAACCAAACCCGTTCGGTTCGAGCAGCTTCGAGCTTGTCGAGAAGCGTCAGTCGAGAACGCCCTGCTTAGGGCAACTCCTTCTCGACTTCGGTTCTCGACAGGCTCGAACCTCCGCTCGAAGCGAACGGGGGAGAGGAAGAAAGGTCTTACGACAGCTTCTTGCCGCGCAACGTATTCAGCACCGCAATCGCCGCCACGCCGGCCAGCGCCGCGCTGGTCCACGGACGTTCCTTGGCGAAACCCTTCGCCTTGTCGGCGATCGGCGCATCGCCACCGAAATGCTTCTTGAACGCGTCGGTCAGCTTGGTCTTGCCGTTCGACACCTTGACGTCGCGGTTGTTGACGAGCGTATCGGTCATGAAACTACTCCTGATGCTGGGGTTCGGCGGTCGTAACGCGCGTCCCCATCAGAAGTTCAGCCGCACGCCCAGCGCATAGCGCGGACCATAGGTTTCGAACGTGATCACCCGTTCCTTATACACCGAATAGAGGAACGTCTTTTCGTTGAACAGATTGAGGCCCTGCGCGAACAACGTCACCTGATCGTTCAGCGCATAGTTGATGCTCGCGTCCCAGATGCCATAGGCGTCGACATTGACCGGCTGTCCGCGATTGCCCTGCTGTGTCTGTTCATAGGCATTGCGGTAATTATAGGCGATACGCGCCTGCAACGGCCCCTTTTCATAAAAGGCGACGGCATTGTAGGTCGTCGCATCGGGTTCGACGAGACTGATATTGGCCTGTACCCCCAGCCCGTCGAGTGGTGCCGGCAGGCCGGTAAAGGTATATTGCCCCGAAAACTCGATGCCGCGATAGCTGCGGCTGCCGATATTCTCCGGCCGCGTCCGCCGGAAATCGAGGCCGAGCAACTGGATCGTCGACGTGACCGATTCCGAGATGTTGTTCAGATCCTTGGCGAACAGCGCGACGCTCACGAAGCTCGCCCGGTCGAGATACCAGGTCAGCGCCGCGTCGTAATTCCACCCGATCATCGGCTCCAGACCCGGATTGCCGTCGGTGATCGCCCGTTCGCGCGGACGCGGGTTGATGTTGCGGATGAGCAGCAGGTCGGACAGCGTCGCGCGGGTCAGCGTCTTGGCGACCGCCGCCTGCAGCACCACGTCCTCGAACACGTCGATCTTGAAGTTCGCGCTCGGCAGCCACTGCGCATAGGATCCGGTCTCGCTGATCGGCTGCGGCGCCGACAGGTTGACGATCGGATCGCCGCCGGGCGGGGCGGGGGTGATGCTGACGATCTCCTGCCCGAACCCGCGCGAGGTCACGTCGGTGCGGGTATAGCGCACCCCGATATTGCCCGACCATGCCCGCGATCCGAAATCGCCGCCGAACGTCGCCTGGACATAGCCGCCGATCGTCCGCTCCTGTGCCGACCCGCTATTGCCCGGCACCGGGATGACGCCGAAGCCGCCGCCATTGGCCGCCAGCGCCGCGCGCGCCGCCGCCGGATTGGCGAGCTGGTTGATCGCCGCATCGCTCAGCAAATAGCTCGCGAGATCGGCCGCGGCATAGGTCGGATAGGCGCTGTCGAACATGCCGGTACCGAGGAAGTTCGTCGCCTCCGCCGGCCGGCCGAACACGCTTTGCGGCACGCCGACCCCCGCCCCGCAGTACAGGCATTGCAGCGCATCGGGCGTCTTGAACGAGAAGCGCGATTTCTTGCGGTCGGAAAAGTTGTAACCGCCCGAAATCCGCGTCAGGATCCCCATATCGGCATCCCATTTCAGGTTCGCATTGCCCTGATAGATTTCGTCCTCGACGCTGACGCCCTCGTACGTCAGGAACCCCGCCTTGGCGTTCGATACGTCGAGGATGTTGCCAAGGCCCGTATAGACCGGCATCCCCGTCGGCCCGATGGTGAAACGCACCCCGGCCGGCGAATAGCTGGGCGTGGCGAGATTGCTTTCGAACCATGCCTGATTGCCGCCGGTATCGTCGGTCGCTTTCGACCAAGAGAAATCGACCGTGCCGCTCAACCGGTCGGACGGGTTCCACGCCAGATTGGCCCCCGCCTGATAGGTGGTGGCAAGGCGCGGGCGCACCTGGTTGGTGATGTTGGGGCCGGACGCGATGCCGGTATAGCTGGTGATGGTATTGTTGCCGTCGACCGTCGCGGCGGTGATGTCGCCGGGGCCGCCATAGACGAAGAACACCTTGTTATCGTCATTGACGTCGAGCTTCGAATAGAGGCCGTCGAGCGTGAACAGCAACGTGTCGCTCGCCCGCCACTGCGCGGTCAGCAGCCCCGACAGCCGCTTGCGACTGGTGCGGTTGGTGCCCCATTCGACATAGGTCGGCAGCGACACGCCGGTGAACTCGGCGGTCCCGTCCTTGTTCAGGTCGAGCGACTGGTTCGCCTCCCACCCGTCGGTGAAGATGCGCTTCCCTTCGATCTTGCGGTCGATGTACGAAAAGGCGCCGAGGATGCCGAAATCGCCATCGCCGAAGGTCGTGCTGAACAGCCCCGAGGCCTGCGGCGAGAATTGCCCGCGAATCTTGTCGTAATTGGCCTGTCCCGACAGCGAGACCTTGGTCCCCGAAAAGTCGAACGGCCGCGCGGTGTACATGTCGACCGTCGCGGCGATGCCGCCCTCGATCTGCGCCGCGGTCGGCGTCTTCGACACATCGACGCGGTTGATCAGTTCGGCGGGCAATATGTCGAAGCTGAACTCGCGCCCCTGATTCTCGGTTGCGAGGATGCGGCCATTATACAACGCGCTGCTGAACGCCGGCCCCAGCCCGCGCACGGTGATGAACTGCCCCTCGCCATTGTCGCGCGAGATGGTGACGCCGGGAATGCGCTGGATCGCCTCGGCGATATTCTGGTCGGGCAGCTTGCCGATATCGTCGGCGACGATCGAATCGAGGATATTGTCGGCATTGCGCTTGATATCGGTCGCGCGGCGCAGGCTCTCACGCAGGCCCGTGACGATGATCTCGCCATCCTCGGCGGCGTTGGTCGCATCCTGCACCGTGCCGGCGGGCGGCGCGGGATTGTCCGCCCCCTGCGTCTGCGCCGTGGCGGGGGTGATGGTCAGCACCGTGGCCATCCCGGCCATGGCAAGCAAGCGGAACCGCGTATCGGATTTCATGCCGAATCCTCTCCCTGTCGCGTCCCTTGTCGCCGCGCCGTTCATGCGGTCGCCGATCCGGGAACAGGGTTTAGTTTAACGATCAACCTGATCGGCGGCAAGCGGGTACGTGCGGCAGCGTACGGACGCCTATTGGCGGGGATTTCAGCGTCGTAGCGATCGGCGGGGCAGGAAGGTGGCGGCACCGCGCACCCCGATCGCCACTGCGTAGCATTGCTGGTTTGGAAGGAGTTCAGGCCGATGACGACCCAAGTGGATCAACCGACCACCGGACCGCGTCCGGACCTGATCGAGACGCTGCGCGCGCTAACGCCGCTCGATCCGGCGGACGCGCTGCCGGACGATCTCGATGCGGGCTTGCTGCCGTTGCGTGACGATCCAGTCGGCGATCGCTGAACAGACGCACCAACTGGGCCCCGGCCTTCGCCGGGTACGATGGATTCAGGATCAGAGCATGATGAGATGAGTCAGACCCGTTCGTCCTGAGAGGCTGACCGGGAAAAGGTTGGATGACCTCGCCATGTATGATTCGATCGTGGTTGCGAAGCTACGAAAGGATCGACGATGGTTTGGAATGAGGCCACCCGGGAGCGGTATCGCCGGGCCGAGGGTCGGTATGCAAGCGATTTGAGTGCGGCGGAGTGGCGGGTATTGGGTCCGCTTCTGCCGCCGCCGTCGGTTCGTGGCCGACGGCGGCGGACGCCGCTGCGGCGGATCGTGAACGCGTTGCTGTATCTGCTATGGTCGGGATGTCCGTGGCGTGGTCTGCCGCGTGATTTTCCGCCGTTCACGACCGTACAGTATCATTTCTACCGCTGGCGCGATCAGGGCTGGTGGCCCCGGATCAATGCGTTGCTGGTGGCACGTTCGCGGATGCTCGAGGGGCGCGATCCCGAACCATCGGCCGTGGTGATCGACAGCCAGAGCGCGCGTACCACCGAGAGCGGCGGTCCGCGCGGGTTCGATGCTGCCAAGAAGGTCAAG
Organism: Sphingomonas sp. BL-S-05; assembly: GCF_055521695.1. Lineage (NCBI taxonomy): Bacteria > Pseudomonadati > Pseudomonadota > Alphaproteobacteria > Sphingomonadales > Sphingomonadaceae > Sphingomonas > Sphingomonas sp. BL-S-05. The sequence goes on along the minus strand of NZ_JBVFVS010000002.1, from coordinate 81,596 downwards.
GGTCGCAAGCGCCACATCGCGACCGATACGTCAGGCCGATTGATCGAGGCGCGGATCACTCCGGCAAACGTGCAGGACAGCCATGGCGCCGTGCCGTTGCTCAAGGCGCTGGCCGCCCGGTTTCCCGGCCTGCGCCATGCCTATGCCGACCGCGCCTATCGCGGCAACAAGCTGCTCGACGCGGTCGCCGATCCGCGGCCATGGACCATCGAGATCATCACCCGCTCGCAACGCGTCGGACACTTCGTCCAGGAACCGCGACGATGGGTCGTCGAGAGGACGTTCGCATGGCTCGGTCGAAACCGGCGTCTCGCCAGGGACTATGAAGCCTCCGAACAGTCGCAGGAAGCCTGGTGCAACCTCGCTTCCGTCAAAACCCTCACCAGACAAATCGCCAGATCTCAATAACGAGTCAGACTCTGAGTAGCCATTGAGCTTGTCGAAATGGCGTATCGAAGGACCGTTGGTGGCAGGTGCTTCGATACGGGTCTTCGACAAGCTCAGCCCCTACTCAGCACGAACGGTTCTGCCTCTTGTCATCATGCTCGAGAGCCGCGACGTTGGCCGACGTCTTATGCAGGTCGGTTCAGAGCCGGAGTCGCAACGGATGGTTTTACTTGGCACTGGACCCCCGCCGGCACGGGGGCACGACGTGCCTCGGGATCAGGTATCGCTTGCGCAGCTTCCCGACCGCCATGATCGCAAGGCGTCGCCCGTCGTCAGATCGACTGCCACACCGCATAGCCCGCCAGCAGCACCGACGCCGCCGCCGACATGCCGACCAGCAGATATCCGATATAGGTCAGCAGTGCGGGGTTGGGCCGCTCCATCCGCTTGTTGCGCGCCGCGCCCGACAGCACGAAGCTCGCCAACAACCCATAGGTGAACACCGCCGTCTCGACCATCGCCGTCCGATTCCTCGCTATCCGTGCGGATCGGCCCCCCGGCTCGCCGCGTCTCTGCCTAAATCATAGCGCGCGCGGGCTGACAAAGGGTTAAGATGGAACCGAACGCTTGGATAAGGCGTTTTGTCGCGTTCGTTTGATGCAGGGCAAGCCGGGTACCCGGGCGTCGCTTGCTAAATCGCCACCCCGTCCGCACCGAACACCAGCACCCGCGCCGGATCGGCATACAAAGTCACCGCGCCGGTCACTGCGTGATGCCCGTCCAGCTTCGCGCGAAACGCGCCGCCCGCCGCCAATTCGCCATAGAGATAGGTCGAATGCCCCAGCGCCTCGACCGCCTCGACGATCATCGGCAGCGCGACGCCGTCCGCACCCGCCGCCAGTCGCAGATGCTCGGGCCGCAGCCCCAGCGTCACCCGCTCGCCCACCGCCAGCGACCCGCATTCGCGCGCGATCCGCATGCCGCCCGCCAGTTCGAACAGCGTCGCCGCGCCATCGCGTGCCACCACCACCGCGTCGAGCAGGTTGATGCGCGGACTGCCGATGAACCCGGCGGTGAAGACATTGGCGGGCCGGTCGTAGATTTCCAGCGGGGTGCCGACCTGTGCGATCCGCCCTTTGTCTAGGATGACGAGCCGGTCGGCCAGCGTCATCGCCTCGACCTGGTCATGCGTCACATAGAGCATCGTGCTGCCGAGCCGCCGGTGCAGCGCCGCCAGTTCGTGCCGCATCCGCACGCGCAGGTCGGCGTCGAGATTGGACAGCGGTTCGTCGAACAGGAAGATCGCCGGATCGCGCACGATCGCCCGGCCGATCGCGACGCGCTGGCGCTGTCCGCCCGACAGTTGCGCCGGCATCCGGTCGAGCAGCGCGTCCAGTTCGAGGATCGTCGCCGCATGCTCGACCGCCTGCGCGATCGCCGGCTTGGGCGTGCGCATGTTCTTCAGTCCGAAGGCCAGATTTTCGCGAACGGTCATGTGCGGATAGAGCGCGTAGGACTGGAACACCATCGCCACCCCGCGATCCGCCGCCGGGGCATGGGTCACGTCGCGCCCGCCGATGCGGATCGTGCCATGGTCGACGCGTTCGAGTCCGGCGATCATCCGCAGCACCGTCGACTTGCCGCAGCCCGACGACCCGACCAGCACGACGAACTCGCCCGACCGCACGTGCAGGTCGATGCCGCGGATCGTCTCGGTACCCTCATAGGATTTGCCGAGTCCTTCGAGCACCAGCGCCGTCATGCCCGTGTTCCTTCCCATGCCGCCGCGCTGCTGTCGCCGACGATGAATTCGGCATCGATGCCGATCGGGGCCGCGCCGCGGTCGCTGTCGCGGTCGCACAGCAGCCGTTCGGCGGCCTTGCGCCCCTTGTCGAACGCGTTCTGCCGCACCGTGGTCAGGCGCGGTCCGTTGGGAATGCGGCCGGGCGGATCGATCCCGTCATAGCCGGTCACCGACATCCGCCCCGGCACCGGCCGTCCGACCGCTTCGCAGGCCGCGATCACGCCATGCGCCAACCGGTCGGAGAAGCAGACGATCGCGGTCAGGTCGCGTTGCCGCTGCAACAGCCGGTCGACCGCATGCGCGCCCCCTTCCTCCGAATTGAGCGTCTCGCACACCAGCACGCCGCCCTGTGCGATGCCGGCGGCGTCGAACGCGTCGCGGCAACCGAGGATACGTTCGTGGACGACGTAATTCTCGTCGCTGAAATCGCGGTCCAGCCCATAGATCTCGCCGTGATTCTCGGTCCAGGGAAAGGTGACGATCGCGATCCGCTGATGGCCGAGCGTCAGCAGGTGCGACACCACCTGCCGCATCATCGCCCGGTCGTTGGCCAGCACGCTGGGCAGCCCCGGCGCGTCGAAATCGACGACGACGGTCGGCAACCCCCGCGCCAGCGCCTTGCGGATCGTCGGATTGCTCTTGTACGGCGCGTTCAGGATATAGCCGTCGACGATGGCAGTCAGCGTGTCGAGCCGTTCGGGATGTTTGTCCTTCAGCGGGATCAGGACGATGTTGGCGCCTTCCTCCTCGCACACCGACGATATGCCGCGCAGGAACGCGATGTCGTGCGGATCGGTGAAGGCATAGCTCAACTGGTCGTTGAACAGCACCCCGATCGCGCCGCACCGCCCGGTCCTGAGCGAGCGCGCGGCGGGGTTCGGCCCCTCATAGTGTAAACTTCGGGCGTGGGCGAAGATGCGGTCGCGTAGCTCCTTCGACACCTTGGCCGGGTTGTTATAGGCGTTGGACACCGATGTATGGGTGATGCCCAGATCGGCCGCGATCGATTTCAGCGTGGCGCGTTTGGCGCGGACCATGGCTTCCTCTCATATCGGCCGTTTCGCCGGTCGGTCCCTGCCTACCGTGCCGCCTTGACAGCCGCAACCGCGAAAGTTTAACGATAAACCTGCATCCCAACAGGGAGCGATCGGAGAGGATCGGCCGCCCGTGAAGACCCTGCGCATCGCCGCGCTGCTCGCCCTCGCCATCCCCCTGCCGGTCATGACGTCGGCGCAATCGATTGCAGCCGCGTCGAACGTTGCCGTACGTGGCACCTTTGTCCACTTCGACCACCTCTATGCCGAGCGCGACCTGAACGGCGAACGCGTCGGCATCGTCCATATCTATAGCGAAGCCCCCGACTATCGCTTCGCCATCGAGCCCCGCGAAGGCTATACCTGCGTCGACGACGTCGCCCGCGCCATCGTCCTGCTCGCCGCCGGCAATCCCGATGCGAAACGCCGCCGCCAGATCGAGATGCTGACCCGCTTTGTCCTGCAAATGCAGGCGGATAACGGCTATTTCCATAATTTCCTGTGGGGCGATGGTCGCATCAACCGCGAATACCGCACCTCGCTGGCCGAACTGAACTGGTGGTCGCTGCGCGCTTTGTGGGGGCTGGAGGCGGCCCTGCCGTATCTCTCGCCCGACACGGCTAACCGCGCCCGCGCTGCCGCCGACCGTCTGGTCGCGAACCTCAAACGCGACCTGCCCGTCACTGCCAAGGGCACGAAGACGGTCGAGGGGCTGACCGTCCCGACCTGGCTGCCGCTCGAGTCCGGGGCCGATGCTGGATCGACCGCGCTGCTCGGCCTGCTACCCAATTGGCAACGCACGCAGGATCCTGCGACCGCCACGCTGATCGGACGGATCGGTGACGGGCTGGTCGCGATGCAGGCGGGCGATGCCAAACGCTTCCCGCACGGCGCGTTCCTCAGCTGGGAAAATCGCTGGCACGCCTGGGGCAATGCGCAGGCCTATGCGCTGCTGCGCGCCGGCAAGCTGCTGGGCCGCCCCGACTTTACCGCCAGCGCCCTGCGCGAAGTCGACCATTTCTACCCCTATCTGCTGCGGACGGGCATGCGCTCCGCCTTCGCCGTCCGCCGCGACGGGCAGGGGTATAAGGCCTTCGACGCGCAACGCTTCCCCCAGATCGCCTATGGTATCGCGCCGATGGTCCTCGCCGCGACCGAGGCGCACCGCCAGACCGGCCAGCCCCGCTATCGGGCGTTGGCGGAGCAGTTCGGCAACTGGTTCACCGGCAGCAATCCGGCGCGCCGGGCGATGCTCGATCCCGCCACCGGGCGCGGCTATGACGGGATCATCGCGCCGGGCCGGATCAATCCCAATGCGGGCGCGGAATCGACGATCGAGGGGCTGTTCGCCGCGACCGCGCTTGCCGGCACCCCGCTGCCATGACCAGCAGGCGCGACGCCCTGTTGCTGGCGCTGGGCGGCGCGGCGACGCTTGCCGGCTGTGGACGGCAGCGGGTCGAGAAGCGCACCGACCGCATCCAGCTCTGGGTCGCGCCCAATGCGGCGGAGGAGAGTTTCTGGAAGATCGCGGTGGCCAGATGGAACGCCGCGCGCCTCGGCCTGCCGGTCCAGTTCACGACGATCCCGACTGCCGGCAATTCGGAGGATACGGTGCTTTCCGCGCTGGTCGCCGGCACCGAACCCGATATCTGCACCAACGTGTTTTCGGGGTTCGCGGTGCAGCTCGCCGCCCTCGGACAGGTCGCGAACCTTGCGGCGATGCCGGGCTATGACGCGCTGCTCGACCGGCGGCGCATGCGGTCGATCATGGCGGGATGGGAACAGGGCGGACAGGTCGTGGCGCTGCCCATCTATTCCAGCCCGACGCTGATCTGGTGGCGTGCCGACCTGCTCGAAGCGAATGGCCTGTCCGCGCCGCCCGCGACCTATGCCGACGTCTATCGCTTCTGCGAACGCTATGCGGTGCGGGGCACGCGCTACGGGATGCAGGTCGTGGCCGGGCGCGCGTGGCAGGACCGCTGGTTCGACTTCATCTCCTATTATTACGCGGCCTCGGGGGGACAGCCCTATCTGTCGGGAAGTAAGGCGCTGTACGACAATCCTCCCGGTCGCGAGGCGGCGGGGTTCATCGACCGCATGTACCGGCGGGGCTGGACCGCGCTCGATTTCGATGCCGAAGAGCCGCTGGTGTCGGGTCTTGCCGCCGGCGCGGTGCGCGGGCCGTGGGATGTCGAGCGGTTCGCGAACATCTATCCCGACACGCTCGCCCGCATCGCCGTCGGCCCGATGATCGCCGAAAGCGCGCCGACCGGTACCCGATCGACCTTTTCGGACAGCAAGGGCGTTGTCATTTTCCGCAACAGCCGCGTCCAGCACGAGGCGTTCGCGTTCCTCACCTGGGTATTGGGCGAGGAGGCGTTGAACCTCCTCTGGCTGCAGCGCACCGGCCTGTCGCCCGCGCGCGACGACCTGCTGACCAACCCCGCCTTTGCCGATTATTATCGCGGCAACGCCATCGCCCGCGCCTATGCCGATCATGTCGCGACCGCGCGGCCGCCCGCGCTGTCCGAACATACCATCGATATCCAGAAGATCATGAGCGCGCGTCTGGTCGAACCGCTGATGCTCGGCACGACCAGCCCCGCCGCCGCACTCGCCGATGCGGTCGCGCGGACGGACCGGATGCTGGAGGTGCAGGGATGAAGCAACCAACCGCCTTGTCGCGGGAAGCGGTGATCGGGCTGTCGCTGGCCGGCGCCTATCTGCTCTTTACCGCCGTCTTCTGGGCCTATCCCTTCTACTGGCTGGCCAAGCTGTCGGTGACGCAGTGGCGCTTCTTCGACGAACCGGTGTTCACGGGGACGCGCAACCTGTTGCTGAGTGTGCAGGACCCGCAATTCCTGCAGGCGCTGTGGAATGTCGTGCGCTTCCTTGGTTTCTATCTGCCGATCGCGTTCGGGGGCGCGCTGATCGTCGCCTTCGGGTTGCAGCATGTCGGACGGGGCAAGGCGTTCGTGGCGCTGTGCTTCCTGCTGTCGAACGTGTCGTCGGGCGTTGCGCTGTCGCTGGTGTTCGCCAAGGTGTTCAGCTCGACCGGTCCGCTCAACACGATGCTGTTCGCATGGACGGGCGTGCGGGTGCCATGGACCAACGACCCGACGCTGGCGATGCTGGCGATCGCGCTGGTCGTGGCATGGAAGTTCGTCGGCTATTACGGGCTGATCCTCTATTCGGGGCTGCTGGCGATCCCGAAGGAGATCCAGGATGCGGCGCGGCTCGACCATGCGGGGCCATGGACGCGGCTGACGCGGATCACGCTGCCGATGATGAACCCGCAGCTGATGATGGTGCTGACCTTCGCGATCCTCGTATCGTTCGGGCTGTTCACCGAACCGTTCATCATTACCGGCGGCGGCCCCAGCGACAGCACGGCGACGCCGCAGATGATGATCTACGAAACCGCGTTCCGCCGCCTGCAACCCAGCCATGCGGCGATGATGAGCATCCTCGTCGCGCTGGTCACCTATGCGCTGGTGCAGATCGCCCGGCGGCTGTTCGAACGGAAGGTGGTGCTGGCATGAAGACGTTTCTTGCCAAGCGCAGTATCGGTGGATGGGCGGCGACGATCGCCATCTATGCGCTGGCGCTGACATGGCTCTACCCGTTCGCCTGGATGGTCGCCGCGTCGCTCAAACCCGCGGCGCAAATCTATAATACGGGGCTGTTCGAGGGCGACTTCACACTCGACAATTTCGCCTTCCTGTTCGCGACCGCCGACAAGCTCGACCGGCCGTTCCTGGGGGCGCTGGGCGTGTCGGCAGTGGTGACGCTGACCGTCACCGCATCGGTGCTGTTGACGTCGGCGTTCATCGCCTTCGCGCTGGCCCGGATGCGGTTTCCGGGGCGGAAGCTGTTCGGCGATTTCCTGCTGCTGCAGATGGTCATCCCGACCAGCATGTTCATCCTGCCGCTGTTCGTGCTGGTCCAGCAAATGGGGCTGCTCAATACGCTCGGCGCGCTGATTCTGCCGTCGATGATGTCGGGCTGGGGCATCTACATGATGTCGCAGTCGTTCCGGACGATGCCCGAGGAATATTTCGATGCGGCGCGGCTCGACCGGGCCAGCCTGTGGCAGACGGTGACGAAGATCGTCCTGCCGCTGAACAAATCGATCATGGCGATCGTCGCGCTGTTCACCTTTACCGGCACGTGGGACAATTTCCTCTGGCCGCTGATCGTGATTTCGGACACCGACCGGATGCCGTTGTCGGTGCTGTTGGCGACGTTCAGCAAGCAATATGGCGGCTATGCCGGGCCGGTGATGGCGGGCGCGGTGTTGCAGACGCTGCCGCTGGTGCTGCTGTTCCTGCTGTTCCGCCGTCATTTCCTGCAGGGCATGTCGCTGTCGCTCAAATGAGAAGGGTTTCCGATGTTGCAGCGTGACCCACGCAATCCCGTCGTCGCGCCCGAAATGGTCCGGCCGAGCCGTCCCGAATGGCGGGTGGATGGCAGTTTCAACGCGGGCGTCACCCGCTTCGGCGGGGAGACGATCCTGCTGGTGCGCATCGCTGAGAGCGTGGCGGACGTCGGCGAAGGCGAGGTGCGCGTGCCGTTGCTGGAGGAGGTCGCGGGCGAGTGGCGCTGTACCACCCGCAGTTTCGCCCGCGACGATCCGGCATGGGATTTTTCCGACCCGCGCATGGTGCGGTCGCGCGCCGATCCGCGCCATGTGTTCCTGACCTCGCTGTCGCACCTGCGCCTCGCGCGCAGTCGCGACGGGGTGACCTTCGCGGTCGACGATGCGCCGTTCCTGTTCCCGGCGAACCGCAGCGAACGCTTCGGGTGCGAGGATGCGCGGATCACCGCGATCGAGGGCCGCTGGTACATTAATTACACTGCGGTCTCCGACCTCGGCATCGCGACCGCGCTGGCGGTGACCGACGATTTCGTGACCGTCGAGCGGCTCGGCATCATCCATGCGCCCGACAATCGCGACGTGTGCCTGTTCCCGCGCAAGGTCGGCGGCCATTATTGGTGCTTGCACCGGCCCGCGCCGCTGCATCTCGGCACACCCGAAATCTGGATCGCGAAGTCGCCCGACCTGCTGCACTGGGGCGACCATCGCCATCTGGCGGGGCGGACCAGCGCGGCATGGGAGACGATGAAGATCGGCGGCGGCGCGCAGATGATCGAGACGACACGCGGATGGCTGCAAATCTATCACGGGGTCGATGCCGATCAGCGCTACAGTCTGGGCGCGCTGCTGCTCGACCGCGACGACCCGCGCATCGTGCGGGCGCGGTTGTCGCACGCGCTGGCGGTACCGGACGAAGCCTATGAACGCAGCGGCTTTTTCGACAATGTGCTGTTCAGTTGCGGGGCGCTAATCGAGGGCGACGACCTGCGCGTCTATTATGGTGCGGCCGACCGGGTGATGGCGCTGGGCACGGTGTCGCTTGCCGCGTTGTGGCGGGCGATGGGGGTGTGATTTCGGGCCCGACCGTACTCCCGCGCAGGCGGGAGTCCAGGGCCAAGCAACGCAGCGTCCCGTTTGGGACCCTGGCCCCCCGCCTGCGCGGGGGTACGGATACAGGTACAGGATTCGTTCGATGCACCACGACCACATTCCCCGCGTCAAAACCCGCCATGCCGCCTTCGCCGCCGATCCGCCGCGTGGGCGCACGGGAAGGCTGACCTTTACCGGGGTCGAGGGGCTCGACGTCTACAACATCTCCGCGCCGTTCCGCGTCGGCGGGCGCACCGTCATCGCCGGGCGGGTCGAGGCGCGCGACAGCGAACATGCCACCGCGGTCTTTTTCGAGGAAGCGGGGGGCGTGTGGCACCCGGTCGACGGCGCGCCGCGCTTCGCGTTGCAGGACCCGTTCGTCGCCTTCATCGGCGGCGAGCTGGTGTTCGGCGGGGTCGAGGTCCGCTTCGGCGCGGGCGAGCCCGAATGGTGGACGGTCTTCTATCGCGGCAGCGACCTGTTCGACCTCAAACCCTTCTTCGCAGGGCCGCTGGGGATGAAGGATATCCGGTTGTGCGAACTGGCCGATGGGCGGGTCGCGGTGTTCACCCGGCCGCGCGGGGCCAAGGGTGGGCGCGGGACGATCGGCTATACCGAGGTGCCCTCGCTCGATGCGCTGACCGTCGAGGCGATCGATGCCGCGCCGATGCTGGAGGGGATGTTCCATCCGCTCGACTGGGGCGGGGTGAACGAGGCGCATCTGCTGGCCGATGGCGAAATCGGGCTGATCGCGCACATCGCCTATTTCGAGGACGATACCATGTACAGCGCGCGGCATTATTATGCGGTTGCGTTCACCTTCGATCCGGCGAACCGGGCGTGGCGTGACCTGAAGATCCTGGCCGGGCGCGATCAGTTCGGGCCGGGTGCGGCCAAGCGGCCCGACCTGACCGACGTGGTGTTTTCTTCCGGGATCGAGCGGATCGGCGATGTCACCCGGCTCTATGCCGGCACGTCGGATGCCGAGGCGCATTGGGTCGAGATCGCCTATCCGTTCGACGTGCCGCTGGCGCGGGAAAGCGCGCCTGCCGATGTATCGCAATTGATCGCCGCGCCACAGCGGTTACAGGCATGACCATGTTGCGCATCGATCCTACCCCCCGCCCGCTCGGCAAGAGCGATATCGTCGTTTCCCCAATGGCTTGGGGCATGTGGCGCTTTACCGGCGAGGTCGCGGCGGCGCGGGCGCTGGTCGAGGCCGCACTGGAAACCGGCATCACCCTGTTCGATACCGCCGATATCTATGGGGCCGACACACCCGCCGGGTTCGGGTCGGCCGAGGTGCTGTTCGGGCAGGTGCTGGCCGACGCACCCTATCTGCGCGAGCGGATGGTAATCGCGACCAAGGGCGGTATCCGGCCCGGCATCCCCTATCGATCGGATCGCGCCTATCTGAGCGACGCCGTCGACGCATCGCTGTCGCGGATGGGGATCGAGCGGATCGACCTGTACCAGATCCATCGCCGCGATTTCCTGACCCATCCGCAGGAGGTGGCACGCAGCCTGACCGCGATGGTCGAAGCGGGCAAGGTGCGCGGGATCGGCGTATCGAACCACAGCCCGGCGGAAGTCGATGCGTTGCAGGCGTTCCTGAGCCTGCCGATCCTGTCGACCCAGCCCGAATTCTCCCCGCTGCATAGCGCGCCGCTGTTCGACGGGACGCTGGATCAGGCGATGGCGCGCGACATGGCGGTGCTCGCCTGGTCGCCGCTCGGCGGCGGACGGTTGAGCGATGGCGTGCATCCGGCAGGTGCGCTGCTGGCCGAACAGGGCGCGCGCTTCGGGGTCGATGCCGCGACGGCCGCTCTGTCCTGGGCGATGGTCCATCCGGCGCGGATCATTCCGATCATCGGGTCGCAGAATCCCGAACGCATCCGGGCGGCGGCCGGCGCGCTGCTGGTCGAGTGGACGCCGGCGGAATGGTATGCGGTGTTGCAGGCCGGGATGGGGGCTGGCCTGCCCTGATGACAGCTTGTTGTCGGACGGCCTGACCATCTGTATATTGATCGCATGTCTGTAGCATTGCGAGGCGGCAGTCGATGAACGCGCATAATGGCCGGTTGGTGAGCGGGGGGCGGTTGCAGCTGCCGTCCGACGTTCGTCGCGAGCTGGGGCTGGCCGATGGCGATCAGGTCGTGATGCGCGTCGTCGACGGCGAACTGCATATCCGCCCGCGTCGCGACGTGCTGAAGCGGATACAGGCGATGCTCAAACCCTATGCGCTGGGCGACGCGCCGGTCGTCGACGAACTGATCGCCGAACGCCGCGCCGAAGCCGAGCGTGGCTGAGCCGGTCACCGTCCTCGACGCATCGGCATTGCTGGCGGCGTTCTTCGACGAACCGGGTGCCGAGGTCGTGGCCGAACGGATGAACGGCGCGCTGATGAGTGCGGTGAACCTGTCCGAGGTCGTCGCCAAGCTGACCGACCGGGGAGCGGCACGCGAGCAGATCACCGAGATCATCGCGCAGCTCGATATCGAGATCGTGTCGCATGACGGCGCGCAGGCGATGACCGCCGGGTTGCTGCGCCGGGAAACGCGGTCGTCGGGGCTGTCGCTGGGCGACCGCGCCTGTCTGGCGCTGGCGATCGAGCGCAGGGCGGTGGCGCTGACCGGGGATCGGGCATGGCTGGCGCTGGCCGAACCGTTGAAGGTCGAGGTCGTGGCGATCCGGTAACGCAGCCGGACCCTAAAGAAATCCCCCGCCCGGGATGGGCGGGGGCAGGGGGGAAGTCAGAAGCGCACGTTGATGCCCGCCGTGACGGTGCGGCCGATGCGCGTTTCGAACAGCGTGTCCTGCCGAGCGCTGTCGGTGTAGAGGACGTTGCGTTCGTCGGTCAGGTTGGTCGCCTCGACGATCAGCTTGATATTGTCGGTGATGCCATAGGATGCCGACGCGTCGACATAGAGCGTCGGCTTGTTGCCCTGCAGGTCGCTACCGGGCGAGGCCGGAATGCCGCGAATGAACCGGTCGCGATAATTGGCGGTGGAGCGGATGCTGAACCGGTCATCCTCATAATAGAGCGTGCCCGAGGCGGTGTTCTTCGACAGGCCGACGAGATCGTTGGTGGTGGTGACGGTCGGCACCCCGCCGACGCTGGCGAGGATATATTCGATCTCCGACGTCACCCGCGTGTAATTGCCGAGCACGCCGAAATTGCCGAGGAATCCGGGCAGGAAGTCGAGGCGGAACTGTGCGTTGACCTCGAAGCCCTTCAAGGGGCCGCCGGGCGTGTTGAACGGCTGCGACACGGTGAACAATTCGGTCGGCGAGGTCTGGCTGTTTTCCAGCAGTGCGTTGGGCAGGCCCAGTTCGTTGAACGGGATCTGGCTGTTGACGTTCTGGATGTAGCTTTTGATATCCTTGTAGAAATAGGCGACCGACAGCAGCGATCCGGGCTTGAAATACCATTCGACCGCCGCGTCGAAGGTATTGGCGCGGATCGGTTCGAGGAACGGGTTGTTGACGTTGCCGACGCGGGTCACCGGGTTGACGCCGCTGGTCGGCGTCAGGATGCCGAGTTCGGGGCGGGTCATCACCTTCGCCCCCGACAGGCGGACCAGCAGGTCGCGGACCGGTTCGACGACGATGTTGGCCGAGGGCAGCCAGTCCTGATAGCCGCGCCGTGCCTGCGCATATTGGCCGATCAGGCCGGTCGGCGAAGTCTGTCCGGCGGGCGGCGCGACCGCGATATAGCCCGAGGTGAACAGGTCGGTCTTGACGTAGCGTACCCCGACATCGCCGCGCAGGCCCAGCCCGACCATGTCGGTCAGGTCGAAATTGCCCATCAGATAGGCACCCTTGACCTCTTCCTTCACCCGGCTGCGGCCCGCGCCGCATTCGACGCCGCAATAACGGACGGCGTCGTAGCCGAAGGTCGACGCCCATTTGTCGGCATCGATCGCCGCCCATGCATTGGGCGCACCCGATCCGAACAGGTCGCCCACGCCCTCGATCTGGCGGGTGATGCTGGCGAGACTCGTGCCGGCGGGCAGCGCACGGACTAGCGTGTCGGCGTTATAGGGGCGGAGGAATGAGGATATGAAATCGCTTTCGCGATACTGGCCGCCGGTCTTGACCGTGAAGCCTTCGGCCACGGTCCAGCCCAGATTGACCTCGCCGGTCATGTTGTCGGTGGTGTTCTTCGACGGCTTGCCCTGAAAACTGAAGCCGCCGAGCACGGTGCCGTCGGACAGGCCCGGCGCGTAGCTGAAGTTCGTCGGGTCGGCGACGTCGAAGCCGAAGCCGATCGTCGGCGTGCTGCCCTTGCCCCGGAAATCGATCGAGAAATTGTCGCTGTCGATGACGTCCATGAACGTCTGCAACCGCTTGCGCCCGTCCCACACCGACTGGTTGCGCCCGACCAGCATGGTCAGTTCGAGCGCGTCGTTGAAGCGGTGTTTCAGGTTGAAATTCGCCTGTTTGAAGGTCGAGACGAAATGGTCGACCAGCCCTTCGGAACGGACGTCGACGCCGTCGAACAGGCCGTAGAGCAGCGAGCCCTTGTCGCTGAACTGCGCGTCACGCACCGACACCATCGGTTGCCCGTTATTGGCGATCGAGCGGCCGAACGAGATGCCGGCGATGTAATTGTCGCGGCGGGTGACGTCGAAACGCGAATAGAGCAGGTCGACCGAGATGTCGGTATCGTCGTCGGGCTTGAACTGGACGGTGAAGGTCCCGCCGATCCGTTCCTGATCCTGCTGCGAATTGAGGTAGCGCGGCAGGCGCGGGAAGAAGGCACCGCTGCCCGGGGTGTTGGGCAGGTCGGCGCGGCGCAGGCCGAGGATGGTGTTGTAGGCAGCGGCCGATCCGGTGCGCGGGTTGTTCGTCGAACAGTCGGTCGCGGTCGCGCCCTTCGTCCCGACCGCCGGATAGATGGGCGTTACCCCGAGCGGCGAACAGAACAGGCCGTTGGTGTTGGCCGACAGGATGTCGACCGCCGAATAACCGACTTCGCGCAGGTGCCGCTTCTGATAGGCGACCGAGGCGAGCACGCCGAAGGTGCCGTCGGCGAACTTCTTCGACACCAGCATCGATGCGCGCGGGTCGACTTGCTTCGACAATTCGTTCCAGATGCCCCGCGCGGTCGCGGTCAGCACGAAATCCTCGCGCGAGTCGAGCGGCTTGGGTGCGGTCAGGTCGACAGTCGCGCCGAGCGATCCTTCCTCGACATCGGCCGAGGGCGTCTTGCGCACCGACAGCGCGGAGAAAATCTCGGTCGGGAAGACGTTGAAGTCGAAGCTGCGGCCGTTGTTGCCCGCGCCGTAAATGTCGGACGATCCCGTCTGGGCGGTCCCCTCCATGCCGTTGATGCGCACACGGGTGAAGCCGGCGCCGAGCCCGCGGACCGAGATGTTGCGCCCCTCGCCACCGTCACCGCGGGCCAGTGCCACGCCCGGCACACGCTGCATCGATTCGGCGAGGTTCGCGTCGGGGAATTTGCCGATATCCTCGGCGACGATGCTGTCGACCGCTGCCGTCTCGCGCCGCTTCTGCCCCAGCGCGCTGTTCAGCGAGGCGCGGAAGCCGGTGACGATGATCTCGCCTTCGTCGACTTGTTGCGGGGTCGCGGTGTCGCCGCCGGTGTCGGCGGGCACGTCCTGCGCCATTGCCGGGGATAGCGTCCCGAGCATGAACGCGAGCGCGGCGATCGATGCCCCATGAAATGACGCAGCACGAAATACGACCAAATGCCCTCTCCCTGTACCGGACCGCCCATCTACGCAGGCTGTTCCATTATGTGATACAACGAGTCACATATTAGGCGGAGTCGGGAAGCGTGTCATTTGTATTTTGTGAAACCAGCCGAAGGGATGGGCCGGATCGAAAAAGGCCCCGATCGCTCGGGGCCTTTCCGGGTCGTCAGAATTTGACGTTGGCGTTGGCGAAGAATTGTCGCCCGACCAAGTCATAGCCCGAATAGAGCGGGGCATTGGCGATGGTCGTGAACCCGACCGCACTGATCCGCGGCGGTTTGGTGTCGAGCAGATTGCGGACGCCGATGGTGAATTGGTATTGTTTCTGGACGTTGAACTGCAGCGACAGCGAATGCAGGAAGTAGCTGTCTGCCTCCAGAAAATAGCTGTCGCGATATTGCTGTTCCAGATCGGCGTCGACTTCGCCGGTCAGATTGTCGAACGCGAAATAGCTATAGGTCCGGTTGCGGTCGCCCCCGGTCCAGTCGAGACCGTAGCGGATGGTGACCGGATCGATGTTGAACGTCGCATCGAAATTGCCGACCCAGTCCGGCGCGGTCAGGATCCCGTTGGAGTCGGTCAGGAACTCTTCGGGGAACAGGCGCGTCGACTGTTCGGTATATTTTGTGACGTTGGCGTTGAGGATGAAACGCCCGCCGAGCACTTCGCGGGCGTAGCGGCCGTTGAACTCGAAGCCCTTGACGATGTTTTCCGACAGGTTGACGAAGCTGCTGGTGACGGTCAGCGCCTGATTGGTATCGCGCTGGACGAAGCGGCAGAAGCCTTCGGTCGGGTTGAAGTTGGCATTGCCGTAGCAGCGCTGGAGGATCGTGGTGCCGCTGAGGTCCGACACGCCATTGTCGACCTTCACGTCGAAATAGTCGAGCGAGAGCGAAAGCTGGCCGATCGATTCGGGCAGGGGCGGACGCACGACGGCGCCGATCGTCCAGTTGGTCGAGGTTTCGGCGCTCAACCCCGCCTCGGCACCGCCGACGCGGAACGAGGTGATGCCGCTACGCTGTTCGAAGTCCGCCGGCAGGCCGATCGAGGCGCAGTTGCGCGCGACGATCTGCTGGTTCGGTGACTGCTCGCCCGCGACCGGCAGCGCGCTGCACGGATCGCTGTTCGCGCCGAGGAAGCCGCTGGTCGCGCCGAGGAACTGTTCGGCCAGCGCCGGTGCGCGGTAGGAGGTGCCATAGCTGCCGCGAATGCCGATCCCGCGGACCGGTTCCCATTCGCCCGCGATCTTGTAGGTCACGTCCGAACCATAGGAGGCATAGTCGGTATAGCGCGCTGATCCGGTCAGGTTCAGGCGGTAGAAGAAGGGCTGATCCTCGAAGATCGGCACGAAGATTTCGCCGAAGCCTTCCTTCACATTATCCTTGCCGACCGTCGGCGTCGCCGCCGTGAGGCCGTAGAGGTTGCCGTTGACCGAATTCAGGTCGGGCTGGTCGTCGATGCTCTGGCGGCGATGCTCGACGCCCAGTGCGAGCTGCACGTCGCCCGCGGGCAGGTGGACCAGCGGACCGTCGATGTTGAACGCATAGGTCGTTTCCCGGAAGCGGGTCTTCCCGATCGTGTTCTGGACGATGTAGTTGCGGAAATCGGTCGGCAGCTGGCCGCCGATCACCGCCGCGGTCAGGAACGGCGCGGCGACGCAATTGGCGTTCGAGGCGATGCTGGCGCAGCTGAACGTGCCATTGGCGTTGGCGGTGACGTTCAGCGAATTGGCGAGGCGATCGATCAG
This sequence comes from Sphingomonas sp. BL-S-05, assembly GCF_055521695.1. NCBI lineage: Bacteria > Pseudomonadati > Pseudomonadota > Alphaproteobacteria > Sphingomonadales > Sphingomonadaceae > Sphingomonas > Sphingomonas sp. BL-S-05. Next base: position 65,437 of record NZ_JBVFVS010000002.1, on the reverse strand, counting down.
GAACGATTCGGCTTCGTAGGTGCCGTCGTTGAACGACTTGCCGACATAGGCGTCATAGCGCCAGTCGGGGAAGAAGAAGTCGCCGCGCACGCCGCCCGAGGCGCGGACATAGTCCACGGTCTGCGCCGACGAGGTCATGCCATAGCCGATGAACGCGCGCGCCGCGACGTTGCTGCCGCTCGACGTGTTGGTCGGGTTGGCGAACAGGCCGTCGCGGATCGATTCGGGAAGCAGCGGGCTGCCCTGCAGATAGTCGAGCGACAACTGGCGATAGAGGTCGGTCGACGATTTGCGCCGCGTCGCCAGCAATTCGCCATACACCTCGGCATTGCCGAGGAAGTCGAGCTTGTAGGTGGCCGAGAGATAGCCGGTATAGATTTCCGCTTCGTTGATGAGCGGCTCTTCCTGCTGCCGCGGATCGAAGGTGTCGCGGTCGTAATAGCCGACGCCCAGATAGCCGGGGAACGGTCCGGTCGTGACGCCGGGTGCAGGGACGAACCGGTTGAACGAGCCGGCGACGCCGCTGGTCCGCCCGAGCGCCTGCCGCGCGGGCAGGCCGAGCGTGTTGATCGTCACGCCGCCATTGTCGAGCGTGAAGCAGGCGCGGGGATCGTCGGGCGAGAAATTGTCGCCCGAACCGAAGGCCGAGCCTTCGCCGTCGAGGAAGCCGCCGATCGGGCAGTTGAAGAACGGCACGTCGTTGCGCGACAGCAGGTCACGCTTGCGATATTCGGCCGAGCCGATGACGCTCAGGCGATCGTTGTTGAAGCCGAAGCTGGCGCTTGCGCGGCGATCGATGCCGGCGCCGACCTCGGGCACGTTCATCTGGAAATTGAGCTGGAGACCGGTCAGCTTCTGGTCGGTGATGATGTTGACGACGCCGGCGACCGCGTCCGAACCATAGACCGACGACGCGCCGGCTTTCAGCACCTCGATCCGTTCGACGATCGCGTTGGGCAGGACGTTCAGGTCGGCAGCGAGCAGCGATCCGCGCGTGCCGCCCGGCGCCAGGCGGCGGCCGTTGAGCAGGATCAGCGTGCGGTTGGGGCCGAGGCCGCGCAGGCCCAGCGTGTTCGCGCCGCCGCCGCCATCGGTGACGAAGCCGCCATAGGCGCTGTTGATCTGCGACGCGCCCTGCGCCACCGCGTTGCTTTGCAGGGCGTCGCCGATGCTGGCGAAGCCGGCCTGGGTGATTTCGCCGCGACCGATGACGGTGATCGGCTCTGCGACCGAGAATTCGTCGCGACGGATGCGCGAACCGGTGACGACGATGTCCGCGCCGGTCGTTGCCGTGGCGCTGTCGGCATTCGGCGACTGCGGATTCTCGGCATCGCTTGGCACCTGGGTCGGGTCGGGCACCGGGCTGGTCTGCGTATCGGTGGCGATCGTCTGCGCGGCGGCAGGCAAAGCAAGTGCGATGGCCAGCGGCGTCAATGCCGTGGCCACATACAGATGTGACAGTTTCACGATGTTTCCCCGTTTTATAGCCCGTCGGGCATATCGATATAAGAATATTCGTATGCGGCAGCGGCAAGGGGGAAATGTAGGCGCGACCTACTAATTCGTTGAATGTGCCATTAATATCACGGGTGCCGTCGTTCGGCGCGATCCGCGGGCGGCGGCAGCGGCGGCGGCAGCGACAGCGCCCGACGCCCAGCCTCTTGCCGCCGGCGTGCCGCGAATGGTAGCGCTATCGCAGCAGCGGCATAAGCCGCGCCGGACCAAGATGAGAGGATGGACTGTTGCGTCTTTCGATCAAATTTTCGGCGGCTGCGGCCGCGCTGGCGCTGGCGTGGTGTTCCGCCGACAATGCCGTGCAGAACGACAGCGCCGCCAACGCCGCCGCGCCGGGCAATGCGAGCGACGAGGCGCGCAGTCCCGAGGGCAAGCGCTATCTGGCGCAGCCGCTGGTCAAGGATCTGTATTTCGCCGATCCGTCGGCGCATGTCTTCGATGGCAAGATCTATGTCTATCCCAGCCATGACGTCGATGCCGGCATTCCCGACGACGACCTGGGCAGCCAGTACGCGATGCACGACTATCAGGTGCTGAGCATGGATCGGCCGGGCGGGCCGGTGACGGTGCATCCGGTCGCGCTCGACCTGAAGCAGATACCATGGGCGTCCGAAAAGGCGTGGGCACCCGACGCCGCATACAAGAACGGCACCTATTATCTGTATTTCCCGGCCAAGGACAAACAGGGCGTGTTCCGCATCGGCGTCGCCACCTCGTCCTCGCCGGTGGGGCCGTTCAAGGCGGAGCCGCAGCCGATCCAGGGCGCCTATTCGATGGACCCGGCGGTGTTCACCGACGATGACGGGCAGAGCTATCTCTATCTCGGTGGCATCTGGGGCGGGCAGTTGCAGCGCTGGGCGACCGGCAAATATGATCCCAATGCCGGCGATACCGACCTGAAGCAGGACGACAAGCCCGCGCTGTCGGGCAAGGTCGCGCGCCTCGGCCCCGACATGAAGCAGCTCGCCGAACCGCTACGCGACGCGACGATCGTCGACGAGAAGGGCAAGCCGGTGCTGGGCGGCGACCATGACCGGCGCTTCTTCGAAGGGTCGTGGGTCTTCAAGCGCGGCGGCAAATATTATTACATGTATTCGACCGGGGACACGCATTACCTTGCCTATGCGGTCGGCACTACGCCCTATGGCCCGTTCAAATATACCGGCCGCATCCTCGATCCGGTACAGGGCTGGACCAGCCATGGGTCGGTGTTCGAATTCGGCGGCAAATGGTATCTAGCGTATCACGACACGCAGCTTTCGAACAAAAACCATCTGCGCTCGGCCAAGATCACCGAACTGACCTTCCGTCCCGACGGCACGATCGAGACGCTCAACCCGTTCAGGGACTGAGGTCGGCGGCGGATCGCGCTTTCCCACGCGATCCGCCCCGATCCTGTCAGACCGTCTCGGACTCGGCGATCGCGGCGTCGAGCATCGCCGACCAGATCGCCGGGTCGCCGGCCGCCGACATGGCCCCGGACGGTTCGCGGATCGTCCGCAGCACCGCATCGGCCTGCGCCAGATAGGCGCGCCAGGTTTCGTCGACGCTGGTCGCCGCCGACGTCTCGCTTCCCGCGCCATTGGCGCTGTGATCGAGCCCGGCCAGGGTGCGCGCGATGCGCTCGACCAGCGTCGTTACCGCTACATCCATGATGTTCCTCCGCTTTCCTGTGGCTACGCTTGCGGTTTTCGCTGCCGCCCGAACGGGTTGCCGGCGTCGTCGTTCCTGTCTTCCGTGCGAAACGAATGCATCGCATACAGGCGCGAGCGCCGGCAGGCCGACGAAAGGACAGCGAATGACGAATTCCCAACCGGCGGCGCAAGGCGCGATCACCCTGTCGCGATTCCTGATCGAGCAGCAGCGCCGGGATGCGGAGAGCTGCCCCGCCGAACTGCGTCTGCTGATCGAGACCGTCGCGCGGGCGTGCAAGACGATCGGCCATGCGATCTCGAAGGGCGCACTGGGCGACGTGCTCGGGGCGCTGGGCAGCGAGAATGTGCAGGGCGAGGTCCAGAAGAAGCTGGACGTGATCGCCAACGAACTGCTGCTCGATGCCAATGAATGGGGCGGCCATCTGGGGGGCATGGCGTCGGAGGAGATGGAGACGATCCACCGCATTCCCAATCGCTATCCCAAGGGCGAATATCTGCTGCTGTTCGATCCGATCGACGGGTCGAGTAATGTCGATGTCGATCTGTCGGTCGGCACGATCTTTTCGGTGCTGCGCGCGCCCGAGGACTGCGCCGGCCGCGACGTGACCGAGGGCGACTTCCTGCAACCCGGCCGCGATCAGGTCGCGGCGGGCTATGCGATCTACGGTCCGCAGACGCTGCTGGTGCTGACGGTCGGCGACGGGGTGTATGAATTCACGCTCGACCGCGAGGTCGGGTCGTGGCGGCTGACCGACGGGCCGATGCGCATTCCCGCCGGCACCCGCGAATTCGCGATCAACATGGCGCGCCGCCGCCAATGGTCGCCGGGAGTAAGCCGCTATATCGAGGAACGCATCCTCGGCAGCGAAGGGCCGCTCGGCATCGATTACAATATGCGCTGGACCGCATCGATGGTGGCGGACATCCATCGCATCCTGAAGCGCGGCGGCGTGTTCCTCTATCCCGCCGACCACCGGCAGGCGGGCAAGGCTCGGCTGCGGCTGCTCTATGAAGCCAATCCCATGGCGATGTTGATCGAACAGGCCGGTGGCAGCGCGACCGACGGCCATGACCGCATCCTCGACATCGCGCCGCACGGCCTGCACCAGCGGGTCGGGGTGGTGATCGGCGACGTGCAGGAAGTGGCGATCGCGAGCGCGGGAGAATAGGGGCGGGGCGCGCGAACGCCCCCGCTGCCCGTCAGCGCAGGATGATGTCGGCGCCGTGCTTGTGCGCGCGGATTTCGTCGGCGGTCAGGCCGTTGATCTCGTGCGGGAAGATCAGCCAGTCGTTTGTCTGGTGCACGAAGAAGTCGGGCTTCAGGTCGGTGACGTTGCGCGACGGTTTGTAATAGACGGTCGCAACCTTCACCTCGTCGGGCAGGTTGTTGCGGCAGCGATCCTTCAATTCCTTCAGCAGCGCCCGGATCGAGCGGCCCGAATCGAACACGTCGTCGATCAGCAGCAGCCGGTCCTCGGGATTGAGCACATCGACCAGATGGCCGAGGCCGTAGATGCGGACCTGTGGTTCCTGCTGGTCGATGCCGCTATAGGAGGCGGTGCGGATCGCGATATGGTCGCTCTGTACCCCGCGATATTCGAGCAGTTCCTGCACGGCGATGCCGACCGGCGCGCCGCCGCGCCAGATGCCGACGATATGCGTCGGGCGGAATCCCGAATCGAAGACGCGGTTGGCGAGGCGGAACGAATCTTCGAGCAGGCGGTCGGCGGACAGATAGATTTTGGGTACCACGGCTTTTCCATCACATGGGTTGAACGGGCGGCAGGACCGCCGCATTCCTACAAGGCGCGTCCGGCTTGTCCATCGCCTGCCGATCGGGCGAAGCCATCCAGTCGGGCGAGATGCCCGGCAATGTCGGCGTCGCCGAGGAACGATCCGAGGAAGCTGTTGCGCGCGAGCGTGACGAGATCGCCGCGCGACAGGCCACGCGCCTGCGCGACCGCGCGGTAATTGTCGCCGACATAGCCGCCGAAATAGGCCGGATCGTCCGAATTGATCGTCGCGCGCAGGCCCAGCGCCAGCATCCGGTCGATCGGGTGATCGGCCATGTCCGGGACCACGCACAGCTTGTGGTTGGACAGTGGACAGACGGTCAGCGTCATCGCCTCGCGCGCGAGACGTGCGGTGAGCAGCGGATCCTCAAGCGCGCGATTGCCATGGTCGAGCCGGTCGATGCGCAACAGGTCGAGCGCCTCATGGACATAGGCGGGCGGCCCTTCCTCGCCGGCATGGGCGACGCGCTTCAACCCCGCATCACCCGCCGCCGCGAAGACGCGCGCGAATTTGGAGGGCGGGTGGCCGACTTCGGAGGAATCGAGGCCGACGCCATCGATGCGGTCGAGCCATTTCTCGGCCTGTTTAAAGGTCGCGAAGGCGGCGTCCTCGTCGAGATGGCGCAGGAAGCAGAGGATCAGCTTCGACGTCAGCCCGTGCCGCTCCCCGGCGGCTGCCATGCCCGAAACCAACCCCTCCATCACCGTGTCGAACGGAATGCCGCGATCGGTATGGGTCTGCGGATCGAAGAAGATTTCGGCATGGACCACGCCGTCCGCCGCCGCCCGGTCGAAATAGGCGACCGCCAGATCGTGGAAATCCTCCGCCGTCCGCAGCACGTCGGCGCCGGCATAATAGATGTCGAGAAAGTCCTGCAGGTTGGAAAAGGCATAGGCGGCGCGCACCGCCTCGACCGATGCGAAGGGGATGGCGACGCGGTTGCGGCGGGCGAGATCGAACATCAGTTCGGGTTCGAGGCTGCCTTCGATATGTAGGTGCAGTTCGGCCTTGGGCAGGGCGGTGATGAAGTCGTCGTCGGTCATGCGGGCAGCTTCCCTCGGGTCGGGCATGGCGCGCATCATGCGCAATCGCAGGCGCGGGCGATAGCCTTGGCGTGGCCAGGGAGCGATGCCTTTTCTCGATCGCTTCGTTCCAGAAACGGCGCTGGTGGCGACCGGTCCGCTGTCGATAGGTTGCGCCGCAGCACGCAATCGACAGACGGAGACCGGCCCCATGCAATCGGCGACGACGCAGTTGCCCCTCGCCGGGCAGGGACCCGCACCGGTCGCCGCGATCGCGGACGACGTCGATGCGATGCTGCCCGCGCGGCGGCTGTTGCCGCTGGCGTGTCAGCATGTGCTGGTAATGTATGCCGGGGCGGTGGCGGTGCCGCTGGTGGTCGGGCGCGCGCTGAACCTGCCGCCGGCGCAACTGGGGCTGCTGATCAGCGCCGATCTGGTAGCGTGCGGCTTTGCAACGCTGATCCAGACGCTGGGCCTGCCGAAGGTCGGCATCCGCCTGCCGATCGTGATGGGCGTGACCTTCGCATCGATCAGCCCGATGCTGGCGATGATCGCGACCGGCAACGCCGCGGGCACGCCGCCCGAAATGGTGCTGCGCGGCATCTATGGCGCGGTGATCGTCGCCGGGCTGTTCGGATTCCTGATCGCGCCGTTCGTCGGGCGAGTGTCGCGACTGTTCCCGCCGGCGGTGACCGGCACGGTGATCCTGTCGATCGGGCTCAGCCTGATGCGGGTCGGCATCAATTGGACCGCGGGCGGGCAGCCGACCGATCCCGGCTATGGCGCGCCGGCGCATCTGTTGCTGGCATTGCTGACGCTTGGCGTGGTGCTGTGCCTGATGCGGTTCGGCCATGGGTTGCTGCGCAGCGGCGCGGTGCTGGTCGGGACCGTCGCCGGCACGGTGATTGCCGGCGCGATGGGGCAGGTCGACCTGGGTCCGGTGCGCGAGGCGCCATGGTTTGCATTGGTGCGGCCGTTCCAGTTCGGCATGCCGACCTTCGAACTGCCGGCGTCGATCGCGATGTGCCTCGTCATGATGACGGTGATGATCGAATCGTTCGGCATGTTCATGGCCGCCGGGCAGATGGTCGGCCGCCCGGTCGACCGGCGACAGATGGTGCGCGGGCTGCGCGGCGATGCGGCGGGGACGGTGTTGGGCGGAGTGTTCAACACCTTTCCTTATACCTCCTTCGCACAGAATATCGGGCTGTTGAGCATCACCGGCGTCCGGTCGCGCTTCGTCTGCGCGGGGGCGGGGGGCGTGTTGCTGGCGCTCGGCTTCTGTCCGAAGCTGGCGGCACTGGTCGCGGCGGTGCCGCTGCCGGTGCTGGGCGGGGCGGCGCTGGTCATGTTCGGGATGATCGCGGCGACCGGCATCCGCATCCTCGGGTCGGTCGAGCTGACCTTCGAACGGTTGGTCACGATCGCGGTATCGATCGCCATCGGGCTGATCCCGGTGCTGTCCGACCGGTTCTTCCAGGCGATGCCGGCGGCACTCGCCCCGCTGCTCCATTCGGGGATCGTGCTGGCATCGATCAGCGCGGTCGGCCTCAACGCCTTTTTCAGCGCGCGGTCGACGGCGGAGGATGCGATGGCGTAACGATCAGGCGGCGTCGCGCAGTCGCGCTACCGAGCGGCGGGCATCGTCGAGGATCGTCGCCAGCGGCACGCCGACAAGCACGCCGCCCGCGACCACCGCCCGCCCCTCGACGAACAGGTCGCGCACGCCCGCCGGCGGGCACAGCACCAGACCCGCCACTGCATCCCACGCGCCGCTATTGGCGGCGGTCGCCACGTCCCATACCGCCAGATCGGCACGGCGCCCGACGGTCAACGCACCGCAATCGTCGCGCCCGAGCATTTCCGCCCCGCCACGCGTCGCCAACCGCAGTGCGGCGCGCGGCGACAGCGCCTCCGCGCCGCTTGTGACACGCTGTAGCAGCATTGCCTGACGCGCCTCCAGCAATAAATTGCCGCTGTCGTTCGATGCCGATCCGTCGACGCCGAGGCCGAGCGGCACCCCGGCGGCGAGCATCGCGGCGACCGGCGCGATGCCGGCGCCGAGGCGGCAGTTCGAGCAGGGGCAGTGCGCCACGCCGGTGCCGGTCGCCGCGAACAGCGCGATCTCGTCGGCGTCGAGCTTGACGCAATGGGCCATCCACACGTCCGGCCCGGTCCAGCCCAGGCGTTCGGCATAGACGCCCGGCCGGCAACCGAACCGTTCGAGCGAGAAGGCGACGTCGTCGTCATCCTCGGCCAGATGGGTGTGCAGCATCACGCCCTTGTCGCGGGCGAGCAGCGCCGCGTCGCGCATCAGCCCCTCGCTGACCGAAAAGGGCGAGCAGGGGGCGACGGCGATGCGGACCATCGCGCCGGGGGCGGAGTCATGGAACCGGTCGATCACGCGGATCGTGTCGGCGAGGATCGCCGGCTCGCGCTCGACCAGCGTATCGGGGGGCAGGCCGCCCGCACTTTCGCCGACGCTCATGCTGCCCCGGGTGGCGTGGAAGCGCAGGCCGATATCGGCGGCGGCGGCGATCGTGTCGTCGAGGGTGACGCCGTTCGGGTAGAGATAGAGATGATCGGTGCTGAGCGAGCAGCCCGACAGCGCCAGTTCGGCCAGCCCCAGGCGCGTGGCGGCATGGATGTCGTCGGGGCGATAGCGCGCCCAGATCGGATAGAGCCGCTTGAGCCAACCGAACAGCGAGGCATCGGTCGCGCCCGGCACCGCACGGGTCAGCGACTGGAACAGGTGGTGATGGGTGTTGACCAGCCCCGGCGTCACCACGCAGCCGCGCGCGTCGATCGTCCGGTCGGCGACCTGCCGCAACGGGGCCAGCGCCTCGGTCGTGCCGATCGCGGTGATCACCCCGTTACGCCATGCGATCGCGCCATCGGCGATCTCGCGCCCGTCATCGTCCATGGTAACGAGTACGGTCGCCGAATGGAGGACGGTCAGCATCATTGGGGCGGCGTGGTGCGGTAGCGGTCCCAATGGGTGAGCAGTTCGTCGACCACCCGGTTGCCGACGCGGTACAGGCTTTCGACGGAGGCGTTCAGCCCGGCATAGCCTTCATTCTCGCGCAGCAGATAGTCGACGGCGGTGACGCCCGGCGGCGGCAGCGTATAGTTGCTGCCGGTGCGCAGGACGAGGACGCGGTCCTTGTCGACGCGGCCGATCTTCGAGAGATAGTCGATCGCCTGCAGCGTGCCGGTCTCCTCCATCGCGCTGGTGACGAAGCTGCCCTTGCCCTGCGTGAAATAGCGCATGTGGTTGTTGGCCCAGCGGTTGAGCAGGCTCCCGTGCCAGAAGGTCATGGCCGAAAACTGGTCGCCGATCAGCACGAAGGGCGGCTTTCGCGCATTGGGATGGTCGGTATAGCGCGCGCGTTCGCGGGCGATGCCCGGATCGTCGGGCAGCGCGGTGTCGCGGGTCAGGCGATAGGCCCATTCCGTCAGCCGGGGGTTGAGCGCGAAGATCTCGCCGCCGTCCTGGCGGGGCGGGGCGGGATCGTTCGGCCCCTGGCGATCGAGCGGGAAATAGCCGCTTTTCCAGTCGGCCGGAATTTCGCGCGCGTCGATCTCATGCGCCAGATCGCCGTCGACGACATAGCGCGCCCATGCCGCCGAACCGATCGAGGCGTCCTCCGGATCGATGCCGGCGATCCCCGCCACCAGCCAATAGGCGTGCGTCAGGTCGAGCCGGGTGTCGAGGCCGATCGCGGTGATCGCCGCTGCTGCGCGGACCGATCCGACGCCGGTGACCACGCCCAGTATCTGGGTTTCGGGGTTGTAATAGAGGTCGTGATAGCCGTGCGGGAAGGGGATGCGCTGATACAGGTTGCGCCGCGTCTTCCACAGCTGGAACTCGCCGGCGGTGTCGCCTTCGTCCTTGCCGATTTCGAACATGGTGACGACCACCATCCGTACCGGAAGCGGTTTGGCGCAGGGCGCGGCGATCGCGCAGAGCGGTGCGGCGGGCGGGGTGGACGCCGGCGCGGCATGGGCCGACAGGGCGGGCGCGGCGGCGGCGAGCAGCAGGCCGGTGACGAAAGGACGCATGATCGATACTCCGGCGGGGCGGGGGGTGCCGTTCGCCGGCACTCCCCCCGCGCGCACCATCAGAATTTATAGACGGCAGAGGCGAGGAAGCTGCGCGGCCGTTCGGGAAGCACGATGGTGCTGCCGAACAATTCGGTGAAGTTGGCGCGGAAATAGCGCGCATTGGTCGCGTTCTTGACGACGCCGCGGAACAGCCACGGGCCGGTCTGGTACGAGCTGGACAGGTCGACCAGCGTATAGCCCGGCAGGCGCACCGCCTGCGACTGGCCCGAGAAGACCGAGTCGACCTTCACCACGCTGCCGCTGAACGACAGGCCGTTGTCGAAGCCATAGGTGGCGGTGGCGGAATAGAGGTTGGCGGGGATGCCGGCGCGGCGCGCGTCGCTGCGGCTGTTGATCGGGACGAGGCCGATCGGCTGTCCGCCCAGATGCAGCGTCGGGTCGGTGACGTTGACCAGATCCTCGATCCCGAAGAAGCTGAACAGCGTTCCGGCCTGAAGCCCGGTCAGGTTCACGACCTCGGTATGGGTATAGGCACCGGTCACGAGCAGGTGGCGATCGACCGCCCAGCGTGCTTCGGCTTCGACGCCCTTGGTCTCGACCGCCTGGTTGACGGTGATCGACTGGATATTGAAGTCGGTCCGGTTCTGTTTGTACACCGACAATGCGGCATAGAGGGTGTCGTTGAGCCAGCTACCCTTCACCCCGCCTTCGTACAGGCGCGAGGTCGACATGAAGCCCGACGCGACCGCTTCGGGCAGCACCTCCGCCCCCTGTCCGACGACGATCGTCGATTGCTGCGATGCGGTCGCATAGGGGATGATGCCGAAGGGCAGCTTGTACGACGCGCTGGCGGTCCACGACCAGCCATCGTCGCTGCCCTTGGCCGAATTGCGCACCGGCACGCGGTCCATGACGGTCGGATCGTAGCGCGACGAGGCGTCGACCTTGTCATACCGGCCGCCCAGCAGCAGATCGAGGCCGAAGGTGAAGTCGAGGTCGACCAGCGCGGCGAGACCATAGTCGGTCGTGTGCCCGAACACCCGGTCGGTATAGCCGCAATTGCATTCGTTGGCGAGCAGCCGGTTCGATGCCGGGGTATAGCCCTGGGTCAGGTCGACGCGATGGAAATATTCGAAATCGAAATCGTCGCCATAGTTGAAATTGACATAGCGGATCGATGGCGAGAACTGGCCCGAGAACTTGCCGATGCCGGTGTCGATCGATTTCGCGACGACGATCTTGTCTTCGATGACATAGGAATTGACGCGCTGCGAAAAGCCGTAATCGTTATTGTTGATATTCTGCGTATTGTCGAAGAACAGCTGGTTCTTCAGCGTCAGCTCGCCCGGCCCGTCATAGGTGACGTCGTAATAGAGCGTCGTCTGCTTGTTGGTCAGCTTGTCCTCGGTGCCGGTCAGCACGTCGCGGCGGCTGAGCTTGGCGGTGCCGGTGTTGACGAGGTTGAGCTGCGGATAGGTCTGGGTAAAGCAGGCGTCGGTGAAGCCGCTGGCAAACGGGCTGAAGCTGCTGTTCGGGCAGGTGAAATTGCCGAAGATCGACAGGCCGCCGGGGATCGACGCCCGTACTTCGCCCTGCGAGATCTGTCCGTCGCCATCGGTGTCGAGCGGCTTGGCGGTGCCGGTGATATAGGTGCCGTCGTCGACCAGCTGCTGGGTCAGGCGGTTCCAGCCACCATTTTGCTGCCCTTTGAAATTCTGGTACTGGCCGCCGAATTCGATGCGGATGCGGTCGGTCAGTTGATGGTCGAACGAACCCTGCAGGATCGTCTGCTTGGTCGACATGTTGCGGTAATAGCTGCCCGAATCCTCGATCTCGGCATAGAGGCTGTAGCCGAGATCGGCGCCGAGCACGCGCACCGGCCCACGCACCTCGGCGCGCAGATTATTCCGGTCCCAGCTGCCGCCGGTATAGCTGACCTCGCCGCGCGGGGCGCTCAGCAGCGCGCCGCCCGCGACGCGCGCCGATTTCGGCACGAAGTTCATATAGCCGCCGGTCTTGGACGGGCCGTAGATCGGCGAGGCGGGGCCGCGCACGATGTCGATCCGGTCGGCGGCGGCGATCGGCGTCGGATAGTTGCCGGCATTGTCGAGCCGGCGGACGCCGCGGAAATAGGTCTCGCCCGGCGTGCCGCGGATATCGAGCGCGCCGCCGACCCCGAAGAAGGAGTTGGTGAAGGTACCCGGCGACTGGGCGACGAGATCGTAGATTTCGGTGATGCCGAAGCGTTCGATCTGTTCGTCGCTGACCGTCGAGGCCGAGCGCGGCGTTTCCACCAGCGTCTTGTCGAAGCCGAAGACCGAGCCGACGTCCTTGACCGGCAGGGCGTTGAGCGAGCCGGTGACGACGATGTCGTTGCCGTCCGGCGCATCGGCCTCGGCCGTGGCGGCCGCTTCCTGCGCCTGCGCGGGCATGGCCAGCGCCGTTCCGCACAGCAGCGCCGCGAACAGGGCGTAGCCGGTGCGGCGACCCGGTTTCGATCGGTGCAGGTCGATGGAGTTCGAGCGCGCAAGCATCGTCATGGTCAGCCCCCCTGTGACGCCCGACCGGTTCCCCACGTCCGGGTCGTCGCTAATGTCCCCGCCTCTCCTGTTCGCAGCCGCGCCGGTGCATGTCCGTCGTCGTCACGCCAGTCCGTCCGGTGCGGCCATCGCTGCGTGGCCGCCTGCCTTCTCCGACTTGGACGTTGACGTACGGGGCGCGATCGTTGCATTCAAACGCAATGATGACGACGATCCGTTGCAAAAATTAGCGCATGCCTGCGCTGTCACGGTTCATCCGCTATTTCATGGCGGTCGGGCGCCTCGGCTCGATCCGCCGCGCCGCCGATGAACTGTCGGTATCGGCATCGGCGATCGATCGACAGATACTGAATGCCGAGGCGCGACTGGGCGTGCAGCTGTTCGAACGGCTGCCGACCGGGCTGAGGCTGACGGCGGCGGGCGAGGTGATGATGGCGGCGGGCGGCCGCTGGCAGAAGCAGCTGGGCGATACGCTGTCGCAGATCGAGGATCTGCGCGGATTGAAGCGCGGCCATGTCGATATCGCGGTCATCGACGCGCTGGCAAAGGGCGTGATGCCCGCCGCGATCCATGCGATCCAGCAAAGCCATCTCGGCATCACCATGGGGGTGCATGTGCTGGGCAACGAACAGGTCCGCCGCGCGATCGCCGCCAACGACGTCGATTTCGGCATCCTGTTCGACCCGCAATCCTATCAGGACCTGACGGTGCGCGCGTTCGTCGACGTGGTGCTGGGCATCGTGTCGCCGCCCTCGCATCCGCTGGCGCGCAAGGCGGAGGTGCGGTTTTCGGATTGCGACGGCCAATCGGTGATCCTGCCTGCGGCACCGCTGGCGGTGCATCAGCAGGTCGCGGTGCTGGAGGCGACGTCGGGGGTCTCGCTCCACCGGCGGGTGACGTCGGACAATATCCAGATGATCGCGTCGCTGATCGAGGCGGGCGACAGTATCGGCATCCTGACCTCGCTCGACGTATCGACCGAGGTGCGCGCAGGTACGCTCGCCTTTACCCGGATCGTCGACAAGGTGCTGCGGCCGATGACGCTGGCGCTGTGTACCGCGACCGCGCGCACCCCGTCCTATGCCGCGGCGATGGTGCTGCGCGAGATCGAGGCGTGCTTTACCGGCTTCGCCTATCTGCCGCCCGGCGCGCCAGCAGCCGAAGCATGAGCGCCTCGAGGCCGGCGGGATCGATCGTGCGGACGATCTCGGCGCGCTGTTCGCCGATGCCGGGCTGATAGCCCGCGCTCCACGACAGCATGTCGCCGTAATTCGGGCCGAACTGCGTATCGTAATCGACGAAGGCGGTGTCGCGCGACGTGACGAGCGACGGGTCGAGCCAGATGCCGACGGCGATTTCGTCCCATAGCGGAAAGCCCGGTTCCATCGCGCCGATCCATGCGGCGACGGCGGGCGGCGACACGGCGCGCAACCGCGCGATCAGCGCGGGCGTCCGTTCGGTCGCGGTCGACGGGTCGGTCGGGACCACGGTGATCCGCCGCCACGGGCTGCGCGAGACGATGCTGGCGGCTTCGGGATCGAAGCGCGCATTGAATTCGCGGCGCGGCGAATGGACGAATTCGCGGGCGAACTGCGTGGCCGATACGCTGTCCAGCACCTGGCGCGGATTGAGGCTGCCGCCCATATAGACCAGCTCCTTAGCCAGTCCCGCAAAGGCGGGATCGAGCCGCTGCGCCAGCGCGAGGTTGGTGAGTGGTCCCATGGCGATGATCGTCACCTGTCCCGGATGCTCGCGGACCATGCGCAGCATGAAATTGGCGGCGATCTCGGGGGAGGGGCGGGTCGTCGGGTTGCCGCCGGGCAGGTCGACGGGATCGTCGGGGCCGTGATAGGGCGGGGTGCTCTGCTGGGTCGGTTCGACCCATTGCTTCATCCACGCGCCCTTCCACGTCAGCTTGCCGTAAAGCGCTTCCCAGCGTTCGGTCAGCACCTCCGAATTGACCAGCGGATAGGTCGCACCCTGCACGACGGGCACGTTCCGCTCCATGCGCTCGACGCCCTTCAGCGCCATGGCGGTGGCGCGATTGGCCCAGACATTGCCGCTGACGGTGGTGATGCCCAGCACCTCGACATCGGGCGCGTCGAGCAGCATGACATGGGCGAGGCCGAAGCCTTCGTCATCGATGATGACGAGGCGTCTGGCCTGCTGCGCCTGTGCCGGCATCGTCGCCGCCAGCAATGCCAGCAGCCACAATCCTATCCGCTTCATCCGATCCCCCGATCCCAGGCGCATTCGCCCATCACATAGGTGCGGCGCACGGTGCGGTCGTCGCCCAGCACCTGCATCGCGAACAGCCGCGTCGCCAGATCGGCCCCCGCCGTCCGCCGCGCGAGCAGCGGCGTCGCCGCGTCGTCGAGCAGGACGAAATCGGCTTCCTGCCCCGGCAGCAGACCGCCCACCCGGTCGGCGATGCCGAGCAGCGCCGCGCTGCCCCCGGTCGCCAGATACAGCGCGCGGAACGGGTCGAGCCGCACTTCGCGGGCGAGTGCTGCCTGATAGGCGACGCCGGCGGTGTGCAGCAACGAAAAGGACGTGCCCGCGCCGATATCGCTGCCCAGCCCGAGGCGCAGCCGATGCGCATCGGCCTGTCCGAAATCGAAGAAGCCCGATCCGAGGAACAGGTTGGAGGTCGGACAGACCGCGATCCCCGCGCCAGCCTCGGCAAGCCGGGCGCAGCTGCGGCCGGGCAGGTGGATGCCGTGCGCGAAGACCGAACGGGGGCCGACTAGTCCGAACCGGTCATAGACGTCGAGATAGTCGTGCGCGTGCGGGAAGCGCTCGGCCACGGCGGCGCATTCGTACTTGTTCTCCGCCAGATGGGTGTGGAGCAGCACGTCGGGATGCGCGTCGAGCAACGCGCCGGCCTGGCGAAGCTGTTCGTCGGACGAGGTCAGCGCGAAGCGCGGCGTCACTGCATAGCCGAGCCGCCCGCGCCCGCGCCAACGACGGATCAGTTGCTCGCTGTCGGCGCGCGCCGCATCGGGCGTGTCGCGCAAGTCGTCGGGGCCGAGGTCCATCAGCACCTTGCCCGACACGATCCGCATCCGCCGGTCGAGCGCGGCGGCGAACAGCGCGTCGACCGATCCGGGGTGGACGGTCGGGAACACCAGCGCGCTGGTGGTGCCGTTGCGCAGCAGCTCGGTCAGGAAGGCATCGGCGACACTGGCGGCATGGACCGGATCGGCGAAGGCCATTTCGGCCGGGAAGATATGCCGCTCCAGCCAGTCGAGCAGCTGTTCGCCATGCGAGGCGATGCGGTCCATCTGCGGATAATGGACATGCGCGTCGACGAAGCCGGGGACGACGATGCCGGGGAGCCGCTCGACCGGCAGGCCGGCGTAGCGCGGGGCAAGGGTCGCATAGTCGCCGCGCGCGACGACCAGCCCGTCCTCGACGACCAGCAGGCCATCGGCTTCGTGGCGGATCGCATCGGGCGCGTCGCGCGGGTCGGTCGCAACCGACAGAAGTTCGGCGCGGAACAGGCATAGGGTCATATCGGCTCGGGCGTTGCGTCGAAGGTCAGGAGTTGGGCAAGCACCGACAAAGCGATGACGTCCGGCTCCTTGCCGGGGATCGTCGCCAGCCCGATCGGGCAGGTCAGCCGGGCACGGGCGTCGGCCGACACGTCCTCGCGAGTCAGGCGGGCGAGGAAGCGGGCGCGCTTGGTCGCCGAGCCGATCAGCCCGACATAGGCGAGCGGCGCGCGCGTCAGTGCGGCATGGGTCAGCCGATAGTCGAGGCCGTGGTCATGCGTCAGGATCAGCACCGCCGCGTCGGCGGGGGCATCGCCAAGGCAGGCGGGCAGGCGATCCGCGTCGACGATCGTCACGCCCGGCATCTCCGCCAGTTCGGGACGGCTGTCGAACCAGGCGAGGCGCAGCGGCAGGCCGGCTGTCCGGCGGGCGATCGCCTGTCCGACATGGCCCGCGCCGAACAGATAGACCGGCCGCTGCCACTGGCCGAGCCGTTCGGACCATGTCGCGCCGGCCGCCGGGCGCTCGCCCCGCGCCGGTAGCGGCACGATAGCGGCCAGCGGATCAGCGTGGCGCGCGACCTGCGTCGAATGCAGCGTGGTCGTCAGGGTCGTGGCATCGATCCAGTCGAGCGCCGCCGGGTCGACCCGCTCGATCAACAGCCGCACCCGCCCGCCGCAGCATTGGCCGAGCAGGGGGCCGAGCGGATAATCCTGCACCCGCCATATGCCCGGCGGATGGGAGAGGATCGCCCGGGCCTGTTCGATCGCCTGATGCTCCAGCGCGCCGCCGCCGATCGTGTCGAACGAGGCGGTATCGTCGACCGCCATGCGCGTGCCCGGCCCACGCGGCGCCGAGCCTTCGGTCGCGAGGATGGTGACCAAGGCGATGCGGTCGTCGGGCGCGACGCCGCGCAGCCGTTCGCGCCACGCTACCCGCATGCGCGATGCGCGGCGATCGCGCGCAGGATCGCCTCAGGCGTCGCGGGGGCGTCGAGCGGGGGGAAGGCACGGCGGTCGGGGACGGTGGCGGCGATCGCTTCGCCCAGCGCCGACAGCACGCATTGGGCGAGCATGAACGGCGGTTCGCCGACCGCTTTCGACCGGTGGATGGTCGGTTCGACATTCTCCCCGTCCCACAGTGCGATCGACAGGCGCTGCGGCCGGTCGGCGGCGGTCGGGATCTTGTAGGTCGCGGGCGAATGGGTCAGCAGCCGGCCGTCGTCGGCGAAGACCAGCTCCTCGGTCGTCAGCCAGCCCTGCCCCTGGACGAAGCCGCCCTCGATCTGGCCGAGGTCGATCGCCGGGTTGAGCGAGCGGCCGACATCGTGAAGGATATCGACCGCCAGCACGCGGTGCTCGCCGGTCAGCGTGTCGACCACCACTTCGGCACAGGCGGCGCCATAGGCGAAATAATAGAAGGGCCGCCCGCGATGCGCCGCGCGGTCATAGGCGATGTCGGGCGTGGCGTAGAAGCCGGTCGAGGACAGCGACACCCGCGCCAGATGGGCCTTGCGGCACAGGGTGGCGAAGGGGATCGTCTCCGCACCGGCGACGACGCCCGCCGGGGTGAAGCGGACGGCATCCGGTTCGCAGCCGCCGATCGAGGCGGCGACGCCCGCCAGTCGGTCGCGGATGGTGCTCGCCGCCTCGAACGCGGCCATGCCGTTCAGGTCGGCGCCGGACGATGCGGCGGTGGCGGAGGTGTTGGGCACCTTGTCGGTACGGGTCGCGGTGATGCGCACCGTGCTGGCGGGCACGGCGAACACGTCGGCGACGACCTGGGCGACCTTGATATACAGGCCCTGTCCCATTTCGGTGCCGCCATGGTTCAGCTGGATGCTGCCATCGGCATAGACATGCACCAGTGCCCCGGCCTGATTGAGATGGGTGGTGGTGAAGCTGATCCCGAACTTGACGGGCGCGAGCGCGATCCCCTTTTTCAGCACGCGATGCCGCGCGTTGAAGTCGCCGATGGCGGCGCGGCGCGCGTCATAGTCGCTGTCATGGCGCAACCGGGCGATCAGTGCGGGCGCGATATTGTCGGCGATCGTCATGCCATAGGGGGTGACGTCGCGGCCCGGCCCGTAGAGATTGGCGGTGCGGATATCGAGCGGATCGCGCCCCAACGCAGCGGCGACGACGTCGATGACCCGCTCGATCGCCAGCATCCCCTGCGGCCCGCCGAATCCGCGAAAGGCGGTGGCGGAGACGGTGTGGGTCTTCAGCCGTTCGGACAGGATCTCGACCGCAGGCAGCCAATAGCTGTTGTCGGCATGGAACATCGCCCGGTCGTTGATCGCCGGCGACAGGTCGACCGTCGCCCCGCAGCGCGAGGCGAGCCGCAGGATCAGGCCGAGGATATGCCCGTCGTCGTCGAAGCCGACATCATAGTCGACGGAGAAGTCGTGGCGCTTGCCGGTCAGCACCATGTCGTCGTCGCGGTCGCAGCAGAATTTGGCGGGGCGGCCGGTCTTGGCGGCGACCAGGGCGGCGGCGGCGGCGAAGGGGGCGGCCTGCGTCTCCTTGCCGCCGAACGCGCCGCCCATGCGCCGGACCTCGACCGTCACGTCGGCGGAGGATATGCCGAGCAGGTCGGCGACCAGATGCTGCACTTCGCTGGGATGCTGGGTCGAACTGGCGAGATGGACCTGTCCGTCCTCGCCGGGCCGGGCGAGCGCGACCTGTCCCTCCAGATAGAAGTGATCCTGCCCGCCCATCGCGAAACCGCCCGAGTGGCGATGCGGCGCGGTCGCGAGCGCAGCGGCGGCGTCGCCGCGCGCCATGCGCTGGGTCGGTTCGATCCGTGAATCGGCATCGCGCGCATCGGCGATGGTCAGCAACGCGGGACGGGGGGCATAGTCGATCCGACCCAGTCGCGCCGCCCGCCGCGCCGCACCGCGACTGGTTGCGGCGACGAGGAATATCGGCTGCCCGCGATACAGCACCTCGCCATCGGCAAGCAGCCGGTCGTCATGCGCGACCGGGCTGACATCGTTATGGCCGGGAATGTCGGCGGCGGTGAAGACCGCGACGACGCCCGGCGCGGCGCGCACCGCCGACAGGTCGATGCCGGTGATCGCGGCATGGGTTTCGGTCGACTGGCCGAAGGCGAGGTGGAGCAGGTCGGCAGGCTCGGCTTCGTCGTCGATATAGCGTGCCGTGCCGGTCACGTGCAGCAGCGCGCTGTCGTGCGGCAGCGAGGCTTTGGGGGCCGTCATCGGCAAAGCTCTTGGACCGACACCGGTTCGCCCTGTTCGCGGTGCCACAGGCGCCACAAGAGATTGCCCGCCGCCTGCTGGCGATAGGCGGCGCTGCCGCGCACGTCGGTAAGCGGGTCGAAATCGTCGCGCAGCGCTTCGACGGCGCGGGCGATCGTCGCTTCGGTAAAGGGGGCGCCGGTCAGTGCCGCCTCGCATGCCGCGGCGCGGCGGGGAGTCGCGGCCATCCCGCCGAACGCAACGCGCACCTCGACGATGGTGCCGTCGCGCATGGTCAGATGGAACGCACCGCATACCGCCGAAATATCGCTGTCGAAGCGGCGCGACAGTTTCGCGATATGGACGATCGCATCGGGGGCGGGGCGGGGGATGTGGACACGCTCGACGAACTCGCCGGGTGCGCGATCCTGCTTGCCATAAGCGAGGAAATAATCCTCCAGCGCCAGCGTCCGCCGCTGGTCGCCACGGCGCAGCACCAGCGACGCGCCGAGCGCGATCAGTGCCGGCGGGCCGTCGCCGATCGGTGAGCCATTGGCGATATTGCCGCCGATCGTGCCGGCATTGCGCACCTGCAACCCGCCGATCCGCCGGACCAGTTCGCCCAGATCGGGATGCAACCGGGCGAGCGCGTCATGCGCCTCGGCATAGCGCACCGCCGCGCCCAGCGTGACGCCGCTCGCGTCCTCGCCGATCGTGCGCAATTCGGGGACGTCGCCGATGAATATCGGCAAATCGAGGTCGCGCAGCCCCTTCGTCACCCATAGCCCGACATCGGTCGCTCCCGCGATCAGCCGGGCATGGGGGTGCTCGATCAGCAATGCCGCCAGTTCGTCGGCCGAGCGCGGCGCGAACCAGGTCGGCGGTTCGGGGGCGTGGTTCGCCCGTAGCTCGCGCAGCGCCGCCGCCGTCCGCCGGTCGTCGCGTTCGATCCGCGACACCTGCTCCGCCGCTTCGAGGATCGGGCCATAGCCGGTGCAGCGGCACAGATTGCCGGCGATCACGTCGGCGACGGGCAGGTCATGGCCCGCCGCCCCCACCGCGCGGCCATAGAGCGACATGACGAAGCCCGGCGTGCAGAAGCCGCATTGCGAGCTCCCGTTGCGCGCCATGCACGTCTGCAACGGGGTCGGCGCGCCGCCCTGCGACAGGCTTTCGACGGTCAGCACCGCCTTGCCATCGACCATCGGCAGGAACAGGATGCAGGCATTGACCGCGCGCCAGGCGATGCCGTCGCCTTCGGCGTCGCCGACCAGCACGGTACAGGCGCCGCAATCGCCCTCGGCACAGCCTTCCTTGGTGCCGGTGCGGCGCAGGCGATAGCGTAGATGGTCGAGCAGCGTCGCGGTCGGTGCGGCGTCGGCGACCTCTACGACCGCATCGTCGAGCAGGAAGCGGATCGTCATGGCCTTACGCCGCCCCCATCCACGCGAAGCGGGCGATGAACAGCGCGGCGAGCAGGAACAGGAACCAGTCGGCGCGCGTCGCCTGTCCGCGCATCGCCTTCAGCACGGCATGGGCGGTGATGCCGAAGGCGAGGCCATTGGCGATCGAGAAGGTCAGCGGGATCAGCGCGACGGTGAGGAATGCCGGGATCGCCGCCAGCGGATCGTCCCACTGCACCTCGACCAGCGGCAACAGCATCAGCCCGCCGACGACGATCAGCGCCGGGGCGGTCGCGGCCAGCGGCACCAGCTGCGCATAGGGGGCGACGAACATGGTCAACAGGAACAGAAGTCCGGTGACGATCGCGGTCAGCCCGGTGCGCCCGCCCGCCTGCACGCCCGCCGCGCTTTCGACATAGCTGGTGACGGTGCTGGTCCCCGCCACCGCGCCGACCATGGTCGCGACCGCATCGGTCAGCAGGATGCGGTTCAGTCGGGGAATGCGGCCGGCGGCGTCGATCAGCCCGGCGCGCTTGGTCACCGCGACCAGCGTGCCGATATTGTCGAACAGGTCGACGAACAGGAACACGAACAGGATCTCGAACAGGCCGAGGCCATGTCGCCCGCCCGCGCCGAACACGCCGGGCAGGTCGATGCGGAACGCGGTCTGCGTCAACATCGTCAGGCTATAGGGTTCGGGGGTCATCGTGACCTGTCCGGTCAGCCATGCGACGATGGTCGTGGCGACGATGCCGATCAGCATCGCGCCGCGCACGTTCCAGATGCTCAGGCCCGCGATCAGCAACAGCCCGAGCAGCGCCAGCGCGGCGCCCGGCGCGGTCAGCGGCCCGAGCGCGACCAGCGTGGCGGGGCTGGCGACGACGATCCCGGCATTGCGCAGGCCGATAAAGCCGATGAACAGCCCGATCCCGCCCGCCACCGCCGCGAACAGGTGCGGCGGGATCACCGACACGATCAGCTGTCGCACCCCGGTCAGCGTCAGGATCAGGAAACACACGCCCGAAATGAACACGCAGCCGAGCGCGACGGGCCACGGAATGCCCATCTGCTGCACGACGGTGAAGCTGAAATAGGCGTTGAGGCCCATGCCCGGCGCCAGTGCCAGCGGCACATTGGCGACCAGCCCCATCAGGATCGAGGCGAAGGCGGCGGCGAAGCAGGTGGCGGCGGCGACCGCCGCGACCGGCATGCCGGCCTGTCCCAGGATCGCGGGATTGACCAGCACGATATAGGCCATGGTCAGGAAGGTCGTGACACCGCCGAGGATCTCGGTGCGTGCCGACGTGCCGCGCTCGGTCAGCTGGAACCGGCGCTCCAGCATCGTCGTCGCCGGTCGTGCCGATATCGTGTCTGTCATGCCGTCCCCCGGAACCCGCCCTGCCACCGTCATGCCAGCAGCCATGCGCGCGATCTACCGCAATGAACGGCATTCCGTGTTGCAAAAAAGAGCGCGGGTCGTCCGCGCGCTTTCCGGCAACGCGACGTGCCGGATATTGCGATGGGCGCGGGCAAACACCGTCCCTAGACCATCGGCCGAGGGCGTCGGCGCCGTAGGGCGCGACCGGCTTGAAGGGGGACAGCGATGCACGACCGTTGCAGCAACGGCCGCACCGCCATGCGTGCGAGCGTGGCGGGAATGATATTGACGCTGGCGGCGGCATTGCTGGGCGGTGCCGCACCGCCGCCTGATCCGCCGACCCCCGAAGCGCGGACGGCGGCGTATCTCGACGCGATCGCCGACAGTCCGCCGCGGCTGCGCATGTTCCTGCAAGCGATGCCCAAGGGCGGCGACCTGCACAATCATGCCGGCGGCGCGGTCTATGCCGAGGATATCCTTGCCTGGGCGGCGGCGGACGGGCTGTGCCTGTCGATCGATCCGCCGGGACTGGCGCCGCCGCCATGCGACGCACCGGGGCGGGTCGCGGCGGCGGACCTGACGCGCGATTATCGCCGCTATGCCGGCTTTATCGATGCCTTTTCGACGCGCGGGTTCGAAAGCGGCACCGGCGATCCGCGCGTGTCGGGCTATGATCGTTTCTTCGCGACGTTCGACGCCTTCTGGCCGATCGCGGCGCGCCATGCGGGCAAGGTCTTGGCGCTGACGCGGCAACAGGCGGCGGCCGATGGCGTGTCCTATGCCGAACTCAGCACCGGCGCCGGCCTGACGCCCGAACTGGCGAAGGTCGCCGAGGGGGATGTCGGCGATCTGGCGGCGCTCTATGCGCGGATCGCCCCCGAACTGCCGGCCGCGGTACGGGCGATGCGCGCGCGCTATGACGGGTATGAAGCGGAGATGGCAGCGATCGACGGCTGCACCACGCCCGCGGCCAAACCTGCCTGCGCGACCGAGATCCGCTATCAGATCGCCGCGATCCGCACCCGGCCGCCGGCACAGGTCTTTGCCGAACTGGCGCTGGGCTTCGCGATGGTCGGGGCCGATCCGCGCTTCGTCGGCGTCAATATCGTCGCACCCGAACATGATCCGGTGGCGCTGCGCGATTACCGGCTGCACATGCGGATGTTCCGGTTTCTGAAGGAACGCTTTCCCGCCGTGCCGCTGTCGCTGCATGCGGGCGAACTGACGCTCGGGCTGGTGCCGCCGCGCGATCTGGCGTTTCATATCCGCGATGCGGTGGCGGTCGCCGGGGCGCGCCGCATCGGGCACGGCATCGACATTTCCTACGAAACCGACGCCCGCGCGCTGCTGGCGAAGATGGCGCGCGAGCGGGTGGCGGTCGAGATCAACCTGACCAGCAACGCCGTCATCCTGGGGGTGAAGGGCCGCGACCATCCGCTGTCGCTGTATCGGCAGGCGGGGGTGCCGGTCGTGCTGTCGACCGATGACGAAGGCGTCGCGCGCAGCGACATGACCAACGAATATCTGCGCGCGGTGACCGAACAGCGCCTGCGCTACCGCGATCTGAAGCAGATCGCGCGCGATTCGCTGCACTATGCGTTCCTGCCCGGCGCCAGCATCTGGCAGGACCGCGCCGGCGGTCCGCGCATCGCCGCCTGTCGCGTGCTCGACGCCGCAGCGTGCCGCGCCTTCCTGACCGCCAACGACAAGGCCCGGCTTGAAGCCCGGCTCGAGCACGACTTCGCCACGTTCGAGCGGCAACGGTTCGACTGATCGGGAGTGCGCGAAAAATGCGTTCGCTCGAAGCGCAATATTGCGCTTCTGCCGCATGGTTCGGAGGCGCTACCCAATTCGCGCAGTGCGAGCGGGGAGACCATGGCATGACACAGGCGACGGAAGACGAACGGCGGCTCGTATTGCTGCTGGCCGATCGCATCGCGCTGGCCGTGCCGACGGCAGCGGTCGCGGGCGTGGTCGCCAACCAGCGGTTGCTGGCGCGCCATCACGAGGCGGTGCGTGCCGCGCTGGCCGAGGATGCGCGATGACCCTGTCGGCAAGCGCCATCGCCGCCGATGTTCGCGCCGGACGCCGCCCGGCACAGGCGATCGCGGTCGAGACGATCGATCGCATCGCGGCGCACGGCTCGCTCAACGCCGCCACCCGGCTGTTGCGCGACCGGGCGCTGGCCGATGCCGCACGGGTCGATGCGACGGTCGCCGCCGGGCGCGATCCGGGGCCGCTGGCCGGGGTGCCCTTTGCGGTCAAGGACCTGTTCGACGTGGCGGGGGAGGCGACCACGGCCGGGGCGCGGCAATTGGCGTCGGCGCCACCCGCACCGCGCGATGCCAAGGTCGTGGCCCGGCTGTGCGCGGCGGGCGCGGTACTGGTCGCGACGACCAACATGGACGAATTCGCCTATGGCTTTTCGACCGAGAACGCGCATTACGGCACCACCCGCAACCCGCATGATCCCGACCGACTGGCGGGCGGATCGTCGGGCGGGTCGGCGGCGCTGGTCGGGGCCGGGCTGGTGCCGCTGGCGCTGGGATCGGATACCAACGGATCGATCCGCGTGCCGGCCAGCCTGTGCGGCATCTATGGATTGCGGCCGAGCTTCGGCGCGGTGCCGGTCGCCGGAACCTATCCCTTTGTCGAGCGGCTCGACACGGTGGGCTGCTTCACCCGGTCGAGCGAGGACATGGCGATCGCCCATGCGGTGATGACCGGCGCCCCGCTGTCGCCGGGTGGTAGCGCCATCGTGCGGGTGGCACCGCTTGGCGGGTGGTTCGCCGAGCGCGCCGAGGACGCGGTGCTGACCGGGATCGATCGCATCGCCCGGCATCTGCACGCCGGGCCGCCGGTCGTGCTGCGCTGGGCGGCGGCGGCGCGATCGGCCGGATTCATGCTGACCGGCGCCGAGGGCGGGCATCGCCATCTGCCCGCGCTGCGCCGCGATGCGATGGCGTTCGATGCCGGAACGCGCGACCGGTTGATCGCCGGGGCGTTGCAGCCGGTCGCGGCGGTGCGCGAGGCGGAGGCGGTCGCCGAACGCTTCACCGCCGAACTGATCGACGCGCTGGCCACACACGACCTGTTGCTGGCCCCGGCGACGCCGATGGCCGCGCCGCGCATCGATGCGACGACGATCGTGATCGACGGCCAGTCGCTGTCGGCGCGTGCCGACCTGGGCCTGCATACCCAGCCCCTCAGCCTCGCCGGGGTGCCGATCCTGTCGGTGCCGCTGGCCCAGGCCACGGGCGCGATGCCGATCGGCGTGCAGCTGATCGCCGCGCCGGGGCGGGAGGCGCTGTTGTTCGAGACGGCGGCGGCACTGGCGGCGGCGGGGCTGATCGCCTGTCCGGTCGCGCCGATAGCGGCGGTGGCGGCATGACGCGGGCGACGCCCCGTGCGTTGCGCGGCATGGTCACCGCGCCGCACCACCTCGCGGCACAGGCGGGGCGCGACGTGCTGGCCGATGGCGGTTCGGCGGTGGAGGCGGCGGTGGCGACCGCCGCGTGCCTCGCCGTCGTCTATCCGCACATGACCGGGATCGGCGGCGACGGTTTCTGGCTGGTCGCCGAACCCGATGGCGGCAATTGGGCGATCGACGGCTGCGGCGCGGCGGCGATGGCGGCCGAACCCGGCCTGTACCGCGACCATGCGACGATCCCGTGGCGCGGGGCGCTGGCGGCGAATACGGTCGCGGGCACCGTTGGCGGATGGCAGGCGGCGTTGACGCGGAGTGGATCGACGCTGCCGCTCGACCGGTTGCTGCGCGATGCGATCCATCATGGCCGAAGCGGCGTGGTCGTCACCCCCGGCGGGGCGCAGGTCGCCGCCACCGTCTCGGCCGCGTTGCGCGACCTGCCCGGCGACTATGCCCGCATCTTCGAACCCGAAGGGCGCCCGCTGGTCGAAGGCGATGTGCTGCGACAGCCGGCGCTGGCGACAACGCTGGAACGACTGGCAGCGGACGGGCTGGACGGCTTCTATCGCGGCGCGCTGGCGCAGGCGATCGCCGACGACCTTGCCCGGCTTGGCAGTCCGGTCGCGGCGGGCGACCTCGCCGCCTTTGCCGCGCGACCGGTCGACCCGCTGACCGTCACGATCGCCGGGGCGCGCCTGTTCAACCTGCCGCCGCCGACCCAGGGGATCGCTTCGCTGATGATCCTCGCGCTGTTCGACCGGCTCGGCGCCACGACCTGCGACGGGTTCGACCATGTCCATCATCTGGTCGAGGCCACCAAGCAGGCGTTCCGCTGGCGCGACGCGCATGTCGGCGATCCGGCGACGATGACGCAGGATGCGCAGGCGCTGCTCGACGATGCCGCCGCGCTCGACCATATGGCAGGTGCCGTCGATCCGACGCGCGCCGCGCCATGGCCGCATCCGCCCGCGCTGGGCGACACGACCTGGTTCGGCGCGGCCGATGCGCGTGGGCAGGTCGTAAGCTGTATCCAGAGCACCTATTTCGAATTCGGATCGGGCATCGTCCTGCCGCAGACCGGGATCACCTGGCAGAATCGCGGCTGTTCGTTCGCGCTTGGCGGCGATGGCCCGAACCGGCTGCGGCCCGGGGCGCGGCCGTTCCATACGCTCAATCCCGCGCTCGCCTGCTTCGACGATGGCCGGGTCATGGCCTATGGCACGATGGGCGGCGAGGGGCAGCCACAGACGCAGGCGGCGATCTTTACGCGCCATGCGCGGTTCGGGCAGCCGTTGCAGGCGGCGGTGGATGGCCCGCGCTGGCTGCTCGGGCGGACCTGGGGCGATCAGAGCACGACGCTGAAGATCGAGGACGGGTTCGATCCGGCCCTGTACGCGAGGCTGGAAGCGGCCGGCCATGCGGTCGAACGGGTGGCGGCATGGTCGTCGACGATGGGCCATGCCGGCGCGATCCTGCGTCATCCCGATGGCGTGATCGAAGGTGCTGCCGATCCGCGCAGCGACGGGATGGCGGCGACATGGTGAGCGCGACCGCATCGGGCGCGCGGGCGGCGGCGCGCTGCATCGAATTGTCGCGCGCGCCCTATAGCGACCGGCCGGACCGGCTGTTCCGCGGGTGGCTGACCCCGGCCTATCGCGCCACGATCGAACGCGTCGGCGCGTGGATGGAAGAAGCGGGCATGACCGTGCGCCGCGACGCCGCTATCAACCTGATCGGGCGGTACGAGGGGGCGACGCCCGCTGCGCCCGCTTTGGTCATCGGCAGTCATCTCGACAGCGTGCGCGACGGCGGTGCCTATGACGGGCCGCTGGGGGTGATGCTCGGCATCGAATGCGTCGCGGCGCTCCATGCCGAGGGACGTCGCCTGCCGTTTGCGATCGAGGTGATCGGCTTTGGCGATGAGGAGGGATCGCGCTTTCCCGCCGCGATGCTCGGCAGTCGCGCGGTTGCGGGGACGCTGGCTGCGCAGGCGGCGGACATGGCCGATGCGGACGGTGTAACCGTCGATGCCGCGCTGCGCGAGTTCGGTAGCGACGCCGCGTCGCTCGCCAGCGCCGCCCGTGCGCCTGGCACCCTGCTCGCCTATCTGGAAGCGCATATCGAACAGGGGCCGGTGCTGGAGGCGGAGGGGCTGGCGCTCGGCACCGTCACCGGCATCGCCGCGCAGCTGCGGCTCGAAGCGACGGTGACCGGCGTCGCCGGCCATGCCGGCACGGTGACGATGCCGCTACGCCGCGACGCGCTGGCCGCCGCCGCGCGGATGGTGGCGGCGGTCGAGGATATCGCCGTCGCCGCCGCGTCCGATCTGGTCGCGACGGTCGGCCGGATCGAGGTCGCACCGGGTGCCGCCAATGTGATTGCCGGCGATGTACGCTTCACTATCGATATCCGCGCCGGCGCCACCGACCGCCGCGACCGCGCCGCCGCCGCGATCCGCGCGGCGATGGACGGCATTGCTGCCGAGCGGGGCGTCGGGCTCGACGTCACCACGATCCACGACCTGCCGCCCTGTCCGTGCGACCCCCGGCTGATGGACCTGCTCGACGCGGCGATCGTCGCCACCGGGCAGCCGTCGCGACGGCTGATGTCGGGGGCGGGGCATGACGCTATGGCGATGGTCGCGCTCGGCCCGGTGGCGATGCTGTTCGTGCGCTGTGCCGGCGGGATCAGCCACCATCCGGCCGAGCATGTCGATCCGGCCGACGCCGATGCGGCCTTTGCCGCGATGCGCGGTTTCATCGATCGATTGGGAGAGCAAGTGCGTGACGCCTGACCTGTTCGGGGAGATCGATCCGCCGCAGCGGCTGTTGATGGGGCCGGGGCCGGTCAACGCCCATCCGCGCGTGCTGCGCGCGATGAGCGCCGACCTGCTCGGCCAGTTCGACCCGGAAATGACCGGCTATATGAACCAGGTGATGGCGCTGTACCGGCCGGTGTTCGGGACGGACAATCACTGGACCTTCCTGATCGATGGCACCGCACGCGCGGCGATCGAGGCATCGCTCGTGTCGCTGCTGGCGCCCGGCGACCGGTTGCTGGTGATCGATTTCGGCCGGTTCGGACTGCTGCTGCAGGAGATTGGCGAGCGGATCGGGGCGCGGGTCGAGCGGCTGTCGGTGCCCTGGGGGGAAACGGTACCGATCGATGCCATCGCCGATGCGATTACGCGCACCGAACCGATGGTCGTCGCCTGTGTCCATGGCGATACCTCGACCACCATGGCGCAGCCGCTCGACGGGGTGGGGGCGCTGGTCCGGGCGGCGGGGGCGTATCTCTATGTCGATGCGACCGCGACGATCGGCGGGATGGAGATCGCCACCGATCGCTGGGGCGCGGATATCGTCACCGGCGGCCTGCAGAAATGTCTGGGCGGGCCATCGGGATCGGCACCGATCACCGTCTCGCCGCGTGCTGCCGACCGCATCCTCGGCCGTCGCCATGTCGAGAAGGGCATTCGCCGCGACGACCTGTCCGACGCTGCCGGCGTGCGGATCGGCACCAACTATTTCGACCTCGCGATGATCATGGATTATTGGTCGGAGAAGCGGCTGAACCATCATACCGAAGCGACGACGATGCTCTACGGCGCGCGCGAATGCGCCCGCGTCGCGCTGGGCGAGGGGTTGCCGGCGCGGTTCGCGCGCCATGCGGCGGCGGGGCGGGCAGTGGTCGCGGGGGCTCGCGCGCTGGGGCTGGAAGTGTTCGGCGACGATCGTTTCCGCATGACCAACGTCACCGGCATCGTCATCCCGCCCGGCGTCGATGGCGAGCGGGTCCGCGCGCGGATGCGTGACGATTTCGAGATCGAGATCGGCACCGCCTTCGGACCGCTGCAGGGCAAGGTCTGGCGGATCGGCGCGATGGGCTACAACGCGATGAAGCACAAGGTGCTGCTGACGCTGGCGGCGCTGGAGGCGGTGTTGCGCGCCGAAGGGCTGGCGCTGCCGCCCGGGGCCGGGGTCGATGCCGCGCTCGAAAGCTATGCCGCATGACCGCGGCGCGCGACCTGATCGGATACGGCGCGACGCCGCCCGATCCACGCTGGCCGGGTGGGGCGCGTGTCGCTGTCCAGTTCGTCGTCAATGTCGAGGAGGGCGCCGAGAATTGCGTCCTCAACGGCGATGCCGGATCGGAGGCGTTCCTGTCGGAAATGGTCGGCGCGGCCAGCCATCCCGCCCGGGCGATGGCGATGGAAAGCCTGTACGAATATGGCGCGCGCGCCGGTTTCTGGCGGCTGCACCGGCTGTTCGCCGAGCGGGAGGTGCCGGTGACGGCCTTTGCGGTCGCGACCGCCATGGCGGCCAATCCGGCCAGCGTCGACGCGATGCTGTCCGCCAATTGGGAAATCGCCAGCCACGGCTATCGCTGGATCGATTACCAATATGTCCCCCCCGAGGTGGAGCGCACGCATATCGCCGAGGCGATCGCGCTGCACCGGCGCCTGACCGGCACGCGCCCGCTGGGCTGGTATCAGGGGCGGACCTCGCCGGCGACCGCCGCGCTGGTCGCGGCGGAGGGCGGGTTCGTCTATGATGCCGACAGCTATGCCGACGACCTGCCCTATTGGGATCGTCGCCATGCGGCGGCGAATGGCGGGCGGGCGCAGATGATCGTGCCCTATACGCTCGACGCCAACGACATGAAGTTCGTCGCCTATAACGGCTTTGCCGATGGCGAACCGTTCTTCCGCTATCTGCGCGATACCTTCGAACAGTTGCGCGCCGAGGGCGGGCGGATGATGTCGGTCGGGCTGCACGGGCGTATCGCCGGGCGGCCCGGTCGGGCGGCGGCGCTGGCCCGCTTCGTCGACCATGTGATCGCCAGCGGCGATGCGTGGATCGCGCGCCGCATCGATATCGCCCGACATTGGCAACAGGTGCACCCGGCATGACGATCGACGATCCGCAGGTGGTGGCCGAGGTGACGGCGGCCTTCCATGCCTACGAAGCGGCCCTGATGGCCGATGACGTGGCGGCGATGGACCGGCTGTTCCACGACCATCCCAGCACCATCCGCTACGGCGTGGGCGAGGTGCTGTATGGGGCCGACGCGATCCGGGCATTCCGCAAGGGGCGCGGCGGATCGCCGCAACGCCGGCTCGGCACGGTCGCGATCCATGCCTTCGGCCGCGACTTCGCCACTGCCAATGCGGAGTTCTTCCGCGAGGGCGACCCCCGGCGCGGGCGGCAGAGCCAGAGCTGGGTCCGCTTCGCCGATGGCTGGAAGGTCGTCGCCGCGCATGTCTCGATCGAGGGGACCGGATCGTGACCGATTTCAACATGTTGTCGGACGGGGATTTCATCACGCGCTACGCAAGCGTGGTCGAGCATTCGCCCTGGGTGGTCGAACGGGCGGCGGCGCGGCGGCCGTTCGACGACCTGGCCGAGGGCATCCTTGCCGTCCTGGCCGATGCGACGCCCGAGGAACGGCTGTCGGTGATCCGCGCGCATCCCGAACTGGCCGGGCGCGCGGCGATCGCGGGCACGCTGACCGCCGCATCGCAGAGCGAACAGGCATCGGCCGGGCTGGACCGGATGACGCCCGAGGCGTTCGAACGTTTCCACAGCCTCAACGCCGCATATCGCGAGCGGTTCGGCTTTCCCTTCGTCATCTGCGTCCGGCGGACCGACCGGGAGGGGATAGTGCGGGCGATGGCCGATCGCCTGACCAACGATGCCGAGACCGAAGTGGCGACCGCGATCGACGAGATCGGCCATATCGTCCGCCTGCGACTGGAGACGCTGCCATGACCCGACCCATCGGCCTTGCCGCGCTGGCGGAACAGGTCGCGACCGACCTCGAACGGCTTGCCTTTGGCGGCCCGGCCTGGACCATGCCGAAGGACATGGCGGACGGTCATGTCCATGACGTCGTCATCGTCGGCGGCGGGCAGAGCGGGCTGGGCGCGGCATTCGGGCTGCTGCGCGAACGGGTGTCCGACATCCTCGTGCTCGACGAGAATCCGGCAGGCTATGAAGGGCCGTGGGATACCTATGCGCGGATGATGACGCTGCGCACGCCCAAGCATCTGACCGCGATCGACATGGGCATCCCGTCGCTGACCTTCCGCGCCTATTGGGAAGCGCAGCATGGTGCCGAGGGCTGGGACGCGCTCGACAAGATCCCGCGCCGCGACTGGATGGCGTATCTGCGCTGGTACCGGGCGGTGCTGAAGCTGCCGGTGCGCAACGAAGCGCGGGTCACGCTGGTCGAGCCGCTGGGCGGACGGTTCCGCATCCATCTGGCGGAGGGCGCGCCGCTGCTCGCGCGCAAGGTGGTGCTGGCGACCGGTATCCAGGGCGGGGGGCATTGGCATGTCCCGCCGCTGGTGCGCGACCGGCTGCCGGCAAGCCGCTATGCCCATACCTCCGCCGCGATCGACTATGCCGCGCTGGCCGGCAAACGGATCGCGCTGCTGGGGGCGGGGGCGTCGGCGTTCGACAATGCCCATGCCGCGCTGTCGGCCGGGGTGGCGGAGGCGCATGTCTTCGTCCGCCGTCCGGCACTGCCCCGCGTCAACCCGATCCGGCATATGGAGCGCAGCGGCATCATCGGCCGCTTCCCCGCGCTGGACGATGCCGCCAAATACCGGATGATGGCCGCGTTCTTCGATCGCAGCCAGCCACCCACCAACGACACGTTCGACCGGGCATCGGCACTGCCCGGCTTTCACCTGCATCTCGGTACGCCATGGCTCGACGTCGCCGAGACCGATGGCGGCGTCGCGATCACCACGCCGCACGGGGTCGAGACGTTCGATTTTCTGGTCCTGTCGACCGGCCTCGTCACCGATCCGGCGCTCAGGCCCGAACTGACGCTGGTCGCCGACGACATCGCCCGCTGGTCGGATCGGTATCGCCCGGCGGCAGGGGCCAATCCGCTGATCGACGCCCATCCCTATCTGGGGCCGAATTTCCAGTTCCTGCCGCGCGATCCCGATGCGTCGGCGAAGCTGCACGGGCTGTTCGCGTTCAACTATTCGGGGCTGATCAGCCTCGGCCTGTCGGCATCGGCGCTGTCGGGGCTGCGCCATGCGCTGCCGCGTCTGGTGGCGGGGGTGGCGGACCAGCTGTTCCTCGACGATCGTGATGCGATGATCGCCGCCTATCTCGATTATGACGAACCCGAATTCGTCGGCACATGGCCGCGCGGCGAGGCGGCGGCATGAGCGCGACGCTGTCGACGCATGTGCTCGACACCGCGCATGGCCGTCCGGCGGCGGGGATCGCGGTCACGCTGCTCGACGAGCGGGGCGTGCCGTTGTTCACCGGCATGACCAATGGCGATGGCCGCTGTCCCGAGCTCGCCGCGCTGCGCCTGTCGCCGGGGCGCCATGCGCTGTGCTTCGCGGTCGCCGACTATTTCCGCGCTGTCGGGGTGACGCTGGCCGATCCGCCGTTCCTCGACCGGGTGACGATCGATTTCGGCATTGCCGGGGACGGTGGCCATTATCACGTGCCGTTGCTGGTTTCCCCCTACAGCTATTCGACCTACCGGGGCAGCTGATCCTGTTTCGCGTAACCGGAGTGCCCCGATGATCCGCCGACTGCTCGCCACGATCGAGCCCTATATCCTGATGTTGCTGGCGACGGTGCTGATCGCGACGGTGTTGCCGCCGCGCGGGGTCGGGGTGCCGATCTTCGACGTCGCCGCCGATACCGCGATCGTCGCGCTGTTCTTCGTCCATGGCGCGAAATTGTCGCGCAGCGCGTTGCTGGCGGGGGCGCGGCACTGGCGGCTGCACCTCGCCATCCTTGCGGTCAGCTTCGTGCTGTTCCCGATCCTCGGCCTCGCCATTACCGGCAGCGGCCTGCCCGCGCCCGACCTCGCGACGGGGCTGTTGTTCCTGACGCTGCTGCCCTCGACGGTGCAGTCGTCGATCGCGTTCACCGCGATCGCGCGCGGCAATGTCGCGGCGGCGGTGTGCAGCGCGTCGCTGTCCAACCTGCTCGGCATCGCTGTCACGCCGGCGCTGGCGGCGTTGCTGCTGCCCGGCACCGGCGGGGTCGACCTGTCGTTCGACAGCGTGCGCACGATCGTGCTGCAATTGCTGGTCCCCTTTGCCGCGGGGCATTTGCTGCGTCCGTGGATCGGCGAATGGATCGTGACGCGCAAGCGACTGGTCACCACGCTCGATCGCGGATCGATCCTGCTGGTCGTCTATACCGCGTTCGGCGCGGCGGTGGTCGAGGGGCTGTGGTCGCAGGTCGGAGCGATCGAACTGGCCGAACTGGTCGGATGGTGCGCGGCGCTGCTGGCGGTGGTGCTGGTGCTGACCGGGCTGATCGCGCGGGCGATGAAGCTCGACCCCGCCGATGCGGCGGTGATGCGCTTCTGCGGATCGAAGAAGAGCCTCGCGACCGGCGTGCCGATGGCGGGCGTGCTGTTCCCGCCGGCACAGGTCGGGGTCGTGCTGTTGCCGGTGATGGTGTTCCACCAGTTGCAGCTGATCGCCTGCGCCTTCCTCGCGCGCAGGCTCGCCAACGCGGCCGACGCGGCCGGAGTTTGATCCGGCAAAGCCGGATCAGGGCGGCACCGGCCCGCTCCCCCACCCGACCACCCAGTCAGGATACGCTGTGGGTGGTCGGGTGGGGGAGCGGGCCGGTGCCGCTTCCACGCAAGTGGATCACGGTCTACCCCGCCAGTTCGCTGAATTCTTCCTTCAGCAGGTCGACGAAGCTGCTGAGATAAATCGGCAGCACCCGTCCGCGTTGCAGCAGGATCGACACCCCGGCCGGGCGGACGATCCCGTCGGCGAGCGGAATCCAGCACAGCTCGCCCGCCGCCAGTTCGCGCTCCAGCCCGATGCGCGAGAGGAAGGCGATGCCGACCCCGGCGCGTACGAGGCGTTTGAGCGTATCGATGCGCTCGACGGTGGCGACGCGGCGGAACGGCACGTCGCTCAGGTCGAACAAATCGAACAGCACGCTTTGTTTCAGCCAGTCGTCGGTCGGCGTCACCACCGCATGCGGGATGCAGTCGGGCAGCGTCACCCGGTCGAGCGCAGCCAGCGGATGGCCCGGCGGCACGATCACGCCGATCGGCGTCTGGACATGGGCGACGGTGGCGGTGCGCGCGGTGCCGGTCAGGTCGAAGGCGCAGATGACGTCGGCATCCTTCGACAGCAATTCCGCCTTCACCCGGTGATTGTCGGCGGCCAGCAGCGAGAATTCGATCAGCGGATAGCGTTGCTGATAGCGGGCGATGGCGCGCGGCACGAGATCGTCGGCAAGGCTTTCGGCGGCGGCGATGCGGATCAGCCCGCGCTCGCCGCCGCGCAGCCGCAGCATCTCGTGGCGCAACGCGACGCTTTCGCGTTTCCAGCGGCGGATATAGCCGAGCAGCGCCTCGCCCGCCGCGGTGGGGCGGATGCCGCGCGGCATGCGGACGAACAGCTGCACGTCGAGCTCTTCCTCGAGCTGCAACAACTGGCGGTTGACCGCCGACGACGCGATGTTGAGCGACTCCGCCGCCTTGCGGATCGACCCTTCGCGGATCGCGCGGTCGAAATAAAGCAATCCCGTCTTGATAAGGACCATCGTCGCCCTGCGCTGCGGACCGGCGGCGATCGGGGGCCGTCCGGAACCCCTGTCACGCGTTCCCCGGCTCATCCGCGAACGGCCGGACCTTGGCAAGCCCCGTGGCGCGATCGACGGGCGGGGACGGTCCTGCCGCTCCCCTCCCGTGTCGGGGAGGGGAGCGGTGGCACGTCGCCCCCCTAGAAGGTCAGTTCTCCGGCGCTGTGGCTACTTCCGGGCAGGCCGTAGAGATAATAGGTCACCCCGGCGCGGGTGACGGTGGCCGACAGGGTCAGCGCGTCGACGCTTGCGCCGCTCATGCCGGTGACCGCGATCGACCCGCCATCGGCAAGGTCCAGCCCGCCCGACAGCGCCACGGTGCCGTCGCTATCCGGATCGGCCAGCGCCGTGGTCGTCACCAGCAGGTCGCGCGCGCCGAAATTGGCGAACACGTCGTGGCCGAGATCGATGCCGAGCGCGGTGTCGGCGAAGAAGATGTCACGCTTGTTGTCGACCGCGCCGCCCGACAGCGTGTCGTCGCTGTAGATATAGCCTTCCTTCGCATGTTTCGGCCGGACCGATGCGAGGGCATAGGTGTAATAGCCGTCGGTCGCCTCGCCCAGATAACGCAGCGCCTTTGCCGCCCCGCCGTTGATCGCCACGCTGTCGGTGCCGGTGTCCGGCCCGTCGAAATCGAACTTGCGGTTGCGGCCGAAGGTGATGATCCCGTCTTCGTTGCGGTCGACGAACTTCTCGGTGACGACGACGACGTCGTTCGTGCCGAAGCCGGTGATGCTGTCCGCGCCGGTCGTGCCGCTCGCCCCGCCATCGATCACGAAGGTTTCGGCGGCGGCGGTGCCGGTCAGCGTGTCGCTGCCGCTGCTCGACGCGGTCTGGGTACCGGCGCGGCCGATGACCGGGCTGATCGGGGGCGTATTGCCATCCCGATGGACGTAGGTACCCGATATGGGATCGAAATCATACCGATCGCCCCCTTCCCCCCAGAAAAGAAGGGTTTCGATGCTCGTCAACGTCTTCGTACCATAATAGTCACTGACCAGCCTGACGACGCCGGACGCATCATAGACAATGTCCCATGCCGAGAAGTAGCCCATGACCTCCAGTTCGTCGGTACCGTCGCCGCCGTCGATCTGGTCTTGGCCGGTAAGCGGCGCGATGTAATCGTTGCCATCGCCAGCCTCGATCACGTCGTTACTATAGCCGGTCTGGATGTTGTCGTTGCCACCCAGCGCCACGACATAGTTCGGCCGATAACGGTCGATAGGGGGTTGTCCGGCCGGTCCAAAGTCCGGCCATATCACGTCATCGCTTTCGGTACCGGTGACATAGGTCACGCCGACGTCGATCGACAGCGTGTTCGCCGTTTCGCTCGTGTCGTCAAATTCATCGGCGACCCGAAACGTCATCGAATCGATCGCGAACCCGACGATGACGTAGCCATATGCATCGATCGGGGCTGCATAGCGCAGCAACCCGGCCGCTATGTCGGCGGCATCGATGCGCTCGCCGGCGGTGATGGCCGCGCCATCCAGTGTCAGGCTGCCTGCCGCGGGCAGCGTGTCGATGATTATCGCGGACAGCGCATCGCCCTGCGGATCGACGAAGCCGAAATCGGCGGCGGTGAAGACATAGGGCACGTCCTCTCTGACCGCGAGGGTGGCATCGGCCCCGGTCGGCTTGCTGAGTACCGGCACGAGTTCGACGGAGTACAGCCAGATCCATGCATTTCCGTCCCATTCCATCTCGGTCTTCTCGCCGATCAGGTACGTTCCGTCATCGAAGATCAGGCGTTCGATCGCGTTGATGTTGACGGTCCTTTCGTCCGCCTGTCCCTGATTGCGGACGAGATGGATGACGTAGCCGTCCGACGGATCGGCCCATTCCGCCTTGAAGGCATTATAATAATGGGCGCCGACTTCGACGGCGGTGATCGTATAGTCGCGGAGATTGCCGGGGAGGCGCAGCGTATCGGTCCCCTCGCCGCCAAGGGCAGTATAGGCGTACGTCTCGGGCATCGGGTCTTCGATCGTCAGCCGGTCGTCACCCGCACCGGCGTTGAGGAACCAGCCTCCCGTCAACCCGTCATTGCCGTCGCCGCCATGGAGTTCGCCCTGGCCGCTGAGCGTGTCGTCGCCTTCCCCGCCGTACAGCGTCACCACACGCGGGCCGCCGATCAGCACGTCATCGCCCGCGCCGCCATCGACCTCCATCGTCTGCCAACCCTGATAGGGCAGGTTTGCGGCACTCGCGTCGACGCGGTCGTCGCCGCTGCCCAGCAGCAGTTTCGGGAACTCGATCCATTTGAACGTGATCGTCTCGGTCCCGTCGGTTATCGTCCCCGAATATTGCGTCGGTGTATTGGTCGGCCCTTCGTCGAACAGCGTCGCGGTGATCGCCGCCGACTTGGTCGACCAGTCGATCGTCAGATGATCGCGCAAGTCAGACGAGGAACCGGTATAGTCGATGCTGGCGATGCCGGTGGTGAAGCTGGCGTCGTTGCGGGCCGTGTAATAGGGCGCGTTGATGACCGCCCTCTCTATCCCGGTGATCTTGCCCGTGCCGCTGGTCTCCAGCGTGGTACCGGTCGTCTGCGTGATCGAGAAAACAGCGGTGCTGTTCTGTTGGAACGTCTGCGGGTACGCAAAGCCTAAATCGCCGTCCCATATATCGAACCCGTCGCCGCCGTCGATCCGGTCGTTGATCCCGCCGGCGATCAGCGTGTCGTTGCCGTCGCCACCCCAGAATTCATTCTTCCAGTCCTCCGATCCCGCGACGGGGATCCAGCTTTGGCCGGACCAGGTGCCACGGATCGGAAAACTGGAGATGCGGTCGTCGCCACCATTGCCCTCGGCATAATTCTGGCCGCCGCCAAGGCCCAGGACGTCGTTGCGGTCGCCGCCAACGATATGATCGTCGGCCGAATTGATCGGATCGCGGACGGCCGGATCGATGTCCCAGTTTTCATGCGAGATCTGCAACCTTTGGAACGTCCCCACATCAAAGGTGACGCTGGTATTCTCGATCCCCAGTGGGCCGACCACTCCGTCGCCGGGCAAAGCTCCTCCGCCCAGCAGCGACACGCGGAGCGCCTTGACGCCTCCCAGAATCGACAGCAGGTTCCCGTCCGTTAGGGCATCGGTTCCGCCGGGACTACCGACCGCGACACCCGACTCGATGTGGAGCGACTGGCTGCTGCCGAACCATTGGTCCGCCGAGACCTGAACCTGCACGTCGCTAACGCCGAGCCTGAGGGTCACGTCCTCGAAGCTCGTATATCGGAAATACCCGAAACCGTTCGAAAGGAATTCCCCCTCACCGGGAGCGGTAGTTATCAAGTCGGTACTGTTCTCCTTTACGTAAAATACGCCCTTGTCGTTGCCGAGCTTTCCGAACGCATAATCGTCGCCGGCTTCGTCATAGACGTCCAGCGTGACGTCGTCGTCGCCATTGGTTCCGGTATATTTCGTCAAGCCAACCCCCTGCCGTCATGGAGCCGGGATGCGCCCATCGATCGAGGGTCGC
Organism: Sphingomonas sp. BL-S-05; assembly: GCF_055521695.1. Taxonomy (NCBI): domain Bacteria; kingdom Pseudomonadati; phylum Pseudomonadota; class Alphaproteobacteria; order Sphingomonadales; family Sphingomonadaceae; genus Sphingomonas; species Sphingomonas sp. BL-S-05. The sequence goes on along the minus strand of NZ_JBVFVS010000002.1, from coordinate 26,863 downwards.
CACCGCCGCTCGTCCAAAGATATGACTGCTTTGCCGGGCGGGCAGGGCGGGCGACAATCCCCGCAAACCGGGGGGATTGACAGGGTTTCAGCGCCGCGTGCCGCGCCGGTCGTCCCGTACCGGAACATGAAGGGTGATTCGGGTTCCATGTCCCGGCATGCTGGCGATCGACAGGCGGCCGCCCAGTTGCTCGGCACGACGGCGGATATTGCCGAGGCCGCGTCCTTCGCCCGGCGCGCCTTCCGCCCGTTCGGGATCGAAGCCGCGACCATCATCCTCGACCGTTACCAGCAGCGCATCGTCCGCCGCCCCTGCGAGCGTCAGCATCACCCGCCCGGCGGCGGCATGGCGCAGCGCGTTGCCGACCGCTTCCTGCAACAACCGGTGGAGGCTCAGCAGCCGTCGTGCATCGAGCACCGGCGCCTGGTCGGGCAGGGTACAGCGATAGTCGAACGCGATACCGGCCCGTTCCAGTCGCGGTGCCATCCGCTCGCAAAAGGCGGCGAGCGCAAGGTCGACCGGGCCGTCGCTGCCGTCGATCGCGCCGGCGATGTTGCGCAGATCGTCGAGCGCGGCGCGCAATCCCGTCTACAGCTCCGCCGGCCCGATCCGCCCGCCGCGCAGGTCGAGCAGCAAATGGGTCAGCGTCGCGCCGATGCCGTCGTGCATGTCGCGCACCAGTCGCTGTCGTTCGGCGTCGATCGCGATCCGCCGCTCCTGATAGCGCAACAGCGTCGAAGAGCGCAGCAGATGCGCGTCCTGTTCGGACAATTGCCGCGCCAGTTCGCTGCGCGCCTCGTCCGACGCCTGGTTCAGCCGGTGCCCCTGGATCGCCAGTTCGGCGACGATCCCGATCATGATCAGCAGCGGCGACAGGTTGCTGGCGTTGAGCATCACATATCCGGGCGTCGCGTTATAGGCCACGTCGAACAGCACCGAAGCGACCCCGACCAGCAACAGCGCCATGGCTCGTGCCGCCGATTGCGGGGCGACGTTCCACAGGCGGCGGAGGGTATGGACGCCATAGCCGGCAAGCGCGAGCAGCACCGCCGTGTCCAGCCATGGCAGTACCGCGGTCAGCGCCCGTATCCACCACAAGGCGACGACGCCGATGCTCGCCGCCAGCCACAGCAGCAGGATCCAGCGCGCGCTGCGCACCTGCCACCCCGCCAACGCATTGAGCATCAGCGCGGCAAAGGCGAGCGGCCCATATTGGACCGTGTAGCGGAGAAGTTCGAACCGGTTGATCGAGAGGTCGACCTGCCCCATGCCCGACAGATACGCATCCGCCGCGACCAGCAGCAGGAACATGCCGGTCAGCATCTGCAACCGCGAAAAGCGGCTGACCGGCAGCAGCCCGAGCAGCGCCAGTCCCAGCACCAGCGCGCACAGGATGGTGACGCGCGGCAGGTCGAACCGAACCAGCGATTCCCAGCGCGCGACGCGTCCGACCCGTGCGGCGGCGCCGAGGACGATGTCGCCATCGGCCGAACATCCCGGCGCGACGCAGGTCAGCGTCACGCCGGTGTCGCGGGGGCCCGAGGCGGGCGACAGCAACATGGCATGGCGCGGCTCGACCAGGACCGTCTGCCACCCCGGCAGCCGCAATTCGGCGGGCCGGACCAGCCCGGCGACCAGCACCGCCATCGGCCGTCCGTCGCCGATCCGCAACAACCGCCCGTCGACGACGCGCAGGTTCGGAACGCCGGGCGGGTGGATCAGCGTCGTGGCGAATGCGTAACAGCCCCAGAACAGCAGTTGCAGGATGAGGATCAGCGCCACCGCCCGCCCTGCCTCACGGTTCACGATCGCAACAGCCCTTGCCGGAATGCCTGCGTCACCGCCTCGCCGCGATTGCCGACGCGCAACTTGCGATAGATCGACTTCACATAGTCGCCGATCGTGTGCGGCGACAGCGACAGGGCCGCCGCCGCCTGTTTGTTGCCATAGCCGCGCGCGAACAACCGCAACAGTTCCAGCTCGCGCGGCGACAGCAACGCCTCGACCGGCGCACCGGGCGGCGCGCCCTGCTGGGCACGCAGATGGCGCAGCACATAGGAGGCGATGCTGGGCGACAACGGCGCGCCGCCCGCGACCGCGTCGGCCGCGCGCTGGGCGATATCGGTCGCATCGGGATCCTTGAGCAGATAGCCGTCGGCCCCGGCCATGATCGCCGCGATCACCGATTCCTGATCGCCCAGCATGGTCAGCACGAGGATGCTGGGGGTCGCACCCAACCGCGCACGGATCTCGCCGATCAGGTCGATGCCGCTGCCGTCGGGCAGGCCGAGATCGATGATGAACAGGGCGATATCGGGGGCGATGACGGCACGCGCGGCGGCGATGCTCGCCACCCGGTGCGCCAGCAGCAGCGCGGGATGCGCGTCGATCCCCTGCGCGACATGCGCGGCGACGACGCTGTCGTCCTCGACGATCACGACCTTGCTCGACTCCGGCATCGTGCCAGCATAGCAGGCCGCGGTCCGATCCTGTCAAAAACCAAGTATTGAATTGATTCGACAGGGTTTAGTGGCCGGTCGGTGCCGTCAAAGACCTTGATCGATCGGCGAAAAGGCAATGGAAGGGGGCGCGATCCTCCGGTTCAACTTTGTCTGGCAGGATTGCTATTATGCATCCGTCGCGATGCGCTCAGTCCGGCCGATCGTCGAGCCAGCGCCGCAGCAGCATCGTCACCTCGCCCGATCGTTCCATCGGCGAGAGGTGGCCGCAATTGCGGATGATGTGGAAGCGGGCACCCGGAATGCGATCGGCCAGCGCCCGGGCGTCCTCGACATGGCAGATGCGATCGCGATCGCCGACCGCGACCAGCGTCGGCACGCGCACCGCAGCGATGGCGTCGTCGAGGTCGGGCCGGGCCAGCAGCGCGCGTTGCTGCCGTTCGAACACCGGCCGGCCGACGCGTTCGGCCATGGCCTGGACGGGGCCGCTGACGATCGGCGTCAGCATCGGATCGGCGTGGGGCGCGGTGGCGAGCAGTCCCTGTTCGTCGACGGTGCGCGCCCGCATCGCCATCGTCGCCCGCGTCGCGAACAGCGCGACGCGTTCGATCCGTTCCGGCGCCTGGCGGACCATCTCCAGCGCGACATAGCCGCCGAGACTGACCCCCGCGACCGCGATGCGCGGCGGGGCATGGGCCAGCACCCGCGCGGCCATCGCCGACAGGCTGTCGTCGACGCTCAGGTCGCCGAGTTCGGGATGGGCGATATCGCCCAGATCGACGACCTGTCGCGCCCATAGCTGTCCGTCGCAACCCATGGCCGGCAGCAAGACGAGCGGCATCGCTTTGGTGTTCATGACGGCTTCTCCGAACGAAATTGGGGGGCGCGTTCCATGGCGCCCCGGTTCAGGCGAACAGGGCGATCAGCCCGCGCGACGGGTCGGTCAGCCCTTCGTAGATCATCTTGCAGGCGACATAGACGATGACGGCGAGGCCGATATAGGCGACCCAGCGATAGCGTTCGATCACCCGCGCCAGCACATTGGCGGCAACGCCCATCAGCGCGACCGACAGGATCAGGCCGATGGCAAGGATGCCGGGATGATCGCGCGCGGCACCGGCTACCGCCAGCACATTGTCGAGGCTCATCGACACGTCGGCGACGGCGACGGCCCATGCGGCGCTGGCGAAGCTGCGCGGCGCGGCGGCCTTGAGCGTCCCGTCCTCGCCGGGCGTATCGTCATGGTCGCGCAGTTCGCGCCACATCTTCCACGCGACCCACACCAGCAGCAAGCCGCCGGCGAAGACGAGGCCGGTGACCTGCAGCAACTGGGTCACGACCAGCGCGAAGGCGACGCGCAGCAGCAGCGCCGCGCCGACCCCGATCAGGATCACCTTGCGCCGCATGTCGGCGGGCAGGCCAGCAGCGAGCGCACCGACGACGATCGCATTGTCGGCGGCGAGCATCACGTCGATCAGCACGACCTGCCCAAAGGCGGCGAGTGCGGACGGACTGCCGATATTGGCGAAGTCCGCGACGATATGGTTCCAAAGCTCGGTCACGCGATCAGCTCACGAACGGGAAGGCGAGCACGATCATCCCGACCAGCGTCATCACCACGCAGACCAGCGTCGCCGGGATCAGCGTGAAGCGCTGGTGATCCGCCAGATCGATGCCCGCCAGGCTGACCAGCAGATAGGTCGAGGGCACCAGCGGGCTGAGCAGATGGACCGGCTGTCCCATCAGCGACGCCCGCGCGATGGCGATCGGCGAGACGCCGTAATGTGCACCCGCTTCGGCGAGGATCGGGAGCATCCCGAAGTAGAAGGCGTCGTTCGAGATGAAGAAGGTGAAGGGCAGGCTGAGCAGCGCGGTGATCGGCGCCATATATGGCCCCATGACGGGCGGGATGAAGCCGACGACTTCCTTGCTCATCGCCTCGACCATGCCGGTGCCCGACAGGATGCCGGTGAAGATACCGGCGGCGAAGATCAGCGACACGACCGACAGCACGTTGCCGGCATGGGCGGCGATGCGTTCCTTCTGTTCGGCGACCTGCGGATAGTTGACGATCATCGCGATCGCGAAGGCCAGCATCATCAGCACCGACAGCGGCAGGATGCCCAGCACCAGCCCGGCGATCAGCGCCACGGTCAGCAGGCCGTTGAACCAGCGCAGGTGATAGCGGCGCGCCTCCGGAAACTGCGACACCGCCATGCCGGTGAAGGCGGTCGGCTCGTTCGCCTTCACATGGCCGATGCGGCGGCGTTCCTTGCGCCCGAACCAGATGGCGAGGCCGATCAGGAAGGCGAGACCGGCGATCATGCCGGGGATCAGCGGCAGGAACAGCGTGGCGGGATCGAGCTTCAGCGCGCTGGCGGCACGCGCGGTCGGCCCGCCCCATGGCGTCAGGTTCATGACGCCGCTGGTGCTCATCAACAGGCAGCACAGATACAGCCGGTTCATGTCGTAGCGCTTGTACAGCGGCAGCAGCGCGGCGATGGTGATGATGTAGGTCGTGGAGCCGTCGCCATCGAGGCTGACGATCGCGCACAGCACGACCGTGCCGATCAGGATCAGCAGCGGGTCGCCATGCACGACCTTCAGCAACCGGTTGACCAGCGGATCGAACAGCCCGGTATCGGTCATGATCGAAAAGAACAGGATCGCGAACAACAGCATCACGCCGGTCGGCGCGAGGTTCTTGATCCCGTCGATCATCATGTCGCCAAGGCCGCCGGCGAAACCGGCGAACAGCGCGAAGGCGGTGGGGACGGTGATCAACGCGACCAGCGGCGTCATCCGCTTGGTCATGATGAGCGTCATGAAGGTGGCCACCATCAGGAAGCCGAGCAAAGCGAGGTTCATGGCAAGCTCCCGAAAGGGGGATCAGAAGGTGACGGCGATGCGGGTCATGACGGTCTGCCCGTCATCGGGACCGACAAAGGCACCGGCGCGGTTGTCGGTGTTCCAGTGGACGACGTTGAACTGGAACCGGGTGAAGCTGTTGAGATACCAGTTGGCCCCGACCGTCGCGGCCCAGCCCTGCCCGCCGGTCAGCAGGTCCGAATAGTCGAGATTCTCGTAGCGCGCGGTCAGCTCGATCGCGCCGGGACCGCCATCGAAGATCGGACGCAGCACGCGCGGCTGTCCGAAGCTGCCGAGACGCGGGTTGTAGGGCGGCAGGTCGCCGGTGACGAACCATCCGCCCGACAGGCTCCACGCCTTGCTGACGAAATCGGGGCGACCGGCGTCCAGTCGCGCATGGCGTTGCCCCGCTTCGCCCATCAGCCAGACCGGGCCGACATAGCCGCCCGCTTCCAGGCCATAGCCGGTGGTGCCGGTGCCGCCGGTGAGTGCGCCCGACGACACCCGCAGCGCACCGTTGAACCGCCCGCCGATCACCGTGTTGCGGGTCAGCGTCGTGGCGCCCGCCGCCAGCCCCTCGTCGAATCCCCACAGCCCCAGGTGCAGGACGCTGTTGCCGGTCTTGATCGGGTTCCAGTGCGCCCGCGCCAGCACGGTGCGGCTGTCATTGCCCGACTGGTTGCCGTCGATCCGGTCGCCGGTGACGGTCAGCGACGCGTGACCCGTCTTCCAGAACAGGCGCGGCATCAGCCCGACGCCGTAGAAGCCACGCTGCGGGATGATCGCGGTCGACACGACGGTGCGTTCCATGAACGGCGTCGAATCCGACCCCGTCGACCCTTCGAACCCGCGGTCGTTGAACAGGTGGCCGGCGCGGACGTCGTAATCGATGCCCGGCGCGATCCGGTTGCGCCACCCGATGAACGCGGTGACGATGTCGACCTCGTTCTCCGAAAAATCGGTTTCGAACTGATAGAAAAAATGCGTGCCGACCCCGCCTTCGAGGCCGAGGCGCAGCGCGCGCATGCCGGTCGTGGTGATGTTGCGCGCGGCATAATCGGACCCGAAGGTCGAGCTGACATCGGTCAGGATGCGCCCGCGCGGTTTGAAGGTATAGATGCCGTCGGCCGAGTGGAACACCGGCAGGCCCGCACCCCATTCGGTGGTGACCCCCGCCGCATTCGCCTGTCGCGCCTGCGCCACGTCGCGCTCCGCCGGGCCGGGCGGCACCAGCTGCGGCGCGAACGGGCTGGTGACGTTGCCGCCGGTCTGCGACGGCGTTTGCGCCATCACGACGGGCGGCGTCGCTGGCGCCGGTGCCGGCTGAACGGCAGCGGCCTGCACGCCCTCCAGACGGTCGAGCCGGGTCCGCAGCGCCGCGATCTCCGCCGCCTGCGCCTTGACCAGCGCGGCCAGTTCCTCCTGGGTCGGCGTCTGGGCGAGGGCCGGCGTGGCGCAGATCAGCGCGGCGATCGCGCAGCCGCTACGAAACAACATCATGGCTTGGTTCCCTGGGTCAGGATCGCGCGCCATTCGGCAAGGAAGCGCCGGCGCTTGATCGTATCGAGATTGACGAGAAGTTCGGGGCCGACGCGGATCGGGCGTTGCTGCTGCGCCGACAGACGCGGCGCGCGCACGTCGCTCCGCACCGGCAACAGCCATTGCTTCGCGAGCAGCGTCTGGCCGGTCCGCGACAAGAGGAAGTCGAGGAACAGCTTCGCCGCCGCCGGATGCGGCGCGTCGCGGGCGATGAAGGCGACGCGCGACGCGATCAGCGTATAGTCGCGCGGGAATACCACGCCGATGCGGCGGTCGCGCTGCGCGGCGGTCAGCGCATAGGGCCCGACGACGTTATAGGCGATGGCGATGCGTCCGTCGGCGACCGCCTCCAGCATCGGCTCGGTCGTCGGCGAAAGCCATGGCCGGGTGGCCGCCATCGCCTCTACCAGCGAACGGGTATCGCGGGTGATCGCATGATCCTGCGTCAGATAGAGATAGCCGACATTGGAGCGGGCCGGATCATAGGTCGCGACCTTGCCGGTCAGCGGCACCCGGCCGGCGCGGAGCAGCGCCTCGAACGCCTCGTGCGTGCGCGGGACGCGGCCCGGCGGGATCAGCCGGCGGTTGTAGACGAAGGCGACCGGTTCGGCGGTGACGCCATAGCCCATATTCTTCCACACCGCGTCGGCGGGAAGGGCGGGCTTTTCGGGACTTTGGTAGGCCCGGGCATAGCCGTCGTTGATCAGCTTCGCCTGCAAATCCATGCCCGACGACCACACCAGATCGGCACCGGCGCCGCGGGTCCGCGCCTCCGACACCACCCGGCGATAGATTTCGCGCGATTCCAGATCGTCGTAGCGGACCGGCACGCGCGGATAGGTGCGGCGGAATGCGTCGATCAGCTCCGCCATCGCGGTGGCATCGGCATTGCCATAGACGCGCACGCCGCCCTCTGCCTGCGCCGCCGCGATCAGGTCGTCATAGGACCGGGGATAGCCCGCCGGACGCTGCGCCATCGCCGGACCCATGGGGCCGATCAGCAATGCGAACAGGATCAGAAGTCGTTTCATGCACATCCTCTCGCTTCCCGCCTCTGGGTTCGGGTAAGCTCTCCAGCATGTCGTACCGACCGAACCTGTCATCCGCCTTTCACCGCGCCGGGCATCGATGCGGATATTGATCGTCGAGGACGACGCGCCGCTGGCGCGCAGCATCGTCGCGTTGCTGCGCGGGGTCGGCCATGCGGTCGACCATGTGGCGGGGGGCGAGGACGCGTTGATGGTGCTGGCCGACGAACCCTATGCGCTGGTCGTTCTCGATGTCGGGCTGCCCGATCTCGACGGCTTTGCCGTGTTGCAGGCGCTGCGGCGGCGCGGCGACCGGGTGCCGGTGCTGATGCTGACCGCGCGCGACGCGCTCGACGACCGGGTGCGCGGGCTGGACCTCGGCGCCGACGACTATCTGCGCAAGCCGTTCGCGCCCGAGGAGCTGGAGGCGCGCATCCGGGCATTGGGGCGTCGGCGCGGCGGCGATCCGACGCCCGAACTGGTGATCGGGTCGTTGATCCTCGACCGATCGCGGGCACAGGCGCGGATCGGCGACCGCCTGCTCGACCTGCGGCGACGCGAATGGGCGGTGCTCGACGCGCTGGCGGCGCGCGCCGGGCAGATCGTCCCGCGCGAGACGCTGCAATCCGAAGTCTTCGGCTATGACGAACCGGTCGGCCCCAATGCGATCGAGGTGAACATCACCCGTCTGCGCGGCAAGCTCGCCCCCGACGGCCCCGCCATCCGCACCGTGCGCGGCGTCGGCTATCTGCTCGATGCCGGCTGAAGCGTCTTTCGAGCATTCGCCGAAAGGCGAATTCGGCGGTGCCGGCACGCTCCCCCACGCGGCTACCCAATCAGGATACGCTATGGGTGGTCGGGTGGCGGAGCGGGCCGGCACCGTGACCCAGCCATCCCGTGGCCGGGCGGTCGCGCTGCGCACCCGGTTGCTGGCGGCGATGCTCGCGCCGATGCTGGGTATCGCCATCCTGCTGGGGCTGGCCGGCGCGACGCTGATCGCCGATGTCGTGCGCCGGACCAACGACCGCGTGCTGGGCGGTGCGCTGGGGGCGATTGCCGAGACGGTGCAGGTCGAACGCGGCGAGGTGACGATGGATCTGCCCGCCGCCGCCTTCGGCATGCTGGAGAATAGCGAACGCGACAATGTCTATTACCGCATCGCCGTCGGTGATCGGCTGCTGACCGGCTATGCCGACCTGTCCGCGCCGCGCATCGCCGATCTCGCCGTCGACGCTCCGCGCTTCCGCTATGCCAGCTATCGCGATCAGCCGATCCGCATTGCCGAAGTACGCCGGTCGCTGCCGCGGATCGATCGGCCGGTGATCGTACAGGTCGCCGAGACGCTGGATGGCCGTCACGCGCTGCAACGCCGGTTGCTGGTCGCGCTGCTGCTGGGCGAGGTTCTCTTGGTCGGCGTGGCGATGCTGCTGATCCGTCCGGCGCTGGGCTGGAGCCTGCGTCCGCTCGCCCGGCTGCGCACGGTCGTGGCGGCGCGGGATACGCAGGCGACGCCCGACCTCTCGCCGCTGGAGACCGGTCCGCTTCCCGCCGAATTGCGCCCGCTGGCGGAAGCGTTCGACCATCTGCTCGCCCGGCTTGACAGCGCTACGGCGGGCATGCGGCGCTTCACCGCCGACGCGTCGCATCAGATGCGGACGCCGCTCGCCGTGCTGAAGGTGCAAGTGGCGCTGGCCCGGCGCGGCGATCCGGCCGCACTGGGCGAAATCGCCGATGCGGCCGACCGGCTCGAACGACTGGTGACGCAACTTCTCGCGCTTGCCCGCGCCGAGGAGGCGGGCGTATCGCCCCCCCTCGAGCGGGTGGACGTGCGCGAAGTCGCCGTGACGATCATCAATCGCCGGATCGGCCAGGTGATAGGGGCGGGGGTGGATATCCACCTCGATGCCCCGGATGGCGAGATCGCCATCGCCAGCCATCGCACGCTGCTGTTCGAAATCCTCTCGAACCTTGTCGACAACGCCATCCGCTACAATCGCAAGGGCGGCATGGTCACGATTACCATAGGGATGGACGCCGGCATCGTATCGATCGCCGTCGCCGATGACGGCCCCGGCCTGCCCGACGCGGACCTCGACCGGGTGGGCCAGCGCTTCGTGCGGTTGGCGAACAGCGCCGGGCAGGAAGGCAGCGGCCTCGGCCTTGCGATCGTCCGCTCCGCGGCACGGCGGATCGGTGCGCAGATCGATTTCCGCAATACGCGACCGGGTCTGCGCGTAACGCTCCGCTTCGACTCAGCGCACACCTTAATCGGTTTTACATAATCTTTCTTATCGGCATTGGACTGTGGTTCGCTGCTGCGTGGGCGACGCGAACGATCGCAGCTTGGCGTCAGGGCGTGGCGAACAGCCGCAGGAAATAGCCGGCGAAGCGCCGCGCCTCCGCCTCCATGCCATCGGCGGGTGCGGCTTCGACGCCCCAAAGCCGCCGGTTCTGCTGCGCGCCGCTCATGCCGATCAGCACCCGTGCCATGTCGGTCGCCCCTTCGTCACGCAGCCGGCCGGCCGCGATCTGTTCGGCGATATAGGTGGCGAGCGCACGTTCGATATGGCCCGCCGCCTGGTCGTAGAAAATCTGCCCGACTTCGGGAAAACGACCGCTTTCGCCGACGACCAGACGCCATGCCGCGACCGCATCGGGATGCGCGGTCTTGTTCATGAACACGCGGCAGAAATTGACGAAGGTCGCTTCCATCTCGCCGGGCGTCAGCAATTCGCCGGTTACCTGTTGGCGAAAGCCGGCAGTGACGTCGGCGATGACCGCCGCGAACAATTCCTCCTTCGAACGGAAATAGCTCCACAGCGTCGCCTTCGACCCGCCCAGCGTCTTGAGCAGGCCCGACATCGACGTGGCAGCATAGCCATCCTCGAGAAACGATCGGCGTGCGGCGGCGACGATCGCGTCGCGGCGATCCTGTTTGCGGGCTTCGCGCCTGCCGAGAATGGGTTCTTCGATGCTACTCATAAACTGTACCGTCGGGTACAGATAATCGTTGACAGACGCAAGCGGCCGGATCATGGAACGAAGCGTACCCACTAGTACGGTTTTCGTCATGACCCGCCAGATCTTCCGGCAAGCCCGCCCCCTGGCGCCGCTTGCGGTCCTGTTCCTGTCCGCGTGCGCGAGCGTGCCGCACCTCGCGGACGCGCCGACGCCGCGTACCCCGGCCAGCTTCGCCGCCGATCGCAGCCTCGCCGCTACCCCGGATGCGGCATGGCCGGCACAGAATTGGTGGCAGGGCTATGGCGATGCGCAACTTGATGCGCTGGTTACAGAAGCGCTGGCGGGGTCGCCCGATCTTGCCGCCGCGACCGCGCGCATCGCACAGGCCGAAGGCTATGCGCAGCAGGCGGGGGCGGCGCGGCTGCCGACGCTGGGCGCGACCGGCAATGTCGGCCTGACCAAGCAGAGCTACAATAACGGCATTCCCGCCGATTTCGTGCCGAAGGGCTGGAACGACACCGGCCGGGTGCAGGGCGAACTCGGCTTCGACCTCGACCTGTGGGGCCGCAACCGGGCGGCCTATGCGGCGGCGCGGTCGGATACCGAGGCCGCACGGCTCGATCTGGCGCAGGCGCAGCTGACGCTGTCGACCAATGTCGCCGATGCCTATGCCGATCTGGCGCGGCTGTTCGCCGAACGCGCGGTAGCGCTGGCGGCACTCGACGTACGGCAGCAGACCGCGAAGCTGACCGCCGACCGGGTGACCGGCGGGCTGGATACGCGCGCCGAACAGAAACAGGCGGACTCGGCGGTGCCGGCGGCGCGCGCCGACCTCGCGGCAACCGACGAAGCGATCGCACTGACCCGCAACCGCATCGCCGCGCTGCTCGGCAAGGGGCCGGACCGGGGGCTGGCGATCGCCCCGCCCGCCGCGACCATCGTTCCGCGCGGGCTGCCGGTCGGCGTCACCACCGACCTGATCGCGCGCCGCCCCGATATCGTCGCGGCGCGCACCCGGGTCGAGGCGGAGGCGAGCCGGATCAAGGTCGCACGCGCCGATTTCTACCCGTCGTTCAACCTGTCGGCGGTGTTCGGCCTGCAATCGCTGGGGCTGAGCAATCTGATCAACGGCGGATCGACCGCGGGCAGCGTCGGTCCGGCCTTCAACCTGCCGATCTTTCGTGGCGGCGCGTTGCAGGGGCGGTACCGCGTCGCGCGCGGCACGTTCGACGCGGCGGTCGCCGATTACGACCGGACCGTCACCGATGCCTATCGCGCGGTCGCCGATGCGGTGACCAGCCAGCGCGCGCTGACGACGCGGCTGACCGAATCGCAACGCTCGCTGGCTGACGCGCAGGCCGGCTATGATGTCGCGCGGCAACGGTTCGAAGGCGGCCTGTCGCGCTTCACCGACGTGCTGGTCGCGCAGGACCGGGTGTTGCAGGCGCGGCGGATCGTCGCCGACCTGCAGGCGCGTGCCTTCACTCTCGATGTAGCGCTCGTCCGCGCGCTGGGCGGCGGGTTCACCGCCCCGGCGACCGCACAGCAAACCAAGGACCTGACCCATGGCTGATGCCGATCCCGCCGACCGCAGCTTCGCCGATGCCAAGGCAGCGGCCGACACCCCTGCCCCGTCGAAGCGCAAGAAACTGTTGGGTGGCATCGCCGCCGTCGTGCTGCTCGCCGGCGCGGGCTATGGTGGCTGGTACGCGCTGGTCGGCAGCAACTATGTCGAGACCGACAATGCCTATGTCGGTGCCGAAACCGCGCAGATCACGCCGATGGTCGCCGGACAGGTGATCGCGATCGGCGCATCGGAAACGCAGGGCGTGAAGCGCGGCGACGTGCTGGTCCGGCTCGACGACAGCGACACGCGCATCGCGCTGGCGAGCGCGCAGGCCGATCTGGCCAAGGCGCGGCGCGAGTTCGGGCAGACGTCGGCGACCAGCGGCGCGCTGTCGGCGCAGGTGCAGGCCAAGGGCGCGGAGGTCGTGAGCGCTCGCGCGCAACTGGCATCGGCGCAGGCGTCGTTCGACAAGGCGCAGGTCGATTTCAACCGGCGGCAGAAACTGGCCCCCAATGGTGCGGTGTCGGGTGACGAATTGACCGCTGCGACCAATGCGCTGGCGGCGGCGCGCGCGACGCTCGAACAGGCGCGGGCGGCCGTGGCCGAGGCTTCGTCGCAGCGCAGCGCCGCGGCGGGCAATCTGGCGGCCAATCAGGCGCTGATCCAGGGGGCGACGTCGAACAGCGCCCCCGACGTGCTGGCGGCGGAGGCACGGGTGCGGCAGGCGCAACTCGATCTCGACCGCACCGTCATCCGTGCGCCGATCGACGGCGTCGTCGCCAACCGGACGATTCAGGTCGGACAGCGCGTCGCGGCGGGCACGACGATGATGCGGATCGTGCCGGTCAACAGCGCCTATGTCGATGCGAACTTCAAGGAAGGCCAGCTGACCAAGGTCAAGCCGGGACAGCCGGTGAAGCTGACCTCCGACCTTTATGGCGACGATGTCGAATATCATGGCCGGGTCGTCGGCTTCTCGGGCGGGACCGGCTCTGCCTTCGCGCTGATTCCGGCACAGAATGCGACCGGCAACTGGATCAAGGTGGTGCAGCGCCTGCCGGTGCGCGTCGCCTTGGACCCGAAGGAACTGGCGGCGCATCCGCTCAGGGTCGGGCTGTCGATGACTGCCGAGGTGGATGTTTCGGGGCGGTAGTCCGGATGATCCGTCGCGAACGAACCGGACGTCATCCCAGCGAAGGCTGGGATCTTCCGGTGATAGCACGGGGCTGGATTCGCCCGAGGCCCCAGCCTGCGCTGGGGCGACGTCCCGGATCAGCCGGGCATCGACGAACGGTCGGGTGCTAAACCATACCACCCAAGGGAGCAGTCGGCATGACCGGCCAGGACGATTTCAAACCCTATACCGGCGGCAAGCTGTTGTTCGCCGGGATGGTGCTGGCGCTGACCAATTTCATGGTCGTGCTCGACACGACGATCGCCAACGTTTCGGTCGGGCATATCGCCGGCTCGCTGGGTATTTCGACCAGCCAGGGAACGTGGATCATCACCTCCTATGCGGTGGCGGAGGCGATCTGCGTGCCGCTGACCGGGTGGCTGGCCGGACGGTTCGGGACGGTCCGCACCTTCATCGCCGGGATGATCGGCTTCGGCATCTTCTCGGTGCTGTGCGGGCTGTCGACCAGCCTCGCGATGATCGTCGTCGCGCGCATCGGACAGGGGCTATGCGGCGGGCCGCTGATGCCGCTGACCCAGACGATGCTGCTGCGCATCTTTCCCAAGGAACAACATGGCCAGGCGATGGGCATGTGGGCGATGACCACCGTTACCGCGCCGATCCTGGGGCCGATCCTCGGCGGGACGATTTCGGACAGCTGGTCGTGGCACTGGATCTTCTTCATCAACGTGCCGGTCGCGATCTTCTGCGTGTTCGGGGCGCTGCGCCTGCTGAAACCCGCCGAGACGAAGCGCGAGAAGCTGAAGGTCGACAAGATCGGCCTCGCGCTGCTGGTCCTGTGGATCGGGGCGCTGCAGATCATGCTCGATATCGGGCGCGAACATGACTGGTTCGAGGATCCGACGATCGTCGTCCTCGCCCTCGTCGCGGCGGTCGGGGCGGCGGTGTTCGTCGCATGGGAGCTGACCGAGCGGCAGCCGATCGTCGACCTGCGGGTGTTCCGGCATCGGGGGTTCACGGTGGCGGTCGCGGCGCTATCCTTCGCCTTCGGCACCTTTTTCGCATCGGTCGTGCTGATCCCGCAATGGTTGCAGGCGAGCCTCGGCTACACATCGACCTATGCCGGCTATGCGACGGCGTTCAACGGCATGGGCGCGGTCATCATGTCGCCGTTCGTCGCGAAGATGCTGAAGAAGCGCGATCCGCGTGCGCTGGTGTGTTTCGGCATCTTCTGGATCGCGGGGTGCAACCTGTTGCGCGTCGGATGGACGACGGGTTCCGATTTCTGGACGCTGGCGTTCCCGCAGATGTTGCAGGGGTTCGGCATGCCGTTCTTCTTCATTCCGCTGACCACCATCGCGCTGGGTGCGGTCGATCCGAAGGAGACGGCGTCGGCGGCGGGCGTCATGAGTTTCCTGCGGACGATGGCCGGCGCGATCGGCACGTCGGTATCGATGACGCTCTATGCCAACAACATGACGGTCGCGCGCAGCGAAATGGTGTCGCGCCTCAACGCCGATGCGACGCAGCAGGCGCTGACCGCGCAAGGCTTCTCGATCGATCAGGTGCGCGGGGCGGTCGAGATGACGGTGACGCAGGAAAGCAGCACGCTGGCGATCAACCACATGTTCCTGTTGTCGGCGATCATCTTTGCCGGCGCGGCGCTCATCATCTGGCTGGCGCCGCGGCCGCAACGGGTGGCGGGGCCGGGCGCGGCGCACTGACGGCGGCCCCGACGTTCACCACCCCATGCTTCCGGCCACGCCCTTGAACGGGCCGGCAAGGTCGGGGGTGATCCAGCCTCCATAGAAGCCACCCGGTTGCGGCACGACGCGCTGCCCGTCGATGCTGCACCGGTCGAGCGGCGCGGCATAGAAGGCGACATGATCGCGCAGCATCGCGAAGGCGGGCGTCGGATCGGGATAGCTCCATGCGACGTCGCGCAGGATTTCATCGCCGATGACGAGATGCCAGTAGACCGCCTGCCCCTTCCATTCGCATAGCGACCGGCGGGGCGACCGTTGCAGCACGCCGGGGGCGATATCGCCGGGCGGGATGTACCAGCTCGGCGGATGGCTGGTTTCGAGGGTGCGGATCGCGGAGCGGCTATCGGCGACGACGCCGCCGCGATGCTCGATACGGACATGGCGGTCGCTCGGCACGGCGATGGCGGGGCGCGGATAGTCCCAGACGCTTTCCTGCCCCGGCGCGGCGGGATCGGGGTGCGGCCAGGGGCTCATCGCCTGTCGTCCTGCCAAATGCGCGTCGCGACGCGTTCCCGTCCCATGCGTCGCAGCACCTCGCGGCCGGGTCCGCGCACGTCGATATTCTGTCCGCCGTCGCGAAATTCGTCCGTACGCTCGGCAACGGTGACGTCGAACCCGGCTCGGCCAAGCCACCACGCGACGATATCGCCGGCGATGCTGGCGCCGGTGATCGAAACGGAACGGGACATGGCGGCTCTCCTTCGCCGCGCTTAACGGTCGAGGGGCGCTCCGGTCCCCTGCCCTTACTTCGGAAAAACCAGCGCTTCCGAAAAGAACGGGATCACGACCGTCTGCATCTGCGTCGCGACGCCGCTGGTATGGTCGCCCGAATAGACCTGATAGCGATGCCGGATTCCATAGCGGTCCATCGCCGCGTGCAGTTGTTCGGCGCCCTCCTTCAACCCGTCGCGGTCGCCGACGTCGAGGCCGATCGCACGGTAGCGGCGCAGGTCCCCGGCATGCTGGTCGAACATCGCGATCGGGGTGTTGGCGTTCCAGCGCGCGAGCACGTCGGGCTGCGGCACCCCGTCCTTGATCGGCAGGTCGAGATAGAGCGGCGGTGCCTTCGGATTGGGCGACCATGCGGCGGCGGTCGCCAGTTGGGCGCGCTGGCCCCAGTTCAGCTTTTCGCTGTCGGCGGGCGATTTCATCGCACGGAAGACCTTTTCCTGCTCGGCATCGGTGACGCCCAGCGCGCGGGTCAGCAGGCAGCACGGGCTCATGATATAGATCGCGCCGAACGTGTCGGGGTGCAGCATGCCGATGCGCGTCGTGCCATATCCGCCCATCGAATGACCGGCGAGGCCACGGCTCTGGCGATCGGCGACGGTGCGGTAATGGCCGTCGACATAGGTGACCAGATCGCGGGCGATGAAATTCTCGAAATCGCCGACCGTCGCCGATCGCGAATAGAAGCTGCCGTTATGCATGGTCTTGGTGTCGGGCAGCACCACGATCATCTCGCGCGCACCCCTGGCGAAGGCGGCCTCGATCGTCTGCGGCACATGGATCTCGCTCGCCCATTGTTCGGCGCCGATCGAATAGCCGTGCAGCGCATAGACGACCGGATAGCGGCGGTTTGGCGACGTCTTGTAACTGGGCGGGAGCAGGACGATGACGTGCCGGTCGGCGCTGTTGCCCTCGAGATTGCCTTCGACCGCTTGCGAATGGACGGTGATGCGTTCGACGCTGATCGGCTTGGCACCGACGACGGCGGCGGGGGCCGGTGTCGCGACTTGCGCGGTGGCGATGGCGGGCGACAATAGTGCGAACGCGGCAAGGATGATCTTCATTCGTCCAGCTCCAAGGTCAGGCAGGGATCAGCCGTTCGCCGCGCAGGCGGACGATGCGGCCGGGGGTCAAATTGATATCGATGCGGGTGTCGTTCAGCCGGACCTGTCGCTGCCCGGCGATGCGCGGCCGCAACACCGCCTCGTCGAGTCGTCCGCTCCGCCAGCGCAGATCGACCCCCAACCCGCCGCGCGCACGGAGGCCGGTGATCGATCCTTGCATCCAGGCGCGCGGCAGCGCCGGCAATAGCAGCAATTCGTCGTCGCGGCTCTGCATCAGCATCTCGGCGATGGCGCGCGTACCGCCGAAATTGCCGTCGATCTGGAACGGCGGGTGCGAATCGAACAGATTTGGGTAGGTTCGCGCCGGCCCCAGCAGATAGGCGAGGATGCGGTGCGCATGGTCGCCATCCTTCAGCCGCGCCCATAGGTTCGCGCGCCACGCCGTCGCCCAACCAGTCGATTCGTCGCCGCGCAATTCCAGCGACCGGCGCGCGGCGGCGGCGAGGTCGGGGGTGCGGTCGGGACTGATCTGGTCGCTCGGGAACAGGGCATAGAGGTGCGAAACGTGGCGATGCTTCGGCTCGGGCGCGGCCATGTCCCAATCCTCGCGCCATTCCTGCAACTGTCCGGCTGCACCGATCCGGTCGGGGGCGAGGCGCGCGCGGGCGGCGGCGATCTCGGCGGCGAAGGTGGCGTCGGTGTTCAGCAGCTTCGCGGCGCGACCGACTTGATCGAACAGGTCACGCAATATCTGGTTGTCCATCGCCGGCCCGGCGCAGATTGACGCGCCCTTGGAATGAATGTTTTCGGGCGACAGCGACGGGCTGGTCAGCAATCCGCCGGTCGCCGGATCGACCTGCAACGTATCGAGGAAGAACAGGGCCGCCCCGCGCAGGATCGGATAGACCGACCGCAGGAAATCGAGGTCGCGGCCATAGTCGTAATGGTCCCACAAATGGGTGCACAGCCAGGCGCCGCCGGTCGGCCACAACCCCCATTGCGCGCCATCGACGGGCGCCGTCGCGCGCCAAAGGTCGGTATTGTGGTGGCAAACCCATCCGCGCGCGCCGTACATGGTCCGCGCGGTCCGCTCACCGGTGACCGCCAGTTCGCGCATCATTGCGACGAACGGCGCGACGCATTCCGGCAGAGCGGTGGCCTCGGCCGGCCAGTAGTTCATCTCGGTGTTGATATTGACGGTATATTTCGACTGCCACGGCGGATCGACCTTGTCGTTCCAGATACCCTGCAGGTTCGCCGGTTGCCCCCCTCCCCGCGACGAAGCGAGCAGCAGATAACGGCCATAGTTGAAGTACAGGGCGGCCAGTGCCGGATCGTCGGCCATCCGGTCGACCGCGATGCGTTCATCGGTCGGCCTCCGGGCAGCTGGGGTCTCGCCGAGATCGAGCTTCACGCGATCGAACAACGCGCGGTGCGATGCCAGTGCCTGCCGTCGAATGCCCGGTTCGCCCTTCGCCCGGGCGCGCTCCAGCATGTCGTGTGTAATCGCTTCGGGATCGGCGCCGACATCGTCGAACCGGCGAAAGCTGGTCGCCATGGTCAGCAGGATCGTCACGCTGCGGGCATGGGTGACCTCGATCCGGTCGCTGCCGGACGATACCCGCCCCTGCCCCGCCGCGACATGCGCCCGCGCCGCAAAGCGCAGCGCCCCCGCAATCCCGGTCCGCGCACCGTTGCGACCGGTCATCGTCAGGACGCCGCCAACCGTTGAAAAGGCCAGGTCCGCCTGCGGCGAGGTCATGCCGACCGACAGGCTGAACGGCTTGTCCGCCCGTAACCGCACCACGATGACATCGTCGTCAGGCGCGGCATAGACATCGCGTCGGAACCGCGTGCCCCCGACTATGAACTGCGTTTCCGCCGTCGCGGTCGCGAGATCGAGTGAGCGGCGGTAACCGCTCGCCTCCCCTGCCCTAGCCAGTTCGAGAATGAGGTCGCCGAGCGGCTGATAGGCCATTTGGGTAAGGGGCGTCGCCATGACCTTGGCGTTCGCCAGTTTTTCCGCCTCGGCATAGCGCCCTGCCGCGATCAAGGCGCGAACTTGAGGCAAGGCCGCGAGCGCCGCCGGATTGACCGGATCATAGGGACCACCGCTCCACAGGGTCGCCTCGTTCAACTGCAACCGCTCGCGCGCGACGCCGCCGAAGACCATGGCACCCAGGCGGCCGTTTCCGACCGGCAGCGCTTCGGTCCATAGAGTCGCGGGCTGACGATACCATAGCGTCG
>NZ_JBVFVS010000002.1:0-2500 GCF_055521695.1 Sphingomonas sp. BL-S-05 | reverse complement strand
AGGAAAGAACTGTGTAGCATAGGTGGGAGGCTTTGAAGCATTGGCGCCAGCCGGTGTGGAGCCATAGGTGAAATACCACCCTGTTGTTTTCTGATGTCTAACCTGCGCCCATGAAACTGGGCGAGGGACCCTCTGTGGCGGGTAGTTTGACTGGGGCGGTCGCCTCCTAAAGAGTAACGGAGGCGCGCGAAGGTTGGCTCAGGACGGTTGGAAACCGTCTGTTAGAGTGCAATGGCATAAGCCAGCCTGACTGCGAGACTGACAAGTCGAGCAGAGACGAAAGTCGGTCATAGTGATCCGGTGGTCCCTCGTGGAAGGGCCATCGCTCAACGGATAAAAGGTACGCCGGGGATAACAGGCTGATAACCCCCAAGAGCTCATATCGACGGGGTTGTTTGGCACCTCGATGTCGGCTCATCACATCCTGGGGCTGGAGCAGGTCCCAAGGGTTTGGCTGTTCGCCAATTAAAGTGGTACGTGAGCTGGGTTCAGAACGTCGCGAGACAGTTTGGTCCCTATCTGCCGTGGGCGTCGAAATTTGAGAGGAGTTGCCCCTAGTACGAGAGGACCGGGGTGAACATGCCTCTGGTGTACCTGTCGTCGTGCCAACGGCGCAGCAGGGTAGCTATGCATGGACGGGATAACCGCTGAAAGCATCTAAGCGGGAAGCCTCCCTCAAGATAAGATTTCTTAGGACGGTCGGAGACCACGACCTCGATAGATCGGATGTGGAAGCGCAGTAATGCGTGAAGCTAACCGATACTAATTGTCCTATTCGCGCTTATGAGAGTTCACACCCCCAACGTCAGCACTGGCTGCCGTCAAAGGTGGTTGAAACCCTCAGACCTTGAAACACACCGATTTGAAAAATGTGCACCGCCTTCATTGCCTGGTGGCTATAGCGTCTGTGAACCACCCGATCCCATCCCGAACTCGGCCGTGAAACCAGCCTGCGCCAATGGTACTATCGCTCAAGCGATGGAAGAGTAGGTCGTCGCCAGGCATTGAAGCCGGTGCACATCACCATTCACAACTGTCCTCCTCACTTCCGCTCACTCGAGCGCCAAATGTGTCGCGGGGTGGAGCAGCCCGGTAGCTCGTCAGGCTCATAACCTGAAGGTCACAGGTTCAAATCCTGTCCCCGCAACCAAAATACCCGCCAGTCGAACGACTTGGCGGGCTTTTGCCGTTTTGGACCAGATTCAGCACCTACAACCAGCCCGATCAGACGATCGTCGGTGGCTATTAGCGGCATAATGCCCCCATCACTGAAGCGCGTGCGGCGATGCGCGGCATATCGCTCCATGCTGTTCTGACCTTCGATATACCGTTGCCGCACGTCGTGGCCGCTCCGCCGCGAAAGATCACGGCACACGAACCATGCAAGGAATAATTCGAAGACATCCGCTCCTGACAGTGTTTGCCGACGGCCATCATACCCGCTGGAAGCCTCCGTCACATCATAGGCGACAGCCGCGCTGGCCAGTGCCGCCTCAATGATCGGAGCGTAACCGGTACCCCACCCCCAGTTCATTGGCGATGACGCTGCCGACCGGGGCGGGGGTTTCTAGTTTTTGGCGGAGGTTTCGGATGACGATACGCAAATATTCCACCCGCGCCTCCTCCCCTGCCCCCCAGCAGGCGGCGAGAATGCGTTCATGGGTGACCACCCGACCGACGTGACGCGCCAGCAGGCCCAGCACCTCATGCTCCTTGCGGGTCAGATGAAGTTCCACGCCATCGCGGCAGACGATCCGCCGGTCGAGGTCGATGCTGAGATCGCCGCGCCGAACGACCTTTTCCGCCGTCGCCGACGATCCCCGGTGCCGCAGCGCGACGCGGAGGCGGGCGAGGAGTTCTTCCGAGTCGAACGGCTTGGTAATAAAATCGTCCGCGCCGAGGTCGAGCGCGGCGACCTTTTCATCGACCGCCTCGCGGGCCGAGACCACGAGGATGACGAGGTCGCCCTGCCCGCGCAACTGCGGGATGATGCTCAACCCGTCGCGATCGGGCAGCCCGAGATCGAGCAGGACCGCGCCCGGATGCTCGACCGCCGCCTGCCGCAATGCCCCCTTCGCATCCCCCGCCTCGACGACGCTGTAACCGGCGCGAAGCAAGGTATTGCGCAGCAGCCGGCGGATCGCGGCATCATCGTCGACGACGAGAATCTTGGCGGGCATGTCAGGCGGCACCTTCGGTCGAACAATCGCGGACGATCAGGTCGGGCGGGAACACCAGCGCAAAGGCGGCACCCCGGCGGTCGGGGCGGTTGGCGGCTTCGACGGTCATGTTCATGGCTTCGGTAAATGCTTTCACGATGGCAAGACCCAGGCCGGTGCCGCCAACCGCACGATCCGAGCCTTCGAGCCGCCGGAACGTCTCGAACACCTCGCCCTCGCGACCGGGCGGCAGGCCCGGACCGTGATCGAGCACCGTCAGCCGCAGTTCGCCGAAGCGATTGCGCCCCTCGATCACGATCTCGGTGCCGGGTTCGCCGTAG
>NZ_CM145499.1:3320000-3780623 GCF_055521695.1 Sphingomonas sp. BL-S-05 | reverse complement strand
CCGGTATAAAAAGAGCAACTCGCTATCCGCGTCAGCGGAACGATCCGAAGATCAGCGAGGCGACCGGTCGGAGAAGCGAAGAGCGTCTCGTCGTCCGGTGAAGCTGCTTATATGGGCGGCTTCAGAAGGCGTCAACAACGATTCTCTACTTTTTTCGGTTCCCGGCGATTTTTCGATCGTGCGTGCCGTTCCCGGGCGTTTGCGGGCCTGTTGGCGTGGTCTTCCCCCTCCCCGGCTCGCGCGTCATAAGGTCGCTGATAGTATCTTGTGAAAGGATCGCTTCGTTGACCGCTGTTCCCGCGCCGCCTTCGCCGGATCGCACCTGGACGCTCGATGCGATCCGACGACTGGAAGCCGACTTCTGCCGTTCGGCCGATACCCATTTGATTCGCGTCGAACTGCCCGTGACGCCGGGGATCACGCTCTATCTGAAGGACGAATCGGTCCATCCGTCGGGAAGTCTTAAACACCGGCTCGCACGATCCCTAATCCTCTATGGCCTGTGCAACGGGTGGATCGGGCCGGATACGATGCTGGTCGAGGCGACCAGCGGATCGACCGCGGTGTCCGAAGCCTATTTCGCGCGGTTGATCGGACTGCGATTCATCGCCGTCGTCCCGCGATCGATCGCCAGCGCCAAGATCGATGCGATCCGGTTCCAGGGCGGCGAGGTCCACTTCGTCGATGACCCGCGGGAAGTCTATGCCGCAGCGCGCGGCTTGGCCGATGCCAGTGGCGGGCATTATCTCGACCAGTTCACCTATGCCGAGCGTGCGACCGACTGGCGCGGCAACAACAATATCGCCGAATCGATCTTTACGCAGATGGCGAAGGAGGACTCGCCCGAGCCGAGTTGGATCGTCTGCGGCGCGGGCACCGGCGGTACGTCGGCGACGCTGGGTCGCTTCATCCGCTACGGGCGTCATGCCACGCGGCTATGCGTTGCCGATCCGGCGGCGTCGGTCTTTCACCGCCATTATGACGATCCCGCCGTCCAGACCGTCGAAGGCGAATGTTCGTGTATCGAAGGGATCGGACGCCCACAGGTCGAGCCCAGTTTCGTACCCAGCGTCATCGACCGGATGATCGCCGTCGACGATGCCGACAGCATCGGGGCGATGCGGGCGATCAGTGCGCGGCTCGGGCGGCCGGTCGGCGGGTCGACCGGAACCAATATCGTCGCCTGCGCTATGCTGATCGAGGAAATGATGGCGGCGGGGCAGCGGGGATCGGTGGTGACGATCCTGTGCGATTCGGGCCTGCGCTACGGCGATACCTATTATGACGATGGCTGGCTGGCGGCGCGCGGGATCGACTGGCGACCGGCGGCGGCGCGGTTCGAGCGCTTTCTGGGGCAGCCGGCATGACCCCGCTCAGCATCACCGATCTGTTCACGATCGGTATCGGGCCATCGAGTTCGCATACCGTCGGGCCGATGCGCGCCGCCCATGCCTTTGCGACGATGCTGGCCGAAGACGGCATCGTGCCCGAGCGGGTGCTGTGCGACCTCTATGGGTCGCTGTCGCTGACCGGTCGCGGCCATGCCACCGATATCGCGGTGCTGCTGGGGCTGGCGGGCGCGACGCCCGAAGGGATTGATCCGGATGCGGTCGCGGGCATGGTCGACACGATCCACGCGACCTGCTCGATCGATCTGGCCGGCGCGCAACGAATCGCGTTCGATCCGGCGCGCGACATCGTGTTTCACCCCGGTTTCTTGCCCGGCCATCCCAATGCCATGGCGTTCACCGCAGTGTTGGCGGACGGAAGCCGGATCGTGCGGCGCTATTATTCGGTGGGCGGCGGCGCGATCCGGTCCGAAGGCGAGACGCCGCCCCGCCTGAACCTGACGCTGCCGCACCCCTTTGCCAGCGGGGCGGAACTGCTGACGATCTGCACCGACACCCGCCAGTCGATCGCCGAGATCGTCGCCGCCAACGAGAGCGCGTGGCGGCCGGAAGCGGAGACGCACGCGTTCCTCGACGCGGTACGATCGGCGATGCTGGCCTCGATCGATCGCGGTTGTGCGGGCAGCGGCGAACTGCCCGGCGGCCTGCGGGTCCAGCGGCGGGCGCGGGCGATACGCGAGAAGCTGCTGGAGCGTGGGCCGCGCACCGACCCGAGCGTCGTGTTCGAATGGGTCAGCCTTTGGGCGCTGGCGGTGAACGAGGAGAATGCGGCGGGGGGCCGCGTCGTCACCGCGCCGACCAATGGCGCGGCGGGGGTGATCCCGGCGGTGCTGAAATATTACGAGACCTTCGTCCATGGATCGACCCGCGCCGGTGCGCGGGCGCTGTTGATGACGGCGGCCGCGATCGGGTTCCTCTACAAGCAGAACGCGTCGATCTCTGCCGCCGAAATGGGGTGTCAGGGTGAGGTCGGTGTCGCCTGTTCGATGGCCGCCGGAGGGCTGGCCGCCGCGCTCGGCGCGACACCGGCACAGGTCGAGAATGCGGCCGAGATAGGCATGGAGCATAATCTGGGACTGACCTGCGACCCGATCGGCGGGCTGGTGCAGATCCCCTGTATCGAGCGCAACACGATGGGCGCGATCAAGGCGATTAACGCCGCCTATCTGGCGCTGCACGGCGATGGTCGCCACATCGTCAGCCTCGACCAGGTGATAGAAACGATGCGTCAAACCGGCGAGGATATGAAGAGCCAGTATAAGGAGACCAGCCAGGGTGGCCTGGCGGTCAACGTCGTCGAATGTTGAAGGATTTGCGTTTGCCCCAGCTTCCCGATTTCGCCGCGATCACCCCGGACACGATCGCGCCCATGCTCGACACGCTGCTGGCCGGGCGCGAGGCGGTTGCCGAACGGGCCAAGGCGGCGAGCCCCAGCTTTGCCGAGACGTGGCTGCCGGTAGAGGCGGCGGATGTCGCGCTCGATGATTTCTGGTCGACCGTGTGGCACCTGCATGCGGTGGCCGACACGCCCGAACTGCGTGAGGCGCATGCGGCGGGACAGGCGGTGCTGACCGCGCGCGGAATCGCGGCGCAACAGGACCGGGCGATGTTCGATACGCTGCGGACGCTGGCGATCGCGCCCGACTTCGCCGCGCTGGACGATGCCGACCGGGTGGCGGTGGAGCGGTCGATCCGCGATCGCACGCTGGCGGGCGTCGCACTGAACGACGCCGATCGCGAGCGGTTCAAGGCGGTCGCGACCGAATTGTCGGCGCTCCAGACCGAATTTGCCAGCGCAGTGCTCGATGCGACCGATGCGTGGACGCTGCATATCACCGATCCGGCGCGACTGGCCGGGCTGTCGGACGCCGATCGGGCGATGATGGCAGAGGCGGCGGAAGCACGCGGGCTGGATGGCTGGGTCGTGACGCTGCAACAGCCGAGCGTGGTGGCAGTGCTGACCTTCGCCGAGGATCGCGACCTCCGCGCAGAGGTCTATCGCGCCTATGGCACGCGGGCATCGGATCAGGGGCCGAATGCCGGCACGTTCGACAATGGCGAGCGGATCCGCCGGATCCTGGCGCTGCGGCACGAGGCGGCAACGCTGCTGGGCTTTGCCGATCCGGTCGCGCGGTCGCTGAGTACCAAGATGGCGCCCGACGTGGCCGAGGTGCTGGCGTTCCTGCGCGACCTGGCGCAGCGGGCGCGGCCGCATGCCGAGGCGGAGATCGCCGAACTGCGCGCCTTTGCCGCCGAGCATCTGGGGATCGACGACCTGCAGCCCTGGGATACCGGCTTCGTAAGCGACCGGCTGAAACGGCATGCCCATGCCATCGACCAGTCGGTGGTGAAGCAGTATTTCCCGGTCGACCGGGTGCTTGCCGGGTGGCAGCGGCTGTTGGGCGAGTTGTTCGGCCTCGTCCTGACCGAGCGTAGCGACGTCGCGACCTATCATGCCGATGCACATTATTACGATGTGGCGGACGATGACGGCGTGTTCGCGGGCCTCTATCTGGACCTGCACGCGCGCGCGGGGAAGAAGGGCGGCGCGTGGATGGCCCCTGCCCGGCCCTATCGCGCCGATCCGGCCGAGGGCATTCCGGTCGCGTACATGGTCTGCAACTTCGCGCCGACCGGCGGTGCGACGCCACTGCTGAGCCATGACGACGTCACGACGCTGCTGCACGAGACGGGGCATTGCCTGCACCACCTGTTCACCCGCGTGCCGCGGCCGGACATTGCCGGTACGACCGGGTTCGAATGGGACGCGATCGAACTGCCCAGCCAGTTGATGGAGGATTTCGCGTGGGAGCCTTCCGTGCTCTCGGCGATGTCAGGCCATGTCGAGACCGGCGAGCCGTTGCCGCGCGACTTGTTCGAGCGAATGCTGGCGGCGCGGCGGTTCGGCTCGGGCATGTTCCTGCTGCGGCAGATCGAGTTCGCGATGTTCGACCTGCTGCTGCATCTGGGCACGCAGGGCGATGACCCGATGGCGGTGATCGAGACGGTCCGCGATGAGGTGGCGGTGGTGCGGCCGCCGGAATGGCACCGTTTCCCTCACGCCTTCGCGCATATCTTCGCCGGGGGATATGCGGCGGGATATTACAGCTATCTATGGGCGGAATTGCTGGCGGCGGATGGGTTCGCCGCGTTTGCCGAGGCGGGGACGGTGGACCGGGCGACCGGGGATCGGTTGCGCGAGACGGTGTTGTCTCAGGGTGCGGTGCGACCCGCGATCGAGTTGTTCCGGGCGTTTCGCGGGCGCGATCCCGATCCGGCGGCGATGCTGGCGCGGCATGGGCTGGTTTGACCGGTCCAAAGTTCACAAAGTTCACACTTGCGCGCTGTTTGTGACGCGGTCGGACGAAGGGCGTTTTGCTTCAAGCGACAGCGCTAAGGCAGGGAGAAAGTAAGAGAATTGTTCGCGCAGAGGCGCAAAGGACGCGGAGGGCGCGTTCTGGGCAGTCGGTGCGCCACCGGGAGACCGTAGCGCCTTTGGCAGCAGAGAATGGGGCCGCTGACGCAGGGAAAGCTGCATCAACCACAACCCTCTGCGCCTCTGCGCCTCTGCGCGAAAATTCAATCTTCTCTTCTTTACGCTTTCGTGCCTTCGCGTGAATCATTTCGACGGGAGCGATGAGAAACAGCGGCTCTCATGCTGCCGGACGGTTCGCCTGTAGGACAGCATTTTCGGATACCGCCCGCTTCGCGGCGGCGATGGCGCGGCCGAGGGCGGGAAGCGGAACGTCGGTCAGGGCGATGCGAAGCGTCCGGCTTCCGCCAGGCGTAACCTCGGCCCGGCCTTCGGGAAGCGCGACCGCGATCGGACCGGCGGGCGTCCAATCGGGCCGGTGGGCGATGGTGACCGTAATCGGCGCGGCGGGATCGGCGGGCGGACCTTCGCGACGGAGCATGGAGGGGGCGCGCCCGAAGGCGGACTGGAAGGCTTCGTTGAAGCGGCGGACGCTGCCATAGCCGGCGGCGAAGGCGATATCGGTCAGCGGCAGGCGGGTGTCGTGGACGAGATGCTTGGCGAGATGGAGGCGGCGCGTCGCCTCGATCGCAAGCGGGGTCAGCCCGAGATGTTCGACGAACAGGCGGCGGAGATGACGGTCGGTCATGCCCAGCCGGTCGGCGAGCGCGGCCACGCTGCCCTCCGCCAGTGCGCCGTCGTCGATCAGGCGCAGCGCGCGGTGAATCGATGACAGGGTGCCGGCCCATGCCGGGCTGTCGGGGGCGGCTTCGGGACGACAGCGCAGGCAGGGGCGATAACCCGCCGCCTGCGCCGCCGCCGCGCTGGCGTAGAAGGTGACATTGCCGCGCGTCGGGGTGCGCGCCGGGCAGACCGGACGGCAATAGATGCGCGTGGTGCGGACGGCGGTGAAGAACAGCCCGTCCTGTGCCGGGTCGCGGCGGAGGATCGCGGCATAGCATTGGTCGGGGTCGAGCATGGGTGCCAACCTATCGCCGATCCGCCGCGCGACTAGCGGAAAACGGACATGGGCGTGGCGTGATGTCCGGTTTCCGCTGGCAGTCGGTTGCGCGCGGCGGCAGGTTGTCGGGCATGATAACGCTGTACGAAGAGCTGCTGCCCAGTCCGGTCGGGACGATCACCATCCTGACCGATGGCGACGGGGTATTGCGCGTGCTGGAGTTCGAGGATTTCGGTGCGCGGATGGAGCGGCTGCTGCGGCTCCATTACGGGCCGGGCGGGTGGCGGGTCGTGCCGGCGACGCGGACCAGCGACGCGATGCGGGCGATGACCGCCTATTTCGCGGGGGATGTGTCGGCGATCGACGGACTGCCGACCGCGACCGGAGGGACCGCGTTTCAGCGGTCGGTGTGGCAGGCGCTGCGCAAGGTCGGCGCGGGTCAGACGGTCGCCTATGTCGATATCGCCGCCGCGATCGGGCGGCCGAGCGCGGTGCGGGCGGTCGGGCTGGCCAATGGGTCGAACCCGATCGCGATCGTCGTGCCGTGCCACCGGATCATCGGACGGTCGGGGGCGCTGACCGGCTATGGCGGTGGGCTGGAGCGCAAGCGGTGGCTGCTGGCGCATGAGGGGGTCGGGTTGGTTTGATTGGTTCACGCGAAGGCGCGAAGGACGCGAAGAAGGAAAGAGTGCTTTTCGCGCAGAGGCGCAGAGGGGTTGTCCGCAGTGCATCGTCCCCCGCGTCAGCGGCTTCACGCCTCACTGCCAAGGGCGATACGGTCTCCCGATCGTGAGCCGATCGCCCGCAACGCAACCCCTCTGCGCCTCCGCGCCCCTGCGCGACAATCTATCTTCTTCTCTTCGCGAGCTTCGCGCCTTCGCGTGAATCAATCCACCGATCAGACCAACGCCGCCGCCAGATCCTCACCCGGCGCCAGCGCCGCATAAGCCCGCTCGACCGCCGCGACGAACACCGCGTCCTCGCCCAGATCGCCGAACACATCGCGCATCGCCAGCAATGCCGTCGGCTCGCCGGCCCGTGCGAGCAGCGCGTCGGCGCGCGGGTCGATCAGCTTTTCGCCGCTCATCTTGCGCAGTTCGAGGAAGCGGAACCATGCGGCGATCGGCACCGCCAGCCGATCGACCGGACGGCCCGCCGCGCGGGCGTCGCGGATCGTGTCGCACAGGCGATAGGGCAGCTTCTGCGAACCGTCCCACGCGATCTGCGCCAGCTGATGCGCGATCGCCGGATTGGCGAAGCGCGCCAGTACCGCGTCGATATAGGCCGACAGGTCCATTTCGGCGGGCGGCTGGATCGACGGCGCGATATCCTGCCGCATCAGCCGTTCGGCAAAGGCGGCGAGCGGCTGGCACGCCATCGCGTCGCGGACGGTGGCGAGGCCCATCAGCAACCCGACATAGGCGAGCGTCGAGTGGGCGCCGTTGAGCAGGCGCAGCTTGGCGTTTTCGAAGCCGCGCACGTCGCGAGTGAACTGGACCCCGGCGGCATCGAGCGGCGGACGCTCGCCGGCAAAATCATCCTCGATCACCCATTGCGCAAAGCCTTCGCGCTGGATCGGCCACGCATCATCGAGACCGGTGGCGGCGCGCACCGATGCCCGCAGCGCATCGTCGGTCGCAGGCGTGATCGAATCGACCATGGTCGAGGGGAAGCGGACATTATCGTCGATCCATGCCGCCAGGTCGGGATCGCGCGCAGCGGCAAGGTCGCGGACCGAGCGGCGGAAGCGGTGGCCATTATCCGCCAGATTGTCGCACGACAGGAGCGTGATCGCACCACCGCCCGCCGCCCTGCGCGCGGCAAGGCCGGCGACCAGCCAGCCCGACAGCGTCGACGGTTCGGCCCCGGTCAGTTCGCGGACGATCGCCGGATGCTCCATGTCGAGCGCGCCGCTGCCGTCGAGGTGATAGCCCTTTTCGGTAACGGTGGTGGTGACCAGCCGGGTGGTCGGCGCGGCGATGCGCGACAGGATCGCGTCGCGGCGCGGCGCGGTCAGCAATTCGGTGATCGATCCGATAACGCGATGGCTGGTCTCGCGGTCGAGCAGCGCCAGCGTGTAGAGACCGTCCTGCGGCCCCAGTGCGTCCGCGACGCCGGTCGAATTGAGTGCGACAGCGCTGATTGCCCAGCGCGGGTCGCGCGCGAGGATCGAGTCGACATAGGCGGCCTGGTGCGCGCGGTGGAACGCGCCGGGACCGATATGGACGATGCCGGGGGTCAGCGCCGTGCGGTCGTAAGCGGGGCGGGCGACCGATGCGGGCAGTTCGGCGAGGGTGGCGTTGGACAGGTTCACAGCTTGTACGCCTTCTTCACGAGGCCATAGGTCAGGTCGTACGCGACGTCGTGCGCCTCGGCTTCGTCCAGCCGGTGTTCGGCGACCAGCCGGGCGAGGAAGGCGCAGTCGACGCGGCGGGCGACATCGTGGCGCGCCGGGATCGACAGGAAGGCGCGGGTGTCGTCGTTGAAGCCGACGGTGTTGTAGAAGCCCGCCGTCTCGGTCGTCATCTCGCGGAAGCGGCGCATCCCCTCCGGCGAATCGTGGAACCACCATGCGGGGCCGAGCTTCAGGCACGGATAATGGCCCGCCAGCGGCGCCAGTTCGCGGGCATAGGTCGATTCGTCGAGCGTGAAGAGGATGATCGTCAGTTCGGTCGAGGTGCCGACCACATCGAGCATCGGTTTCAGCGCCGCGACATAATCGGTGCGGGTCGGAATGTCGGCACCCTTGTCGCGGCCATAAGTTTCGAACAGGCCGCGATTATGGTTGCGGAACGAACCCGGGTGGATCTGCATCACCAGCCCGTCGTCGATCGACATCCGCGCCATTTCGGTCAGCATCTGCGCACGGAACAGTTCGGCGTCGGTGGCGTCGGCGGTGCCGGCAATCACCTTCGCGAACAATGCTTCGGATTCCGACGCCGAAAGGTTGGCGGTTCGGGCAGTCGGATGGCCGTGGTCGCTCGACGTGGCGCCGGCGGCGATGAAATCCTGCCGCCGTTTACGGTGCGCGGCGAGATAGCCGGTCCAGTCATGGACGTCCTCGCCGGTCAGTTCGGCGAATTTGGCGAGCGCAGGACGGAAGGCTTCGTGTTCGCAGTCGATTACCGCATCGGGGCGATAGGCGGTGACGACGCGCCCGCTCCAGCCGCTGGCGCGGATCGCGCGATGATGATCGAGCGGGTCATCGGCGCCTTCCGTCGTTGCGAGCAGTTCGATACCGAAACGTTCGAACAGCGCGCGCGGGCGATAGGCGTCGGTCGCGAGCAGTTCGCCGATCCGGTCGTAATAGGTGTCGGCATTGGCGGCGGTCAGCGCCTCTTCGAACCCGAACACCGCGCCGAACACATGGTCGAGCCACAGCCGCGAGGGCGTGCCGCGGAACAGATGCTGGTTGGCGGCGAACACCCCCCACGCCTTGCGCGGGTCGGCGACGATCGTCCCGTCGCGGCGCGGCACGGCAAGGTCGTCGAGCGCGATGCCCTGGCTGTAGAGCATGCGGAAGATATAGTGATCCGGCGACAGCAGCAGCTCGGTCGCGTTGGTCCAGGGGCGGTTGGTCGCGAACCATGCCGGGTCGGTATGGCCGTGCGGGCTGACGATCGGCAGGTCGCGGACGGCGGCATAGAGGGTGCGGGCGATCCCCCGCGTCGTCGGATCGGCCGGGAACAGGCGATCGGGGTTCAGCAGCAGGGCGGGCATCGGCTTCTCCTTTGGCTGCCTATTCGTGGATTGTGCCAGCGGTGGCAATGGCCTATTTCCGTAGCATGCTGGATGTTTCCCCTGCCCGTGCCGTGCGCGTCGATCGCGACGACGACGTCGCCCTGTTGCTCGATCCCGTTGCGGCGGGGGGCGTGGTGACGGTCGATGACGAGCGGGTGGTGGCGCTTGGCGACATTCCGGTCGGGCACAAGATCGCGGTGCGCCCGGTCGTGGCCGGAGCGCCGGTGCGACGCTATCGCAGCCCGATCGGCATCGCGCGCGCCACCATCGCGGCAGGCGAGCATGTCCATGTCCATAATGTCGCGACGGCATTGGCCGGCGAGGACGAATATCGCTACGCCCCTGCCCTGCCGCCTGCCCCGGCGGGCCGCAGCGAGCCGGGCTTTGCCGGCTATGTCCGCGCCGATGGCAGCGTCGCCACGCGCAACGAAATCTGGGTGCTGCCGACGGTCGGTTGCGTCGGACGGCTGGGCGAACGGATCGCGCTGCAGGCGGGGCCGCGCCATG
This sequence comes from Sphingomonas sp. BL-S-05, assembly GCF_055521695.1. Lineage (NCBI taxonomy): Bacteria > Pseudomonadati > Pseudomonadota > Alphaproteobacteria > Sphingomonadales > Sphingomonadaceae > Sphingomonas > Sphingomonas sp. BL-S-05. The sequence goes on along the minus strand of NZ_CM145499.1, from coordinate 3,770,533 downwards.
CCGGGCGGATCGACGGCGTCCATGCGTTCAACCATCCGTTCGGCTGTTCGCAATTGGGCGACGATCTCAACCGGACGAGCGCGATCCTGGCGGCGCTGGCGTGCAATCCCAATGCCGGGGGCGTGCTGCTGCTGGGACTGGGATGCGAATCGAACCAGTTGGATGCGATGCTGGCGCGATTGCCGGCCGATGTACTGGCGCGGGTGCGGACGGTGCGAGCGCAGGCGAGCGCCGACGAATTTGCCGAGGCGATGGCGGCGGTCGACGAACTGGCCGAAGCGGCGGCAGCGAAGCGGCAGCCGGTGCCGCTGTCGGCGCTACGGCTGGGCGTGAAGTGCGGCGGGTCGGATTCGATGTCCGGCCTGACCGCCAATCCGCTGATCGGGCGGATGACCGACCGCGTCGCAGCGGCGGGCGGCACGGTGCTGATGACCGAAATCCCCGAGATTTTCGGTGCGGAACGGCTGTTAATGGCGCGCTGTGCCGACGAAGCGGTGTTCGACCGGCTGGTCGACGTAACCAACCGCTTCAAACGCTATTTCCTCGACCATGGTGAGCCGGTTTCTGAAAATCCCAGTCCCGGCAATATCGCGGGCGGGATCACCACGCTGGAGGAAAAGTCGCTGGGCGCGGTGCAGAAGGGCGGCCTCGCCCCGGTCAAAGACGTGCTCGATTATGGCGAGCCGGTGCGCAGGCCCGGGCTGTCGGTGGTCGATGGCCCCGGCAATGACGCGGTGTCGACGACCGCGCTGGCGGCGGCGGGGGCGACCATCACCCTGTTTTCGACCGGACGCGGCACGCCGCTGGGCAGCCCGGTGCCGACGATGAAGATCGCGACCAACCGCGACCTCGCGACGCGCAAGGCGGGCTGGATCGATTTCGATGCGAGTAGGGTGCTGGACGACGGGCAGGACGCGGCGGCGGATGCGCTGCTGGCGCGAATCGTCGCGGTCGCGTCGGGCGAGCCGGCGCGCAACGAGGTGAACGAGGAACGCGCGATCGGAATCTGGAAGTCGGGGGTTACGCTGTAGCCGCGTCGATCAGAGCCGGACCGCACCCATGATATAGACGTAGGGCGGTGGCGCACCCTTGGCGGACCAACCGGCCGGGCATTGGCCGCCGGATACCGTAACGACCGCCCCGGCCCCATGGGCCTTCAGTCGTCGCGCTACGTTTTGGAGAGCGGTGAACCCGCTTCGTTGCGCACGTTCGTCCGCGCCGGGTTGATAGCAGATCGAATAGCTGTCCAACCCGTCGACCATCCATGATCGGGCGGCATTGGCGACGATGCTCTCAGCAGTTTCGTTGAGCGTTCCGTCGAAATCGAAACCGACGACGAATGGCCCCGGAATGGGGTCGATGATGGGTGGCGGCGCGTCGGGCACAGGCGGCACCGCGCGTGGCTGGGCCAAGGCTGCTGCCGACATCAACGTCGACATGCCCGCCACGATACCCCACGCCAGTGGCGCAGGTTCAATCCGACTCACGAATTGTCCCCTACCACCCGCAGGTCGTCGCGATAGTGCTTCGCCTTCTCGACATAGCCCCTCGCCGAGAGTTTCAGCCCGGCCAATTGCTCGTCGGTCAGCATCTTCACCGCCCGCGCCGGGGCACCGACGATGAGGCTTCCCGGCGGAAAGCTCTTCCCCTCCGTCACCAGCGCGCCCGCGCCGACCACGCAATCCTCGGCGATGACCGCGTGGTTGAGGACGGTCGCGCCCATGCCGATCAGCACGCGGTCGCCGATCGTGCAGCCGTGCAGCACCGCGCGGTGGCCGATGGTGCAGTCGGTCCCGAGCGTCAGCGGCGCACCGGGGTCGCTGTGCAGGACCGCGCCGTCCTGGATGTTGGTGCGATCGCCGATGACGATCGCGCCATTGTCCGCGCGCACCACCGCGCCGAACCAGATGCTGGCCCCCGCCCCCAGCCGGACGGCACCGATCACATCGGCGGACGGCGCGACCCAGCTATCGGGAGCAAGGTCGGGGACGGCATCGGTCAGGGCGTAGCACGGCATGGCCGGATGCTATCACCGCCTTACGACCGGAGCGAGCTTTGCGCGCAGCAGCGTGTCGAAGCGGTCGAGGGGGCAGCGCGTGGCGCAGCCGGGGATGGAGAGCGGGGTTTCCACCACCGTCGCCGCACCCGATCGGATCGCGTCCAGCGGCTGTACGCGGTAGGAGACGGTGACGTACGGCCCCTTGCTCCCCCGCCAGCGCTTGAAAACGATCGCACCGCCGGGGGCAACGTCGTTCCGCGCAAAGCCCGGCGCGTCGAGATCGACGCCGAGCGCCGCGCCGAGCGCGGTGACGTTAGTGTCATGGCCGACCAGCATTTCGAGGCGCGGTCCTTGCCCGGCGGACAGCGTCGCCAGCATGTGATGCCCGAGCGGCCCCGCCTGATGCGCGGCCATGTAGGGCGAACGGGTGAACACGTCGAACAGCGCGGCGTGGAGCGTTCCGATCCGGCGGATCGTCGCCGCATCGGCGCGGCCGAAGCCGACCTTCGTCATCGGCATCCCCTCGGCATATTGCAGCAGGATCACCTGTGCGGTGCCCGAAGTCGATCGTATCGGACCGGTAAAGTCGATGCCGCGTCCGTCGCGGCCGGGTTTCAGCGTCGCCGGTCCGGGCGTCGAGCAGCCGGCGGGCAAACCGCAGCCGAGCACATGGTCGAGGGCGCGGATCGCATCGGCATGGCGCGCGGTCAGCGCGTTGACGCCGCCGGTATAGGCGGTGATCGCCGCCACCGCCTTGGCCGCGTCGAAGGCGGTGGCACCGGCACGGAGCGGTTCGAACAGCGCATCGACCCGGCCATCGGGATGATGCCCGACCGGCAGATCGCATCCGGGGGCCAGCGCATCGGCATAGGCGCGGCCGGTGGCGATGGTGCGTTCGGCGGTGTTGGTCCAGATGCGGACGCTGCCGGGGATCGGGCAGGCCTTGGTAGGCAGCCAGCCTCGGTCGTGGCGGGCAAGTTGCGCGATCGCCCGCGCCCCGTGGGGGGTGAGGACTTCAGGAGCTACCGGCCATGCGGGCCATTCGCCGTCGAACCGGGTATCGGCGGGAGCCTCGCCGGTGATCGGGGCGCGGACGCCGTGGCGCATCAGCACGACGACGCGGTCGAGCGTGTCGCGCGCGGCGGCCGGTTGCGGGGCCAGCAGGGCGGCGGTCAGGAGGAGAGCGAGACGCATGGTTGGTCCTGATGGTTCGATAGGTCCGTACCCCCGCGCATTCGGGGGTACGGTAGTTATCCTACCCGTCGCCCCGGCAAAGGCTGGGGCCTCCCGCGGCGAGGCGCGCGGTCTTGCAACGGGGAGATCCCAGCCTTCGCTGGGATGACGTTGGTGGCGGGGCGGCAACGCGAAGGCCGCCACCGCCCCCCACTCACATCTTCATCGTCAGGCTGAACTGGAACACCCGACCGGTCTTCAGGTAACCGCCGTTGCGGTCGTTCGAGATGTACGTCTCGCCCTTCCCCACCGTCGCCCAATAGGTATGCTGGTCGAGCAGGTTGCGCGCCGACACACCGATTTCGAGATTGTCGGTGACCTCATAGGCCGCACCGAAGTTCAGTTCACCGACCGGCTGGACATAGATGTCGGGCTGGCTGTCCTGCACGCCCGCCAGGAACTTGCCGGTATAGTTGTACCACAGGTTCGTGCGGAAGCCGCCGCCGGCATAGAAGATCTCGGCATTGTAGATCAGGTCCGGTGCCTGGGGCAGCGTGCTGGTGCGGGTGGTGCGGACGCCGTTCAGCGGGATGATATAGGTCGCTTCGGTCTTCTGGTACGTGATGTTGCCGCCCACGCCGAAATTGCCGAGGAACGCGCTGTCGACCATGTCGCCCATGGTGAACCGGCCCGACGCCTCGATGCCCTTCGCCGTACCGCCGCCGCCGTTGATCGGGCGGATATAGGTGGTCTTGCCGATCGTCTCGCTGGCGCTGCGCGACGCGGTCGAGACGATGAAGTTGCGCAGGTCCTTGTAATAGGCGGCAAGCTGGACATAGCGGCCGACGCCCATCTGGTAATCGACGCCCGCGTCATAGCTCCACGCCTGTACCGGCTTCAGGTCCGGGTTGGGCTGGGTGATCGTCACCGTGCCGTCGCTGGCCGGTTCGCTGATCCGGGTCGGTCCGGCGAGCAGGTCGAAGGCCGGGCGGGCATAGCTGGAGCGCACCGCGCCGCGCACGGTCAGATTGCCATTGGGCTTCCATGCCGCCAGCAGGCTGGGATCGACATGGTCGTAATCGCGCCCGGCATTGACGAAGCGCGGGCCGTCGCGATCGTTCAGGAAATAGCGCGCGCGAAAACCGTTATCCTCATAGCGGACGCCGGGTATCACTTCGAGATTGCCGAGCGTCAGCGTGGCGGTGCCGTACAGCGCCTTGCGGGTCTCGTTGCCGCTCGACAGGCCTTGGTTGAGCGTCGCCTGCGACACCGGGATCAGCGGTACATAGTCGCGAACCTGCGCATTGAGCTGGGCGCGCGACAGCACCTTGATCGGGCGGGCCGGATAGTAATCGAGGAAGTCCTTCAGGACATAGCCCAGATACTGGTTGATCGAAGGCCCCTGCACCGTGCCGTTCTGCAACGGGGTCAGGAAGCGATAGCGGGTATTGTCGGGCGCGAGGCTGCGGCCCGACCGGTCGGCATCTTCGTACAGGCCGCCGACCTCGACCGACAGGACGCCGTCATTGGTCCAGCCGATGCTGCCCTTCAACGTCTTCTTGGTCTCGCTCAGATAGTCATAGCCGCGCTGGACATAGAGCTGGGTCGGCCGGTCGAGCGAAGAAACATAGGCGATCGCACCGCTCGACAGGACCGGGCGCGGCGACCGGGGGTTGGACAGGTCGACATTGACGCCTTCGGTCGCCGCACCGGTATTGGTCGTGGTGCCGTTATAGGCGATGCCGCGAAACGCCGCCTCGATCCGGGTCGGCTGGTCGAACCGACCATCGGCATAGGCCCCTTCCAGTGCGGCGGTGAAGCCTTCCCAATGCGCCTTCGCGCCGAGCTGGGCCGAGAAGAGTTCCTGCTCGACATCCTCGGTGCGGAAATAGCTGGCCGGGTTGATGCCCAGCGGGGTGTAGACGCCGGCGGCGCTGTACGATCCGCCATTGGGGTTGGTCTGACCGCGCGTCAGTTCGTTGCGCAGGCCGGTCTGGTTCATGGTATTGGTGTTGAGGTAGGTCGCGTAATTGACGCGGGCGAACAGGTCGAGCGCGTCGCCGCGGAAGTCGAACGCGCCGGTCGCGCCATAGCGCTTGATCTTGTTGTTGTAGAAATTCCACTGCACCCCGTCCGCCGTCAGGGCGTTCGGATTGGCGCGCGCATTGCCGCTGTTCGCGCGGGTCGGCTTATAGTCGTTCTGGACGGCGGTGGATTCGGCGGCGTTGCCGCGCTCCTCCAGATAGGCCGCGACATAGACGCCGAACTGGTGATCGCTGCCGAAGCGGCGCGCGGCGTCGAGGCCGATCGCCCCGCCAAACGCTTCCTGTTCGCGGTCGAGCGCGAGGCCGGCGACCTGCCCCAGCACGCGGGCGCGGGTGAAGCTCTGTGCGAAGTCGAACGCGGTCGGGGTGCGCAGGTCGACGATGCCGGCGATGCTGTCGGCATCCTTGGCGGCGCCCGGCGTCTTGTCGGTCACGATCGCGCCGATCGCGAAGGGCGAGAACAGGTTGAGCGAGATCGCGCGATTATTGCCCGAGGTCTGCGGCAGGCGCAGGCCGTCCAGCGTATAGGCGTTGTAGCTGGTGTCGAAGCCGCGGATCGTCACGAACTGCGCTTCGCCGGTCGCGCTCTGGTTGCGGCCCTGGTCACGGCTGACCGACACGCCCGGCAGCATCTTGGCGAGGTCGGCGATGCTGGTCTGCGAATGGATGGCGACGTCGCCGGTGGTCACGATGTCGATCGTCGCGATCGCCGACTGTTCCTCGTTCAGCGCGGTCCGCTGGCGCCGGCCGTTGACGACGATGTCGTCGGTCAGCGATTCGCTCGCGGTCTGCTGATCGGCGGCGGGCGCTTCCTGCGCGCGGGCGGACACGGGCAGCAGCGTTACCACGGCAAGGGCGGTGACAGCGCTCGACAGGGCGAGCGCGGAGGTGCGCCGCCGGCGTGCCGGCAGCGTCGAGAACGACGACATGGATTTCCCCTTTGGATTGGATGCGGGGTTCGCCCCCGTTCGCTGGCGCGCTTAGGCGGCCATTGCGTATAATTTGTTACAAATGATTGGGATAATGAGCGGTTGGCGGCGCAGAACGGGCAAAATCCAAAGCGGATGATGATATTATGTTGATATCGGCACCGGCCGGTTGCGATCGATGCGTTGCGCGATATGCTGCGCGGCCATGATGAAGCGCCGCGACCGCCGCCAGGAAATCCTCGATCTGCTGCGCCAGGGTGAGGCGATTGGCATTCACGGGCTGGCGAACATCCTGGCGGTGTCCGACGAAACCGTGCGGCGCGAATTGCGGCTGCTGGAAGCGGACGGGCTGATCGAGCGGATCCATGGCGGCGCGCGCATCGCCAAGTCGGTCGAGGAAGGGCCGTTCGAGGCGCGGCTGCACCGCAACGCCGCCGCGAAACAGCGCATTGCCGCCGCCGTCGCGCAAGTGGTCGAGGACGGCGAATCGCTCTATCTCGATGCCAGTTCGACCGTGTTTCACATTGCGCAGGCGCTGAAGGGCAAGCGCAACCTGACCGTGGTCACCAACGCGCTGGGGGTCGCCGCCGAGCTGGGCGGGCGCAACGGCAACCGGCTGTATCTGGCGGGCGGCGAGCTGGACGATCGCTATCGCGCATTCTTCGACGCGACGGCGCGGGCCTATCTGGCACAGTTCCGGCCGGGCTTGGCGATCGTGTCGACCGAAGCGGTAGACCCTCGGGCCGGCTTTACCGACTATCATGTCGGCGAGGGCGAAGTTTGCCGGCAGATGATCGGCCAGTCGCGGCGGGTGACGATGGCGGTCGACGCGTCGAAATTCGACCGGGCGAGCGTAATGGCGGTCGCTGCGTTCGCGGAGGTCGACCGGATCGTCAGCGACCGGGCATGCGATGATGCGTATGCGGCGGTGACGGCCGGGGTGGAGTGGATCGTGGCATAGCCCGCCAAAACCGTTCGTGCTGAGTAGGGGCTGAGCGAAGTCGAAGACCCGTATCGAAGCACCCTTGGCGGTCCTTCGATACGCCGCTTCGACAAGCTCAGCGGCTACTCAGGACGAACGGTCGAGAAATGGGGTCACCCCGTCCGGCGCACCATCCACACCGTGTCGCCGGCATCGTCGACGACGAAGATCGCACCATCGGCGCGCGTCTGTATGCTGACCGGGCGACCATGGACGGTCCCCTTCTTTTCATCCGCGACGAAGCCGGTCAGGAACGGCTGTGGCTCACCGGTCGGGCGGCCATTGGCGAAGGGCACGGCGAGCACGTCATAGCCGCTGAAGCTCGACCGGTTCCATGATCCGTGGCGCGCGACGAAGGCGGTGGGCGCCCCCTGCTTGGCGAAGCCGATGCCGAGCGCGGCGGCATGGGCGCCGACCGCGACGTCGGGCAGCAGGGTGGTGCTCAGCAATTCGCGCTTCTCGTTGGCATGGCGCGGGTCCTGCTTGCCGTAATAGCTGTACGGCCAGCCATAGAAACCGCCCTCGCGCACGCCGACCAGATAGTCGGGCGAGATGTCGTCGCCGATCTCGTCGCGCTCGTTGACCGCGGTCCACAGGGTCGCGGTGCCGGGGAAGAAATCCATGCCGACCGGATTGCGCAGGCCCGAGGCGTAGAGCCGCTCGCGCCCGGTCGAAAGGTCGATGGCGAGGATCGCGGCGCGGCGCTTTTCCTCGTCCATGCCATATTCGCCGACATTCGACGCCGACCCGACCGAGACATAAAGCGTGCGCCCGTCGGGGCTGGCCAGCAGATTGCGGGTCCAGTGATTATTGTACCCGCCCGCCGGCAGCGTGACATGGGTGCGCGGCGCGCCGGTGATGCTGGTCGCGCCTAGTTGATAGGGAAAGCTGACCACCGCATCGGTATTGGCGACGTACAGCCGCCCGCCGACATATTGCATCCCGAACGGCTGGTTCAGCCCCTCGCGCAGGACGAAGCGCTGTTCGGCCACGCCGTCGCGATCGGCGTCACGCAGCAAGGTGATGCGGTTGGCGCTGAAGCCGGTGGTCTTCGACAGCGCCTGTCCGCGCGCGACTTCGGGATCGGCGTCGAGCTTGGGCAGCGTGCGCGCTTCCGACACCAGCACGTCGCCATTGGGGAGCAGCAACGCCTGCCGCGGATAGTCGAGGCCCCCGGCGAACTTGACCACCTGCCACCCGCGCGGGGCGGTGGGGGTGCGGCCTTCGGGCCAGCCGATCGTGACCGGATGGTTCACCACCGATTCGGTCGCATAGGGCGGATCGGTTTCCTTCAGGCCCGGAATGGCTTTCTGCGGCGCCTGCGCCATTGCTGCATTCGACACCAACGCCAGCGCCACCGCGCCCAGAGTGCGGACCTTCATCGCATATCCCCATGCTGCCATCGCCGCCACAACCGCAGCGCGCCCGCATGGGGTCCGTCAGCAACGAAAAGATACGCGATCGGTACGGCAGGATTCCTGTTCCGCTCCGCACCGCGCACGCGCAGCGGCGATGGGTTTCGAAGAACAATCTTTTGTCGCGGACAAATATCGCGCCGCTTCGGGCGGGCGGAAAAGCTGCGGAGCATCGCTGCTTCCCGTTTGTGGATTAATCGTGATTGCTTGTTCAATTGACTCTTTGGCCGAACCCGATCATGCGCGCCTTATACATCATGGGGGACGTATGGGCGGACACGGTAACGAGACCTCGCGTTCGGCGGAAAGCGTCATCGCGGCACAACGCGCATTGCTGCTGACCGAATTCGGCAAGCATGTCAGCCGGGGTCAGCCCTATGCGATCATCGACTTCCCCGATCACGGCAATGTCGGCGACAGCGCGATCTATCTCGGCGAATTGTCCGTCCTGCGCGAGCTGACCGGTCGCGATCCGAGCTATGTGGCGAGCCTTGCCCGCTTCGACGCCGATGCGCTGCGCCGCGCCGCTCCCACGGGACCGATCTTCCTGCATGGTGGCGGCAATTTCGGCGACGTATGGCCGCGCCATCAGCAGTTCCGCGAAAAGATGGCCCGGATCTTCACCGACCGGCGGCTGGTACAGGCACCGCAATCGATCCAGTTTCAGGACGATGCCGCCATCCAGCAGTGCATCGACTCCTTCGGCGCGCATCCCGATTTCCACCTGATGGTGCGCGATCGCCACAGCGTGACCTTTGCACAGGAACGGCTTGGCCTCGCCCCGACGCTGGTTCCCGATGCGGCGTTCGGCATCGGCCTGCTGCCGCGCCCGGTCAGCCCGAGCCACGACGTCGTCATGCTGCTGCGCACCGACAAGGAAAAGGTGAACCTCGACGCCAGTACGCTTCAGAGCATCCCGAATGCGCGCGAAGCCGACTGGCGGGCGGAATCGTCCAAGTCGCGGACGTGGCAGCGGCGCGTCGCCAATCTCCGCGCGATCGCGACCGGGGCGGTGACCAAGAGCAAGCGGCAAGTCTCGGTCTACAACTACCTTGCCAACCAGCGGTTCGATCGCGGCGCGCGCGTCCTCAGCGACGGTCGCAAGGTCATCACCGACCGGCTGCACGGGCACATCATGTGTACGCTGCTGGATATCCCACACGTCTATCTCGACAACTCCTACGGCAAGATCGGCCGCTATGCCGATGCGTGGACCAAGGAACTGCGCATCGCGCGTCAGGCGACGTCGGCACCGCAGGCCATCGATCTTCTGAAACAAGTCGGAAACTGAGGGCGCCATGACCGACCCCGAATTCAGTGTCATCATCTGCACCCTGAACCGTGCCACGCAATTGCCGCTGGCGCTCGACGCGCTCGGCATCGCCGTCGGTCGGGCGGAGCAGTCGGTCGAGGTCGTCCTGGTCAATAACGGGTCGACCGACGACACGCAGCAGGTGATGGAAGGCTGGGCCGCGCAGCAATCGGTGCCGGTGCGGATCGTGGTCGAGGAACGGCGCGGGCTGTCGTGCGCGCGCAATGCCGGGCTGGCGGCGGCACGCGGTCGGATCATCGTCATGACCGACGACGACTGCACGCTGGAGCCCGATTATTTCGACCATGTCCGCGCCGCCTATGCCAAGGATCCGCGCGAGGTGATCCGGGGCGGCATGGTCGGCCTCGGCGATCCGCGCGACATTCCCTTCACCACCAAGCGCGCGCCCAACCCGGCCGAACTGGGACCGACGGCGATGCCGAGCGGCTTCATCATCGGCGCGAACTTCACCATGCAGCGGTCGGTCGCCGAACGGATCGGGAAGTTCGACGAACGCTTCGGCGCGGGCGCGGCGTTCATCGGGTCGGACGACACCGATTATCTGGTGCGCGCGCAGGACCTCGGCATTCCGATCCTGTACGATCCGACCTTCCGCGTGGACCATTATCATGGCCGGCGCGGGCTGGACGCGGCGCGGAAAATGTATCGCGGCTATGGCTTCGGCAATGGCGCGCTATACGCCAAGCATCTGCGGCAGAAGCGGGTGCGCGGCTGGATGCTGATGAGCCTGCGCGCCGCGCTGCGCGACGTGCTGGGCAGGTCGGAGCACGACCTGATCAAGAATCGCGACCTGTTGAAGCTGAAGCATCAGGTGCGCGGCTTCGCGGCCTATTTCCGGCACAAGGGATGACGCCTTAACTCCTCCCCACATCGTGGGGAGGGGGACCGCCGCGTAGCGGTGGTGGAGGGGGGTGGCGGCAAACGCAGCCTCACCGCCAACGGACACCCCCTCCACCACCGCTACGCGGCGGTCCCCCTCCCCGTGCCGGGGAGGATTTTGCGTCACTCCACCGTGACGCTCTTCGCCAGATTGCGCGGCTGATCGACGTCGGTGCCCTTGGCGACCGCGACATGGTATGCGAGCAACTGCACCGGCACCGCATAGACGATCGGCGCGATCAGCGGGTGGACCTTGGGCATGGTGATGGTGGCGATGCAGTTCTCGCCCGCCGCCTGGATGCCGTCATAGTCGGAGATCAGCACGACCTTGCCGCCGCGCGCCTGCACTTCCTGCATGTTGCTGACGGTCTTGTCGAACAGCGGCCCCGACGGGGCGATGACGATCACCGGCACGGATTCGTCGATCAGCGCGATCGGGCCGTGCTTCATCTCGCCGGCGGCATAGCCCTCCGCATGGATATAGCTGATTTCCTTCAGCTTCAGCGCGCCTTCCAGCGCCAGCGGATAATCGGTACCGCGCCCCAGATACAGCACGTCGCGCGCCGCCGCGATCACGCCGGCCATGCCCTCGATCGATTCGTCATAGGCGAGCGCACCGTTGATCGACGCGGGCGCCTCGGCCAGATGACGGACGATGCTGCGTTCCTCGGCCTCGGAGAGCCGCCCCTTGGCCTTGGCGAGATTGGCGGCGAGTGCCGCGAGGACGGCGAGTTGGCAGGTGAATGCCTTGGTCGAGGCGACGCCGATCTCCGGCCCGGCATGGGTCGGCAGCAGCAGATCGGCCTCGCGCGCCATGGTGCTGGTCGGCACGTTGACGACGACGGCGATGGTCTGCCCCTCGCTCTTGGCATGGCGCAAGGCGGCGAGCGTGTCGGCGGTCTCGCCCGACTGGCTGATGAACAGGGCAAGGCCGCCCTCCTCCATCACCGGCGCGCGGTAGCGGAACTCGGACGCGACGTCCAAATCGACCGGCACACGGGCGAATTGTTCGAACCAGTATTTGGCGACCATGCCGGCATAGAAGCTGGTGCCGCAGGCGACGATGGTGACGCGCTTGATCCCCGACAGGTCGAATTCGGGGATGGGCAGCGACACGCGCCCTTCGAAGCGCTGGAGATAGCCGCGCAGCGTCTGGGCGACGACGATCGGCTGCTCGTAAATCTCCTTCTGCATGAAATGGCGGTGATTGCCCTTGTCGATCAGCGCGCCGGTGACGCCCGACAACGTGACCGGGCGGTCTACGGGATTGTTGTCGCGATCGAAAATCTCGGTGCCGCCCTGACGGCAGACGACCCAGTCGCCTTCCTCCAGATAGGCGATGCGCTGGGTCAGCGGCGCGAGCGCCAGCGCGTCGGAGCCGAGATAGACCTCGTCGTCGCCATAGCCGACGACCAGCGGCGAGCCGAGGCGCGCACCGATCAGCAGGTCGGGATGCTGCCGGAACAGGATGGCGAGCGCGAAGGCGCCGTGCAGGCGCGGCAGGATCGCCTTGACCGCATCGGCCGGGGACAGGCCGGCCTCGACCTGTTCGCTGACCAGATGGGCGACGACCTCGGTATCGGTCTCGCTGGTGAAGAGCCGGCCGCGCGCGGTCAGTTCGTCGCGCAGCGGCTTGAAATTCTCGATGATGCCGTTGTGGACGACCGCGACCTCGTCGGTCGCATGCGGGTGCGCATTGTTGGTGGTCGGGCCGCCATGCGTCGCCCAGCGGGTATGGGCGATGCCGACATGGCCGGGCAGCGGATGGTCGGCCAGTTCGGCGGCGAGGTTCTTCAGCTTGCCCGACGCGCGGCGACGCTCGATCGCCGCGCCCTCGACGGTGGCGATGCCCGCCGAATCATAGCCGCGATATTCGAGGCGCTTCAGCCCATCGAGCAGCCGGTCGGCGACGCTGTCGGTGCCGATGATGCCAACAATTCCACACATGATCGTCTCTCCGGCGGGATGCCCGCTTATTTCTTCGACTTGGCGGCCTTGATCGCCGCCTGCTTGGCACGGAAGCGCTTGGCCCAGCCGGGGTGATCGGCGCGTTCAGCGCGGACCAGCGCCAGCGCGTCGGCCTCGACATCGCGGGTGACGACCGATCCAGCGGCGACCAGCGCGCCGTCGCCGATTTTCACCGGCGCGACCAAGGCACTGTTCGATCCGATAAAGGCCCCCTCGCCTATCTCGGTCCGGTATTTGAAATAGCCATCGTAATTGCAGGTGATGGTGCCCGCGCCGATATTCACATTCGCCCCGACGCTGGCATCGCCCAGATAGGTCAGGTGATTGGCTTTGGCCCCCACGCCCAACGTCGTGTTCTTCACCTCGACGAAATTGCCGACGCGACTGCCCTCCCCCAGCACCGCGCCGGGGCGCAGGCGGGCATAGGGACCGACGTCTGCCTTCGACGCGACCGTCGCCCCTTCGAGATGGCTGAAGGCGTGGACGGTCACGTTGTCGGCGATCGTCACGCCGGGGCCGAACACGACATTCGGCTCGATCGTCACGTCGCGGCCGAGTTGCGTGTCGTGCGCGAAGAAGACGGTGTCGGGCGCGATCAGCGTGACGCCGTCGGCCATCGCCTGACTCCGCCGCTTCGCCTGCCACGCGCCCTCGACCGCGGCCAGTTCGGCGCGGCTGTTGATGCCGGCCACTTCGTCGGCCGCCGTTTCGATCACGACCGCGCCGCGCCCGTCGGCGATCGCGAGCATGACGATGTCGGGCAGATAATATTCGCCCGCCGCATTGGCGTTGCCGACCCGGTCGAGCAGCGCCCACAGGTCGCGGCTGTGCACGGCGGTCACGCCGCTGTTGCACAGGTCGACCGCGCGTTCGTCTGCCGAAGCGTCCTTAAATTCGACCATCTTCGCGATGTTGCCGGCATCGTCGGCGATGATCCGGCCATAGGCGGCGGCATCGGCGGGACGGAAGCCGAGGACGGCGACGGCCGGTGCATCGGGCGCATCGAGCCGGGCGGCCAGCCGCGCGACGGTATCGGCCGACAGCAGCGGCGTATCGCCGAAACAGACGATGACGATGCCGTCATGATCGGCCAGCGTCTCGCGCGCCTGCAACGCGGCATGGGCGGTGCCGAGCTGTTCGCGCTGCCACGCAATCTCTACGCCGCGCCCAGCAACCGCCGATTCGACCTGTTCGCCAACCGCGCCGACGATCACGACGCGGCGCGAGATACCGGCGGCGTCGAGGCTGTCGAGCAGATGGAACAGCATCGGCTGCCCGGCGAGCGGGTGCAGCACCTTGTGCTTCGACGACTTCATGCGCGTGCCCTGCCCGGCGGCGAGGATCACGGCGGCGATCGGTTGCGCGTTCATGGATGCGCTCCTTGGCATACGACCCTTGCCAATTCCATATCGCGCGCGCCAAAGCGGACCAGATGACAGAGATTTCATTCGCCATCGTCGGTTTCGATCTCGACGGGACGTTCGTCGACACCAGCGGCGACCTGACCGATGCCGTCAACCATGCGCTGGCCGATGCCGGCCGGCCGGCGCTGACCCGCGAACAGGTGATCCCGATGATCGGCGGCGGCGCAAAGCATATGCTGCGCCAGGGGATGGAGGCGACCGGCGGCTGCGACGAGGCCGAGCTGAACCGGCTGAACCGCCTACTGCTCGATTATTATGAAGCACATATCGCGGTCCATTCGCGGCCCTTTCCGGGCGCGCTGGCGGCACTCGACGCGCTGGAAGCCGGCGGCGTGAAGGTCGCGATCGTGACCAACAAGCTGGAGGCGCTGGCGCGGCGGCTGCTGGACGAACTGGACCTGACACAGCGTTTCGCCTGCATCCTTGGTGGCGACACGCTGGGGCCGGGCAAGTCGAAGCCGAACCGCGCGCCGATCGACGCGATGATCGAACGCTGCGGCGGCGGACGCGCGGCGTTCGTCGGCGATTCGCATTTCGATATCGATGCGGCGCGCAATGCCGGTATCCCGTCGGTCGCCTGTTCGTTCGGGTTCATGATGCAGCCGGTGGCGGAACTGGGCGCGGACGCGGTGATCGACCATTATGACGAACTGATTCCGACACTCGCGCGTTTGGCCGCCTGACCCCCTACTCCAGTCCAGGAATTGCCATGCCCCGCCCCGTCGCCCTCATCACCGGCGCATCGTCCGGTATCGGCCTCAGCTTCGCGCATCACCTCGCCCGCACCGGCCACGACCTCGTTATCGTCGCCCGGCGCGAGGACCGGTTGCGCGACCTCGCCGAACAGCTGTCGGCCGAACACGGTATCGATATCGAGGTGATCGTCGCCGACCTTGCCGACCCCGACGACCTCGACGTGGTCGAGGAACGGCTGGAGGCGGGCGAGCCGGTCGCGCTGTTCGTCAACAATGCCGGCTTCGCCGCGATGGGCAAGGTCGGTGAGGGCGATCGCGACGACATGACCGACATGCTGCTGCTGAACGTCGTCGCCTTCAGTCGGCTGGCCGATGCCGCGATGGCCGGGATGAAGCGCACGGGCCAGGGCACGATCATCAATGTCGGCTCGGGCACGCTGTTCACCAAGATGCCGGGCTATGCCGGCTATGGCGCGACCAAGGCCTATGTCGCCTATTATACCCGCGTGATGCAGGTCGAGGCGAAGGCGTTGAACATCCGCATCCAGTTGCTGATCCCCGGCGTCACCGCCACCGATTTCCACCATGTCGCGGGCAAGAGCATCGACGATTTCCCGCCCGAACGGGTGATGGAGCCCGACGATCTGGTCGTCGCATCGCTGCGCGGGCTGGAACTGGGCGAAGCGGTGTGTATCCCGTCGCTGCCCGACGCGGCGGATTGGGAAGCGCTGGAGGCGGCGGAGGCGAAGATCGCGCCCAACGCGTCGCGCGACACGGTGGCCGACCGATACCGGAACTGACGCGCCGCCCCGTGCGGGGTTACCGCGCGAACCATTCGGGGTAACGCTGCGCCTTCTGCGCCACCAACCCTTCATAATAGTGCATCAGGTCGACCGCGTGATCGCGGTCGGTCCTGACCTGCGCCGCCGCTGCATTCGCCGCCGCCTTGACCACGTCATAGTCGCGCGCGAACATGCGTCCGATCGCGTCCGCCGCCGAACGGGGATCGCGCGCGGCATAGGTTTCGGCGAAGTCCGGCTCGGCGATCTCGGCACAGCCGCCTTCGTCGGGTACGATCAGCGGCAGGCCCGATGCCAGCCCCTCCAGCCCGACCAGCCCGAAGGGTTCGGCATCGGATCCGTGGATCAGCGCGTCGCAACTGGCCATGATCCGCGCCAGCCGCACCCGGTCGTAGACCGGGCGGAACAGCTTGATATGCGGGCTGTTCTTCAGCCGGTGTTCGAGCCGGCGGGTATGCACCCCGCTGCCGATCTGGATCATGCCGACGGCCATATGTTCGCCCGCCATCTCGACCGCGTCGAAGATCATCGGCCAGCGTTTCTCGGCATGGTGCCGGCCCAGCCCCAGCAGCAAATGCCCCTCCGGCGGCAGTCCCAGCTGTTCGAGCAGCGAGGCGCGCAACTGTTCGTCGCGATGCTCGGGTGAAAAGAAACCGCGCTGGATGCCGAGCGGCATCGATGCATGGACCGTCAGCCCGCGCGCGGCATGGCGCTTTTCCAGCGCCGGACCGTTGGTGACGAACGCATCCATCTTGGCGAGGTAGCGCGCCATGTAGCGCGTCCACCACATGAACGCCTCCTCAATCCGCTCGCGGCTGGCCAGCCGTTCGAACCAGCGCAGCGGATAGGCGCCGACATTGTCGTTATGCGCGAAATAGACCTTCACCGCATGGCCCGGCCAGTCGGCGACGATGGTCGCGGGGCGCCACGGGCTCGATGCCTCGACCACATCGGGATGGAGTTCGTCGAGCAGCGCGTGAATCGCGCCGCCGCGGACGAAGATGCCGTAATTGGGGTCGAGCACCAATGTCGGCGCCTTCACCCAATGGATGCGCCCGCCGCCGGGGCGTTCCTCGACCGCATTGTGCTTTGCCGGCGCGATGACGATCAGTTCGTGGCCCAGCTCGGCCATGATCGTCATCTTGTGATCGATATAGGTGCGGACCCCGCCGCCGGTGGGCGAATAGAATTCGTTAACATCGACGACGCGCATCGGGGATCGATCGGTCGGGTCAGCCGAGCGGGGCGAAACCGCCCAGCCCGCGCAGATACTGGGCGCGCACCGTGGTCGTCGTCACGCCCGCCGGCACGTTGACGATCGCCTGTGCCAGTTTCGGCCGCGCGCGCCCGAGCTTGCCCGCGCCCGGAAAGCCGGCGCCATCGCGCATGAAATTGAACTTGTTGCGCCCGTCGCGGTCATGGGTGAACAACAACGCATAGCGGCCGGGCGACGGGGCGCGGATGCACAACTGCACCGCGCCCGATGCCGGCATGTCGGCCCAGACGCGGCGGAAGAACTTGCCCTCGGCGCGCAGGTCGCGATCGTCCTTCAGGAAATCGTCCTCGTTCGCCGGGTACAGTTCCAGCTTCAGCCGGCCGGTGCGGTCCTTCAACCCGACGACATTGACGCGGATCGCCGGCCCCTGCCCGTTGTTGCAGGCGGCGGCATCGCTGCCGATCGATTGCGCGGCGGCGGGCGTGGCGGCGAGCAACGCTGCGCCGAGCAGCGTCAGGGGCAATTGCATCATTCTTTCCTTGCGAGCGCGGGAAGCCCGAATGCCGCCATCAACACCGCGTGGGTAAACAGGGTGAGCGTCGCGACGAAGGCGACAAGGTCGGACAGGGCTTCGCCATGCCCGATGAACATAATCGCGAAGTTGGCGAAAAGAAGGTCTTTGTTCGGCAGCAGCGGCAGCCGTGCCACGACGAGACGCCCGGCGGCGAGGAACAGCCACCATTTGATCGACACCCATGGCATGGCGAAATAGCTGGCGATACCGAAGGCGAGCGACCCGAGGACGAGGCGCAGGCAGTGGACGCCGAAGATCCAGCCGAGCGTCCGTGCCGGCAGCGAGAATACCCGGCGCGAGAACAGCAGCAGCACGCCCGAAATCCCGACCGCGACCGCCGCCGACCAGCTGAGCATCCGCAGCTGCGGCGCGGTGAACAGTTCGAAGGCGAAGGGCAGCGCGACGGCGAGCATGCCGACGGTGACGATATTGCCGGCGATACCCGACAGGATCGTCACGTCCTTCACCGCCCCGAACGGCGCGGTCACCATCTTCAGCCGGGCACGCGCCCAGGCATAGAAGAAGACGTCGCCCGAATAGCCGATGACGACGTCGTTCGCGATCCGCTTGCGCACCAGCGCGCCGAACCCGTCGAACGGCAGCCGCCAGAGCGCACGGAAGATGATGAAATCGAACAGCGGCGGCGAGAGATAGGCGAGCGCGAAGAAGAGGTAGAACCACGGCGAATCCGGTGCGGCGAGTTCGACCCCCGCCCAGCCATGGTCGAACAGCTCCCATGCCAGCCCGACGATCATCAGCCCCGACAGCGCCGCGCCGAGGATGCGCGGCCAGCGGGGGCGGAACCGTTCGAGCGGCTCCAGCCCGGCAAGGTCGGGACCAGCCCGTACGGCGTCGGTATCGCTTACCATGTCGCGCGACGTCCTACGCGCTCGGCCCGGTATTCGCCAGCATCATGCCGCGGGCGCCACCCGGTCGGGATGCGCATCCGCAAAGGCGGGCAGCGCGGATGCCCGCGCGTCGACCGCGACCAGTTTCGGCCAAGGCGACAGGTCGAGTTCGAACCGCCGGGCATTATAGAGTTGCGGCACCAGGCAGCAATCGACCACCCCCGGCACATCGCCGCCGAAAAACCCGTCCGCCGGTGCGCTCGCCTCCAGCGCGTCGAGCCCCAGCGCGATCCAGTGGCGATACCAGTCGGCCTTCGCCGCCGCATCGGCACCGAACTGGCTTTCGAGGCGCTGCAGCACACGCAGATTGTCGATCGGGTGAATGTCGGCGACGATCACCAGCGCCTGCGCCATCGCCTGTGCGCGCGCCAGCGGATCGGCGGGAAACAGTCGCGGTTCGGGATGGGCGTGGTCCAGCCAGTCGAGGATCGCCAGCGACTGGGTCAGCACGGTCCCGTCGGACAGGGCCAGCGCGGGCACCAGTCCCTGACGGTTGCGCGCCAGATGATCGGGCTGACGCTGTTCGTCCTTCAGCAGCGAAATCTCGACGCGGTCATAGGCGACGTGCTTGAGGTTCAGCGCGATGCGCAGGCGATAGCCAGCCGACGACCGGAAATAGTCGTACAGCGTGACGTCGCTCACTGCGCGGTCCCGCCTGCCGGCACCAGCGACGTGCCGGCGCGGCCGCTGCGGAACGAGCTGAACCAAGTCGCCGGGTTCAGGCTCGTCGTACCGTCGAGCGAGAAGGTGATGAACTCCGCACGCCCGCCGATATTCTCCCATGGCACCGGCCCGCCCAGCCCACGTTCGGCCTCGGAGAAGCGGCTGTCGGCGCTGTTGTCGCGATTGTCGCCCATCAGAAAGACATGGTTGGCCGGGATCACGATCGGCGCGAAATTGTCGCCCTGCGAATAGCCGAGGTCGATCGTGTCGTACTGCCGCCCGTTCGGCAGCGTCTCACGATACATCGGCAGGCGGCAGAACGCGCCCTTGTCGGTCCGCACCAGCGCGCCCGGATATTGATAGGCGTCGCAGCGGGTATTGGCGTCGACCGGGATCATCGCATCGCCCATCGCCTTGCGCGGAATGGCGACGTCGTTGATGTAGACGACGCCCCCCGCCACCTCCAGCCGATCGCCCGGCAGGCCGATGACGCGCTTGATCAGGTCGGTGTTGCTGCCCGGCGGCTTGACGATGACCACGTCGCCACGTTCGGGCATCGATCCCCACAGCCGGCCATGCCATGCCGGCAACTGGACGCTCCACGTTTCCTGCGGTTCATGCAGCACGATGTCGCGGAACATCGCCACCGGATTGGGGATGGTCGGCGATACGAACGACCAGCCATAGGCATATTTGCTCACCACCAGCCGATCCCCGACGCGCAAGCCCGGCAGCATCGATTCGGACGGGATATAGAAGGGTTTGGCGATGAAGCTGTGAAAGCCCAGCACCACCAGCAACAGCCAGAACAGCCCGCGCAATTCGCCCTTCCAGTCGAGCCGCGCACGCCGCGGCGGATGGCGGTGGGCAGGCGCCGGGGTCGGCGACGACGCGGGAACTCCATCGTTCTCCAGCGCCAGATGATCGGCCATCAATCGTCCTACTCTGTTGCCGGCACCGCCTCGATGATGACGAACGCCTGCGCCCAGGGGTGATCGTCGGTCATCGTCAGATGCACCTTCGCGACGTGGCCCTCGGGCATCATCGCGTCAAGTCGCGCTTTCGCACCACCGGTCAGCGCCAGCGTCGGCGCGCCGGAACGGGCATTGACCACGCCGATGTCGCGCATGAACACGCCCTGCGCGAAACCGGTGCCGACCGCCTTGGAAAAGGCCTCCTTGGCAGCGAAGCGCTTGGCGAGCGTCCCGGCGCGGGTGAAGGGGCGCCGGGCGGCCTTGTCCTGTTCGACCTCGGTGAAGACGCGCAGCAGGAACCGGTCGCCGAAGCGGTCGAGCGACGACTGGATACGCTCGATATTGCACAGGTCCGAGCCGAGACCGACGATCATGAAATCCTCCCCGGTACGGGGAGGGGGACCGCTCGCGAATGCGAGTGGTGGAGGGGGGCATCCCCAAACGCAACCGTCGTGGCGGAGGACATCCCCCTCCACCAGCCTGCGGCTGGTCCCCCTCCCCGTGCCGGGGAGGATTTTCCGCCTGTCACCGCGCGGTCTCCATCAGATCCTTCATCCGCCGGACCATCGGCCCCAGGCCGCCGAAGATCGCCTCGCCGATCAGGAAATGGCCGATATTCAGCTCGCGCACCTGCGGGATCGCCGCGATCGGGATGACGTTGTCGAAGGTCAGCCCGTGTCCGGCATGGACCTCGATCCCGTTCTTCGCCGC
Organism: Sphingomonas sp. BL-S-05; assembly: GCF_055521695.1. Taxonomy (NCBI): domain Bacteria; kingdom Pseudomonadati; phylum Pseudomonadota; class Alphaproteobacteria; order Sphingomonadales; family Sphingomonadaceae; genus Sphingomonas; species Sphingomonas sp. BL-S-05. The sequence goes on along the minus strand of NZ_CM145499.1, from coordinate 3,749,845 downwards.
CAGTGCCGCGGCATCGGCGATGCGGCGCAGTTCGGCGACCTGCTCCTCGCCCGCCAGTTCGGTGTAGCGGCCGGTGTGCAGTTCGACCACCGGCGCGCCGAGCGCCACGGCGGCGGCGATCTGCTGCGCATCGGATTCGATGAATAGCGACACCCGCACCCCCGCCGCGCCCAGTTCGCGGACCATCGGCGCCAGCGCGTCATGCTGCCCGGCCGCGTCCAGCCCGCCCTCGGTCGTGCGCTCCTCGCGCTTTTCGGGGACGATGCAGGCCGCGTGCGGACGATGGCGCAGCGCGATGCCGAGCATCTCGGCGGTCGCCGCCATTTCGAGGTTGAGCGGCACGGTCAGTTCCGCCGACAGCCGCGCGATATCGTCGTCGGTGATGTGACGGCGATCCTCGCGCAGATGGGCGGTGATCCCGTCCGCACCATGTTCGGCCGCCAGCAGCGCGGCGCGAACCGGATCGGGATAGCCCGAACCGCGCGCGTTGCGGACGGTCGCGACGTGATCGATATTGACGCCCAGACGCAGCGGCCCGGTCATGCCGCGCGACTCCCGGGCTTGATCGCCGGGATCGCCGCCAGTTCGGCGGGCAGCGCGTCGGGCTGATAGCTCGGCACGTCGAGACGGATCAGCGGGAAGAAGGGGACGCCCAGATCGGCGGAACCGTTCGACCGGTCGACCAGCGACGCCGCCGCCACGACCTCGCCCCCCGCCGCGCCGATCGCGGCGATCGCCTCACGCGACGACAGGCCGGTCGTGACGACATCCTCCATCATCAGCACGCGGGTGCCGGCATCGATGCGAAAACCGCGCCGCAGTTCGAACGTACCGGTCGGCCGTTCGAGGAACATTGCGGGCACGCCCAGCGATCGGCCCATCTCATGCCCGACGATCACGCCGCCCATCGCCGGTGAAATCACGACATCGATCGATTCGCGCACCTCGTCCGGCAGGCGGCTGGCAAGTTCGTCGCACAGCCGTGCCGCACGGCGCGGGTCCATCAGCACGCGCGCGCATTGCAGATAGCGCGACGAGCGCAGCCCCGACGACAGGATGAAATGTCCCTCCAGCAGCGCTTCCGCCTGCCGGAATTCGTCGAGGATCGCGTCGTCGTTCATGGCTGTCATCCCGCCCATTGCCGTCGCGCGCCCTCTACTGCCGCCCGGGGTGCGTTCGCAACCATCGCTTGAGGCCGGGCGACATGCCGCGTATAGCCCGATGGGTTAGGGTTTCCAAACGCCCGCGCGACGCGACCACGCCAATCTAGAAGCGTGCCGCGTGCCAGATAACGGGGTGACGATACACGATGCGAAGCATTGGGATGAGGATGTTTGTTTTCGCCGCCGCCGCGGCACTGGCGGGCAGCGCCCATGCGCAGCAGCCGGCCGCGGTGACGCCGGGCAGCGGCGAGGTCGCGACCGCGCCGCAGGCGGGGGCCCCGCCCCCCGGATCGGCGGAGGCCAACCCGACCGGACAGGTGACGCCGCCCGCGACCGCCGCCGCCCCGACGCCGCCGGCGGTGCAGGACCCGACGCTCAACGCCGACGGATCGCCGCGCATGATCGCGACGCCGCATATCGGCCAGCCGTCGGACCGCGCGGTCGACCTGCAGACGCAGTTCACGCCGAACGGCCAGGAGGCCAAGGCCTTCCACAACCACATCCTGATGCCGGTGATCGTCGTCATCTCGCTGCTGGTGCTGTTCCTGCTCGCCTATGTCGTGATCCGGTTCCGCGAAAAGGCGAACCCGGTCCCGTCGAAGACGTCGCACAACACCGCGATCGAGATCATCTGGACCGCCGCCCCCGTGCTGATCCTCGCCGCGATCGCCGTGCCGTCGATCGGGCTGCTCGCGCGCCAGTTCAAGCCGGCGCCCGACGATGCGGTGACGATCAAGGCGATCGGCAACCAGTGGTTCTGGTCCTACGAATATCCCGATTATGGCGGCGTGTCGGTGACCGCCAACATGCTGAAGGAAAAGAACGAGGTTTCGGCCGGACAGCGGTTCCGCACCGACGCCGACGGTCCCCGCCTGCTTGCGGTCGACAATCGCATCGTGCTGCCGGTCGGCGTGCCGATCCGCCTGATCACCACCGCGACCGACGTGATCCATAGCTGGGCGATCCCCGCCTTCTGGGTAAAGCTCGACGCGGTGCCCGGCCGGCTGAACGAAACCAGCTTCACCATCAAGGAGCCGGGCCTGTATTTCGGTCAGTGCAGCGAGCTGTGCGGTGCGCGCCATGCCTATATGCCGATCGCGGTCGAAGCGGTGCCGGTGGCGCAGTTCAACCAGTGGATCCGCGCCAAGGGCGGCACGCTGCCCAGCCCCGCCGCAGCCGCCGCGCCCAGCAACGCCGTGATCCCGCAGCCGGGCGCCGACACCGCCGACGCCACGTCGGAAGCCGGCAACACCGCCAGCGATGCGGGCACGCCGGTCGTCAACGCGACCGAAGCCGCCTCCCCCTCCACCCAGCGCGCCACCGGCAACGGCGGCGGCGTCGGCAACGTGGACCAGTAAGATGACCGATTCCGCCCTTTCCGGCCACCATGCGTTCGATGCCCATGGGCATGGGGCCGACGCGCATCATCACGATGCCGACCACAAGCCGGCGTTCTTCGCCCGCTGGTTCATGTCGACCAACCACAAGGATATTGGGACGCTGTACCTGATCTTCGCGATCGTCGCGGGGATCATCGGCGGCGCGATTTCGGGGCTGATGCGCCTCGAACTCGCCGAACCGGGTATCCAGTGGCTGCCATGGCTGTCGGGCCATGAAGGCGATCAGGCGCTCCATTTCTGGAACGTGCTGATCACCGCGCATGGCCTGATCATGGTGTTCTTCATGGTCATGCCGGCGATGATCGGCGGCTTCGGCAACTGGTTCGTGCCGATCATGATCGGCGCGCCGGACATGGCGTTCCCGCGCATGAACAACATCTCCTTCTGGCTGCTGATCCCGGCCTTCGCGCTGCTGCTGGGCAGCACGATGTTCGGCGGCGGCGCGGGCACCGGCTGGACGGTCTATGCCCCGCTGTCGACCTATGGCGAACCCGGGCCGAGCGTCGACATGGCGATCCTGTCGCTGCACCTTGCCGGTGCGTCGTCGATTCTGGGGGCGATCAACTTCATCACCACCATCTTCAACATGCGCGCGCCGGGCATGACCCTGCACAAGATGCCGCTGTTCGTGTGGTCGGTGCTGGTCACCGCGTTCCTGCTGCTGCTGGCGCTGCCGGTGCTGGCCGCCGCGATCACGATGCTGCTGACCGACCGCAAGTTCGGCACGACCTTCTTCGATCCCGCCGGCGGCGGTGATCCGATCCTGTACCAGCATCTGTTCTGGTTCTTCGGCCACCCCGAAGTGTACATCATGATCCTGCCGGGTTTCGGCATCATCAGCCACATCGTCGCGACGTTCAGCCGCAAGCCGGTGTTCGGCTATCTCGGCATGGCTTATGCCATGGTCGCGATCGGCGCGGTCGGCTTCGTCGTGTGGGCGCACCACATGTTCACCACCGGCCTGTCGGTGAATACCAAGATGTACTTCACCGCTGCGACGATGATCATCGCGGTGCCGACCGGCATCAAGATCTTCTCGTGGATCGCGACGATGTGGGGCGGATCGCTGCGCTTCCCGACGCCGATGCTGTGGGCGATCGGGTTCATCTTCATGTTCACCGTCGGCGGCGTGACTGGCGTCGTGCTCGCCAATGGCGGCGTCGACGACGTGCTGCACGACACCTATTATGTCGTCGCGCACTTCCACTACGTCCTGTCGCTCGGGGCAGTGTTCGCGCTGTTCGCCGGCTTCTACTACTGGTTCCCGAAAATGTCGGGGAAGATGTACAACGAACTGCTTGGCAAGCTGCACTTCTGGGTGTTCTTCATCGGCGTGAACGTCATGTTCTTCCCGATGCACTTCCTGGGCGCGCAGGGGATGCCGCGGCGCTACCCGGACTATCCGGACGCCTATGCCTTCTACAATCACATCGCCTCGGCCGGATACGGCATCATGGCGGTCGGCATGGTGTTCTTCTTCGTCAACGTCGTCATCTCGCTGATGGCCGGGCGCAAGGCGGCGGACAATCCGTGGGGCGATGGGGCGACGACGCTGGAATGGACCTTGTCCTCGCCGCCGCCCTTCCACCAGTTCGAAACGCTGCCCAAGGTCGACTGACCGGGCCGCCGCCGAGGAAAAAACACAAACGCCCCGGAGCGATCCGGGGCGTTTTTTTACGTGGTTTTGCAGGGATCGGTACGGGTTCGAAACCGTCCCCCGAAACCTTCGGTTAACCATGTTTCAGCTTAAAAATCCGTACGTTAAACATTCCCCAACCATAGGTCTTTATCCCCGGTGTCAGCGTACAGGGGATTGCCATGTTGGGCGACGAAACGATCATCGACACTGCTGATCGGACACGGATTTCGGAACAGACGGTGCAGGCCTTGCCCGTCGATGCGGTGCCGGCCACGGGACTGGCCGCGAAACATGGCGTCATCGCCGCCGCCGCGTTGCTGGCAGCGTGCGATTCGGGCGGTGGCACCGGTCCCGGCACGGTCACCGTCGCCGGACCCAACCCCACCCCGACACCGACGCCGACCCCCAGCCCGACGCCGACGGTCGCGGCATTGAACGCCCGCAGCGCCAGCCGCTTCCTTGCGCAGGCGACGATGGGCGCGACCCGCACCAGCATCGATTCGGTGCTGAACACCGGCATCGCGGGCTGGATCGAAGCGCAGTTCGCGATCCCGCGCCAGACCAGCCATTGGGACTGGATGGTCGCCAACGGCTATTCCGAGGCGAACAAGGTCAACGTCCAGAGCGGATACGACGCCAGCGTCTGGCGACAGGTCATCGCCGGACCCGACGCATTGCGCCAGCGCGTGACGGTCGCGCTGCTCGACTATCTGGTCGTCGGCATGAACGCGCTGACCATCGACTGGCGCGCCCTGTCGATGGCGGCCTATACCGACATTCTGGCCGACAACGCCTTTGGCAATTATCGCGACCTGCTCGGCGCGATCGCCCGCAACGCGACGATGGGCGTGTTCCTGACGTTCGTGAACAGCAAGAAGGCCAATCCGTCGACCGGCAGCCTGCCCGACGAAAACTTCGCGCGCGAACTGATGCAGCTCTTCACGCTGGGCGTGAGCCAGCTCGAACAGGACGGCACCGTTCGCATGTCGAACGGACAGGTGCTGGAGACCTATACGCTCGACGACGTGTCGCAACTGGCGCGGGTGTTCACCGGGCTGCAACTGGCAACCAGCGACCGGACGACGGCCGACCGGATGCGTCAGCCACTGATCCTGAACGACGCCAACAACGAAACCGGGTCGGCGACCTTCCTCGGCGGGACGGTGTCGGGCGGCGGCTGGGCAGCGGTCAATGCCGCGCTCGACATCATCTTCCGCCATCCGAACATCGCGCCGTTCGTGTCGAAGCAGCTGATCCAGCGAATGGTCACCTCCAACCCCAGCCCGGCCTATGTCGGGCGCGTCGCCGCCGCCTTCGCCAATAACGGCAGCGGCGTGCGCGGCGACATGAAGGCGATCATCCGCGCGGTCCTGCTCGACCCCGAAGCGCGCGACGAGGCCGCGGCGCTGGCCAGCCCCACCGCCGGCCGCCTGCGCGAACCCGTACTGCGCCTGACCAACTGGGCGCGCGCCTTCGGCGTCACCTCGCCCAGCGACGCATGGGCGATCGGCGATACCACCAGCACCACCACCCGGCTGGGCCAGGGCATCGGCCGCGCGTCGAGCGTGTTCGGCTTCGTCCGTCCGGGCTTCAGCCCGCCGGGCACGCCGCTGGTACAGGCCGGGCTGACCGCGCCCGAATTCCTGATGGCCAGCGAACAGACCAACATCGCCTATATCAACTATATGCAGTCGCTGGTCGGCGGCGGCACCGGCGATACCAAGGCGGACTATGCGCCGATGATGGCGTTGGCATCGGACAGCGCGAAGCTGGTCGACGAGGTCAATCTGATCCTCGCCGCCGGGCAATTGCGCGCATCGACCGTCGCCACCATCCGCACCGCCGTCGACAGCATCCCGCTGACCGCGAACAACGCCACGCTCAACCGAACCGGGGTCGCGATCCTGCTGACCCTCGCGTCGCCCGATTATCTGGTGCTCAAATGAACGCTCCGACCATCCTGACCGACGTTTCCCGCCGCGCGTTCCTGCAACGCTCCGCCTTGTTCGGGGTGGCGGGAGTCGCGGCCCCGTTCGTCACCAGCCTCGGCGCGATCGGTGAGGCGGCAGCGGCCACCGCCAGCGATTACAAGGCGCTGGTGTGCATCTTCCTTGCCGGCGGCAACGACCATTTCAACACGCTGGTCCCCTATGACCCGACCAGCCACGCCAAATATACGTCGCTGCGCAGTTCGCTCGCCTTCTCGCGCGAAGCGCTGGCGCCGACCGTCCTGCTGCCGACCGTGGACCTGGGCGGGCGCGCCTATGCGCTGGCCCCGGCAATGGCGCCGCTCAGCCCGCTGTTCGATGCCGGGCGGCTGGCGGTGGCAATGAACGTCGGCACGCTAATTCAGCCGACGACCAAGGCGCAATATCAGAACAAGTCGGTGCGGCTGCCGCCCAAGCTGTTCAGCCACAACGACCAGCAAAGCTTTTTCCAGGCATCGAGCCCCGAAGGCGCCGGTTCGGGCTGGGGCGGGCGGATCGGCGATCTGTTCCAGTCGGGCAACGGCACCGCGGCGACCACCTGCATCAACGCATCGGGCAACGCCGTCTTCCTGTCGGGGCGCAATGCGATCCAGTATAATGTCGGCACCGGCGGTCCGGTCCCGCTGCTGCGTAACGCAACGTTGCTCTACGGGTCGAGCGTTGCGGCCCAGACGTTGCGTCAGATGATGACCGAGACCAATCCGCACATGTTCGGCACCGAATATGCGCGGATCAACAAACGCGCGATGGAGACGCAGGCGCAACTGGCCAACAGCCTGGCCGGCGTGCCCGAATCGAATTTCCCGCTTTTCCCCTCCGACAACGGCCTTGCCGACCAGCTGCGCATGGTTGCGCGGATGATCGCGATCTCGGGCGATCTGGGGACGAAGCGGCAGGTGTTCTTCGTGTCGATGGGCGGGTTCGATCTGCACGACAATCTGGCGGGGAACCAGCCGCGGCTGCTGACCAAATTGTCGGAGGCGATGCGCGCCTTTCACGACACGACGGTGGCGCTGGGTGTGGCGGACAAGGTCACGACCTTCACCGGATCGGATTTCGGCCGGACGCTGCCGTCGAACGGCAATGGTTGCGACCATGGCTGGGGATCGATGCACTTCGTCATGGGCGGGGCGGTCAACGGCAAACGGCTCTACGGCACCGCGCCGCTGGTCGGCACCAACACGCCCGACGATGTGGGGCAAGGCCGCCTGATCCCGACCATGTCGGTCGACCAATATGCCTCGACGCTGGCGCGCTGGTTCGGCGTGTCCGACGGCGACATGTCGAACGTGCTGCCCAATATCGGCAATTACGACAAATCGAGCTGGGGACAGGGGTTCGTCTAAAGCCGCGTGCGGAACCGTGCGCGGGTCGCATAATGCATACGACTGTCACGCAATTGCCATAAGTCGGTCCTAGCGCGCCCGCCGGGGGTGGTCCGCCCTGCCGTACAGTCACTTGGCCATCCGGGTTCGGGGGAACGCGGGTGGCGGTGCGGCAACGGATCCACCCGTCACAGGGAAGGAACCGACATGCATTTTCGCCTGCCGCTGCTCGCCAGCGCCGCACTGATCGCGCTCGCCACGCCGGCATTCGCACAGACCGAACCCGCCGAACCCGAGGCCGGACTCGACGATATCGTCGTCACCGCCGAACGGCGCGAGGAGCGGTTGCAGGACACGCCGCTGTCGGTCGGTGTCGCGACCGGCGACGATCTGCGCCAGTTCCAGGCGGGCGGTGAGGACACGCTGCTGTCGCTGTCAGGGCGCATCCCCGGCCTGTATGCCGAAACGACGACCGGCCGCATCTTCCCGCGCTTCTATATCCGGGGCCTCGGCAATATCGACTTCTATCTTGGCGCGTCGCAGCCGGTGACCGTCATCCAGGACGACGTGATCCTCGAGCATGTCGTGCTGAAGTCGAACCCGGTATATGACGTGGCCCAGGTCGAGGTGCTGCGCGGACCGCAGGGGTCGCTGTTCGGCCGCAACACCACCGCCGGCATCATCAAGTTCGACACGATCCGCCCGACCGCGACCTTCCAGAGCCGGGCACAGGCATCGTACGGCACCTATAACAGCGCCAGCTTCGATGCCGGGGTCGGTGGGCCGATCGCCGATGGGCTGATGGTGCGCGTATCGGCGCTGGTCCAGCACCGCGACGACTGGGTCGACAACACCTATGCCGGGTTCAGCGCCGACAATACCCAGACGCCCAAGAAGGACGCGATGGGCGGCTTCGACGACCGCAACCTGCGCGTACAGGTGCGTGCGCAGCCGAGTGATGCGGTCACCATCGACCTGTCGGGCCATGCCCGCTGGTATGAAGGCACCTCGACCATCTTCCATCGTGCAGCGTTGAAGCGCGGGTCGAACGACGTGTCGGCCGAACCGCGCGACCGCGTGGCATTGGACGAAGGCGGCAACAATCCGCAGGCCTATAACACCTATGGCGCATCGGCGCGGATGGCGTTCGATTTCGGGCCGGTGACGCTCAGCTCGATCACAGCCTATGAAACGACCAGCGGATCGAGCCGGGGCGACACCGATGGCGGCGCTGCCGCGCTGTTCCCGGTCAATGGCGTCCCCAACGGCTTCGGCCAGAGCCGCGGCAATATCCGCGACCTCGACCAATGGTCGCAGGAAATCCGCCTCGCCTCGACCGGCACCGGCCCGTTCGGCTTTCAGGTCGGCGGCTTCTATTTCGACAATCGCGACGTCACCGAATTCTACCAGCGTGGCTTCTTCCTGACGACCGCGGCGCGCAACCCCAACAACTGGGTGCGGCTGCGCGACGTCAACACGTCGTGGGCGGCGTTCGGACAGGCGCATTACGACCTGACCGATCAGCTGACGCTGACCGCCGGCGCGCGCATTACCGAGGATACGAAGCGCACCCGGCTGGTGAAGACCGCCAACACCGCCGCCAACGTCGTCACCTATCTCGGGCGCACCGACGTCCGCTTGTCGTCGACCGAGCCGAGCTGGGACGTGAGTCTGCTGTACAAGGCGAGCGACGACTTCAGCCTGTATTCGCGCGTCGCCCGCGGCTTCCGGGGGCCGACGATCCAGGGGCGCTCGGCGGTATTCAACGCCGACTTCACCACCGCCGATTCGGAAACGATCCTGTCGTTCGAAACGGGGTTCAAGAGCAGCCTGATCGACAACACGCTGCGCCTGAACGCCACGGTGTTCGGCTACCGGGTCAAGGATATCCAGCTGAACGGCAATGATTCGAACGGCAACGGCGTGCTGTTCAATGCCGACAAGGCACAGGCGTACGGCGTCGAGGCCGAGCTCGACTGGAAGCCGGTGCCGCAGTTGACGCTGGGTCTGGGCGGTAGCTGGCTGCATTCGGCGATCCGCGACAAGCGCGTCTATGCGCAGGTCTGCGCACTCAATGGTCGGGTGGTTTGCACGCTCGACACCCTGCCGCGCCAGATCGGCAGCATTTTCGTTGTCCCGATCGACGGCGAACCGCTGCCCAACGCACCCGAATATACGCTCGACCTGACCGCACGTTGGGACCAGCCGCTGAACGACGGTGCCCGCGTGTTCATCGCCACCGACTGGAATTTGCAGGGCTATACGCAGTTCACCCTGTACCGGGCGCGCGAATTCACCGCGAACGGCAATTTCGAAGGCGGCCTGAAGATCGGTTACGCCCCGCCGTCGGACGCATGGGAATTGTCGGTATTCGCGCGCAACATCACCAACGAAAAGAACCTGAAGGGCGTGATCGAAAATTACATGGCCGCCGTGTTCAACGATCCGCGGATCATCGGCGTCTCGCTGTCGGGCAAGTTCCGGTAAGGCGTTCCGCCCGCCCTGCCCTGTCATTCCGGCCACGACTGGAATGACAGGTGGGCGACGCTTTCCCCCGCCGCCACAACCCGATATAGGGCGGCGATGACCGCGCAGACGATCACCCTGCCCGCCGACTGGCGCGATTTCCTTGCCCTTACCAAGCCGCGGGTGATGACGCTGGTCGTCTTTACCGGGCTGTGCGGCATGCTCGCCGCGCCGGTCGCGATCCATCCGGTGATCGGCTTCACCGCCGTACTGTGCATCGCCCTCGGCGCGGGTGCCGCCGGCGCACTCAACCAGTGGTATGAGGCCGACCTCGACGCCAAGATGAAGCGGACACAGGGTCGTCCGCTCCCCGCCGGGCGCATGGACCGGCAATCGGCGCTGCATTTCGGCGTGGGTCTCGCGATCTTTTCGGTCGTGCTGATGGGGCTGGCGGTGAACCTTGCCGCCGCTGCGATCCTGACCGTGTCGATCCTGTTCTACGTGCTGGTCTATACCGTGTGGCTCAAGCGCCGGACGCCGCAGAACATCGTCATCGGCGGGGCGGCCGGGGCGTTTCCGCCGCTGATCGGCTGGGCGGCGGCGACCGGCGATGTCGCGCTGCTGCCGTTCCTACTGTTCTGCCTCGTCTTCCTGTGGACGCCGCCGCATTTCTGGGCGCTCGCGCTGTTCGTGAAGACCGATTACGCCAATGCCGGCGTGCCGATGCTGCCGGTGGTGGCGGGCGAGCGGACGACGCGGACGCAGATCGGGTTGTACACCATTCCGATGGCGGCGGTCGCGGTGGCGCCGTGGCCGCTGGGGCTGACCGGCGCGATCTACGGCATCGCCGCCTGCCTGCTGACCGCGACCTTCGGGTTGCTGGCGGTACAGGTCGCGCTGCGTTCGACCGGACAGGACGACCGGATGAAGCCCGAAAAGCGGCTGTTCGCCTTCTCGATCCTGTATCTTTTTGCGATGTTCGGCGCGCTGGTCGCCGACCGGTGGATGTTGGCATGAGCGAACAGGACGACCGTATCCGCGCGCGGCAGCGCGAACGGGCGAAAGTGATGGCATGGCTGCTCGGCGCGTTCGTGCTGCTGCTGTTCGCGATCACCATCGTCAAGATTCAGGCGGGGATGGGCACGTGACCCGCAATCTGCGCGTGGCATTGCTGTCGGTCGCGGCGGTGGTCGGCATGACCGGCGTCGGCTTCGCCAGCGTGCCGCTCTACCGCATGTTCTGTCAGGTGACCGGGTTCAACGGCACCACTCAGCGCGGGGAACAGGCGCCGGGCGGTATCGGCGACAAGGTCGTCGTGCGCTTCGACGCGAACGTCAATCCGGCGCTCGGCTGGGAGTTCAAGCCCGAACGCGCCTCTGAAACCGTCGATATCGGCGCGCGCGACATGGCGTTCTTCACGGCGAAGAACGTGTCGGGTCGCCCGGTCACCGGCACCGCGACCTTCAACGTGACGCCATCCCAAGCGGGCAAATATTTTACCAAGATCCAGTGCTTCTGCTTCACCCAGCAGACGCTGCAGGCGGGCGAGAAGGTGCGGATGCCGGTCATCTTCTTCGTCGATCCCAAGATCCATGACGATCCGGACGCGAAGGACATTCGCGCGATCACCCTGTCCTACACATTTTACCCGGTGGATTCGGGCGCGACGAAGAGCTAGGATCGCGCGCAAACACGCTCCGCAAAAGGCGCGAACAGCTTAGGGACGGATGATGGCAGGCGCGAAGAACCACGATTTTCATATCCTGCCCCCCAGCATCTGGCCGCTCGCCAGTTCGATGGCCGCCTTCATGATGGCGGCGGGCGGCGTCATGTATCTGAACGAGGCGCCGCTCGGCGGCTTCGTGTTCGGCGCCGGACTGATCGCGACGCTGGCCTGCATGGGCTTCTGGTGGGCCGATGTGATCCGCGAATCGAAGGCGGGCGACCATACGCCGGTGGTACAACTGCACCTGCGCTACGGCATGATCCTGTTCATCGCGTCCGAAGTGATGTTCTTCGTCGGCTGGTTCTGGTCGTGGTTCGACTTCTCGCTCTTCCCCGCCGCGATCCAGTATAATCACGAGGACGGCGTCTCGCTGATCGAGGCGGGCAATACCGCCGTCGCCGCGCAATGGCCGCCCGCCGGCCTCGAAGTGCTCAACGCCTTCGAACTGCCGCTGCTCAACACCTTCATCCTGCTGCTGTCGGGCACGACGGTGACCTGGGCGCATCACGCATTGATCCATAACCAGCGCGGCGGTGCGCTGAAGGGCCTGTGGGGCGCGATCGGCGTGGGGGAGAATGACGGGGTCAAGAAGGGGCTGTGGCTGACCGTCCTCCTCGGCGCGTTGTTCTCCTGCATCCAGGCCTATGAGTATATTCATGCGCCGATGCCGTTCAAAGGTTTGAACTACGGCGCGTCCTTCTACATGGCGACCGGGTTCCACGGCTTCCACGTGCTGGTCGGCACCATCTTCCTCGCCGTCAACCTGATCCGCGCCTATAAAGGCGACTTCACCCCGAAGCAGCATTTCGGCTTTGAAGCGGCCGCATGGTATTGGCACTTCGTCGACGTGGTGTGGCTGTTCCTGTTCGTCGTCATCTATGTATGGGGCGGCTGGGGCGCGCCGATCCACGGCGGCTGATGTCCGACCAACCGGGCGCAGGCGGTCCCGCGCCCTTCGACTGCGGCGTGCGCGGCCTGTGCCCGCGTTGCGCCGCACCGACCCTGTTCCGCAGTCCCGTCGCCTTTGCCGATCGCTGTTCGGCCTGTGAACTGGATTTCGGTGCGTTCAATGTCGGCGACGGCCCGGCGGCGTTCCTGACGCTGGGCATCGGCACGATCATCACCATCCTGGCCATCTGGCTCGAACTCGCCGCCGGTCCGCCATGGTGGGTGCATGTGCTGCTCTGGGTACCGCTGACCATATTGGGCGTGGTCGGCAGCCTGCGCATCGCCAAGGGCATGTTGATTGCCCTCGAATATAAGCGCGGCGCGCGCGAAGGCCGGATCGACCCGCGCCCGTGAAACGCCTGCCGATCCTGCCGACGCTGATCGTGCTGCTGGCGGTCGCGGCGATGGTCGCGCTGGGCGTGTGGCAGTTGCAGCGCCGCGCGGAAAAGGCGGCGCTGATCGCCCATGCCCGCGCCAATCTCGATCGCCCTGCGCAACCGCTGCCGACGCGGATCACCGACGACCTGTTGTTCGCGCGCGTTACCGCCGATTGCGCGCGGGTCGGCGACTGGACGATGGGTGCCGGCCGCGCGGTCGACGGCAGTTCGGGCTATCGCCACATCGCCGCGTGCACCGGTCCGAACGGTCAACGCTTCCGAGTCGATCTCGGCGTCGCACCCGATCCGAAGTTGCGCCCGGTCTGGGCCGGCGGCGCGGTGGCGGGTACGCTCAGCCAGGCACCGGGCGGGCCGACCCTGCTCGACCGCATGACCGGCCGCGTCACGCCACCCGCGCCGATGATCGTGGCGGACACCCCCGCCCCCGGCCTGAAACCCAGCCACCGCCCCGATCCCGCCAGCCTGCCCGACAATCACCTCGCCTATGCGATCCAGTGGTTCGCCTTCGCCTTGGCCGCGGTCATCATATACTTGCTGGCACTTCGCCGTCGCAGCCGCTAACCGCACGCCCATGCGGTATGTCAGCACCAGGGGCCATGCGCCCGATCTCGACTTCGCCGGCGCGACGCTGGCCGGTTTGGCCAGCGATGGCGGCCTGTATCTGCCCGACGCCTGGCCGACCCTGACGCGCGAAGAAATTGGCGCGCTCGCTGGTCTCAGCTATGCCGAGACCGCCGCGAAGGTCATGGCCCCGTTCGTCGGCGACGCGCTGAGCGAGGCCGAGTTGCTCGACCTGTGCGAGACCGCCTATGGCCGGTTCAGTCACAAGGCCGTGACCCCGCTGGTCCAGATCGATCATGACCAGTGGCTGCTCGAACTGTTCCACGGCCCGACGCTGGCGTTCAAGGACGTGGCGCTGCAGCTGCTCGGCCTGTTCTTCGAACGCTTCCTGACCGGCACGACCGAGCGGCTGACGATCATCGGCGCGACCAGTGGCGACACCGGATCGGCGGCGATCGACGCGGTGGCGGGCCGCGAGCATATCGACATCTTCATGCTGCACCCGGCGGGCCGCGTATCCGACGTGCAGCGGCGGCAGATGACGACCGTGCTGTCGCCCAACGTCCACAACATCGCGATCGAAGGGGATTTCGACACCGCGCAGGCGCTGGTCAAGGCGATGTTCAACGATCCCGGCTTCTCGGGTCGCTTCCGCCTGTCGGCGGTGAACTCGATCAACTGGGCGCGGTTGATGGCGCAGGTCGTCTATTATTTCTACGCCGCCGTGCGGCTGGGCGGACCGGACAAGGCGATCGCCTTTTCGGTGCCGACCGGCAATTTCGGCGATGTGTTCGCGGGCTTCGTCGCGGCACAGATGGGACTGCCGATCGCCAGGCTGATCGTCGCGACCAACGTCAACGACATCCTCCACCGCGCGCTGACCAACGGCGATTATTCGAGCGCGCAGGTCACCCCGACCGCGACGCCGTCGATGGATATCCAGGTAAGCTCGAACTTCGAACGGCTCCTCTATGACCTTGGCGGGCGCGACGGCGTGGCGCTGGGTGAGCAGATGCGCGGGTTCGAAGCCAGCCGGGCGATGCGACTGACCAATGCGCAGCAGCAGGGCGCGGCGTCGCTGTTCGTCAGCGCGCGCGTCGATGGCGATCGCATGGCACAGGCGATGCGCTGGGCGTGCGATCATGCCGCGCAGACGATCGACCCGCACACCGCGATCGCGCTTGCCGCCGCCCTCGACAGCGGCATCGACGCGCCGATGGTGACGCTGGCCACCGCGCATCCGGCCAAATTCCCCGAAGCGGTCGAACGCGCGATCGGCACCCGTGCCGCGCTGCCGCCGCGCGTCGGCGACCTGTTCGATCGCGAGGAACGCTATGTCACCCTCCCCGCGACGTTCGACGCCGTAACCGCGTGGATCGCCGAACGGGCGACGCCCCGCGCATAATGGACCCGATCGCGCTTATCGGCGAACCCTGGGGCGATTACGGGCTGATCGACTGCGGCCATGGTCGCAAGCTCGAACGCTATGGCCCGTATCGCTTCATCCGGCCCGAACCACAGGCGATGTGGGCACCCGCGCTGGCCGACTGGGACGCGCATGGCGAATTCGTGCCCGGATCGGACGAGGATGGCGGCGGGCGCTGGCAGTTCTTCAAGCAACCCCCGCGCGACTGGCCGCTGACGTGGCGCGAGGTGCGCTTTTCGGCTAGCAACACCCCGTTCCGGCATCTCGGCTTCTTCCCCGATATGGCGCCGGTCTGGGACTGGATGCGCGGGCGGCTGGACGGGGCGAGCGATCCCGAATGCCTGAACCTGTTCGGCTATACCGGCGTCGGGTCGCTGGCGCTGGCGGCGGCGGGGGCACGCGTCGTCCATGTCGATGCGTCGAAGAAATCGGTCGAACAGGCGCGCGCCAATGCCGCGCTGTCGGACATGACCGACAAACCGGTCCGCTGGCTGGTCGAGGACGCCGCGAAGTTCGTCGCGCGCGAGGTCCGGCGTGGACGGCGCTATGACGGCATCATCCTCGATCCACCGAAATGGGGGCGTGGCCCCAATGGTGAGGTGTGGAAGCTGGAGGAGCATCTCCCCGGCCTGATCGCTGATTGCCGGCAGTTGCTCGACAACGAGTCGCGCTTCCTGTTCCTGACGGTGTATGCGGTGCGCATGTCGGCGCTGGCGATCGGCGAGTTGCTGCGCCAGTCGCTGGGCGATCTCGGCGGCACGGTCGAATGCGGCGAACTCGGCGTGCGCGAGGAAACGCGCGGACTGACCCTGCCGACGGCGATCTTTGCGCGGTGGCGTAACACTTAAGGATCCTCCCCGCTCTGCGGGGAGGATTTACGTTCGCCCGATCCGCATCGCCGCTCCCGCCACGATCGGTCCGCCGGCACATAGCAACAGGCTGGTCGCCGCGAGCAGCTTCATCGCGCCCACACCCCCTTCCAGCGCCCCCGCCCCGAAGATCACGATCGGCAACGCCAGCGGCAGCATGACCAGCCCCGCCACCGCGCCCCCGCCGCGCAGTCCCGCGACCAGCGCCGCCGTCGCGACGCTCAGCGCCGCCAGCCCCGGCGTGCCGATCAGCAACCCCGCCTCCAGCATCAGCAACGTGGCGCCATCGATCCCCAGCAACGCCGCCGACAGCCCCGCCGCCAGCATCACCGCCGGCGCAAAGCCCAGCCAGTGGCCGACCGTCTTGGCCAGCGCGATGCCGCTGTCGCTCCACCCGCGCACGACCAGTTGATCGACCACGCCGCTATCGACATCGGGCGCGACCAGCCGCTCGATCGGAAGCAGCGCCGCCAGCAACGCTGCCGCCCATGCCACCCCGCCGCCGATCCGCGCGAGCAGTGCCGCATCCGGTCCGATCGCGAAGGGAAACAGCGTCGCGACCAGCAGGAAGAAAGCGACCGGCAGCAGCAGCCCGCCCCCGCTCCACGCGATTCGCAATTCGCGGACGATCAGCGCGATCACAGCGTCACCACCCCGGCCCCCGGCAACGCGACCGGCACATGACTGGCGACCAGCACCGCCCCGCCCCCGGCGCGCCGTATGGCGATCACCGCCTCCAGCCGTTCGAGCGATGCCACGTCGAGGCCATTGGCCGGCTCGTCGAGCAACCAGATCGGGGCGTCGGCGGCCACCACACGTGCGATCGCCGCGCGGCGACGCTGCCCGGTCGACAACATCCGCACCGGCACCTCGGCCAGCGCCCCGATTCCCATCGCCGCCAATGCCGCATCCACCCGATCGCGTGCGCCATCCAGCCCGGCCCAGAACCTCAGCGCCTTCGTCAGCGGCAGTTGCGGATCGAGCGCCGCCGCCTCGCTCAACAACGCCACCGCCCCGCAGCGCGTGACGCTGCCGTCGGCGGGCGGCAACAGCCCGGCGGCGATCCGCACCAGCGTCGACTTGCCGACCCCGTTCGGCCCCTGCACCAGCAACGCGTCGCCTGGGCCCAGATCGAACGACAGGTCGGCGAACAGCATTCGCCGTCCCCGCGCGCCGCTCACCCGATCGAACGTCAGCAGGCTCAATCCGCCGCTTCCAGCGCGTGCATATCGTCGTCGGACAGGCCGAAATGATGGCCGACCTCATGCACCACGACATGCCGGATCAGGTCGCCCAGATCGACGCCGGTCTCGCACCATTCGGCGAGCAGCGGCTGGCGATACAGATGGATGCGATCGGGCAGGCGCACCCCGTCGAACATCGATTTCTCACCGACCGGACTGCCATGATACAGGCCGGTCAGCTCGTACGGCTCCATCTCCATCGCCGCCAGCGTCTCGTCATCGGCGAATTCCTCGACCAGCAGCACGATGTCGGACAGGTGGCCGGCGAACGGTTCGGGAATGCGGGCGAGCGCGGCGCGCGCCAACGCTTCCATCTCGGCGGCACTCGGGGCGGTTCGCGCTTGATCGGACATGGCCCAAGCAATAGGCCATCGCGATCGAGAGACAAGGGAGGGACGATGGAACCGCTGAGCCAAGCCGAACGCGCCGATGCGCTGGATGGCCTGCCCGACTGGGACCATGATGCGGGGCGCGACGCGATCGTCCGCAGCTTCACCTTCGACAATTTCTCGCAGGCGTTCGCGTTCATGACGCAGGTCGCGCTGCTGGCCGAAAAGGCCGATCACCATCCCGAATGGTCGAACGTCTACAACCGCGTCGACATCCTGCTGACCACGCATGACGCGGGCGGGCTGTCCGACCGCGACATCGACATGGCACAGGCAATCGACGCTCTGGTGGAGTAGGGGAAGCGTCATGCCCGCGAAGGCGGGGATGACTAGGTCACATACTACCGCCGCCTCATCTGCTGCCGCAGCTTCCCCGGCATCCACCGCGCGGCGAAGCGCATGCGCTTGGCGGTCGGGCCGACCGGTGTGTGGATGGCGTCGCCATGGACCGCATCCCACGCCGCCTGCGCCACCACCTCGACGGGCGTGAACTCCAGCCCCGCCGCGCGCACCTGTTGCCGGACGTTGTAATTGCTTCCGGCCAGCGAGGCGTCGAGCAGCGGCGTGTCGATGAACCCCGGCATCAGCGAGCGCACGCGGATGCCGTCCGCCGCCCATTCGCCGTCAAGCGCTTCGGTCAACCCGCGCACCCCGAACTTGGTCGCCGAATAGACTGCCGCCCCCGCCGTCCCGTAGATTCCGGCCGCCGACGCGGTGTTGAGCAGGCAGCCACCGTTCGCCTTCAAAAACGGGTGGCTCGCATGCGCACCATGGATCACCCCGGTCAGGTTGACGGCGATGGTCCGTTCGATCGCGGCGGGCGTCATCTCGGCAAAGACGCCGCCTGCCGCGATCCCGGCATTGTTGAACAGCACGTCGATCCCGCCGTCCCCGGCAAAACGCTCAAGCGGCACATCCCATGCGGCGCGGTCGGTCACGTCGAACACGAAGGTCGCCGCGCCGCCGGGCAGCGACGCCGCCGTCTCCGCCAGCCCGGCCGCATTCACGTCGGCCAGCCCGATCCGCCAGCCGCGCGCGGCGAACAACTGCGCCACCGCCCGCCCGATACCCGACCCGCCGCCGGTGATGAAGATCGCTTTCATCCCCGCAACATCCGACAGGAACGGGGCCGACGCCAGCGGTTTCAGGCGGCCACCGTCTCCAGCACGTCGCGCACCTTCGTCAACCGCTCGCCGGCATCGTCGATCCGCGCCGGCACGATCCAGCGCCCGTTCTTCTCGGTCAGCCCGTCGACATCGGGCAACGCGCCGCTGCCCTGCGGCGTCAGCGCGATCGCCGCCGGCCCGGCATCGACCTTGGTCACCGCCGCCGCCTGCGCCAGCAACCGGATCCGCGCCAGATCGATCAGCAACTGCGCTTCTTCGGGCAAGGCGCCGAATCGATCCTCCAGTTCCTCCTCGAACGCTTCGAGCACGCCCTCCTCCTCGATTCGTGCCAGACGGCCGTAGAGGACCAGGCGCACCTCGGTTTCCGGGATCCACGTCTCGGGCAACCGCCCGGCAATGCCCAGATGCAGTTCGGGCACCACCCGGTCGACCACCTCGCCCCGCGCCGCGCGCAGCGCGCGACCGAGCAGATACTGGTACAGGTCGATGCCGATCAGCTTCATATGGCCGGCCTGCGCCTCCCCCACCAGATCGCCCGCCCCGCGCAGGTCGAGGTCGCGCGCGCTGATCGCGAAGCCCGCGCCCAGCCGGTCGAACGCTTGCAACGTCCGCAGCCGCTTCAGCGTCGCCTCGGCGATCGCATGGTCGGGATCGGTCAGCAGCAATATCTGCCCGCGCCGCCCGCCGCGCCCGACGCGCCCGCGCAGCTGGTGCAGCTGCGACAGGCCGAAGCGGTCGGCATGGTGGACGATCATGGTGTTGGCGCGCGGCACGTCCAGCCCCGCCTCGATGATGTTGGTCGCGAGCAGCACGTCGCCTTCGCCGTTAGCGAAGGAAACCATCGCCGCGTCGATCTCCGCCGCCGGCATCTTGCCATGCGCGACGGTCAGCGTCAGTTCGGGCGCTAGCTTGCGCAGCCGCGCCTCCAGCGGTGCGATATCCTCGATCCGCGGCACGACGACGAAGCTTTGCCCGCCGCGCGTCCGTTCGCGCAGCAATGCGGTGCGCACCGTCACCTCGTCGAATTCGGTCACTGCGGTGCGGATCGGCTGGCGCAGCGCCGGCGGTGTGGCGAGAACCGAGAGTTGCTGCAACCCGATCAGCGCGCTTTGCAGCGTGCGCGGGATCGGCGTCGCCGACAGCGTCATGACATGGTCGGACAGCTCGCGCAGCTTCGCCTTGTCCTTCGCGCCAAAGCGCTGCTCCTCGTCGATCACCACCAGCGCAAGGTCGCGATACGCGACGCCCTTGCCCGCCACCGCCTGCGTTCCGATGACCACGCCGATCGATCCGTCGGCCAGTCCCGCCTTGACCCGCTTCTTCTCCGCCGCATCGGACAGACGCGAGAGCCCGGCGACCTCGATCCCCGTCCCTTCGAACCGGCGACGGAAGGTTTCGACATGCTGGCGCACCAGCACCGTCGTCGGCGCGGCGATGGCGACCTGCCGCCCCGACAGCGCGGCGATCGCGGCGGCGCGCAACGCCACCTCGGTCTTCCCATAGCCGACATCGCCGATCACCAGCCGGTCCATCGGCCGCCCCGCCGCCAGATCGGCGCGGGCAGCGGCGATGGCCCGCGCCTGGTCGGGGGTCTCGGTGAACGGAAATCCCGCAGCAAAGCGTTCATAGGCGGCGATATCCGCCTCGATCGGCGCCACCTCGATCGCATCGCGCGCCGCCGCGATCGCCGCCAGTTCGCGCGCGCTTTCGGCGATCGCCGCGTCGATCGCGCCGCGACGCTTCTGCCAGCTCGACCCGTCGAGCGCGTCGAGCGTCACCGCATCGCCATCCGCGCCATAGCGCCAGATGCGGTCGGCCTCCGTCACCGGCACCAGCCGCCGCGCACCCTTCGCATATTCCAGCACGATCGCGTCGCCGGCCTCTTCGCCCGGCAACTGCTCCAGCCCGACGATGCGGCCGATGCCGAACTCCTCATGCACGATCACGTCGCCCACCCGCAGCTCGCCCGCTTCGGCGAACAGCGGATTCGCGCTCGCCGCCGCCAGCTCGTCGCCACGCGCCCGTCCGCCCAGCAGGTCGCCGCCGGTGACCACCGTCACCCCGTCCGCCACGAAACCGCGATCGATCGGCGCGGTCAGCAGCATCGCCGTTCCGGGTTCGGCGCGCACCGCCTCGTCCCACGCTTCGATCGTCACCGGCTCGGTCCGGCCGAGCGTCGCCAGCCGCTTGCGCAGGAACCGCAGGTCGCGCGGACTGCCCGCCAGTACCAGCCGCCCGCCATCGAGCACCTCGCGCGCGAACTTGCCGAACGCGCGGGCCGGCGCCCGGTGAGTGACGAAGCGCGGCGGCGGCGCGGCATCCGCCGGCAAGTCGATCCGGTCACGCGCCTTGAGCAGATCCTCCCAAGCCTGCCGATCGACCAGCGTCGCCGCATCGCGTCGCCGCCGCCGCGTCGCATCTTCGGCAAGGTCGAGGAACCGCGCGCGCCGCCGCTCGGCATCGGGGTCCATCGCGACCGCCGCTTCGGGCAGATGGTCGAGCAGCGACACGCCCCTGGTCGTCACCGGCTCGGCAGCGCGACCGATCGTCACCTCGCCCAGATCGGCGTCGCCGCGCTGCGTCACCGGATCATAGCTGCGGATCGTGGTGATCGCGCCATCGGTCACCGTCACCCGGATCGGGCAGATCGCATCGGCGGGGAAGATGTCGACCACGCCGCCGCGCACCGCGACCTCGCCCGGTTCATCGACCCGGTCGTCGACGACATAGCCGAGCTCCACCGCGCGTTCGGCGAAGTCGGCCATGTCGATCGCATCGCCGATCCGCAGCACCGGCGGCGCGGCATCGAAATCCTCGGGCGTCGCGATGCGCAGCGCCGTCGCCTCGGGCGCGGTGATGCAGGCGACGCGCCGCTTGGTCGCCGACGCCATCCGCAACCGTCGGAGCGCCGCGACCCGTGCACCGGCATTGCCGGGCGAAGCAGGCGCATCGTCCCCGGGCAGCGCGTCGCTGGCGGGCAGGTGCACGACATCCGCCCCCGGCGCGAACGCGGCCAATGCCGCCGCGATCGCTGCGGCGCGCGTCTCGTCGCTCGCCACGAACAGTATCGGGCGTTTGCCGAGTTCCACCGCCAGACGTGCCGCGATCGGCCCGATCGCATGCTCCCCCCGGTCAGGACGATCGGGGGCGGCGGTGGTGTTCGGCATAGCGGAGTTCCCGGCAAGGCCCCGATACAGGGCGGAGAGGATCGTTGAACGAAGCGTCTGCCGCGTCCGTTCCTGCGGCCTGTCGCATGCGAAGCGCCGCTGCTATGCAGGCGCCACCGCCGGTCCGCCGGCCCTGTGGAGACGCCGATGTCCTCGATCCTGCTGCGCTTCGGCGCCGCGTTCAGCCTGATGACCGCCCTGCCCGCCATGGCGCAGACCGCACCGGCCCCGGTTGCCGAAACCCCCGCCGCCGACACCGCCGCCGCAACACCGCGCGACGCCGATCCGGCGCTGTGGGTGGTCAAGGACAAGGACACGACCATCTATCTGTTCGGGACGATCCACGTCCTGAAACCCGGCCTGTCGTGGTTCGATCAGGCGGTGAAGACCGCGTTCGACAAATCGAACGAGGTGGTCCTCGAAATCCCGATGCCGACCCCCGAACAGGCGCAGGCGGCGGTGATGAAGTCGGCGGTCAACGTGACCGGCCCGAAACTGAGCGAGAAACTGCCCGCCGCCGAACGCGATGCCTATGCCAAGGCGGTCGCCGATGCCGGACTGCCGGCCGGTGCGCTCGAACAGCTCGATCCGTGGTTCGCCGCCTCGACGCTGACGCTCGTGACGCTGCAGAAGCAGGGCTATGACCCGCAAAGCGGCGCCGAGCAGACGATTTCGCAGGCGGCCAAAGTCGCGGGCAAGCCGGTCACCGGGCTGGAGACGCTCGAACAGCAATTCGGATTCTTCGATACCCTGTCCGACGCCGCACAGGTCACTTTCTTGAGCGAAACCATCAAGGAACTGCCGACCGCGGGCGAACAGATCGACAAGATGGTCGACCAATGGGCAAAGGGCGATCCCGCCGCGCTCGCCGCGACGATGAACGAGGACATGACCGTCTCGCCCGAACTGCGCCGCGTCCTGCTGACCGACCGCAACGCCCGCTGGGCCAAGTGGATCGAGGAAAGGATGAAGCGCCCCGGCACGGTCTTCGTCGCGGTCGGCGCGGGGCACCTTGCCGGCACCGGCAGCGTGCAGGACGCGCTCAAGCGCTACAAGCTGCGCGCGACGCGGGTGAAATATTGAGAGTAGCGTCGGCTGGCGCCCTACACCCCGTCACAACGAAACGTCGCCCCAGCGAAGGCTGGGGCCTCGCGCGGCACCTGCCCCGCGCTATCACGCGGAGATCCCAGCCTTCGCTGGGATGACGGTCGGCGCGACACGGGGTGGATGAAGACCACAAAGCTGATCGCGCGCGGTGCCCCCGCACAAGAAAACGGCCGGCGGATCGCTCCGCCGGCCGTCAGGCTCATGTCACGACGACGGCCCGGAAGGGAGCCGCCATCGGTAATTGGATCAGGCGTTGCAGGCCTGCGCGCCCTTGCCCGGCTGGGTCAGGGTGATCGACTTCGGGGTGCCGGTCAGGCTGTAGCCGCCCTCGGCGGTCAGCGGCTTGCCCTTTTCCTCGGCCTTCAGGCGGACGGGCATCTCGCCCTGCTTCGTGCGGAAATTCGCCTGCGTGTCGCCTTCGAAGAAGTCGACATAGACGAGGCTGTTATCCTTGCAGCGGAACGTCACGCTCGCCTTGACGGGCGGGGGCAGTTCCACCGGGGCACGGTTGGCGAGCTGCGATGCCAGCGGATCGGGCGCGCGCGTGTCGAGCTGCTCCGGCTGCGACTGACCGCAGGCCGAAAGGGCGAAGGCCGCAGCGGTGGCGGCGAGGAGAAGGGGGTGCTTCATAGGATTAAGGTCGTTCGCAAACGCAAACGTTTTCGTCAAGCACGGTTGTGCGCCGCGCAACAAACGTTCGTCGCGCTGCGGTACAAATGGTCACCGGGCAGAGAACGCAAATTGTATAATGCTGTTCCACCTTTGGCCCGGGTCAAGTCGCGCGGACGGAAAATCCGGCCGGTTCGGCGTGTCGGGATAGGCTTGCGGCTCCAGACATACGGCATCGCCCTGTCGGTACAGCCGTCCGCCCTTGCCCGGCTCCGCCCCGCCAAGGAAATTGCCGGAATAGAGTTGCAGCCCCGGCGCGGTGATCGACAGCGTCATCGTCCGGCCCGACTCCGGGTCGGCCAGCACCGCCGCCGGACGCAGCGTCCCCGGCTCCCCGCGCACGATGAAATTATGGTCGTAGCCGCGCCCGATCGCGATCTGGTCGTCGCGTCCGTCGCGCACCCGCTCACCGATCGCATGGGGGGTGCGGAAATCGAACGGCGTGCCCGCCACCGCGCGCTGCTCCCCCGTCGGGATCGACGTCGCATCGACCGGCAGAAACGCGTCCGCCTCGATCGTCAGTTGGTGGCGCAACGCCTCGCCGCGCCCGCTTAGGTCAAAAAAGGCGTGGTTGGTCAGGTTGACGACGGTCGGCGCATCGGTCGTCGCGTCATATTCAATGGTCAGCGCCTGCGACGTCAGCCGGTAGGTCGCGCCCGCCGTTACCTCCCCGGGATAGCCGGCATCGCCATCGGGGCTGGTCAGCGTCAGGCGCACCCATGCCGCGTCGGCGTCGCTGCCAATCTCCGCCACGTCCCACAGCCGCTGATCGAACCCGTCCGATCCGCCGTGCAGATGGTTGGGCGCGTTGTTGGTTTCGAGGTCGTAGCTTTGGCCGTCGAGGCTGAACCGCCCGCCGGCGATCCGGTTGGCATAGCGCCCGACCGTCACCCCGAACCAGGACGGCCGGTCGCGATAGGATTGGACGTCGTCGAACCCCAGCACGATATCGGCCACCGCCCCGTCACGATCGGGCACGCACAGCGATTGCAACGTCGCCCCGAACGGCAGGATGCGCGCCGACAGCCCGCCCGCACCGAGTTCGATCGCCTCTGCGGGTGCGCCGTCCAGCGTCCCGAATGCCACCCGTTTTTCGTCCGCCATACAACCTCTCCGCCACCATTCGCCACCGTACCACCGCGTAGGCGGGGATACGGACGTTACCGAAGCGGCAACGTCTTCTCCCGCCCGTCATACACGAACGCCGTCGCCGCATTGTCGGCGAAGTCGGGCGCCACCGCCGTCCCCGGCGTGTGGAAGCGCACCGACATCGCCCGCTTCGCCGCCATGCCCGGGAAACTGCCCTTGCGCGCACCGATGGTCAGCGTCTTCGTCGCCTCGTTCCATGTCAGCGGGATTTGCGACGACTGCCCCTTGCGATAGCCTTCGGTAAGGCCGTCATCCTCGAACAGCGTGTAGGCACCGTCCTTGCCGGTAAAGACATGCAGCACATAGGGCGCATCGAGCTTCTCGGCGGTCGACTGCACCGCCGCCCCGGTCGGCACGATCGATCCGGCGCGGACATAGAGCGGCAGCACCGCCATCGGTGCGGCGGCGGTGATCGTCTGCCCACCCTTCAGATAGGCACCGGTCGTGAAGTCGTACCAGTCCGCCCCGGCGGGCAGATAGACCGACCGGCTGGTCGCGCGATACTGCGTGACCGGCGCCACCAGGAACGCCGACCCGAACATATATTCGTCGTCGATGCCCCAGCTCTTGCGGTCGGCGGTGAAGTCCATCGCCAGTCCGCGCATCATCGTCCCGTCGCGATGCCACGTCTCGGCCGCAAGCGAGGTGATGTAGGGCAACAGCCGGTAGCGCAGCCGATCATATTTCGCGAGCGCGTCGTACAGCGCCGGGTCGCTGGCGCCCAGTTCATAGATTTCGCGATACGGCGTCTCGCCATGGCTGCGGAACAGCGGGCTGAACGCACCGAACTGGAACCAGCGCAGGTTCAGTTCCTTCCATTCGGCCAGATGCGCCGGATCCTTCTTCGCATAGCGATCCTCGACCGCGAAGCCGCCGATATCGTGCGTCCAGTTGGGAATGCCCGACATCGACAGGTTCACCCCGGCCGAAATCTGGTCGCGCAGATCGTCCCAGCGCGACGCGACGTCCCCTGACCACAGCGCCGCACTGGCACGCTGGATGCCGCCATAGCCCGAGCGGGTCAGGATGAAGGGCCGCACATCGGGCTTGGCGACGCGCAGGCCATCGGCGACCCCTTCGGCATGGACCAGCGGATAGCTGTTGAAGAATTCCTCCGCCGGTCCTTCAGCGGTCGGCCCCATCCGCTCGATCCGCTGTTCGATCGACAGGTTCGAATGGATGTCCGGTTCGGTCGCGTCCATCCACCACGCGTCGAAGCCCTTGTCGACCAGCGCGTCCTTCATCTGCCGGAAATAGATCGCGCGTGCTTCGGGGGCATAGGGATCGTAGAAGGTGTTGAAATAGCCCTTGCCGACCCAATCGCGTTCCTTCGCGATCAGATTGCCCTGATACAGATAGCCCTTGGCGTTCAGTTCCTCGGCATTCTTGGTGTTGGGATAGAATTTCGGCCACACCGAAATCATGATCCGCGCCTGCTGGCCATGGACGGTATCGACCATCTTCTGCGGCTGCGGAAAGCGCGCCGGGTCGAAGCAATGGCAGCCCCATTGATCCTCGGGCCAATAGAACCAGTCCTGCACGATGTTATCGAGCGGCAGGCCGCGCTTGCGATATTCGGCGACGACGCCCTCGACCTCGGCCTGGGTGTTGTAGCGCTGGCGGCTCTGCCAGAAGCCATAGGCCCAGCGCGGCATCAGCGCCGCCTTGCCGGTCAGCGCGCGATATCCGGCGATCACGCCGTCCATATCCTGTCCGCCGACATAATAATAATCGAGCGCATGGGCGACGTCGGACGACCACCACAGCGAATGGCGATCGGCTTGCGGCAACGGATCATTCTGGAACAGCGCGATATAGCCGGCATTCGGCTCCCATTCGATCCGAACCTCCGCCGCCTTGCCGGCGGTCATCGGCAGATCGAAATTATGGAACCACGGATTCCAGTTCTGCCGCCAGCGGTTCAACACTTCCTTCCCGTCGACGAACACCTTGACGTAGCTCGACGAATAGAGGCGGAATTTCTGGACGCCGGTCGTGCTCGGCGTGACGGTGCCGGTCCACACCACCTTCTGCGTCTGCACCGCATTGCCGGCGGTATTCTGTCCGGTGGTCGCGGCGACCGTCTGCGCCTTGGCCTCTGCCGGCCAGTTCGCCTGATCCTTGATGAACTGATAGTTGATCGTCCGCTCGCGCCGCGTCACCGCCAGCCGGTCGCCCAGATAATATTGCGCCTGCCATCCGGCCTGCCCGCCCGAGCGGACCTGCATCCCCTCGCCGACCAGCTTGTAGGGCTGCGGATTGCCGAAGCGGGTAATGCCGTTATTGTCCCACAGCACGCCATAGTTCTTCGTCGACACGACGAACGGGATGCCGATGTCCATATTGTGCTGGGCGAGTTCGACGTCCTCGCCATTGTAATTCATCTGCCGGTTCTGATGCTGACCCAGACCGTAGAATCCTTCGTCGGTCCCGCGGTTGAACTGCTGGCGGATCGACACGAACCGCTCGCCCCCGGCGCTGCGCGGGGTGAATGCGGCGCGCGGCGCTTCCTCCAGCGTCAGCTTGCCGGCAGCATCGCGAAAGCGGACCTGCCCGTCATCGGTGTCGATCTCGGCCGATCCGCCCGCGGTCTTGACCACGACCGTCCGCGCCGTCTGCCGCACGGTGAAGTCGCCCGCCGGCTTCGCGGTCACCATCAGGCTGTCGGGCATGTCGAGGCTGGCGTCGGGCACCGCCGTCACCCGGAACCGGTCGGGGCCATAGACCAGCACCCGCACCCGCTTGGCCGACCCCGCATCGGGGGTCACCACCACCCCGCCCGGCACCTTCGCCACTTCGGCGGCAAGTGCCTGGGTCGAAACCGACAGGGCCAGCGACAACAGCGTCCAGCGAAGCGTCTTCATCAGCGATACGTCCCCATCGTTACGCGCAGCAGCATCGGCTGCGCGGTGAAATTCAATCCGTAATCGGTCTGGTCGCCGTTCAGCACGCGGCGCATCACGAAGCTGCCGTCGTCGGCCAGCGTCCCCTCCTCGACCTTCAGCAACATCGCGGTCTCGCCCTTGCTCTTGTCGGCGAGGTCGATGTTGACGCGAATGTCGGTGCCGGTGACCAGAAACTGGTCGGGGGCGAGGTGCAGGACGGCCATGCCGCCGACCGGCTGTGCTGCATGCGGCGGCGGCGCGGCCTTCAGCCATGGCGAATCCATCGATCCGAACTGCCATTCGCCATATTTGGCCGATAGCTGCCACCGACCCATCGTCCGGGTCTGTTCGGCGTCGGGCGCACCCTTGGCCGTCCCCCAGCCGGGATGGGCATAGGCCAGCTTCGCCCAGCCGCGCGCCATGGGTTTCAGCAACGCATAGGGTCGCGCAAACGCATCCAGCGTCGCCGCGTCCAGCGTCACCGCGCCCAGCGGATGGTTGGAATAGCCGGTATCGTCCATCCCGAACGGCGCCCAGCCGATTCCGCCGCGCCCCAACGTCGGCCACAGGAAGCGCGCGAAATCCATGGCATTGCCGGTCTCCGGCACCAGCAGCGCATTGTCGGGGCGCGCATAATGGTCGAGGAATTTCAGGTAGTTCTTGCCGTCACGGCCATAGAGGTCGGGCGCGACCGCATCGATATGCGGCGCCGCCGCCTTCCACACGTCGATCACCTGCCAGTCGGGGCCACCACTCGCCCCGCCCGACTTGCCCGGCGCGGCAAAGGGGTCGCCGACCGCCGCATTGACGTACATCGGTACCAGCTTGATCGCCTTTCCCGCCGCCGCGATCGCGTCGATATAGCGCGCGGTGTACCAGGCGTTGAACGCCGCCTCGGCCCCCACGCCATAGGCCTGCTCCCACGTACCCTTCTTGCCGAGCTTCGACGGCACCGGTCCGGCGAACAGCCGGTTGGCCTCCGGCGAATAATCGCGTCCCTGCTGGTACACCCCGACCTCGTTCTCGGGCTGGACCATGATGACGCTGTTGTCGGTATCCTTGTCTTTCAGATAGCGCATCAGCGCGACGAACGCCTTGCGGTCCGCCGCCAGCGTCGCGGGCGCATGCGGCGACAGCGCATAATGCGTCTTGCCGTCCTTCGTCCGCATCCGCGGGAACCGCGCATTGTCGCGCTTCACCCATGCCGGGACGTAGCCGGGCGAAGTATTCTTCCACGTCCCGAACCACAGCAGCACCAGCTTGACGCCCCGCTCGCGCGCCTGCGGCAACAGCGCGTCGAGATAGCTGAAGTCGAACTGCCCCTCGACCGGTTCGATCTGCTCCCAAGCGACCGGGATCTCCAGCGTATTGGCGTGGAGCCGTTCGACCACCGGCCACACCTGCGGCAGCATGGCGGGATAGTTGCTCGAATTATTGGCCTGTACGCCCAGCATCAGGAACGGCGCACCATCAACCATCAGCGCGTGGCGGCCATTGCGGCTTTCGATCCGGGGCACCTCGCCCGGCGCTGCCGACGCCGCCGCGCCTGCGACCAGCGCCCATGCAGCCAGTGCCACCGCCCATCCGCGCATCGCCGCCCCCTCCGGTCGTCGTCGGCTTGCTGCCGACAACGTTGTCACGCCCCTTACCGCGGGACGACATGTCAGACAATTGTCTTCTTTATTTGGGCGGCTTCGCTGCGGGGTCTATCCGGGGGTCCGGTCCCCGGTCGACGACCAGCAAACGCATTCTGATCTCAGCCACCCAACCGCGCAGGTTGCCTACGCGCGGGCAAGACCGCCACAAGGGTCCACCCCACCGTGTCCCCGCGAAGGCGGGGACCCAGGGCCGCAGGCGCAAGCCTTCGTCTTCTTGGCTCTGGACCCCCGCCTCTGCGGGGGTACGGCGGGGTCGGCGATAGGTAGCGGATATTCCCGGCGGTGTTCCGCGCGCGGGGGGGTACTTTCATTACGGACGGCCCCGCAACACCACGCCCAAACCCTACCGCCCGCTCACCTTCGGCAGCAGCGCCGCCGCCGCCGCCTGTTCGGGCGTCTCGAACGGCCCCTTCGCCACCGGCAACAACGTGCTGCGCGCCTCGTCGTCGATATCACGCGCGACCAGTTCCTCGCCCAGCTTCAGCCGGGGCTGCGGCGCGGCCGGTACCGCCTGCACCACCTTGTACAGCCCGCCCACCGCGACATCGGTGGCGCGGTCGCCGGCCGCCGCGAAACTATTGTAATAGGCGATCAGCGGCAGGATGCCGTCGGGGTCCTGCCGGTTGGCCTTGACGATATAGCCGCGTGCCTCGTCCAGCCGCTGGCGTCGTTCGCCTGCGGGTGCGCGCATCGCCAATTGCGTCAGCGCGCTCCCCTTCCACACCATCGCATTGGGTTCGGCGGGCGACTGCGCCAGCGCACGGTCGGCGGCGCTCAGGCATTCGGCCGGATTGCCCGCGCGACACTCGGCCTCGGCCAGCAGGAGTTGATTCTCGATCAGATCGGGAAAGCGGGTCGCATTGCCGCGCAGCCGTTCCAGCCATGCCGTGCGCCGCGCCAACGCCGCGTCGCGGTTCGGCCCGCTGTCGGGCACATCGATCCGCGCGCCCATTTCCAGCCGCCCGCGGATCAGCCCTGCCTCGGCACGGGTCAGGCGGCGGATGGTCGGTTCGGGAATGCGATCGGCGGGAAAGGTGACGCGGTCGAACGGTGCCTTGCTGCCGCGAAACAGCATGACCGCGCGCTGCAGGTCGGCGGGTTTGCCGAACACGCTCGCCGCGCGCTTCGGATCGGCCCCGGCTGCGACAGCGGCAAGATATTGCTCAAGCCGCGGTTTCCATGTGTCGGAAAAATAAAGAAAATGAACCATCCGCCATGCGTGATAGGGCGTCCATGCCCGCCCTTCGCCGGTCAGGTAGCGGCCGTCGAAGACATGCTTGATCGGATACTCGCCGAACCGATCCATGACCTTGAAGAAGCCTTCGGGACGCCGGCCGTAATCGATATGGTCCTGGTCGGTGACGATCGTGCTGAACAATTCGCCGAAGCCCTGCACGAACCAACGTGGATAGGCGGCGGGGAAATAGGTCATCAGATAGTTTTGCGCGAACCCGGCATAGAGTCGCGAATTGGCCGACTGACAGACCACGATTTCGTTCGCCGGAAATTGCGAAAGATACTCGGCGGTTTCGCCATTGGCGATCGGATCGGGGCGTACGACGGGGAAGTTATCCACCAGCGGACTGTCTTCCCCCGCACTGCAATTGCGGCTCGACGGACGCCCCCGGGACGGTTG
Source organism: Sphingomonas sp. BL-S-05 (assembly GCF_055521695.1). Lineage (NCBI taxonomy): Bacteria > Pseudomonadati > Pseudomonadota > Alphaproteobacteria > Sphingomonadales > Sphingomonadaceae > Sphingomonas > Sphingomonas sp. BL-S-05. The sequence continues at coordinate 3,718,905 of NZ_CM145499.1, read as the reverse complement.
CAGGATCAGGTTGAGATCCGTCTCGGTCGTGGCGAGCACCGGCCCTTCCGGGCGCGGATCGTAATAGATCGTCTGCGCGAACTCGTGCGGGTACGGGCCATATTGCCAACGCGAGTCGGTCAGGCGCAGATGCTCGAACTCCGCCGCATCGCCGATGATCGTCACCGAAATCTTGATCGTATCGTCGGGCTTGTCGGTCCGGCCCAGCAATGCCGACAACAGGAAGTGCAGCTTTTCCAGATTGTGCGCGGTCGCGCGCAATCGCGCCTCGTCGCCCTGGCTGAACACCGCGACGTGCGGCGTTTCCGCCATTCGCCACGCACTCATCTCGATCTTCTTGCCGTCGACCTTCTGTACGTTCGTGCTACGGCCGGTAACGGTGATGGTGGTGTCGCCGTTGCGGACCGGCGCAGTCAGCTGGGCGTGTGCGGGGACCGCCATGACGGCGCAAGCAACGAACAGATAAAAGCGTTTCATATTGCTATGCTCCACTTGCCCGTCGAACGGGATGGGACAAGATCAGGCGCGCTAATCTTGGAAAAAGCAAGTCGCGCACCGCTTCTACTGCGACCGATCTGGACGAAACCCCAGACGTCAGCGACTTAGCGTTGCGTCGGCGCGCATGGTAATATAATTACCGCATCGCGACATTTTGTTCGCAACTGCCACAAGGGTTGAGCCGGTCGACAAGCCGTCGCATAGCCCCGGCCATGACACCAAAAGCCAAGCTCGCCCGCCCCCTGGAAACGCTGCTGGTCGACAGTGCGCTCCCCGGCGAAATCGAAAACCTGGATGCAGCGGCGCGTGCCGATGCCGCGCAGTTCGTGGCGGCGACCGCCGCGCACCGTTCGCCCGGCACGGTCAGCGTCGCGCTGGAGACGCTGAACCGGGGCGAGGCGCGGCGGATGCGGCTCGCGGTCATCAATGACGACATGCCGTTCCTGGTCGATTCGATCGCCAGCACGATCGTCGCCCACGACATCGCCATCGACCGCATCCTGCACCCGGTCGTGCCGGTCACCCGCGACGCGGCCGGGACGCTGACCGATCTGGCGGGCGAGGGTCGCCGCGAATCGATGATCTATATCGAAATGGAGCGCGCCGATGCCCGGGTGCGTCATGCGCTGGTCGCCGAGATCGAACGCAATCTCGACCATGTCCGCGCCGCCGTCGCCGACTGGCGGGCGATGCAGGCGGCGATGCAGGCCGATGCCGCCCGGCTGACCGCGCATGCCGACACTGCCGAGGATGCGGCGCTGCTGAACTGGTTCGTGGCGGGCAATCTGACGCAGCTGGCGCATGAACGCTGGTCGCGCGACGGGGTGGTCGGCGAACGGCTGGGCCTGTCGCGCGCACGGCTGGAGGTGCCGTTGCTCGCCGATGCGTCGCGCCAGCGCGCGATCGAATGGTTCGATGCCGGCAACCGCCAGCCGCTGCTGCTGAAATCCAACTGCATCTCGACCGTCCATCGCCGCGCGCCGATCGACCTCGTGCTGGTGCCGGTGGTCGAGGGCGACCAGGTGACCGGCGTATCGATCCATGGCGGGCTGTGGACCAGCGCCGCGCTGCAGGCCGATCCGGCGGACGTTCCCGTGCTGCGCCGGAACCTGGCGGCGCTGCGCACCAAATTCGGCTTCGATCCGTCGGGCCATGCGGGCAAGGCGCTGAACCACGCCATCTCGACGCTGCCGCACGACCTGACCACCGCCTTCGATCCGGAGGCGCTGGAGCAGCTGGCGCTGACCGCCATGTCGGTCGCGGATCGCCCGCGCTCGCGGCTGGTGCTGATCCGTTCGGCGCTCGGACGGCATCTCTTCGCCTTCGTCTGGCTGGGCCGCGACGACGTGACGACACAGCGCCGCCTCGCGATCGGCGACCTGCTGGCACAGGCGGCCAATGCCTCGATCCTCAACTGGTCGATCGCGATGGAGGATGGCGAGGCGGCGCTGATCCGCTACGTCCTCGACCTGCGGCAGGATGGGCGCATGCCCGAAGCGGGCGAACTCGACCGGCGGATCGAACGCATGGTGCGCGGCTGGCGCCCGGCGGTCGAGGGGGCGCTGGCCGAACTCGCGCCCGAGGGGGCGACGCGCATGGCGCTGCGCTTTGCCAACGCCTTCCCCAACAACTATCGCAACTCGAACCTGCCCGACGAGGCGGCACGCGACATCGTCCGCGTGGCGGCGCTGACCGACGCCACGTCACGATCGGTGCGGATCCTGTCGGCGCCGGGCGAGCGGATGCGGATCAAGGTCTATCGCCGCGGCGGCGCGCTGCCCTTGTCGGATGCGGTCCCGGTGTTCGAGAATTTCGGCTTCCGCGTGATCGAGGAACTGCCGACCCGGCTGGAGGATGACGAGAAGAGCTTCATCCACGATTTCGAGGTCGAGATCGCCTCGGGCACCGCGCCCCGCTTCGATGTACCCACCGTCGAGCGCGCGATCGAGGCGGTGCTGGAGAACCGCGCCGAAAACGACGCCTTCAACCGCCTGACGGTCGAGGCCGGCATCGCCCCCGTCGCGGTCGTGCTGCTGCGCGCCTGGTTCCGCTATCTGCGCCAGACGGGGCTGAGCTACAGCCTCGCCACCGCCGTCGATGCGCTGCGCCGCGCGCCGGGCGTCGCCACCGCGCTGATCGAGCGGTTCAACGCCGCGCACGATCCTTCGCGTACCGACCGGGAGTCCGGCATCGCCGCCGCCGACGCCGCGATCGAAACCGGTCTCGACGCAGTGTCGGCGATCGACGACGACCGTATCTTGCGCAGCTATCGCGGCGTCGTCGCGGCGACGCTGCGCACCAACGCCTTCGCCCCCGCCGCCAACGAAGCCCTCGCCTTCAAGCTCGACAGCGCCAAGGTCCCCGGCCTGCCCAAGCCGCTGCCGTGGCGCGAGGTCTTCGTCTATTCGCCGCGGGTCGAGGGCATCCACCTGCGCGCCGGCCCGGTCGCGCGCGGCGGCCTGCGCTGGTCCGACCGCCGCGACGATTTCCGCACCGAAATCCTCGGGTTGATGAAGGCGCAGCGCGTCAAGAACGCGGTGATCGTACCGACCGGGGCCAAGGGCGGTTTCTATCCCAAGCAACTCCCCGCCCCGTCGAACCGCGACGCATGGCTGGCAGAGGGGACCGAAAGCTACCGCATCTTCATCCGCTCGCTACTGTCGATCACCGACAATATCGTCGACGGCAAGGTCGTCCATCCCCACGGCGTCACCATCCATGACGGCGAAGACCCCTATTTCGTCGTCGCCGCCGACAAGGGCACCGCGACGTTCAGCGACGTCGCCAACGCGCTGGCGCTCGAACGCCATTTCTGGCTGGGCGATGCCTTCGCCAGCGGCGGCAGCGTCGGCTATGATCACAAGGCGATGGGCATCACCGCCAAGGGGGCATGGATCTCGGTCCAGCGCCATTTCCTCGAACTGGGCGTCGACGTGCAGACGCAACCGATCGACGTGGTCGGCTGCGGCGACATGTCGGGCGACGTGTTCGGCAACGGCATGCTTTTGTCTAAGGCGATCCGGCTGAAGGCGGCGTTCGACCACCGCCACATCTTCCTCGACCCCGAACCCGATGCGGCGGCGAGCTGGACCGAACGCGACCGGCTGTTCGCATTGCCCCGGTCGAGCTGGGCCGATTACGATCCGTCGCTGATTTCCGAAGGCGGCGGGGTCTTCCCGCGCACCGCCAAGACGATTCCGCTAACCGATGCGGTCCGCGCGATGCTCGGCGTGACCGAACGCGAAATGGAGCCGAGCGCACTCATCTCGGCGATCCTCCGCGCGCCCGTCGACCTGATCTGGTTCGGCGGCATCGGCACCTATGTGAAGGACCGCGCCGAAAGCCATCTCGACGTGGGCGATCCCGCCAACGACCGCATCCGCGTCGATGCGCAGAGCCTGCGTGCCAAGGCGATCGGCGAAGGCGCGAACCTCGGCGTGACGCAGGCGGCGCGCATCGCGTTCAGCATCGCCGGCGGGCGGATCAACACCGACTTCATCGACAATTCGGCCGGCGTCGATTGTTCGGACAACGAGGTGAACATCAAGATCGCGCTGAACCGCGAAGTGATCGAAGGACGCCTCGCGATCGACGATCGCAACGCGCTGCTCGCCCGCATGACCGACGATGTCGCGCATCTGGTGCTGGAGGATAACCGGCTGCAGACGCTGGCGTTGTCGGTGATGGAGAATGACGGTCCCGTCGCGGTGCCGAGCTATGTCCGCGTCATCGAACTGCTCGAAGCCGCCGGCAAGCTCGACCGCGTGGTCGAGGGGCTGGCGACCAGCGACGACTATGTCCGCCGTGCCCAGGACGGACGCGGCCTCACCCGCCCCGAACTCGCGGTGCTGCTGGCAAGCGTCAAGCTGGCGCTGCAGGAGGCGATCGAACACTCGGCCGTAGCGACCGATGCCGACATGGCGGGCGACCTGCTGGCGGCGTTCCCGAAGGAGATGCAGGAGACCCATAAGCAGGCGATCCTCGACCATCGCCTGCGCGGCGAAATCGTCGCGACCAAGCTTGCCAACCGCATCGTCAACCGGCTGGGCGTGCTCCACGTCTATGAACTGGCGGAGGAAGAGGGCGAGGCGCTGGCCGATATCGCGGCGATGTTCGTCGCCGCCGAACGGCTGTTCGACATCGACGCGCTGTACGACCGGATCGAGGGGGCCGACATTTCGGAACGCGCCCGTATCGCCCTGCTCGACGAAGTCGCGGTCGGGGTACGCTCGCAGATCGCCGACCTGCTGCGCGCCTTCCCCGCCGGCACCATGCCGGCCCATGCCGTCGCGCATCTGCAAAAGGGGGTGGCGAGCCTCGCCGGACAGACCAGTTCGCTGCTCCGTGCCGAGGCCGCGCAACAGCGCGACCGCATCGCCGGCGTGTTGCAGGATGCCGGCGCACCGCAGGAACTGGCCGGGCAGGTCGTCCGCCTGTTCGAACTCGACGGCGCGGTCGGCCTTGCCGATCTCGGCCGCCGGCTGAAGCTCGACGAGACCCGGCTGACGCTGGCGTTCACGCATCTCGGCTTCGCGCTGGGGCTGGACTGGGCGCAGGCGGTGGCGGCGCGGATCCAGACCGGCGATCCGTGGGAGCGGCTGCTCATTGCCGGCCTCGCCCGCGATTTCCAGCAGTTGCGCTTCGACTTCCTCAACCGCAACGCCGGCAAGGACCCGCAGGCGGCGGTCGAGGCATGGCTGGAGGCGAACCGCGACCGCGTCGCCCAGTTCGCCGCCCTCGTCCACCGTGCCCGCCAGGCCCCGGTCGCCAGCGCGGCGATGCTGGCGCAAATCGCCGGACAGGCACGGGTGCTGCTGGCGCGATAGGGCCGACCGACCACTACCGCCCCGCCCTCCCGGGCCCGCCCCGGGGTCTCGCGTCGTCTGCGACTGCAGCACGGCGGGACCCCGGCGCAAGGCGAGCCTCCGACTGGAAACGTCGCCCCGGCGAACACCGGGGCCTTTGGCGCCGCCTGCTGCGTACTATCGCCGCCCCATTCCGGCCTGCACGGGGATGACGTCCGGTCCGACATGGAAGGACCGGACGCTCGACCCGATCGACATGCGGCGCTTTCTACCTGTCTTCGTCATTCCCGCGCGGGCGGGGCTTCAGAGCATGATGGCAGCAAGTCGAACCGTTCGTGCAGAAAAGGGGCTGAGCGAAGTCGCAGACCCGTATCGAAGCACCTGTTTGAAACGGTCCTTCGATCCGTCATTTCGACCAACCCAATGGCTACGCAGGATGGATGGGCCAAGCTTATGGCATCATGGTCCGGCGCCATGACGGTAACGCTCGTCGTGCTCGCCCCTGCCCCCCGCCCCCGCGACGGCCCGGTGGATCCTGAACCATGCCAGCGTTCGCAAAGGTCGCGGCCCGGCCCGGGGCAGTAAAAACATCGTCCGCGCCTGTATCCATCGAAATCATGGCGTTAGGCAGAAAATGGGGCGACCACCCGATACTTTGGGATTACTATACGGCGCATGGACCGCCGCGATCTCCTCTGTGCCCTCACCGCGCTCCCGCTGGTGTCTTCGGGCAGCGCCCTTGCCGCGCCGGACGCTTCCGGCATCGACGAGGATTTTGTGGTGCTGCGCGCGGCGATGGCGATCCATCCCGGGGCGCACCGCTATCTGTCGCCGGGCGAATTGGCCCGTAATCTGGCGGCATTCGAATCGGACTATGCCGCCGGCGCACGCGCGGCATCGTACGATCGTTGCTACCTCGCTTTGTCCCGCTTCCTGACCACCATCCGCTGCGGACACAGCTATCCCAATTTCTTCAACCAGACCGATCCGGCGGTGAAGGCCCTGTTCGACCGGCCTACCCGGTTGCCGTTCGACTTCGAATGGATCGGTCGGTCGATGATCGTCACCGCCGATCACAGCGGCACGAACGCACTGCCGCGCGGGTCCCGCATCACCGCGGTCGACGGACGCGATGTCGGCGACATTCTCGATACGCTCATGCCCTACACGCGCGGCGACGGGCATAATGACGGCAAGCGTCGGTCGCTGCTGGGGGTACGCGGGGCGGAGGATATCGAATATTTCGACGTCTTCCACGGATTGCTGCTGCCGCCGATTGGGGGCGTGCATCGCCTCGCGCTGGTGCAGCCGGACGGTCGGGCAACCCGGGTCGAAGTGCCGGCGATCGGACTGGCCGCCCGGCAGGCGACGATGACCCGCGTGCGCGAGGACAGCGACGCCCCGCGCTGGACCTATCATGTCCGGCCGGACGGGGTCGCCGTGCTGGACATGCCCGGTTGGGCGATGTGGAACTCGAAATGGGACTGGAAAAGCTGGCTGTCGGACCGCCTCGACGATGCGGCAACCACCCATGGCCTGGTGGTCGACCTTCGTCGGAACGAGGGCGGCGACGATTGCGGTGACCCGATTTTGGCGCGATTGATCCAACGCGATCTGATCGGCTGGACCTTCGAACCGAAGGTGCGGTTTCGCGAGGTGCCGGCGACGCTCGCACCGCATGTTTCCACCTGGGACGACGGTTTCCGGCGCATCGGGGTGGGCGGCGCCGATCTGGGCGGCGGATGGTACGGCCTGCCCGACCGCGCAAGGCCGGTGCCGATCCGGCCGGATGCGAAACGCCTCGACATACCCGTCGCGGCGCTGATCGGCCCTGCGAACAGTTCGGCGACCTTCGGTTTCATCTATGCGGCACGGCGCAGCGGCCGCGTCAGGATGTTCGGTGAACCGACCGGCGGCAACCGGCGCGGAATCAATGGCGGTGGCTTCTTCTTCACCAAGCTGCCCGGCAGCGGGATCGAGTTCGACCTGCCGCTGATCGGCTATTTTCCGACGACGCCGCAGCCCGATGCCGGCATCGAACCGGACGTCGTCATCCCCGCGACCGCCGAAGCAATCGCGACGGGACACGATGCCGTGCTCGAAACCGCCGCGACATGGGCGGTGGCGCAACGCACCCGTCCATCGCGGCGCTGACCACGCCGATCCGCTGCGACATCCGCCGGATGTTCCGATGGCGCGCCCGGCCGATCGTCCGTCGGGACGGAACGGCAATCGCCGCCCGCCCGTGCCTCAATATCCCAGATCGCGCAGCGCCGTCTCGACGAACGCCGCATCCGTCTGGACCCGGCCGACGATCTCGACCGATCCGGCGTCGACCGCACGCGCCAGCAGCACGACATAGGGCTCGTCGCCCGGCGCGACGGGCACGACCACGTTCGGCGTCGCGGCAGGGCGGGCACCGGTGCGCTCGATCCATTCGGCGAACTCGCCCTCCCCTACCCCGGCGCGATAGGCGCGGGCGAGCAGGCGGACATGGCCATCATTCGGGGAGCCGAACAGCAGGCGGACCAGCGCCTCCACCGGTGCGCGCGGATCGACGGTCAGTCCCGCACCCGCCAGCATCGCGGCATAGCCTGCCGCGTCGCGGTCGCTCGCGACCAGAAAGTCATAGGCCGTGGCCAGCGCGTCGGGCGATGCCGGTGCCGCCTCGATCGTCCGGCGCGTCGCGACCAGCTGCTCGGCCAGCGTCGGTGCAGGCTTCGCCGCCGCGGTCGTGGGGGTGCTGGCAGCGGCGGGGGTGCTGGGGGCGATCGGTGCGCTTGGGCCGTCGGCCCATGCGGTTGCGGTGGCGAGCACGGGGGTGCGGCGTGGCGCGGTGGTGCGGCGCGCCTCGGTCAGTTCGGCGGCAAGCTGCGACTGGACGCTGGCGTCGACCACTTCCTTCCAGTTGATGACGCCGTACAGGTAATCGATCGCCTCGCCGTCCGACGAAAACGGCATCAGGATGCCGCGATACAGCATCGGAAAGCCGCGATGGCCGACGAATTCGGCCTCGAACCCGATCGGTGCGCGGTTGGCGATGATCTGCAGATAATGGTCGGTCAGCCGCGACAGCAGCGATCGCGACGGCACCTGCGACAGGCGGACGATCGACGAATCGGTGCCGCTTTCCTCGCGCAGGGCATGGCCCAGGAACCGGATTTCGGCATCGTCCTGCCCGCCCGTGAAGTCGAGGAGCACGCTGTTCGGACCGAAATCGGCGATGCCTGCGGGGTCGAGCGACTCGATCAATGGGCACGGCCGCCCGTTCAGCAGCGACACCCAATAGTTGTACGCCCGGACATGCATGCGCCGCTCGTCGGTCCCGACGGAGACCACTTCGCTACCAACGCCCTCCCGGTCCCCATCCCCCCGCTCCGAAGGCCCACCCACGATATCCATATTCAGATCCCCATGGGCCTTCTGCCCGATTGCTCGCCTTGTGTACCACGCGTGGTAAACGTCCGGTAAAGCGCATGGAGACCGTTTCCGGCGTAAATCCACTTGCCACCCCCGCGCCCCGCTGCTAATCGCCCGCGTCCAGACGGCAAACCGTCCAGAGCCGCTTTAGCTCAGTTGGTAGAGCATCGCATTCGTAATGCGGGGGTCACAGGTTCGAGTCCTGTAAGCGGCACCATTTCCGGTCAAAGATGGGCACCATCCACATTACGGCCGGTTCCGTTTTTCCGATGGCCCGTTCGAGTAGCCGGGCGGAGCCGGATATCCGGATGCTTTCCTGATCGACCGCCACTTCAGATCTGAAAAGAGCGACATAGGCTTTACGGAGCGCAGGATCGTCTCCGCTCAGGCGATCGCGCACGAGTGCGCCGAACGCATCCACCATCTGCGGCGTCACACGCTTCGTGGTCTTGCTGATCTGCCGTTCGAGCGCTTCGATCGTCGCGGTCGCCGAGGCGATGCGGTTGTTCGTTTCCGCTAACAGGCCGGTGAAGGTTGCGTCCTTGAGCGAGGCGTGGCCATCCGCCAGCGCCTCGTATAGGTTGCGCAGACGCGTTTCGGCCTGGGTCTTGGTGAGACGGGCCTGGGTGAGATCGCGGGCGCGACGCTCGTCGGCCTCGGCCGACGCTTCCAGCATTTCGGACAGCAGCATCCGCAGCCGCTCAGGCGCAAAAATCTGCCTTTCGAGCGCATCGAGCACGACGGCGTCGAGCCGCTCTTCGCGGATATTTGGGCAGCCACAACGGGAGGCGCCTTTGTTCACCTTCGCATTGCAGGAGTAATAGGAATAGCGACCACCCTTTCCGGTGTGGATCGTCATGCCCTCGCCGCAGATGCCGCACTTTGCGACGTTCGTCAGCAGCGTCGGGCTGTTGACGACACGCGGTGGGGTTACGGTCGGCCGACGCACGGCGCGCAGCGCCGCGACCGCATCCATCGTCTCCTCCGGGATGATCTGCGGGCATTCGACCCGTACCCACGTCTCCTCGGGTGCCTTCCCGCCATGTTCGTCGCGGGTCATGTCGAAATAATAGCCGCGGTAGTGACAACGACCCAGAATGCCGGCGACGTTCGAGTTACTGAACTTGTTGCCGTTGGACAGCGTGTACCCGCGCTCGTTGAGCCATTCGGAGATCGCGCGGGCGCCCAGCGGACCGCTGCCCTTACCAACGGTGGCGAGGTCGAAGATCACCCGGACGGTCCGCGCATCATTCTCGTGGATGAAGAGCTTTTTCTTAGCCTTCGTCCCGCGCATTTCCACCGTGCGACTTTCGTAGCCGAAAGGAACGGGCCCGCCGTTGAAGAAGCCTTCCTCCGCGTTCCGCCGCATCGTTCGACGCGTATGTTTGGCTGTTTCGAGTGCGAAATACTCGTCGAACGCGGCGATGACGTTGCGCATCATGGCGCCCATCGGATCGTCGGAAAAATTTTGAGTCAGCGAGAGCAGTCTGACCTTGGCGCGCTTGAGTCGCGCGAAGGTCGGGATTTGGGTTTCCATGCTGCGGGCGAAGCGCGACAGGGAGAGTATCTTGATCTCGCAGATACCATTGGCGGGATCCTCGACGAAGTCGAGCATGCGGTTGAACTCGGGTCTGCGGGCATCCTGCCCGCTCTCGCCCGGCTCCACGAAGATGCGGACGACGACCTGCCCCTTCGCCTCGGCGTCCGCGCGGATCTGCGCCTCCTGGCTGTCGAGCGAGGTGCGATGATCGGCCTGATCGTCGGTCGAGACGCGGACATAGCCGACGATCCGTTCTGCTTCGGGCTTGATACGCATGATTTACGCTCCCTCGATCAGGTCCATGACCGCCTGACCTAGCAGGTGGAGCAGCATATCAGATTCTCCCTCCAGCGGCGGCACAAAGTCGGGCGCCGGCGCTAAAATGCGGACCAGCCGCGTGACCGTCCCGGAACGAGTCGGTTTGCGCGGCTGGCGTGGTGTTGGAGATTGCGTCGGCGGGTCCATGCGCCGGTGGTGCGGATAGCGATCCGGGAGAGGTTCCCGCAAAAAGTCCCCGGAAAACTGGGATTTTTACGTCCTGAAGATCGTGCAGAATTGCGGATCGGAGGCGAGTGCCGAATACCCCTGGCTTATTCGCGCCATGATTCGCGCGGTCAGGCGGGTCGGACGGCTTTTAACGTAGAGCGGCAGGTAGGCATGAACCGCCTTCTTCGCTTCGAGCATGATCTGCCGCCAGCGCGAGGGCGGCGCATCGGCTGGCGTCGAAGGTCGTCCCTGACAGCCAGGCAGGGCTTCCCGCTCCGCCTGCAGGTGAACGAAGGTGGAGCCCGATGCACCATACCGCTTCGCTTCCGTCTGGAGCCGGTCCCAGAAGGGGACGTCCCGGTCGCGATCGAACCAGCCCGCATAGTCGAAGAAGGCTCCACATGGGCGGTCGAAGTCGCGATCGTCGAACCGTCGGGCGAGTTCGCTCGCCCTGTTCACCAATCCCTTGCACGTGGCTTCGTCGGCACCGAGCGAGGATGTCGCGGCCAGGCGAGCGGCCAAAGTCGGCATCCCGTGCGACAGGATGCGATGCACGACCAAGCCGAAGGCGACCCGCCAGTCGGCACCGGTCACACCCCGGTGGCTGAGTCTGTCCGTGATCTGCCGCACGGCGAGGATGCCCGCGCATACCGCACATACAGATAGGCTGATGAATGAGGCGCGGGCCGGGGCCGCTCAGGATCGCCCTGCGGAAGCCGCTGAGAGGCATTCTGACCGGGCGGCAGGGTATGTGGCCGGGGCGCTCGCAGCGAGTCTGGACGCGGCTGAGAATGACCGTGCCGCCGTGGATGAACAGGAGGAGCGCCGCGCCCTACGGGCCGATGACCGGGCCTATCGGCGGGAGCGAATGGGCTTCACCACCAAGGAGCTTACGCCTCGGGAGGCTGCGGTTAAGGACCTGCTGAGGGAGCGGGACTTTGACCTTGAGATTGCCCGTGCCGAGCTTGCCCACCTACGCATGACGCTCAAGCGGGCCGAGAAGGCCGGTGACCCCGACATCATAGCCAAGGCTGACACGCGCCGGCCTGCGCCTGCAATTACGCCAGTCCCGCTGCTCACCCTTTTTGACGCCTACGCCAAGGAACAAGCCCTTAAGCCGAATACGGCAGGCGAGTGGAAGGCCATGCTTACGGCCCTCACTACCTTCCTCGGGCATGACGATGCGGCACGCATCACAGCCATAGACCTTGATCGCTGGCGCGATGCCCTGCTGACCGAAAAGACCAAGGCCGGGAAGCTGCGCGATCCTCTGACAGTCAAGAGCAAGTATTTCACCGCTCTTAGGGCAACGCTCAACTACGGGGTGGAGAAGCGCAAACTGCCTGAGAATGTGGCCCGTACCCGAGCCTGTGAGAGTGTGATTGCGAAAGGAGCTTAGCTGCCGAAGGTCTGAGCAAACATGCTACTCGGTAAGCCCCGCGCCTCAGCTAGCTTAGCCGCAGCTTGTGCATACTTGATCTTGTTCGCAGCTTCGGCTTTCTCGAAATGCAGTTGCTTCGCGGTCTTGCCGTTATCCAAGGCATGGGCAGTAGCGATGTCACGGGCCGGGGTTCGTCCTGGCTTACGGCGTTCGGCATACATAGGCCGTGGAATGCCAAGGATTTCGAGCGCAGCCCTAAGCCCGATCATCACGCGCCTGTCGGCATTAACAAAGTAATCCTCAGCGTGCGGACTGTTCAAAAGCGTATCATCAACGGTAATCGTAGCCACGGTAATCCTGTGATTAGAAGCGAATATGTGGGAGCAATTAAGTCCCGATGATTTAGAGAGATAGCAGCCGTGCATGTACGCCTAGGCTTAAGCTATGAGAGGCAGAGGCATTAGGATTGTCTGCCCTTGGATCATCCGCTGTCGGCTTAGCTTTGCAGTAGCGCCGATCTACTGCTTAGCCGTTGCTGGACACAGACTTGGATTGCTAGCAGCGGATGATCGAAAGGCAGGATGGTGGCCTGCTCGCGTGGTCATGTACTGTGACCAAAGGGAGATAATGCAGAGGGTATGCCGCCCCACCCGAGGTATATGCGCAGTGTATGCCGAGCAAATAGATACCGGGTCTGAGCCTACAATCCTGTGACCATCGGGAGATGAACGCGCGAGTGTGATGCCGTGCAGCCGCCATATTGCTATGGCCCCACCAATTAAGCTGCTTGATGTTTAGCGCCGTCCCCGGCCTGCACTGTGGATCGGCTGATCCGTTGTGTGTGAGAGTACCAAAACTAGTCCCGGCATAGCGGCGCATCACTCCCGTCGATGCAACCCGTGGAGTGCCATGCTGATGCGCGGCCTCAGAGACTCACACAGCGCCTCAGCGGGAAAGTGGCCCCTGCATGCCCATCGAGCCGGATCGACTCTCCACGGGCCGTTCCGGGCGAATGCGGGCATGTCCAGCCGCGCCCCTCAGGCCTCCAACAGATTGGCAGCGCGCATCACGTCGCTGACGGACTGAGCCGCCCACTTCCCGCCCCGAGCGGTCATGATCCCGCGTGTATTAAGCTCCCCGGCCACTGCCCTGAGGCTGGTATGGCCCTCGGCTTTGATGGCGGTGATGATCGGGGCAACGTCCATAGCGAACGCCTGCGCCTTGGCCTTGATGGCCTCCACGGCTGCGCCATTGCCCTTGGCATCCCCAAAGGCCTTGGCACCCATAGGGTTGCCGAGCTTGGCACCTCGGGCCTTGGCCGCTGCTAGCGCCTCCTTGGTCCGCCTGCTGATGGCCTTGCGCTCAGCCTGTGCCATCGCTGCCATAATGTGGATTGTAAGCTCGTTGGCCTCGGGCATGTCGGCTGCAATGAACCGGGTGCCTGCATCCTGTAGCTTGGCTAGGAAAGCGAGGTTGCGACTGAGCCTGTCCAGCTTGGCAATGATGAGGGTAGCGCCTGTGACCTTCGCATGATGCAGGGCCTTGGCTAGCTCAGGCCGATCATCCCGCTTGCCACTCTCTACCTCGACATACTCAGCCAACGGCTGGCATTCCCGCGATGCGCAGAACGATGCGATGGCTGCGCGCTGCGCCTCTAGGCCTAGGCCGCTGCGCCCCTGCTTGGCTGTCGATACCCGGTAGTAGTTGATGGTCCGCATGGCTGGCTCCCGTGCTGCCAAGCCTATGTGGAAGTGCCGTCCAGAATTGTCAATCGTTCGTTTGTGGATTGTGGACATGGCTGTTTAAGCTGGTCGGCGGCGAAACATTCTCGGCAGGACAGACCGATGCGGGATTGGTTTGACTGCCAGATAATGATGACCTTGCAGGAGCGCCCGCTTTGCGCCGGGGAAGGGCCGGGTACACGGGGCCTGCGCGCCTCATACGATCAGAGGTGTCCCTTCGCGTGCGTTCACCAGATACAGGTCGTGCAGTGGGTAAGATGCAGTGGCCCAGAGCAGCAGAAGGCTGAGCCGACTGATTAAGCTCATTGCTCACGTTGTTGATTATAGCCGCCTTGCCGTCTAGCTTATCTTTGTCAGCCTCGGCCTTATGGTCAGCAAACAGCCAATACCATAGCGCCGCAATAACTACGAGTCCGGCCAGAACCTTCGTGATGATAAACGTAAGCTCGCCTCTCTTAACCCGCTTCCACTCGTATTTGAGAAGCTCTTTGGAGGCGTTTAGAAAGTCGAGTTCGATTTGACGTGACCCCCGTTTCTTCATCCAGATGGAACTAGAGACCGGCCCTTCGAAGGGACGGACGGAATGAAGCGGAAGCAGTTTTCTGAAGAGCAGATCATCGGCATTCTGAAGGAGGCCGAGGCGGGTGCGGTGGTGACGGAGCTGTGCCGCAAGCACGGCATGTCGAGCGCGACCTACTATGCGTGGAAGGCGAAGTTCGGCGGCCTGGAGGTGTCCGATGCAAAGCGCCTGCGGTCGCTCGAAGAGGAGAACGCCCGGCTCAAACGGCTACTGGCGGACACGATGCTCGACAACGCGGGGTTGAAAGACCTGCTGTCAAAAAAGTGGTGATGCCCGCCGCGAAGCGACAAGCGGTCGCGCATCTCCAGGCGACGTTGGGGATGAGCGAGCGGCGGGCATGCGCGGTTGTCGGAGCGGATCGCACGAGCATGCGGTATCGCTCGTGCCGGGCAGATGATGGCGATCTGCGGTCAAGGCTGCGTGAGCTGGCGCAGCAGCGTCGGCGGTTCGGCTATCGACGGCTGCACATCCTGCTGTGCCGGGACGGTATCACGATCAACCGCAAGAAGACCCAGCGGCTCTACCGCGAGGAGGGCCTGACGGTGCGTCGTCGTAAAGGACGAAGGCGTGCTACAGGCAGCCGGGCACCCGCGCCGGTGCTGGCGCTGCCGAACCAGCGCTGGAGCCTGGACTTCGTGCACGACCAGCTCGTCACCGGCCGGCGGTTCCGTGTGCTCAACATCGTCGACGACGTGACGCGCGAATGCCTCCGGGCGGTGGTGGACACGTCGATCTCGGGCCGGCGCGTCGTGCGCGAGCTGGCCGATCTGATCGCCGAACGTGGCAGGCCGAAGATGATCGTCAGCGACAACGTCCTATGTCGGGAAGCAGCGGCGGGTTTTGGCCAGCAGATATCCATGCGCCGACAACCGTCGGCGCGGCATGCAATCTGAGCCAGATGGCTCCCACCGTCAACGGGATCGCTCCCTGCCATAGCAAACACAGGATCCAGCAGCGCCGAGGCGGCCGTGGTCCTCACCATCCTTAAAACGAGATACGCACCCAGGTGGAAGGCCCGAACATTATCTACAGGGTCGCTCGACGAGCGCCCTCACGGCACTTGCAGAGAGGGGTCCTTCCACCTGGCATCCGACCGTTCGAGGAACGGCCGGTACTCTGTCCCCGTCTTGATGACGGCGTGAGCCACGCGCGCCATCTTGGCGGTGAGCGCCGTCATCGCCTTGCGGCGACGGTCGGCATCGTCCGCGTGCCCGGCGACATATCGTCCGAGCTTGTCGCGGAAGCTGTTGTCGCGCTGACGCGCGGCGACCTGGGCAGCCATCCAGAAGGTCCGGCGCAGGCGCGCATTGCCGTACTTGGACAGCTTCGTGCGGCCACGGAACGTGCCTGACTGACACGTTGCGAGATCGAGACCGCAGAACTTCAGGAACTGACGATGATGGTTGAAGCGCCGCAGATCACCGGCCTCGGCCAGGATGGTCAGCGCGTTGATCGGACCGATGCCCGGAATGTTGCGCAGCAGCTGGTAGTCGACGTCATCGGCGAGCCGCGCATGGGCCAGCCGCTCGATCTCGTCTCGCTGGTGGATGAGGCTGCGGCCCTGCGCGATGACCATGCGGAACATGGTGATGGCGGCTGAGTTCTCCGGCACCGGCAGTGCCGTCGAGGCGGACGCCGTCTCGTAGATGTCGTTGATGAGGCGTGCCTTGGAGACCTTGCGGCCGATGAGCGGCCATGCCGCGGCCGAGAACGCCTCGCGGTCCAGCGCCGTGATGGTGGCCGGCGTCGGAAACCGCTCGATGAGCGCCAGGAACCAGTCGGACCGGCTGTTGCCTGCGAAGCGGGCGATCTCGGGGAAGTACAGCGGCAGGTAGTGGGTCAGGATCCGATGCCAGGTCTGCGTCTTCATCCTTGAGATCGTCTCGTGAGTCTTCGAGAGCTCCTGCAGGTCGTTGATTCCGGCCACCAGCGGGTCGACGTAGCGCTGCGTCGCACCGATCCGCAGCATGTGCAGGATGACCTGCGCGTCCTTGGAGTCGTTCTTGTCCCAGCCGTTGTGCAGCGCCTCGCGCGTTCTGGCGAGCGCGACCGACGAGATGAGGCGCAGCTCGAACCCTGCCGTCAGCAGCCGGTGCGCCAGCGTACGATGGTAATTACCCGTCGCCTCGAACCCGACGATGATAGGGCGCCCGATAGCAGCGAGTTGCTCGGCAAAGCCGTCATAGTCCTGCCTGGTCGCCATGACGGTCATCCGCCGGCGCCGGCCGCCTTCCGGTCGCTCGATGAGAACCTCCTGTCGGCTCTTGGACATGTCGATGGCTACCAGCACGGCGCCGGCAGGCGTAGAGGTGAGCTTGGTCATGGTCGGTCGGCCTCCAAAGTGTTGTCTCGACAACCTCACTTTAGATACCTGCTGACCGGCCATGGCTTGCCCTGATGAAGTCTGCGGCCGCTACGCGGCCTTGTCTTCATCAGGGCCATAGCGGCTCCCGAACCAGCGCTTCCCAATGTGCTATGGGACCGAGCTGACGTCGAACGCGGTGCTCGCCTGGTCCGGCGACGTGGGCATCGAGTGGCATTACATCGCGCCGGGCAAGCCGACGCAGAACGGGTTTGTCGAGAGCTTCAACGGTCGCATGCGCGACGAACTGCTCAACGAGACGCTGTTCTTCACCATCGGCCAGGCCCGCTCGATCCTGGCGCGCTGGGTCGACGACTACAATACCGAGCGGCCGCACTCGTCGCTCGGCTACGCCACTCCGGTAGCCTTCGCTGCCGGGCTCGAACAGCAACGGGCGGGCTTAACCCCGCTCGTTGCTTCACCTGCGCTCGTGCGCGACAACACCGGTCGGTCTCTGGTTGCAGCTGGATGAAAGACCGGGGTCACGTCAGATTGGCCTTATGTTGGCGGGTACCATGTTACTGTCGTTAGCAGTAAGCTGCTGAAACCGCTTCATGCAAGCCAGCACTGCCTTCGACCGGCTCTCATCGGGGTTGACCCGCAAAGTTATAGCGAAGCTTGCTTGGTTTAGCTGCGAGTAAAGCGGGGCGAGCGCCTTAACCTTTTCAGCTTGATCCTTGTAGGCAACTCCCACCGCATCCGCTATGGCATTGAAGCTTGTCAGATAGGCCGTGATCTCGGACCTAAGCGCATCCACCCAAGCTTGACGAAACTCGGAAGTTTTCTGCTCCTTGCTGATGATGAGGCCGAGGAGCGACACGACGCCAGCGATGAGTGCGGCACCGACGGCCCCAATGCTGATGTCCCCGCCCATTCAGATGTCCGCGCCTTACCCCTTGACCAACAGGGGTTTAGCACGGAGGCTGTGCGGGGGAAGATAGTAGATAAGTGGGGGCCAATGCCTGCGATTGTACCTTATCGCCTGAAGCTGACTGGCGACCTTGCGGACGATCATCAGTTTGAAGGCTATGATGGGTACATGGCGCTTGCTGGGTTCGCTTGGACCCTATCGCTGGTCGCCAACTATGCCGATACCGGCAAGATAAGGCAGCGGGGTGAGTTCGACGGCAGGCACGCCGTTCGAGCCAAGGCCCCTGAGGAAGGCAGCGTTATCGCTGACTTCTTTGTTAAGCTGACCAATAATTCCGCTGATGTATTTGGCTCTGTGGCTGGTGGTGCGGCCAGTGGCAGCTTTCTTGACGCGCTGGTCCGGCGAGTAATCAATAAGAACCTAGGCCATACCGCCGACGACGAAGCTCTGGCCCGACTTCTCGCTAATCGGGCGCGAACAGGTGATGTCGAGGCGCTAGTAGCTATAACAGAAGCTCCTATCCGCCAAGCTCACAGCGTCATCGGCTCTGGTGCTGAGGAGATGTTGATCTCCGGTGGCATAAACATCAATCCCATAGCGACCTTTGACGAGTCAACCAAGGAATACGTAAAGCAAAACGTCGAGGATAATCATGAGATAACCAAGGAGTTCAGCGTTTCCGCATTCAATGCTAACTCAGGGTATGGAAGCGTCTTTGACCAAGATCATGGCCACGTCATTCCATTTAGCATGAAGCGTGAGAAACTTAGGCAGTTTCGGCAAGTCTTTTCATGGGGCCTAGACCAATACACAAACCGAACTGGCGGTAAGGTCAGCGCCACGTTCACTCGCATCCTTGCGATGGATGGCAGACCGAAGCGGTATGTCATTCACAGTGCCGAAAGGGCTGTCGCTTAGTCCGAAGGACTGTTACATTCGGCTGTACCAACCGGACAGCCGCCCTCGGCTAAGTGTTGATTTTGCTTGGTTTTTCTGGCGCTTCGTCGCTTCCTGTAAGCGGCACCACTTCCAGTCAAAACCGCGAACGGCGGTTGCACTGATCATATCCCCCTTGATCGCTGCCGCTTCAAGCACGGTCGTGGACCCGGCGATGACGATCTCGTTGTTGTCGACCGAAACGTCACCGACCGGGATCCGAACGTAAAAACGTCGCAGTTCCGCGTTCTCGCCGGGGATTTTGGTGCGGATCGTCGTGGAAGGCGCGTAATCGCCGGGCAGGCGCGCCAGCGGCATCCGGGGGACCAATCGATTAATCGACCCCGTTCGGCCAGGAGCAACCGCCTCGCCCCGAACCATCGATGCTATCCGCGACCATTGCGCCTCCCTCAACTCTGAGAGCGACAGCTTAGAAGATCCACCACAAACACGAGGCTGTGGTCGAAGGGACAGTTCCTATCCGCTAACCGATGAGCGATGCGCATCAGGATATGACGGATTATCGCTTGGTCGCCTCCGTAACGACATGCGACGTCGGGTTTGGTTGTTCCGGAGAATTGTCATGACCCACCCGTTCCGTGCCTTGGCTTGGCCCGCGCTGGCTGCAGCATTGTTTGCCGTCCTGCCTGCCGCCGCCATGCCGAGCGCGCCGGGTGATCGCATCGACGGGGCGCCGGTGATAGAGAAATTGGACGTCGCCTCGCTGCCCGCCGGCAAGACGCGGCTGTGGCTGCGGGTCGACGACAATGACGTCGGACAGGGATATTATGTGCCGATCGTGGTGGTCAAAGGCGCGCAGCCCGGCCCTCGCTTCCTGCTGACCGCAGGCATTCATGGCGACGAACTGAACGGCATCGGCGTAATCCACCAGTTGGTCGAAGGCCTCGACCCGATGGCCATGAAGGGAACGCTGATTGCCGTGCCGGGTCTCAACGCGCCGGGCCTGCGCAATTCGACGCGCGCCTTTACCGGTGGTCACCACGGCGCAGGCGAAAATCTCAACCGGCTGATCCCGCGCGATCCGAACGCGCATGGCGATGAGGGGAATGCGGCGCAGCGTTATGCCGGACGCCTGTGGTCGCGAATCTTCATCGGCAATACCGATTTCGCCATCGACCTGCACACCCAGTCGCGCGGCGGCACCTACCCGGCCTATGTCTTCGTCGCGACCCCGGCCGCCAAGCGGATCGCGATGATGCTGCGGCCCGACAGCATCTATGTGAATGCGGGCATCGACGGCGCGGTGGAGGACATGCTGAACGCCAATGCCATCCCGGCCGTCACCTATGAACTGGGCGGTGCGGAGGTGTTCGACAATGCGATGATCGCGCGGGGCCTGCGCGGCGTGCGCAACGTCATGATCGACCGGGGGATGCTGCCCGGCAAGCTCGACCTTCGCGATCCCGAACCATTTCTCGGCAATGTCGTCACCAATGTCGACAGTCCGCGCGGGGGATGGGCACAGTTGCGTGTGAAGCTGAACCAATATGTCAGGAAAGGCGATGTGCTGGCGATCGTCACCGACCCCTTCGGTCGGACGACCGCTACCTTGACCGCGCCGCTCGACGCGCGGGTCGCGGGGCTGGGCACCGACCCGCGTACCCAGCCGGGCGACATGGTCGTCCGCCTGCTGTCATGGGATGACAGCCTCCCCTGCAAGCGCGACGGATGTCCGTCGACCGTCACGCCGATCAAGGGGCGTTGACGCGCGTTCCTTCATTCCGATTACGCATCAACAGATGATGTCATTGCGTTTGTTCGCGCAGGTTCGTGGGACCAATAAGGCCTTCGCATGGCCCGCTTCCGCAAAAGCTGGTGCCACCCTGGCTGCGCCCGCCGGTGCATGTCCGAATTCGCGATAGGAGCCGTCATGACCCAAGCCCTGATGAACCTGTACAACCGCGCACCGATCGCGGTGGATCGTGGCGAAGGCGTGTGGCTGATCGATACCGAGGGGCGGCGTTATATCGACTGCGTGGCGGGAATCGCGACCGACGCGCTGGGCCATGCCCATCCCGCACTCGTCGCGGCGCTGACCGAACAGGCGGGCAAGCTGTGGCATGTCTCCAACATCTTCCGCATTCCGGGGCAGGAGGCGCTGGCTGAGCGGCTTGTTCGTGCGTCGTTCGCCGACTGCGTGTTCTTCGCCAATACCGGCACCGAAGCGGTCGAATGCGCGATCAAGACCGCGCGCCGCTATCACCATGTGAACGGACAGCCGGAGCGGATCGACATCGTCGGTTTCGCCGGATCGTTCCACGGCCGCACCTATGCCGCGATCAACGCGTCGGGCAATGCTGGCTATATGGAGGGCTGCGGTCCGCGCCTGCCCGGCTTCGTCCAACTCTCGATCGACGATCAGGCGGCGATCGAGGCCGCGATCGCCAGCCCGACCACGGCGGCGGTGATCGTCGAACCGGTACAGGGCGAAGGCGGTGCGCGTGCGCTGTCGGGCGAATGGCTGCTGCGCCTGCGCGAGTTGACCCGCCAGCATGGCGTGCTGTTGATCCATGATGAGGTGCAGAGCGGCATGGGCCGCACCGGCCGTCTGTTCGCGCACCAGTGGTTCGACGGCGCGGCGCCCGACATCATGGCGCTTGCCAAGGCGCTGGGATCGGGCTTTCCGGTCGGCGCCTGCCTTGCCACGACCGAGGCCGCCAAGGGCATGACGCCGGGCGTCCATGGCACGACCTTTGGCGGCAATCCGCTGGCGATGGCGGTCGGCATCGCCGCCTTCGACACCATCGCGAACGAGGAGACGCTGGCCCATGCCCGCGCCGCCAGCGCCGATTTCTTCGAACGGCTGGAGGCGCTGCGCACCCGCTTCCCCGACGTGATCGCCGAAGTCCGGGGCAAGGGGCTGTTGATCGGCCTGAAGATGATTCCGAACAATCGCAAGTTCATGGGGGTCGCGCGCGATCACGGCATATTGGTCGCGGGCGGTGGCGAGAATTGCGTGCGGCTGCTGCCCTCGCTGCTGATTTCGGCGGAGGAGATCGCCGAGGCGGTCACCCGGCTGGAAGCGGCCTGCGTCGCGGCGCGCGGGAACATGGCGCAGGCGGCATGAGCGTGCTGACCTCGACCTGCCCGGCGACGGGCGAGACGATCTGGACCGGCGCGACCGCGACCGTCGACGATGTCGATGCCGCGGTTGCCCGTGCCCGCGCCGCGTTCCGCGACTGGCGACGCACCTCCATCGCGGAACGCGTGGCCATCGCCCGACGCTATGCCGGCGTACTCAAGGCCCGCTCTTCCGAACTCGCCGAACTGATTGCGCGCGAAACGGGCAAGCCCCTGTGGGAAACCACGCAGGAAGTCGGCACGATGGTCGGCAAGGTCGAACTGTCGATCGCCGCCCAGGCCGAACGCGCCGGTGAAAAGCGCAGCGCGATGCCGTTCGGGGAATCGGTGCTGCGCCACCGCCCGCACGGGGTGATGGCGGTGCTGGGGCCGTACAACTTCCCCGGCCATCTGCCCAACGGCCATATCGTCCCCGCGCTGCTGGCGGGGAACACGGTGGTGTTCAAGCCGTCCGAACTGACCCCGGCGGTCGGCGCGGCGATGGCCGATGCCTGGGCCGCAGCCGGCCTGCCCGACGGCGTGTTGCAGGTGGTGCAGGGCGCGCGCGAGACCGGGGCGGCGCTGGTCGCGGCCGATATCGACGGGCTGTTGTTCACCGGATCGGCGACCACCGGCGCGCATTTCCGCCGCGCCTTTGCCGACCGGCCGCAAGTGATCCTCGCGCTGGAACTGGGCGGCAACAATCCGCTGATCGCCTGGGACGGCGACGTGGCCGAGGCGGCGGCGCTGATCGTCCAGTCCGCCTATATCACCACCGGACAGCGTTGTTCCTGCGCCCGCCGGCTGATCCTGCCCGACGGCGCGTTCGGCGATGCGGTGGTGGAGGCGGTCGCCGCGCTGATCCCGCGCCTGCCCATCGGCCGCTGGGACGAAACGCCCTATATCGGCCCGCTGATCTCCGACGCCGCCGCCGCGACCGCCCGTGCACAGGTCGCCGCGCTGGAGGCCGCCGGTGCCCGCGCCATCGTGCCGTTCGGCGGGATTGCGGGGCGCAGCGCCGCCTTCGTCACGCCCGCCCTGCTCGACGTGACCAGGGTGACCGTGCCGGACGAGGAGATATTCGCGCCGGTCCTGCAGGTCATCCGCGTCGCCGATGTCGACGCGGCGATCGACGCCGCCAACGACACCCGTTTCGGCCTGTCCGCCGGGCTGCTCACCGCCGACGATGTGCTGTGGGAACGGTTCGTCCTCGAGGTACGTGCCGGCGTGGTCAACCGCAACCGCCCGACCACCGGCGCAGCGGGCGCGCAGCCGTTCGGCGGCATCGGCGATTCGGGCAACCATCGCCCCAGCGCCTATTATGCCGCCGATTACTGCGCCTATCCGATGGCGAGCTTCGAGGCGGGCAGCGCGGCGGGCAATTGGGACGCACTGAAACCCGTGCTGGAGGCTGGCGCGGCGTGACGATCCTTCTGCGCGCGGCGGGCGGGCATGACCTGTCCGCGCTGTACGAGATGGCGCAAACCACCGGCGGCGGGTTCGTAAACCTGCCGGCGGACAAGGCGAAGCTCGGCGACCGGCTGGCCGCCGCCGATGCCGCCTTTGCGCGCGACACCGACACGTTCGGCATCGACCGGTTCCTGTTCGTGCTGGAGGACGTGGCGGGCGAAGCGATCCACGGTACCTGCCAGATCTTCTCCCATATCGGCACCGACACGCCCTTCTACAGCTATCGCATCGACCGGCATGGCGCGGACCATGCGGTGCTCGGCCGGGCGGTCGATCACACCACCCTCACCATCTGCACCGACCATGCCGGGTGCAGCGAGGTAGGCGGGCTGTTCCTGCGCGCCGATGCCCGTTCGGGAGGCGCCGGCACGCTGCTGGCGCGCAGCCGTTATTTGTTCATCGCGATGCACCGCCCGCGCTTCGCCGACCGGACCATCGCCGAACTGCGCGGGGTGGTCGACGATGCCGGCGAAGCCCCCTTCTGGGACGGGATCGCCGCGCGCTTCTTCGGCATGGGTTTCGCGGCGGCGGATGCGTTCAATGCGCAGCATGGCACCCATGTCCTCGCCGGCCTGTTGCCGACCACGCCGGTCCTGCTGGCGATGCTGCCCGACTGCGCGCGCGCCGTGCTGGGCGTGCCGCATCCCTCCGGCCGCCCCGCGCTGCGGCTGCTGGAGAAAGAAGGCTTTCGCTACGATCACTATGTCGACCTGTTCGACGGCGGCCCGACCGTGACCGCCGCGACCGACGACATCGCCACCGTCCGCGATGCCCGCACCGCCATCGTCCGCGCGGTGGCCGACAGCGACGATGCCGCGCCGCATATCACCGCCGCCGGCCGGCTGGCGGCGTTCCGCGCCTGTTTCGCCCGCCTTGCCCCCCGCGACGACGGCATCGTCATCGATCCGGCAGCGGCAGGGGCGCTGCGCGTCGGAATCGGCGACCCCATTACCTTCGCCCCGCGCTGACCTTATCTGACCGAGATAGCCATGACCCACAGCTTCACCGATCCGAACGCCATCCGCACCCGCTTTTCCGAAGCGATGTCGGCAATGTACCGCAACGAGGTGCCACTTTACGGCGACCTGCTGTCGATCGTGGCGGAGGTGAATGCCGCGGTGCTGGCCGACCGCCCCGATCTGGCGGCGGAAATGGCATCGGCCGACGAACTCGACCGGCTGGACGTCGAACGGCATGGCGCGATCCGGCTGGGCACGGCGGACGAACTCTACATTATGCGCCGCGCCTTTGCGGTGATGGGGATGCATCCGGTCGGCTATTATGACCTGTCGGTTGCGGGCGTGCCGGTCCATTCGACCGCGTTCCGTCCGGTCGACGACGCCGCGCTCGGCGCCAATCCGTTCCGGGTCTTCACCTCGCTGCTGCGCCTCGAACTGATCGAGGATGCGGACCTTCGGAACGAGGCGGAAGCGATCCTGTCGACCCGGCGGATCTTCACCGACGAAGCGATCCGCCTGATCGAGCGGGCCGAGGCGCAAGGCGGGCTGGACGCCACCGACGCCGAACGCTTCGTGGACGAGCTGCTCGAAACCTTTCGCTGGCATGGCGATGCCCGGGTCGATGCCGCGACCTATCGCCGGCTGCACGACGCCCACCGCCTGATCGCCGATGTCGTGTCGTTCCGCGGCCCACACATCAACCACCTGACCCCGCGCACGCTCGACATCGATGCCGCGCAGCACGCGATGCAGGCGCGCGGCATCGATGCGAAGGCGGTGATCGAGGGGCCGCCGCCCCGTGCCGTCCCGATCCTGCTGCGCCAGACCAGTTTCAAGGCGATCGAGGAAGCCGTAACCTTCCCCGGCGACCAGCCCGGCCACCACACCGCGCGTTTCGGTGAGATCGAACAGCGCGGCGCCGCGCTGACGCCCAAGGGCCGCGCGCTGTACGACCGGCTGCTGGCGACCGCGCGCGGCGAACAGGGGGCACAGGGGTCGAGCTATGCCGATCGCCTCGCCACCGCCTTCACCGCCTTTCCCGACACGGTAGAGTCTTTGCGCGAACAGGGTCTCGCCTGGTTCCGCTACGAGCTGACCGAGGCCGGACAGCGGCTGGTCGCGACCGGGATACGGCCGACGGGCGATATCGATGCGTGGCTGCGCGCGGGCTATGTCCGCGCCCTGCCGATCGTGTACGAGGATTTCCTGCCGGTCAGCGCGGCGGGCATCTTCCAGTCCAATCTGGGCGGCACCGAACAGCGCAGCTATGCCGCGTCGGCGGCGCAGGCCGCGTTCGAGGCGGCGCTGGGCGACAGGGTGCAGGACGAACTGGCACTCTATGCCGAAACGGAAACGCAGTCGATGAAGGCGGTGCGCGAAGCGTTGCGTGGGGTCGCGGCGGCCTGATGACGGCGGTCGCGAACCTGCTGCGCCGCCTCGACCAGGCTGGGTTCGCCGGCGATGTCGAGGACGGCATCGGCGCGCGGCAGGTCGCATCGACCGACAACAGCATCTATCAGGTCCGCCCGACCGCGATCCTCTATCCCCGCACCGGCGACGACGTCACGCTGCTGGTGCGGACGCTCGGCGATACCGGCCTGTCGCTGACGGCCCGCGGCGGCAATACCGGTACCAACGGCCAGTCGCTCAACGACGGGATCATCGTCGATTTCGCGCGCCATATGCGCGGCATCGGCACGTTCGATCCGGATGTGAACACGGTAACGGTCGAACCGGGCGTCGTACTGGATCAGCTCAACGCTTTCCTCAAACCCCATGGCCGTTTCTTTCCGCCGATGGTGTCGACCGCCAGCCGCGCGACGATCGGGGGGATGGTCGCGACCGATGCGTCGGGCAAGGGATCGCGCCGTTGGGGCAAGACGTCGGACTATATCGTTGCGCTGGATCTGACCTTGTCCGACGGGACGCCTTGGCGCGCCGAACCGATGACGCGGGCGAAGGCGGAGCGGATCGCGGCCGGCAGCGGCATCGTCGCCGACATCCACCGCGAGGCGCTGCGCATCGTCACGACCCGCGCCGACGATATCGCCGCGATTTTCCCCGACATGAACCGGGGCCTGACCGGCTATAACCTCCAAAAAGCGTGGGACGCCGCCGCCGACCGTTTCTTCCTCGGGCCTCTGCTTGCCGGGTCCGAAGGCACGCTGGCGATCACCCGCGCGATCACGCTTCGCGTCGCGCACAAACCGAAGAAACGCGCGCTCGCCGTCATCCGCTACGGCGCGTTCGACACCGCGATGCGCGACGTGCAGCGACTGATCGCCGCCGATCCGGTCGCGATCGAGATCCTCGACGACAAGGTGCTGGGCGTCGCGCGCAGCGACATCATCTGGTCGAGCGTTGAAGGGCTGCTGGGCGGGGCGAGCGCTGCCCCCGTCGCGGCGATGAACTTCGTCGAATTCGCCGCCGACGACGATGCGACTATCGACGCCGGCCTCGCCGCGCTGACCGCCATCGGCCCGCAGGGCGACATGCGGATCGTCCGCGACGATGCTGCGATCGGCCAGCTCTGGACCCTGCGCGAGAAATCGGTCGGGCTGCTCGCCCGGCTGGGCGGCACGCGACAGGGCATTCCCTTTGTCGAGGACACCGCCGTCCCGCCCGAAAAGCTGGCCGATTTCGTCGCCGAGTTCCGCGCGCTGCTCGACGGCCATGGCCTGAACTATGGCATGTTCGGCCATGCCGATGTCGGCTGCCTGCACGTTCGCCCGTTCCTCGACCTGCGCGACCCCGAACAGGCGGCGCTGATCCGCCCCATCTCCGACGAAGTCGCGCGGCTGACCAAATCCTATGGCGGGCTGCTGTGGGGCGAACATGGTCGCGGCTATCGCGGCGAGTTTTCGCCGCTGTTCTTCGACAACCTCTATCCCGAACTACAGGCGCTGAAGGCCGCGTTCGATCCCGACAACCGCCTCAACCCCGGCAAGCTCGCCGCGCCTGCCGGGCAGCCGATCGACCGGATCGACGGCGTACCGCTGCGGGGCGAAGCCGACCGCCGGATCGAAGCAGTGCGTTCCAAGCAGTTCGACCGCGCGGTCGCCTGCAACGGCAATGGCGCGTGCTTCGCGTGGGACTCGCTCGACGTGATGTGCCCGTCCTACAAGGCGACACGCGACCGCGCGCAATCGCCCAAGGGCCGCGCGTCACTGCTCCGCGCCTGGGCACGGCTCGACTCGATTATGAAGCCGACCCCGGCCGAGGCCGCCGAGCGCGACGCCTTGGCCGCCGACACGCAAGCCTCGCTCGCCACCTGCCTGTCGTGCAAGGCTTGCACGACGCTCTGCCCGGTCAAGGTGGATGTGCCGACGATGAAGTCGCGCTTCGCCGAACGCTATTGGGCGAAGCGCAGCCGCCCGCTCCGCCACCATGTCGTCGCGCGGATGGAAGCGATGCTCGCCGCCGCTCGCGCGTTGCCGGGGATCGCCAACAGCATGGCGGGCAGCGACCGCGCACGGGCCGCGCTGGAACGCCGGCTCGGCTATGTCGACCTGCCCGCCTTCGCCGTCGCCGATCCGCGTAGCCTGCCCCCGATCGTCTCGCTGTCGAAGCTCAAGGCCACCCCTGCCGAGGAGCGTACACGGGTGGTCGTTCTGGTCGAGGACAGCTTCACCGCCAGCTTCGACGGTCCGCTGGCCGCCGCCGCCGGGCGGGTGCTGGCGGCGTGCGGCTATAGCGTGCTGCGCCTGCCGCCCCGCAACAATGGCAAGATACTGCACCTGCTGGGGATGCGCGACCGCTTCGCCCGCATCGCCGCGAGGCGCATCGACGAAGCGCGGGCGCTTGCCGATATGGGCGTCCGACTGGTCGGGCTGGACGCCGCGACCGCGCTGATGTTCAGCCAAGAATTTGCCGAGATGACCGGCGACAGCGTCGACGTCGCCGGGCTGGAAACCGTGCTGGCAGAGGCGGTGCGGCAGGGTCGCGCGCCAGCCGCTACCCACGCCCTTCCCCCGCAACGCCTGCTCGGCCATTGCACCGAACAGGCACTCCGGCCACAGGCGCTGGCCCAATGGGCGGAGGCGCTGGCCGGCTTCGGCATCACCGCCGCGCCGACCCGGACCGGCTGTTGCGGCATGGCCGGGCTGTTCGGGCACGAAGCGCAGCACCAGAAACTGTCGCGCGACATCTTTGCGCTGAGCTGGGCGGACGTGACGCAGGACGACGCGATGCTGGCCACCGGCTTTTCCTGCCGCTGCCAGACCAAGCGCCTGACCGGCCGCCGCCCGCTGCATCCGGTGGAATTGATCGACCGGATATTGACGGAGTAGGCGCCGCTACCGCCGCAACCGCGTCGCCAGCACGACCGCCGACATCGTCCGTCCGATGCCCTCCATCCGCCCGATCGCGTCGATCACATCGTTCAACCGTTCCAGGCTGGGAGCCTCGACCATGGCGATCAGGTCATATTCGCCGGCAATGGCATAGACCCCCGTCAGCTCCGGAATCGCCGCCAGCGCCTCGTTCGTCTCGTCCAGCAGCTTGGGCAGTGTCGTCATCATCACATGCGCGCGCACCATGCGCCGGTCATGCGCCTCGCCCAGCCGCACGGTATAGCCGTCGATCGTCCCGTCCTGCTCCATCCGTGCGATGCTGGCATAGATATGGGCACGCGACACGTTCAACGCATGCGCCAGTTCGGACACGGGAACCCGCGAATCCTGCCGCAACAGCGCCAGCAATCGCGCGTCCAGTTCGCGCTTGGATGGATTCGGACTATCGGCCGGCATCCGGTTCTCCCGCATAGATGGCAGTTCGTGCCGGTTGGTCGTCCGCCACGCTACCACGATACATACCGTCGCTGTTCATCGCGAAGGCGATGCGTCCGCTGCCGTCCATTGCGATCAGCCCGCCATCGCCGCCGATCTCGCCCACTTCGCCAATCGTGTCGCTGGCCGCGGCGGCGATGTCCTGCCCCTTCCACTGCACCCGGTCACAGATCTGGCGGGCGGCGACCTGCCGGATGAAAAATTCGCCGGTGCCGGTTGCCGACACCGCGCAAGTCTTGTCCATCGCATAGGTCCCCGCGCCGATGATCGGCGAATCGCCGATCCGGCCCCAGCGTTTTCCGGTCAGCCCGCCGGTCGAGGTCGCGGCGGCGAGATGCCCGCGCTGGTCGCGCGCCACTGCCCCGACCGTGCCGAAGCGGTGCGTCGGGTCGAGCGCGGCGTGCGCCTCGTCCCGCTTCCATTCCAGATAGTCGCGCCACCGCTTGTCGGTGCGGAAATAGGATGGATCGACCTGCTCCACCCCCTGCTCGCGCGCGAACTGGTCGGCACCCGCACCGGTCAGCAGGACGTGGCGGCTATGTTCCATGACCGCGCGGGCCAGTAAGACGGGGTTTTTGGTGGCGCTGACCCCGGCGACCGCGCCCGCCCGCAAGGTCGCGCCGTCCATGATCGCCGCGTCGAGCTGGTTCTTGCCCTCCGCATCGAACACCGCGCCGCGCCCGGCATTGAAATTGGGGTCATCCTCCAACACGCGCACCGCCGCCTCGACCGCGTCGAGGCTGGAGCCACCCTTCGCCAACACGGCCGACCCTGCAGTCAGCGCGGCGTCCAGTCCGTGGCGATAGGCGCGTTCCTGCTCGGGGGTCAGCGATCCTTTCGGAATGACCCCCGCCCCGCCATGGATCGCCAGCGACCAATGGCCGCCGGGCGGCAGCGGCGCGTCGATCAGCTTCCCCGCAACGACCCTTGCCGTCCCGGCGAACGCAGGCTTCGGCACGGACAGCGTATTCAGATCGATCGTACTGCCCGGTGCGACGCCGGTGACGCGGATGCCGTTCCAGTCGAGCGGCTTGCCCTTCGTCAGTACCGGCACGCCTTGCGGCTGCACCAGCCATGCATGGGTATCCGCCGGGCCGCGATAGGTCGCACGCCCATCGGCATCGACGCACAGCGCGCCCTTTTCATCGATGCCCAGCCCGATCGCGGTCTTGTCACCCAGCGCCCGTGCCTTCGCAACGAATGCGATCAACCGCCCCAACCGGTCGCGCTGGTTGAAATGCGTGTCGGTCACGACATGGGCGAGGCGCGGCATGTGCAGGAAATCGCGGACCAGGGTCACCGCATCCCCCAGCGGGTCGGACAGCGCCTTGAACGAATCGATGCTGCCGCCATCCGTCGCGCCGTAGGCGGTGCCGCCCAGTATGGCGAGGCCGGCACTGGTCCCCGCGATCGGCTTGCCCGCCGCGACATGCGCGTCGAGCGCCTTGGCGACCGGCGTCCCCTGCCAGAAGCGGACATAGTTCGCCTGATCGCCACCGGCCAGAAAGATACCGTCGGCTCTGGCGATCGCCGCCAGCACGCGCGGGTCGGTCGATGCGGCGCGGTCGGTGAACAGGATCGTCGATACCGACTGGACGCCCGCCATTTCGGCGAACATCTCGCGTCCGCCTTCTCCATCGCCCGACGCGCGCAGGATCAGGATGTGGCCGTACCCGGCCTTCTTCGCGAACCATGCGAACGCCTGCTTGTCCCAATCGCCACCGCCCATCAGCATCAGGCCCTGTGACGGTACGGCACGGCGGGGGCTGGCGGGATCGCCGGTCACGAAAAAGCGCGCGCCTGCGACCGTTTCTGTCGGTTGCTGTCCCCGAGCGACTGGAACCGCCGATACAATTGCCCCGCAAATCAAAGCGATGCCCAATCCATAGTGTCGCAAGGTTACGCTCCCCATCAAAATATCACTACGCGTGTTCAACCTGAAGTTTTTATGTTTCAATATGTCAAAAGTCTATGGCATTATGATTACGTATCGGGGCATGTTTGGGGAGCATTATAATGCGGGGGACTGAAGTAGCGCGCTGGCTGGCGGGTACCGGGCTGATGGCGATGGCGGGCAGCGCGATGGCGCAGGACCTGCCGAGCACCACCCCGGCGGCGGACGCATCGGACGAGATCGTGGTTCTCGGATCGCGCATTCCGCGCGTGCAAAAGGAAGGCCCGGCACCGGTCACCGTCGTCACGTCCGAGGACATATTGAAGGGCGGCTTCCTGAGCGTCCCCGACGTGCTGCGCAGCCTGACCCAGAATGGCGGCGAAACGCAGGGCCAGCAAAGCGCCTCGGGCGCGAGCTTCAGCCCCGGCGCGCAGCAGGTCGATCTGCGCGGGCTCGGCCCCAACCACACCCTGGTCCTGGTCAATGGCCGCCGCATCGCCGACTTCCCGCTGCCGTTCCAGGGCAACAGCAACTTCACCGACATCTCCAACATCCCCGTCGGCCTGATCGACCGGGTCGAGGTGCTGAGCGGCAGCGCGTCGGCCATCTATGGCTCCGACGCCATCGCCGGCGTCGTCAATTTCCAGCTGAAGACCAAGCCCGACGGCACGCGCATCGACCTGCGCTACAGCGATACCGAACATGGCGGCGGCGAAGCATATCGGCTGATGGCGACGACCGGTTGGGAAACCGGGGCTTTCCACGGCGTCGCTGGCATCGAACTGCTCAACCAGCGCCCGCTATGGCAGTATCAGCGCGAGCGGCAGGATTCGACCGCCGACAACCCGACCACCGCGACCCCGCTCGCCCAGCGCACCTTCCTGCGCTCCGACGAGGATGCGAACTATATCGATCCGGGGCAGGCGACCTGCGCTGCGCTGTCCTCGCTGAACCAGGGCACCATCTACTACGCCAACCGGCGCCGTTATGGCCAATTCTGCGGCAGCAACGAATCGGTCGCCTATGGTACGATGATTTCGGAGCGCAAGTCGCTCACCGCCTATAGCGCGATGGGCTATGACCTGGGCGGCGGTACCGAACTCTTCGCCGACCTACAATTCAGCGTGTCGAAGCTGAAGCTCTTCCGCCGGATGAAGAGCTGGTATTATGTGTCGCCCGACGGGAATGAGGAAGGCACCTTCTTCAACCCCAACCTGTCGCCCGACGATACCGACAGCGGCCTGCAACTCGACAACTGGACGCGCCAGTTCACGCCGGAGGAGATTGGCGGTTTCGACAACGGCATGACCCGCAACCGCTCGATCACCTTCAACATCACGCCCGGTATTCGCGGCCAGTTTGGCCGGAACGACAAGTGGACGTACGAAGTATCCTTCAACCACGCGCAATATACCTCGCGCGTGACCTTCCCCGAAATCGTCATCTCCAAATCGAACGCGCTGTTCCTGGGACCGCAGCAGGGGGTTGATCCGGCCACGGGTTATGCGATCTTCAACGCCGATGTCCGCCGTCTCTACACGCCGCTGACGCCCGAGGAATATCGCTCGATCTCGGTCGATGCTTTGTACAAGCCGCGGTCGTGGACCGACACGCTGGCCGCATCGCTCAACACGACCGACCTGTTCCAACTGCCCGCCGGCCCGGTCGGCTTCGCCTTCGTCGCGGAGGCCGGCAAGCAGGGCTATGACCTAAACCCCGATCCGCTGACCCTGACCAACTATTATGTCGGGCTGGTCGATTCGGACGGCAGCGGGTCGCGCCGCCGCTGGGGCCTCGGCTATGAATTCCGCGTGCCGGTGCTGTCGTTCCTGCAACTGAGCACCGCCGGCCGTTATGACGGCTTCCACATCGCCGGCAATAATTTCGGGCGCTTTACCTACAATATCGGCAGCGAACTACGCCCAACCAGGCGGTTGCTGTTCCGCGCCGCCTACGGCACCGGCTTCCGCGCGCCGGACCTCAACTATGTCTTCCGCGGGCCGGGCAACACCCACCCCTCGGCCACTGACTATTATCTGTGCCGCGTAGAGGAGCCGGACGAGACGATCGGTGACTGCAGCTATTCCGACCAGACGATCATCGCCCGCAAGACCGGCAATCGGCAGTTGCAGCCTGAAACCTCCACCTCTTTGAACGCTGGCATCGTGTGGCAACCGTCCAGCCGGATCGACCTGTCGATCGATTATTTCCGTGTGAAGATGCAGGATCAGGTGCGCGACATCAGCATCGATTCAGTACTGCGCGACGAATCGCGCTGTCGTGCCGGCGGCGGTGCCGATGCGTCGTCGCCGACCTGCCGCGACGCGCTTGCCCGCGTGATCCGCTACACCAGCGGCGCGCTGGCCGGACAGCTACAGGCGGTGGCGGTCAACCCGATCAACGTCGCGGAGGAAACCACCGACGGCATCGATATCGCCGCCAATTTCCGCCTGCCGACCGCCGCAATCGGCGAATTCGCCCTGTCGGGCGGCTATACCTATGTCTTCAACCACACGGTGCGGCAGTATCCCGGCGATCCGATCATCAACAAGTTCGCGCTCGACAGCAATTTCGATATCCCCCGCGAAAAGGGCACCGCCAGCCTGACATGGAGTCTTGGCGGTTTTTCGACCACGCTCACCGGCCTGCGCTTGGGCAAGCTGCCCAACTACGACCAGGATGCGTTCATTAAGGAAAGCTATCTGTTCAACCTGTCGGCCCGCTACGACCTGAACGAACGCCTTCGCCTGACCGGAACCGTGACGAACCTGTTCGACCAAGCCCCGATCCACGACCGAACCTACGCCTCCTATCCCTATTACGACATTTCGTGGTTCGACGGCATCGGCCGCAGCTTTGCGGCGCAGCTGACGTGGAAGATGGACGGCAAGCCGCTGTAGGAGGGTGATCCGAAACGCAGCATCGTCGCCCCGGACCTGATCCGGGGCGACATCCGGTTCCATTGCCCCCTCACGCCTCTCGCTTGGCTTCATCCAGCAGCCAGTGGCGGAAGCGGTCGAACAACGGGCTGTGGCTGCTCCGGCGAGGCCAGACCAGATAATAGGCTTCCGACGCGACAAGGGTGATATCGAGCGGCGTGACCAACGCGCCCGACGCCAGCTCGGGGCGGATCAGGAAAGACGGGATCAGCGCCAACCCCATTCCCGCCGCCGCGGCATGGGCGAGCATCAGGAAATGTTCGTACACCGGCCCTTCCGGTGTCGCCATATCGTCCATGCCGGCGGCGGCGAACCACCTCGTCCACGCATCGGGCCTTGCTTCCAGCGATAACAGGCTATGCCGCAGCAGGTCGGCGGGCGTCGCCACCGGATGGCGTGCCAGCCAGTCGGGCGAACAGACGGCGACGACATCCTCATGGAACAGCAGCGCATGATCCGCGCCCGGCCAGTCGGGCAGGCCGAAATGGATTGCCGCATCGAACCGCTCCTCGGCGAAATCGAACGGATAGGATCGTGCGGCAAAGTTCACCAGCAATTCGGGGTGCCGCGCGGTCAGCCCGGGCAGGCGCGGGGCCAGCCAGCGCATCCCGAAACTCGGCAGGGTCGCGATGGTCAGCGCGCGATCGGCGGCCGGGGTCAGCAACCGCCGCGTGGCGCTGCGCAATTTCTCGACTGCCGGCCCCACCGCCTCGGCATAGGCCAGCGCCGCCGGAGTCGGCATCACCCGCCGCCCCCGCCGCTCGAACAACGGCACGCCCAGCCAATCCTCCAGCAGCGCGATCTGCCGGCTGATCGCGCTTTGCGTCAGCGCCATACGTTGCGCCGCGCGGGAGAAGCTGCTGGTTTCGACCGCGGCGAGAAAACTGGCCAGGGCAGGCAGCGGCGGCAGTTCCCGGCGATTCACGTCGTGATGATCGTTCGACATAAGGGGCGAAGCAAATCCGGTAGCATTGCGGGAATTTCACGCTTGCATTCCAGCCGTGACCCGGCAAGGAAATCGTGACAGTATCGCATCAAAGGGTGTCCTGTAGACGCAGGGTCAGGACCCACTGATTTAAGGCGGACGGTCCACGCACGCTCCGCTAGGAGCGATCTGTTTCGTACCTGTCCGCACGCCGCCGGTACCAGCATGGACTTCTGCTTCGCCGTCCATATCTGGCCCCGCTCCGCGACCCTCATCACGGTCCCTTGGGCCATCGCAACGTCGCGAACATCCGTACAGACACTCGCGCTTGTACCTGTGCTACTCGAAGATGCGATAGCCCCAGGCAATGCGCCCTTGACCTAAAGGGTATGAGTGATCGGCCATCGCGCCAGCCGATGCTGTCATCTTCTGGCGATGGACGCCGAGTTCTGAACGTTGGCGATTCCTATACGAACGGGCAGTCTGCGGACAGCGAAGTTCGGCATTCCGCCGACCGCCCGTTCAGCGTCAGAACTTCTTACGAACCTGCACACCGGTGGTTGCCGCCCGTTCGCCATCGGCGGCCCGGACACCTACATCCAGCCCAACGTCCCAACCCGACGACAGCGTCAGGCCAATGCCGGGTGCGACCATGAATTGTTCACGCGACCACCCGGACGCGAGCAGGCTGTAATAGGATGGTCCGGCAACATCGGCATAGTCCAGCCCTTGGCGAGTGCCACTGGTGAACTCGTGCAGCCATTCGGTCCGCAGCCGCCCGGTCAGCACCCCGAACGGTAGCGGTCGCTGCCACGCGAGGCGCACACCGAGCGCACCGGTTACCGATCGCAGGTCGCGATCGTCGAAACGCAGATTGTAGATGCCGGCGCCCTCTTCGATATAGCGGTTCAGGCGTCCGTTCAGATACTCGGCCCGGCCATAGACCGACCAGCGCAGCGCACCGGTGGAACGATCGATCCCGGACGACAACGCACCGGTGCTGAAGCTGCCCGACCGGTCCGCAGTGGCCAACGCTCCCGCACCCTCATCGAGCCGTCGCAGCGAATAATCCAGCCAACCATGTGCGAGCATGCCGTCAACGAACCATCCCTGCATCGGCGTCGCGCTGCCGTAGATGGCCACCACCTGACTGTCGCTGTTCACCTTGCCGGCACCCCCGGCGATGGTGCTGCGGTCATGGCCAAGCCCTCCGCCGATGCCGAGGGTAAGCCCCTTCGCGACGTGGAGATCGACACCGGCACTGATGCCCGAGGTCGTTGCACTGACTTTCGACCGACCGGTCGTCGCGTCGCGCGTGCCGATGTCGATGGTACCGCCAGACCACACGCCTACCCGTCCACTGCATCCAGCGGCCGCGACCTCCCGACCTTCATTGCGACGTTCGTCCTGCTCCGACGTTTCCCCGGCACTTGCGCGACGCCGGTCGCGTTCGGACAAGCTCCGCTCGATCGGCTGCCCCGGCATGTGCGAGGTGCTCGGCATGTCCGTCGACCCCAGGCGGAGGCCATTGGTCGAACGGCCGCATTCGGCCCCGTGCAATGCTTCGGCGTGGCTCATGAAGTTGGCGACCTGTGCCCGCGAGAAGCGGCGTGCCGCCTCGGCCTGCGCATCGCTCATCGCGCCTACCTTGGCATCCTGCGATGGGTCCGGGCGTGCCGTGACGTTGATCGTCACCATGGCCGGCGCCGACGTGCCGAACACGTTGGCGATCGTGTACCCGACCTCGATCATCCCGTTGAAGCGCGCCTTGGGCGTCACTTTCAGGAGGAACGTCCGCGCCTCGGCGGTGCCGCCGGCGACGATGGTGGCGGTTGCCTGATCGGCAGGCGATACGCTGGTGACCGTGGCGGCCGTGAACGCCCCCCCCCGAAGCGGCTGCGGTGAGATCCACCGAGATGGGCTGGCCATCGGTCGCGGATGCGGTGATCGCCTTTGCGGTCGGCGCCGTACCGACCACCTGGATCGTGGCGGTTGCCGGTGCCGAGGTACCGCCCGGTCCGACTGCAACATACTGGAACGTGTCGGTCCCTTGGTATCCCGCTTCCGGGGTATAGA
The DNA here is from genome assembly GCF_055521695.1 of Sphingomonas sp. BL-S-05. Taxonomy (NCBI): domain Bacteria; kingdom Pseudomonadati; phylum Pseudomonadota; class Alphaproteobacteria; order Sphingomonadales; family Sphingomonadaceae; genus Sphingomonas; species Sphingomonas sp. BL-S-05. The sequence goes on along the minus strand of NZ_CM145499.1, from coordinate 3,682,153 downwards.
CCGCGATGATCTGGCCCGGTACGGACACCGACGACATGGCGATCGCCATTGCCATAAGCGGCGATCCGCCGATGCCACGCATCGCAAGCGTCCGCGAGATCGTGACCGTGCCATGCGCGGGCTGGGTGACGATGCGAATATCATCGAACTGACCGGTGACCAGGCTCGACAGGTTGAGGCTGACGCTTTTGCCGGCCTCGGTCTGCGTATTGGCCGCGACCGAGGTGGTCACCGGATCGGCGGCGACCGGAGGCGGCGGCGGGTTAACGGCGAGCGTGTAGGTGGCGGTGCCGGTAGCGCCATTGGCATCGGTGACCGCTATGGTGACGGTATAGTTGCCGGCAGTGGTCGGCGTGCCCGAGAGCGTACCATCTGCCGCCAGCGTGATGGCGGCAGGCAGGTCCGTGGCGCTGTAGCCGTACGGCGCGGTGCCGCCGGTGCTGGCCAGCGTCGTACTATAGGCAGTGCCCACGGTCGCCGAGGGCAGCGGACCCGAGGCCGGCGAGACGACCAGCGTCGGTGCGGTCACCGTCACAGTGACGGTCGCAGGAGCGCTGGTGCCCGACGCATTGGTTGCGGTGTAGGTAAAGCTGTCGCTACCCGAATAACCCGCGCTCGGCGTATAGCTGATGCCGGTGCCCGAGGCCGTGGCGGTGCCGTGTGCCGGCGCGGTGGCGACCGCGACCGAGGTCGCAGTCCCACCCGACAGGGCGAGCGTCACCGCATTGGCGGTGCTGTTGGCGACGACGGTCGTGCTGACCGCGCCGGCCACCGGTGCCTGGACGGCGACGGTGAGCGTGTAGGTCGCGGTGCCGGTGGCACCGCTGACGTCGGTGACCGCAACGGTGACGGTGTAGCTGCCGGCGGTGGTCGGCGTGCCCGACAGGGTGCCGTTCGACGCCAGCGTGACGCCGGCGGGCAGACCCGTGGCGGTGTAGCCGTACGGCGCGGTGCCGCCCGAGCTGGTCAGCGTCGCGGTGTACGCGGTCCCGACGGTGGCCGCAGGCAGCGGACCCGAGGCCGGGGCGACGACCAGCGTCGGTGCGGTTACTGTGACGGTCACGGTAGCTGGCGCACTGGTGCCAGACGCATTGGTCGCGGTGTAGGTGAAGCTGTCGCTGCCCGAATAACCCGCGCTCGGCGTATAGCTGATGCCGGTGCCCGACACGGTGGCGGTGCCGTGTGTCGGCGCAGTGACGACGGCGACCGAGGTCGCAGCCCCGCCCGACAGGGCGAGCGTCACCGCATTGGCGGTGCTGTTGGCAGCAACGGTCGTGCTGACCGCGCCGGCCACCGGTGCCTGGACGCTAACCTCCAGCGTATAGGTCGCGGTGCCGATGGCACCGTTAGCGTCGGTGACCGCAACGGTGACGGTGTAGCTGCCGGCAGTGGTCGGCGTGCCCGAGAGCGTACCGTCTGCCGCCAGCGTGATGCCGGCGGGCAGACCCGTGGCGCTGTAGCCGTACGGCGCGGTGCCGCCGGTGCTGGTCAGCGTCGCGCCATAGGCGGTACCGACGGTAGCAGCCGGAAGCGGACCCGAGGCCGGGGCGACGACCAGCGTCGGTGCGGTCACCGTCACAGTGACGGTCGCAGGAGCGCTGGTGCCCGACGCATTGGTTGCGGTGTAGGTGAAGCTGTCGCTTCCCGAATAACCCGCGCTCGGCGTGTAGCTGATGTCGGTCCCCGAGACGGTGGCGGTGCCGTGTGCCGGCGTCGTGGCGACCGCGACCGAGGTCGCAGCCCCGCCCGACAGGGCGAGCGTCACCGCATTGGCGGTGCTGTTGGCGACGACGGTCGTGCTGACCGCGCCGGCCACCGGTGCCTGGACGGCGACGGTGAGCGTGTAGGTCGCGGTGCCGGTGGCACCGCTGACGTCGGTGACCGCAACGGTGACGGTGTAGCTGCCGGCGGTGGTCGGCGTGCCCGACAGGGTGCCGTTCGACGCCAGCGTGACGCCGGCGGGCAGACCCGTGGCGGTGTAGCCGTACGGCGCGGTGCCGCCCGAGCTGGTCAGCGTCGCGGTGTACGCGGTCCCGACGGTGGCCGCAGGCAGCGGACCCGAGGCCGGGGCGACGACCAGCGTCGGTGCGGTTACTGTGACGGTCACGGTAGCTGGCGCACTGGTGCCAGACGCATTGGTCGCGGTGTAGGTGAAGCTGTCGCTGCCCGAATAACCCGCGCTCGGCGTATAGCTGATGCCGGTGCCCGACACGGTGGCGGTGCCGTGTGTCGGCGCAGTGACGACGGCGACCGAGGTCGCAGTCCCACCCGACAGGGCGAGCGTCACCGCATTTGCGGTGCTGTTGGCAGCAACGGTCGTGCTGACCGCGCCGGCCACCGGTGTCTGGACGCTAACCTCCAGCGTATAGGTCGCGGTGCCGATGGCACCGTTAGCGTCGGTGACCGCGATGGTGACGGTATAGTTGCCGGCAGTGGTCGGCGTGCCCGAGAGCGTACCGTCTGCCGCCAGCGTGATGCCGGCGGGCAGACCCGTGGCGCTGTAGCCGTACGGCGCGGTGCCGCCGGTGCTGGTCAGCGTCGCGCCATAGGCGGTACCGACGGTAGCAGCCGGAAGCGGACCCGAGGCCGGGGCGACGACCAGCGTCGGTGCGTTCACGGTAATGGTGACGGTCGCAGGCGCGCTGGTGCCCGACGCGTTGGTCGCGGTGTAGGTGAAGCTGTCGCTGCCTGAGTATCCGGCTGTCGGCGTGTAGACGATGCCGGTGCCCGAAGCGGTGGCGGTGCCGTGCGCCGGCGCGGTGACGATCGCGACCGAGGTCGCAGTGCCACCCGACAAAGCGAGCGTCACGGCATGGGCCGTGCTGTTGGCGGCGACGGTCGTCGAGACTGCCCCTGCCACCGGCGCCTGGACGGCAACGGCGAGCGTATAGGCAGCAGATGCGGTCTGATTGGCGGCATCAGTGGCCGTGACAGTGAACGAATAGGAACCTGCCACGGTCGGCGTACCGACGATAGCACCGGTGGCTGGATCCAGCGACAGTCCGGCCGGCAGTGTCCCGGTCGTTACGGCGTATGTGAAGGGCGCGGTTCCGCCACTTGCGCTGACCGTCTGGCTGAACGCCGTGCCGACGACCGCCCCGGGCAGAGCGCCCGCCGCCGGCGACATCACGACCGCCGGTGCCTGGTAGGTAAAGGCACCCGTCTTCGTACCGGTGCCGTCCGGGTTGATCACGACGACATCCGCTGGCCCAACATTGCCCGCCGGCACGACCGCGGTAATGCTGGTCGCGGATACCACGCTGAACGAGGTTACCGGGTTCCCGCCGATCGTAACCGCCGTGGCTCCGGTAAAATACTGGCCGGTGATAGTGATCGCAGTGCCGCCCGATGTCGGACCTGCGGCGGGCGTTACCGACGTCACCACCGGAGCGGCGGAGACCTGCAACGTCGCGCTATTCGAATAGACGGTCTGACCATCGGTGCCAGTAACGGCCAACCGGAACACATATCCGTTGAACAACGCTGGAACGCCGCTCAATGCCAGCGTCGGCGCGTTGGCGACCGTATGATATTGGCTGCTCGCGGCAATGTTGCCGAAGGTGGATTGCTGAGGAGGGTGCGCCTGCCACCAGTAGGACGCCGCATTCGTCGCAGAGACCGAGAAGGTGGCCGATCCACCGACCGTCGTCCGGACGTCCTGCGGATGCGACGTGATCACCGCCGGCTGACCGGCAACATCGATCGTGACCGTTGCTGGCGCACTCGTGCCGCTGGCGTTGGTGGCGGTGTAGGTGAAGCTGTCGCTGCCTCGATAGTTCGTCATCGGCGTATAGGTGATGCTGGTGCCCGAAGCCGTGGCGGTGCCGTTCCTCGGGGCCGACGCGACGGCGACCGATGTCGCCGCGCCACCCGACAGGACGAGCGTGATCGCGTTGCCGCTGCTGTTGGCATTGACTGTCGCGGTCACCGCACCGACCGTCGGCGGTGCCAACGGCCCGACCGGCGTCACCGTGTTGGACGCAGCCGAGGCCGGGCCGCTCCCCGCGCTGTTGATAGCCTTGACTGTGAAGCTGTAGGCGGTGCCGTTGGTCAGGTTGGGAATGGTGATCGGGCTGGACGCACCGGTCACCACCGTATTGCCCGGACTGATCGTCACCTCATAGCCGGTGATCGTGGCACCACCCGTGCTCGTGGGCGCGGTGAACGTCAACGTCGCCTGCCCGTCGCCGGCAGTAGCGGTGCCGATCGTCGGCGCGCCCGGTGCAACCGCATTCACCGCGAAACTGCGCGATACGGTAGTAGCGGCCTGATAGGTCGCGTCACCCGCCTGGTCGGCGTTGATCGTACAGGTTCCGACCGTGACGAACGTCAGCACCCCAGCACTGGATATGGTACAGACGCCCGTCGTCGCAGAGGTGAACGCGAGCGCGAGGCCGGAACTGGCCGACGCCGTCAATGTCGGGGCGGCTCCGAAATTCTGCGCGCCGGGATCGGCGAAGGTGATCGTCTGCGCCGCCTTCGCGTAGGTGAACCCGTTGGTCACCGTCGTGGAACCGGCGGACGCCGTCGCGACGACGTTTACTGCGCCCGCAGCGTGGGCCGGCGTGCGGACCGTGACCGACGTGGCGGTATTGCCCGTGATGTCGGTAGCGGCGGTACCGCCGAAGCTGACGTTCGTGATGCCGGTCAAATTGGTGCCGGTCAGGGTGACCGTGGTACCACCGAGGACGGACCCGGTCGTCGGCGAAAGCGAGGTCACCGTGGGCGTCGCCGAACCGGCAGGGGTGCAGGACACTGTAATCGTCGCCGTCCGGTTGTACATGGCCGGGTTGTCGGAACTATTAATGACGTCGCCATTGGCGTCGAGCTGTAGCGGCATCGCCGAGATGTTGACGTAATCCGTCGCCGTCTGGACGGTGAAGGATCCCGACCCCGATCCGGTCCGATTGAGGGCCGAGGATGGATATGGCGTGTTCAGCTCGTTCGCCAGCTGGATATGGACATAAGGCGACGTGCCGCTGGTCGTGAAACTCCAGCTGATGACATCCCCCGGCTGGAAGGGACTAAACCAGCCGACGACGTTTCGATCGAAGTCGAAGTTGCCGCGCGACGTGTACACGCCCGACATGGTCATGGGCGGCGTTAACCCTTGCCGGTCGTCCGGCAGCCCGCCATTGATACCGTTACAGCCCGCTGAAGCTGCATATGCAGCGCCTGGCAACCATGCGAAGAACGCACAGATGGCAAGGACGACCTGAAATACCGCGGAAACAACCACGGACAGCGTTTTATTCACCGACATTATCCCCCACGGCGACCCGACAAGAGTCTCCGCCTCCACTGTACCTTAGAAACCTAAAGGAAATGTGAATCCTCGAATCCTATAGATACTTTTAGATCGCTTTTTCCACAGGCGGACAATTTGCACCCCTGTCCGACTATGGATGCAAATCGAGAGGGATTTTCCTCTAAATTCTATCTTCGAAGAAAAATTATCTGAAATTCGGCTTCTCGCCTTTGACAGGACAGGCTTATTTCCTATCCACGCCGGCGCCGATGGCCATTGTCCCTGACATATCCAGAGCCCCCGCGATCGAACGCCGGTGAAGATCGACAGGTGGCGGCGCGGGCCGACCGACATTGCTCCCCACCCACGAACAGGCATGGCCTCCTGCGTGACAGACCATGGCCCAAAACAGTTGATAATGCCCGGCCACGGCAATATCGTATGCGAAAGGAGCAGGGAGGCTTTTCGGTAACTTTATCGTGACGTTTGAGCCGTCCGCAGAAAGCCTGTACGAGGCGCATCGTCCTGCGCTACTGTCCTACGCAAAGAAATTATCGGGCGATCCGGCAGTAGCGGAAGACATCGTGCAAGATGCTTGGTTGTTGTTCGACAATCGCCCGATGGACCCGCCGGTTCGGCAGCCTTTGGCTTATCTTCGTCGTATCGTCCGCAATCTTGTCTTCGCGCAGTTTCGCCGACGTCAATATGAAGGTGCGACTGGTCAGACCGATATCGCAAACGTGATGGACAGGATCCCGGATGAGACGCCGTCCGTAGAGGTCGACATGATCGCGCGCGACGAACTGCGATCGGTCATGAACGTCATCGATGGCTTGCCGGAGCGTCAGATCGCCGCTTTCAAAATGTATTATTTCGAAGAGATGACGTTGCGCGAAATCGCCCTGAAGCTCGGCCTGTCGACGTCGCGGGTGCATGTGCTGGTGACCGATGCCATAGCGCGCTGCGATGCGCATAGGTCGCTGGCGGAATGACGATGCCGGACCGAGATGCGGCACGGAAAGACGCGGCGGATTGGTATGTCGCGCTTCGCGAGAGCCCCGAAGACGACAGCCTGCGCGCCGAGTTCGACCGCTGGATTGATGCCGACCCCCGGCACGGTAAGGCTTGGGCGAGTGTGAACAACACGATGAAGGTCTTTCGTCGGGCGCCGGAAGCGTGGCGGACGCCCGCCCTTACCGTGCCGGAGCAACGACGGAGGCACCGCGCGCAACCGTCACGACGGCATAGGCGGAAGCTGGTCTATGGAGCGATTGCCGCTGCCGGGGCTTGGGCGTTCCTCTGGCCGACGATAAGCCTTCATCTCCGCGCCGATCATGTCACGGGCACGGCGGAAATCGCGCATTTCCGGCTGGGCGACGGCTCTTCGGTCGCTCTCGGGCCGCAAAGCGCGCTGGCGTTCGAGACCAGCGGGGGAAGGCGAACGGTTCGCCTGCTGGCCGGTCAGGCACTGTTCGATGTCCGGCGCGATCCGTCCCATCCCTTTGTCGTAGAGGCGGACGGCGTAACGACCACGGTGTTGGGCACCCGGTTCGACGTGCGACGATTGGAGGAGTCGACCAGCGTCGCCGTGGCGCGCGGGCATGTTCGGGTCGGTGTCGCGGCACCGGCAGATCATCCGTCGACAGACCTGTTGGCCGGTGAATGGATCCGGATCGACGCGAAAGGACGGGAGCAAAGCGGCAAGGCTGATGCCGAGATCGTGGGCGGCTGGACCAAGGGCGAGGCGCTGGCCGCAAACCGAACGATTGCCGACGTCGTCGACGAGATCCGCCCCTGGTTCCGCGGTCGCATTGTTCTAGCCGATGCGCAGTTGGGAGAGCGCCGTATCACCGGAATCTACGATGTCCGTCGACCCGAGCAGGCACTGGCGATGATCGTACGTCCATATGGGGGGAGAATACGGCGCATCACCCCTTGGATCCTGATCGTCGATGGCGTGCGCGGAAAGATTTAGCCTGCAGCGCAACGACTTGGCGCGATCAATGAAAAAATAAGCGGAAACCGATGGAAAACGCCCGCCCTCGCTCATCACTTCCGTGAGATGCAAATGCATCGCATTTGCTTATAGAATGGCGGAGACTGAAATGACGTTGGGAATCACGCGGGCGAAAGAACGGTTCGGACGCAGGCGAACCATGCTCGCTTTCGCCGCGGTATCGAGCGGCCTGGCCCAAATGACCATCATCGCTCCCGCCTCTGCCCAGCAGGTCCAGGTCGCGGTTCGGTTCGACATCCCGCGCCAGTCACTCGCCACGGCGCTCATCCTGTTCGGACGACAAGCCGGAATACAGGTAACGGCAGAAGCGGCACTGATCGAAGGCAAGACCGGGCGGGCGGTCAAGGGCCGCCTCGCACCGGCGGCGGCGCTTAGCCGATTGCTGGCGGGTACAGGACTGACCTATCGGATGACCGACGATGGGGCACAGATTACGGCATCGCCGGTGATCGCCGGGGTCGGGCAGGACAGGGACATTCGACTGGGCCCGGTGCGGGTTCAGGGCAGCGCCGCAAGTGCGGGTTCGATCGCGCAGGCCGCGGACGACGAACGCGCCACCGGCCCGGTCCCCGGTTATGTCGCGCGCCGGAGCGGCACCGGCATGAAGACCGATACGCCGCTTACGGAAACGCCCCAGTCGATTTCCGTCATAACCGCCGATCAGATCGAGGCGACGGGATCGCTGCGGCTGGCCGATGCGCTTGCCTATACCCCGGGTATCGATGTTGCCGCGAACGGCACCGACTCGCGCTATGACTGGCTCACCGTGCGCGGCTTCGACCTGTATTCGCCAGGCTTCTATCTGGACGGGCTGGCGCTGCGGAACGTCGGAAATTTCGCGGTCTGGCAGATCGAGAATTACGCGGCCGAACGTATCGAGGTGCTGCGCGGTCCCGCTTCGGTCCTCTACGGCATGTCCAACGGGGCGGGCATGGTGAATGTCGTCAGCAAGCGCCCGACCGCCGAGCGGCGCGGCGAAATTCAGGCGCAATGGGGCACGTATGGCCGCAAGCAGCTCATGGCCGACCTGTCCGGCCCGCTCGATCGAGACGGAGTTTTACGGTACCGGATGATCGGCTTGGCGCGCGACGCGCGGCTGCCCGCCGGTGGGATGCCCGATAACCGGGTCTTCGTCGCCCCATCGCTGACATGGCAGCCCGGCGCGGCGACGTCGCTGACACTGCTCGGCCAATATGGGCATATCGATGCCGGGGTGTATACGCGCGTCCGGCGTGCAGTGGGATCGCTGGTCCCGACCGCGATCGGTACGACCGTCCCGGTCGGGTTCTCCGCTGCCGAACCCGGTTTCGACCGGCTGCGACAGGATCAGTGGTCGATCGGCTACCTGCTGGAACATCGGCTGGGCAGCGCGTGGACCGTCCGACAGAATACGCGCTTCAGCGAGGTCGACAGCGACTTGCGTCAAATTTCGGCAGGCGATTTCATGACGGTCGATCCGATCGATCCGCGCAACCCCGCCAATTTCCAGACCGTGTCGCGCAACGTCTTCGCAGCAAAGGACAATACGCGAAATTTCGGCGTCGACACGCAAGTGGAAGGACAGTTCGATACCGGGCCAGTGCACCACACGGTGCTGTTCGGTGTCGACTATCTGAACAGCCGCTTCGACACCGTCCTGCGTTATGGTGCCGCGCCACAGATCAACGTCTATCGTCCCGTCTATGGTCAGGCGATTGCGATTCCCGGAGCCTATCAGGACAGCCTGACCCGATTGGTCCAGACCGGCATCTATGCGCAGGACCAGATCAAGCTGGGCGATCGCTGGGTCGCGTCCGTCGGCGTTCGCAACGACCGTGCGATTACGCACGTGACCGACCGGGCTGGCGGGGCGGCGTTCCGAATCGCCGACGACAAGACGACGACCCGTGCAGGGTTGGTCTATCTGGGGCCAGGCGGCTGGGCACCCTATATCAGCTATTCCACGTCGTTCACGCCGACCGCCACGATCGATCCCCTGACCGGGCGGGCGTTCGAGCCTGAAACCAGCCGCCAGTATGAAGCCGGGCTGCGGTTCCAGCCGGTGGGACGCAATGACAGCTACAGCATCGCGATCTTCGACCTTCGGCGAAAGAACTACATCACCTACGACCAGAATTTCATGCCGAAGCAGACCGGCGAAGCGCTCGTCCGCGGCCTGGAGTTCGAAGGCAAGGTGGAGCCGTTGCCGGGCCTGAATTTGATCGGCGCCTATAGCTACACGCCCACGGCCCGTGTCATCAGCAGTGCGACACCGGCAGCGATCGGCCGACAGGCGGTCGCAATGTCGCGGCACAAGGCATCCCTGTGGGTCGACCAGCGCTTCGACGGAGGTCTGCAACTTGGTGTGGGTGGCCGCTATGTCGGGCCGAACCGGGGTAATGAGGAGGCAGTTCGCCCGTACAAGGTTCCGGCCTATCTGGTACTGGATGCATTGGCGGCGATCGATCTGGGACGCTGGCGGCTGGCGGTGAACGCCCGCAACCTGCTGGAGAAGGCCTATTTCGCGAACTGCGATGCCTTTGGCAGTTGCTACTACGGCGAACCGCGACGCGTTACGGCCACGCTTTCCTTCCGCTGGTAAGCAATGGTGTCTGGCCGGAAAGACAGGATGTCGGGTGGACCGACCGGTTGCGGGAGGGATTGCCACCCACAGTCCGTATCGCTGGGGCGATCCGACGTCGTAATTACCCTGAATACCGACACGGCTGGTCGCTATCGTCCCGACGTTCGACGGCGGTGGTTCGGCATCGCGTCGACCGGCGGTGTCGCCGGGATGCTGGGTATCGCCTTCCTCATCGCGACATCGTCGGCCCGCTATGTCGAACCCGCCAGTTCCGCGAGCTTGGCGACTTTCGATGTCGACACCCCGGACCGGCAGCCAGCACCGCACCCTTCGTGGAAGCCGGCCCAATCACCGGCCCGACCGCCCCTAGAACGGTCTGCGCAGGAACTTACGCCGGTCCGGCCGATACCTACCGCTACAACATCTCCGACCATTACAGTGGTGCAGCAACAGCCCCTGCCGCACGCGCCGCCGCTCCAAGTCTCCGCCCCGCCGAGCACGCCGCCGGACCGTCAGCCCCAGCCGGAAGCCGAAGGTCCCGACACTTGGGAAGGCAGGGTCCTGACAACGCTGATCGCAAACCGCCGCTATCCTCGCGCGGCACTCCTGCGCCGATATCAGGGGACACCGATCATTAGATTAGTGATGGACCGAAACGGCGTCGTCCAATCGGTACGTCTGGAGAAGTCATCGCGGATACCGGATCTCGACCGGGAAGCCCTCGCACTGCCCAAGCGCGCCCAACCGCTCCCAAAGCCGCCAGAGAGCAAAGAGGGCACGTCATTCGAGTTCGTAGTACCGATCGAATTCAGTCTTTCATCCTGATCCCGCAAACTATCCGTAGGGCAGAGTATGCGACTTGAAGGGATTATCTGGAACCGAAGCCGATCGATGCAAAGCTTGACTGTCTCAATGCCGACCGTCCGATGATCCGGCCTACCAACCGGGGAGTCGCTGTTTGCGGTGCGGATGCCGACCGCGCTTCACTCCGAAACTTCGCCGCTGGCGCTTGCCTCATCTGCGCGGGGTGAATCGTCTTCGGAAGGCGGGTGGAGGGCTAAGATCACGTTGAGAGCTTCAACGCGCCGCTGCGCGACGGACTACTCAATGGCAGATCTTCTATTGCCCGGCCGAGGCTAAGGTATTGATCGAGGCATGGAGGTGTCGCTGCTACGCCGTTCGCCCGTACAGCGGCTTGGAAGCGACCACACTACCGATGGCGGCAGCGATGACGATGCACCAACAATCGAACCGGACCACTAACTAGCGGCTACCCGCGCGCAGATACGCGCACAAAAAAACGCCCCGGTTTCCACCGGGGCGTTCTCGAACGATCGAACCCGCAGCACGCCTGCGGGAACGCGATCAATACATATGCTGGCCGCCGTTGATGCTCAGCGTCGAGCCGGTCACGAACCCGCCCTCTTCCGAACAGAGGAACGCGACGCCGCGCGCGATTTCGCTGGCCTGGCCCAGACGGCCGACCGGAATCTTCGCCACGATCTTTTCGAGGACGTCGGCCGGGACCGCAGCGACCATGTCGGTGTCGATATAGCCCGGCGCGATCGCGTTGACGGTCACGCCGAACCGCGCGCCTTCCTGTGCCAGCGCCTTGGTAAAGCCATGGATGCCCGACTTGGCGGCGGCGTAGTTGACCTGACCATATTGGCCCGCCTGCCCGTTGATCGAGCCGATATTGACGATGCGGCCCCATTTGCGGTCGCGCATGCCTGGGAAAGTGGCCTTGGCAAGGTTGAAGCAGCCGCCAAGATTGGTGCGGATCACGTCTTCCCACATCTCGTACGTCATCTTCAGCAGCGTGCCGTCGCGGGTGATACCGGCATTGTTGACGACGATATCGACCGGGCCGATCGCTTCCTCAACCTGCTTGACCCCGGCCTGGGTCGCTTCGAAATCGCCCACGTCCCATTTGAACGCGGCGATGCCGGTGCGTTCGGTGAACGCCTTCGCCTTTTCGTCATTGCCGGCATAGTTTGCGGCAACAGTCACACCCATGTCCTTGAGCGCGAGGCTGATCGCCTCGCCGATACCGCGCGTGCCGCCGGTGACGATCGCTACCCGTGCCATGCATTCTCTCCCAGTCGATTTCCGTTACTGCTAGGCGGGGTCGATCCAGCCCGCAAGTTCGCGCGCGATAATGTTGCGCAACATTTTATTGCCTGTCGGCTCGGCATTAAGACAGGGAAGATAGGCGAAATCGGTGCCGCCCGCTTCTTCGAAACTTTCCTTGCCACGGATGGCCAGTTCCTCCAGCGTCTCCAGACAGTCCGCCGAGAAACCGGGTGCGAAGATCGCGACGCGGCGCTTTCCGGCCTTGGCCAGTTCGACCAGCGTTTCGTCAGTGGCGGGACCGAGCCATTTCGCGGGGCCGAAGCGCGACTGGAACGCGACGGTCAGCGGCCGGCCCAGCGCCTCCTGCACCAGCCGCGCAGTCTTCTGGCAATGGCAGTGATACGGGTCGCCCAGTTCCAGTGTCCGTTTGGGCATGCCGTGGAAGCTCGCGACGATCGCGTCGGGTTCGAAGGCTAGCTTCGCCAGGTCCTCGCGCAGTGTCGTCACCAAGGCGTCGATATAGAGCGGGTCGTCATAATAAGGCGGCAAGGTGCGGATCGCCGGCTGCCAGCGCAGTTTGGCGAGGTGCGCGAACGCCTTGTCATTGGCCGTCGCCGTCGTTGCCGCGCAATATTGTGGATAGAGCGGGGCGAGCAGGATGCGGTCGCAGCCCTGCTGGCGGAGCGCATCTATCCGGGTGGCGATCGAGGGATTGCCGTAGCGCATCGCCCAGTCGATCACGACCCCGTCCCCAAACTGACCCTGCATCGCCTCCGACTGCGCGCGGGTGATCGCGGCGAGCGGGGAGCCCTGGTCGCTCCATACCTGCTGATAGGCATGGGCCGATTTCTTCGGTCGGGTATTGAGGATGATGCCGCGCAGGATCGGCTGCCACGCGATCGGCGGGATTTCGACCACGCGGCGGTCGGACAGGAATTCGGCGAGATAGCGCTTCACCGATCGCGGCGAGGGATCGTCGGGCGTGCCGAGGTTCATCAGCAATATGCCGACGCGGCGCTTCGGGATGGCGGGGTGATTCGGCGGCAGGTCCATGGCGCCGTGTAACGCGCGAGCTTCGGCTTTGGTGCAAGGGGATTTGGTCCATGCGAGGGTGCCGAGAAGAAGAAGGTTTGTTATCGCAGAGGCGCAGAGGGCGCAGAGGGGTTGCGTTATTTGCTGGCGTTTCGCGACCGGGAGACCGCTTCGGCCGCTGCAACCCAATAAAGAAGGCGCTTATGCGCGAAGCATTTCCAAGCGCACCTCACTCTGCGTCCTTTGCGCCTCTGCGCGAAAACACACTTCGTCCTTCACTCGAGCAGCGGCAGCGTGCGATAGCGCCGCCCGGTCGCGGCGTGCAGCGCGTTGGCGATGGCGGGGGCGACGACCGGCACCGCCAATTCGCTGACCCCGCCCGGATCGGCATCGGATTCGATCAGTTCGATCATGATCTCGGGACTGTCGGCCAGCCGCGGCAGGTTCAGCCCCCCGAACCCCCGCACATCGGGCAGGTTCGCATCGAACCCGGTCGCCGCGCCGACCGCCTGCGCCATGCCGAAGAGCAGCCCGCCCTCCACCTGTTGCCGCACCAGATCGGGGTTGATGACCCGCCCGCAATCGACTGCGACGACCAGCCGGTCGACCTTGACCCGCCCCCCTTCGAGATGCGCCTCCGCCATGCAGGCGATCGCCGATCCGCGCATCCGGTGACAGGCGATACCCTGCGCACTGCCCGGCACCCCGCCCTGCCAACCGCCCATCGTCGCGACCGTCGAGAGACAACGGGCAAGCGCGACGTCGCCGCCCAGCATGGCGATGCGGAACGAATGCGCCTCCATCCCCGCGAACCCGGCCAGTTCGTCGAGGAAACATTCGGTGAAGAAGGCGGTGTAGCTATGTGCCCCGGACCGCCACCAACCGGCGGGCAGGCCCAGTTCGGCCAGATGGTGATCGACCGCCACGTTCGGCACGCCATAGGCCGGCACCGCACCCTCGGTCGCCAGTGCATCGCCACGGTCGCCGGGCAAGGCCATGCCCAACGACGCGGCAACATCGCCGCCCAGCAGCAGCCGGGTCAGGTCGCGCCCGGTGCGCGGTGCCGCGATCTGCGCGCGCCAGCCCAGGATGCTGCCGCCCCGCCCCAGCCGCGCCGTCATCCGCGCGGCGGCGGGGGTGCGGTAGCGATCGGCGAGACAGTCTTCGCCGCGCGACCACGTCAGCTGCACCGGCCGCTCCAGCCGTCGCGCCAGCACCGCGACCTGTTCGGCGACGCGGTGATCTAGGTTCGCGCCGAACGACCCGCCGGCGATGGTCGGGTGCAGGATCACCCGATCCTCGCCGATGCCGATCGCGCGTGCGGCGGCGGCGCGCGCCAGCGTCGGCGCCTGCGTCGGCATCCATAGAGTCAGCGTGCCGTCATTCCATTCGGCGGTGGCGCTGGTCGGCTCGATCGCGGCGTGCAGCGCGGCACGCACGCGATAGGTCACGGTCTGCGTCCGCCAGCCGGCGAACGCCGCATCGACATCGCCCGCGTCATGGACGCGCGCCCCCTCCCCCGCCAGCGCGGCATCGAGCGCGGAGGCGATCGAGCGGTCGTCGACCAACCCATGCGTTTCGAAACGCGGCGCCATCGCATCGACCGCGCGATTGGCCGCCCACCATGTCGTCGCCGCCGCCGCGACCCAGCGATCGGTCTCGATCACACTGACCACGCCTGGCACCGCTTCGGCCGCCGCCTTGTCGACGCTCAACAGCTTCGCATCGCCGATCGGCCCCTGCCGGATCGAGGCGAAAACCATGCCGGGCTTGCGGACATCGCCGGCAAAGGTCGCGCTGCCATCGACCTTGGCTGGCGCGTCGAGCCGGGGGGCCGGGGTGCCGACCAGCCGCTTGTCGTCGCCGGTGCGCAAGGGAAGCTCGCCGCCGGGCAGGCTCTCGCGTACGGCGCGTTCGGCCAGCACGCCGAAGCGTTCGCGCCGCTCCCCCATCACCACGAAACCATCGGCGGTGCCGCAACTGCGCCAGTCGCCGCCCCAGCCCCGCGCCGCCGCCTTGCACAACAACACCCGCGCCGCCGCGCCCGCCGTTCGCAGCGGTGCCTCGAACCGGCGGACCGAGGTCGATCCGGCGGTCAGCATCAGCGCGCTACGCTCGGCATGGGTGGCGCGCGTCGCTTGCGGGAGCAGCGCCAGCGCATCGCCGAACAGGATGCCGGCGGCCAGCGGATTGGAATAGAGCGGGTTGATCGGCGCCGCCTCCACCGCGACCGTGCGCCAATCGGCACCCAGTTCGTCGGCGACGATCTGCGGCAAGGCGGTATAGACGCCCTGACCATGTTCGGCCTGCGGTACGGCGACGGTCACCTGCCCGTCGCTGCCGATCTTCAGGTAAGCGCCGAACACGCTTTCACCCTCCGCCGCCGCCAGATTGACGCCGTAGCGGCGCGGCCACAGGCCCCATGCGACGATCAACCCGACCCCCGCCCCGCCGCCGATCAGCAGGTTGCGGCGGGTGATGCGGGGCGTGGAAGGTCCGGGCATTACCCTGCCCTAGCAAATCCTCCCCGGCACGGGGAGGATCTTCTGTTTCCCTGGATCGCCAAGCCCGATATTACCCGCCGCCACACAGCCGGAGCGTTCCTCTTGATCCTTTCCACCCTCGCCGCCGCCACCGGCGAACTCGGCATGGCCGCGGGCCATATCCGCTACAGCGACCTCGGGCTGGACCCGGTCGCGCTGAACCTCGGCTTCTTTCAGCTCAAATGGTATTCGCTGGCCTATATCGCCGGCATCCTGATCGGCTGGTGGTATCTGCTCAAGCTGCTCGACCAGTCGGGTGCGCCGATGGCGCGGCGTCATGCCGACGACTTCGTCTTCTACGCGACGCTCGGCATCATCCTCGGCGGGCGGATCGGCTATGTGTTGTTCTACGCGCCCGAAATGATCCTCGACCCGATCAAGATCCTGCGGCTGTGGGACGGCGGCATGTCGTTCCATGGCGGCGCCATCGGCACCATGGTCGGCATCATTCTGCTGTCGCGCAAGCACGGCCTCAACTGGCTGCGCGTGCATGACTATGTCGCGTGCTGCGCGCCGTTCGGGCTGTTCTTCGGGCGGCTGGCGAATTTCGTGAATGGCGAGCTGTGGGGCCGGCCGAGCGACGTGCCATGGGCGATCGTGTTCCCGCGCACCGTTCCCGGCGGGCTGGACCCTGCACGCCATCCCAGCCAACTGTACGAAGCGGGCCTCGAAGGGCTGCTCCTCGGACTCGTCCTGTGGTTCCTGTTCTGGAAGACCGATGCCCGCTACCAGCCGGGCAAGCTGGTGGGCGCGTTCCTGCTCGGTTACGGCCTGTCGCGCTTCTTCGTCGAATTCTGGCGCGAGCCCGATGCGCAGCTCGTCGAATTCGCGCAGGCGACCGGGCTTCACATGGGCCAATGGCTGACGCTGCCGATGATCGCGGGCGGCATCTACCTGATCGCGACCGCGAAGAAGCGCCGCGTGCGGGTGGAACCGATCGCCGGCACGGAGAGCGTGGCGTGAAGCTCCTGAAATTCCTCCCCACCCTGTGGGGAGGGGGACCAGCCGCAGGCTGGTGGAGGGGGATTGCCCCGGGCACCACGTCGGCGTTTGCGGCATTGCCCCTCCACCACGCCCTGCAGGCGCGGTCCCCCTCCCCGCACTGCGGGGAGGATTTGGCGTGACCGAACCCGTCGTTACCGCAGCCGATCCCGCCCTCCCCGAACGGCTCGCCCGTGCGATCACGCTGGCCGGGCCGATCAGCCTCGCCCAGTTCATGGGCGCGGCCAATGCGCATTATTACGCGACGCGCGACCCGCTGGGCGCGAATGGCGATTTCACCACCGCGCCCGAAATCAGCCAGATGTTCGGCGAGCTGATCGGCCTGTCGCTGGCCGACCAATGGGATCGCGCGGGCCGTCCGGCGGCGCGCTATGTCGAATTCGGTCCCGGTCGCGGGACGCTTGCCGCCGATGCGTTGCGCGCCATGGCATCGGCCGGCTGCATCCCCAGCGTTCATTTCGTCGAAACCTCGCCCACGCTGCGCGCCGAACAGGCGAAACGCGTGCCGCAGGCCGAATGGGCGATGGACAGTGTCGGACTGCCCGAGGATGGCCCGCTGCTGGTCGTCGCCAACGAATTCTTCGATGCGCTGCCGATCCGGCAACTGGTGAAGACGGCGGAGGGCTGGCGCGAACGGCTGGTCGCGTGTCAGGATACGCTGTTCCTGCCGATCGTGGGACAGCGCGGCTTCGACCCGATCATTCCGCCGCACCTGCGCGACGCGCCGGTCGGGTCGGTCCTCGAAACCGCGCCCGCATCGGTCGCCATCCTGCGCCAGCTTGCCAAGCGGCTCGTCGCGCAGGGCGGCTGCGCGATCGTCATCGACTATGGCTATAGCGGCCCGGCGGTTGGGGATACGTTGCAGGCGGTGCGGGGGCATGGCTTCGTCAACCCGTACGACCAGCCGGGCGAACAGGATCTGACCGCGCATGTCGATTTCGCGACGCTCGCCGAAGCCGCACGGGCCGAGGATGCCGTCGCCTACGGCCCGGTCGAACAGGGCGCGCTGCTGAAGGCGCTCGGCATCGACGCGCGGGTACAGGCGCTGTCGGCCAAGTCGCCGGACCGGGCGGAGGGACTGCGCGCCGATCGCGACCGGTTGGTGGAAGACGATCAGATGGGCAGCCTGTTCAAGGCGATCGCGATCACCAGCCCCGGCTGGCCGGTCCCGGCGGGGTTCGCATGACCCCGGTGCTGCGCCGCGCGACGATCGCCGATGCCGCGCTGCTGGCGAGGATCGGGGCGGAAACCTTTACCGAGACGTTCGGCCATCTCTACGACCCCGCCGATCTCGCCGCCTTTCTGACCAACCACACGCCCGACAAGTGGACGGCCGAACTGGACGATCCGCGCTATCACGTCGTGCTGGCGCTGGCGGGGGAGGACGCCGCCGGCTATGCCAAGCTCGGCCCGCCCTCGCTGCCGTTCACGCCGCAGGGTAAGCCGATCGAACTGCGCCAATTCTATGTGTGCCGGCCGTGGCAGGGCAGCGGCCTGGCCGCGCGGATGATGGAGCATATGCTGGAACAGGCGCGCGCGACCGGCGCGGACGAATGCTATCTGTCGGTGTTCGTCGACAATCATCGCGCCCGGCGATTCTATCAACGCTATGGTTTCGAACGGGTCGGTACCTATGACTTCATGGTCGGCAATCATCGGGATGTGGATGACGTGATGCGGGTAGCCCTTTGAGCGGGGTCGAGGTGATCCGCGCCGCCGCGCTGGACGGCGTGGCGCATGGCTTTCTCGGGCGGCGAGGCGGCGTGTCGCACGGAGTCGTCGCCGGGCTGAACGTCGGCCTGGGATCGGCCGACGATCCGGCGGCGGTGGCGGAGAACCGCGCGCGTGCCGTGGCGGCGGTGCTGCCGGGCGCGGCGCTGTGCGGGCTGTACCAGACACATTCGGCATCGGTCGTCCGCGTGCTGACCGCCTTTCCCGACGCCGACCGGCCGCAGGGCGACGCGATGGTCACCGAACGGACCGACATATTGCTCGGCATCGTCACCGCCGATTGCGCGCCGGTGCTGCTTGCCGACCGCGACGCCGGGGTGGTCGGCGCGGCACATGCCGGGTGGAAGGGGGCGCTGGCCGGCATCACCGACGCGACCATCGCGCAGATGGAAAAGCTGGGCGCCCGCGCCGACCGCATCGCCGCCGCGATCGGCCCGTGCATCGCGCGGGCGAGCTATGAAGTCGATATGGGGTTCGTCGAACGCTTCTGTGCGACCGATCCGGCCAATGAACGCTTCTTTGCCGAAAACCGTCCCGGCCATGCCCGGTTCGACCTCGAAGCCTATGTCGTCCATCGGCTGGCGACGGCGGGCGTGCGCCGGATCGAGGCGCTGGGACAGGACACCTATGCGCAGGAAGACCGCTTCTTCAGCTTCCGCCGGGCGACGCATCGCGGCGAACCGGATTATGGGCGGCAATTGTCGGTGATTGGAATCGCCCGGGACTGATCCACCGCTTCAACCGTCACCCCAGCGAAGGCTGGGGTCTCGCCGCCAATAGCACGACCATAGCTTTCCATTTCCGTCACCCCAGCGCAGGCTGGGGTCTCCTGGTGGCCGGGCGCAACGCCGGAACCGCGAGAGACCCCAGCCTGCGCTGGGGTGACGTTCGTGATCGATCGGCCCATTTGGTTTCTACCGTAACTATCGCTACCCTCTCCGAAAAAGCAGGAGAGATTCGCAATGTCCGACGAAACCGAAGCCGATCTGACCGGCGTGCCGCCGCGCCGCCGTCCGAAACCGCCGGTCGACACGGTCGGCGGGCGGCGGCTGAAGCCGGCGACGCTGATGATGGGCCATGGCTATGATCCGGTGCTGTCCGAAGGATCGCTGAAACCGCCGATCTTCGCGACCTCGACCTATGTCTTTCCCAACGCCGCCGCGGGCAAGCGCCATTTCGAGGGCGTGACCGGCAAGCGTCCCGGCGGGGCCGAAGGGCTGGTCTATTCGCGCTTCAACGGTCCGAACCAGGAAATCCTCGAGGATCGGCTGGGCGTGTGGGAAGCGGCGGAGGACGCGCTGGTCTTTTCCAGCGGCATGTCGGCGATCGCGACGCTGTTCCTGTCGATGGTTCAGCCGGGCGACACGATCGTCCATTCCGGCCCGCTCTATGCCGCGACCGAGACGCTGATCGGCCGCGTGCTCGGGCGCTTCGGGGTGAATTATCTCGACTTTCCGGCGGGCGCGACGCAGGACGAGATCGAGGCCGTGCTGCGCAAGGCGACAGGCCGCGTGCCGCTGATCTATCTCGAAAGCCCGGCCAACCCGACCAACGCACTGGTCGATATCGAAGCGGTGGCGGCGGCGCGCGATGCGGTGTTCGGCGAGCATGCCGAAAAACCGCCGATCGCGATCGATAACACGTTCCTGGGGCCGCTCTGGCAGCAACCGCTCCAACACGGTGCCGACCTCGTCGTCTATTCGCTCACCAAATATGCGGGCGGACACAGCGACTTGGTCGCCGGCGGCGTGCTGGGATCGAAGGCACACATCAACACCATCCGCTCCATGCGCAACACCATCGGCACCATCTGCGACCCCAATACCGCGTGGATGCTGTTGCGGTCGCTGGAGACGCTCGAACTGCGGATGAGCCGGGCGGGTGAGAACGCCGCGAAGGTCTGCGCCTTCCTGCGCGATCATCCGAAGGTCGAGCGGGTCGGCTATCTCGGCTTCCTGAAGGACGCCAAGGGAATGGAGCGCCAGGCAGACATCTATCACCGCCATTGCACCGGCGGCGGGTCGACCTTCTCGCTCTATCTGAAGGGCGGCGAGCGCGAGGCGTTCGCGTTCCTCGACGCGCTGACCATCGCCAAGCTGGCGGTCAGCCTCGGCGGTACCGAGACGCTGGCGAGCCATCCGGCGGGGATGACGCATCTGTCGGTGCCCGACGCCCGCAAGGCGGCGTTGGGGATCACCGACAATCTGGTGCGCATCTCGATCGGGGTCGAGGATGCCGACGATCTGATCGCCGATTTCGAGCGGGCGCTGGCGGCGATCTAAACCAAAGATCCTCCCTACCATGTGGGGAGGGGGACCAGCCGCAGGCTGGTGGAGGGGCGTTGCCACAGGCATAGCGCTCGCGGCCTTGCCCCTCCACCACTCGCTGACGCGAGCGGTCCCCCTCCCCGCAGGGCGGGGAGGATCTTACCCGCCGTCGATGCCTTCGATCACCTTCCCCGTGCCGCCGCAATTCTGGCACTCGCCGCCTTCGATCATACCCTTGCCGCCACAGCGGGGGCAGATGTCCTCGCCGGTGCCGGGCGTGCCGGGGGCGGCGTCGTCGCCGGGATTGAGCGGTTCGGGCATGGCGTCTCTCCTATCGCGAAGCCGCAACAACGGTCGACAGCGCGGGTAAGGTCCGGCATGACGCGACCCCTTATGCCGCCCCGTTTCGCCTTTACCGTCACCGCCACCTCCGGCCGCGCCCGGACCGGGACCATTGCCATGCAGCGTGGCGAGATTCGCACCCCCGCCTTCATGCCGGTCGGCACCGCCGCCACGGTCAAGGCGGTCAAGCCGCAGGACGTGCGCGCCGCCGGTGCCGATATCCTGCTCGGCAATACCTATCACCTGATGCTGCGGCCGAGCGCCGAGCGGGTCGCGCGGCTGGGCGGGTTGCACGCCTTCATGGGGTGGGACCGCCCGATCCTGACCGACAGCGGCGGCTATCAGGTGATGAGCCTGTCCGAACTGACCAAGCGGTCCGAGGACGGCGTCGAGTTCAAGAGCCATCTCGACGGCACCCGCCATCTGATGAGCCCCGAACGGTCGATGGAAATCCAACGGCTGCTGGGCAGCGACATCGTCATGGCGTTCGACGAACTGGTGCCGACGACCTCGACCCGCGACGTGCAGGCGCGGGCGATGGAGCGGTCGATGCGCTGGGCGCGCCGCAGCCGGGCGGGCTTCGATTCGGGCGAGGATCATGCGTCGCGCGCCGCGCTGTTCGGCATCCAGCAGGGTGCGCTCGACGAAAAGTTGCGGAAAGCTTCCGCCGATGCGCTGATCGATATCGGCTTCGACGGCTATGCGGTCGGCGGTCTTGCGGTCGGAGAGGGGCAGGAGGCGATGTTCGGCGTGCTCGATTATGCGCCGCAGCAGTTGCCGGTCGACAAGCCCCGCTATCTGATGGGTGTCGGCAAGCCCGACGATATCGTCGGTGCGGTCGAACGCGGCATCGACATGTTCGATTGCGTGCTGCCGACCCGGTCGGGCCGCACCGGACAGGCGTTCACCCGCTCGGGGCCGATCAACATCCGCAACGCCAAGTTCGCCGAGGATCTGGGGCCGCTCGACCCCGACTGCGCCTGCCCGACCTGCGGCAGTTTCAGCCGCGCCTATCTCCACCATCTGGTCCGCGCGGGGGAAATCCTCGGCGCGATGCTGATGACCGAGCATAATCTCTATTTCTATCAGGCGCTGATGGCCGATCTGCGCGCCGCCATCGCCAGCGACACGCTGACCGTTTTTGCCGACGATTTCCGGGCACGCTACCGCGCCGAGAAACGTTAGAGCCATAAGAGGGAGAGGAACATGACCGAGAAGACCGAACTGAACGAGGTCGCCGCGGCCGCCAAGGAAGCCAAGCGTGTCGCCGACGCGGCTGCCGACACGAAGCAGCCTTCCAAGGGGCAGCCATGGCCGCTGGTGCCGATCGGCGTGGGTATCGGCATCGGATCGGCCGCGCTGGCCGCCGCGCTGCTCTATGCCAATGCAGGGCGCAAGAAGGGCTGAACCGGCGGTCGCAGAGTCACGCCGGCCAGTCCGGTGTGACGCTGGTAACCGATGATACGTTGACACCTGCCGTTCGGGCGGCCCACACCTCCGGCACCAATCCTGCCGGAGTTTCACGATGCGTCTCGGCCTTGCGCTGCTGCTTTCGACCGCCCTGTTCGCCCCCGCCCAGGCGCAACAGCGCCCCGCCGCCGCTGCCCGAGCGACAGTCCCGCCGATCGCCTATACCGAACGCACCCTGCCCAACGGCCTGCGCGTCTATGCCATTCGCGACACGTCGAGCGCGAACGTGTCGGTACAGGTCTGGTACGATGTCGGGTCGAAGGACGATCCCGCCGGGCGGTCGGGGTTCGCGCACATGTTCGAGCATCTGATGTTCAAGGCGACGCGCAACCTGGTCCCCGAACAGCTCGACCGGCTGACCGAGGATGTCGGCGGATACAACAACGCGTCGACGGCAGACGATTACACCAATTATTACGAGGTGGTGCCGGCCAACCACCTGCAACGGCTGTTGTTCGCCGAGGCCGACCGGATGGCGACCTTGGTCGTCGATCCCAAGACCTTCGCTTCGGAACGCGAGGTGGTGAAGGAGGAATTGCGCAGTCGCATCCTCGCCCAGCCCTATGGCAAGCTGTTCGGCCTGTACGCGCCGATGGTGTCCTATAGCCGCCATCCCTATGCCCGGCCGGGCATCGGGTCGATCGCCGATCTGGATGCGGCGACGATCGACGATATCCGCGCCTTCCACGCGACCTAT
Source organism: Sphingomonas sp. BL-S-05 (assembly GCF_055521695.1). Lineage (NCBI taxonomy): Bacteria > Pseudomonadati > Pseudomonadota > Alphaproteobacteria > Sphingomonadales > Sphingomonadaceae > Sphingomonas > Sphingomonas sp. BL-S-05. Next base: position 3,659,168 of record NZ_CM145499.1, on the reverse strand, counting down.
TACCGGCCCGACAATGCGGTGCTGGTGGTCGCGGGCAATTTCGATCCCGCACAGTTGAACCGCTGGGTCGACCAGTATTTCGGACCCATCGCCAAGCCCGGCCGGCCGATCCCGCGCGTGACCACCGACGAACCCGTCCGCCAGCAACCGGTGACGAAGACGGTGTACGAGGCGAACACGCCGTTGCCTGCCGTCCTGATCAGCTATCCGCTGCCGCCCGCCAACCATCCCGATCAGGCGGCGCTCGAGGTACTCGACGCCATCCTGGCGAGCGGCGACAATTCGCGCCTGCACCAGTCGCTGGTCTATCGCGACCAGATCGCACAGGACGTCGGCGTGCAGCTCGACGCCAAGCAGGGGCCGGGCACGCTGTCGCTCTACGCCATCCTTGCCGGCGGCAAGTCGGTGGCGGAGGGCGAGGCGGCGCTGAAGCGCGAGGTCGCCCGCCTGATCGCGACCCCACCCACGTCCGCCGAACTGGCCGAGGCCAAGAACGAGATCACCACCGCCGAACTGCTGTCGCGCGAAACGGCGGAGGGGAAAGCGTCCGCACTGGCGCAGGGCGTGATCGTCGAGCGCGACCCGAAGGCCGCCGACAAGGGCCTCGCCGCGATCGGTCGCGTCACCGCCGCCGATGTCCAGCGCGTCGCCCGCACCTGGCTGGCGGCCAACCGCGCCGCGACGATCCGCTATCTGCCCGATACCGCCAAGCCGGCGAACGCGACCAGCGACACGATCGCCATCGCCGACAGCGTCGTCACCGCGCCGCTGGCGGTGCCGCCGGGCATCGCCATCCACACGCCCGCGCCCGAGGGGCAGCGCATCCTGCCCCCCGCCCCCGCCGCGCCGGTGCAGGTCGCGATTCCCGTGCCGGTCGAACGCCGCCTGCCCAACGGCATGCGCGTCGTCGTGGTCGAGAAGCGCGGGCTCCCCGTCGTGACCGCCGCGCTGGTCGGCGGCGGCGGTGCGGTCGCCGATCCGCAAGGACGCGCGGGCGTCGGCGAACTGACTGCCGGATTGTTGACGCAGGGGACGAAGACCCGGTCGGCGACCGAGATCGCGCGCGCGGTCGAATCGCTCGGCGGCAGCATCGGCAGCGGTGCCGGCTGGGATTCGCAGAGCGTGACGCTGACCGTCGGGTCGGCACAGGCGGCGCCCGCGCTCGCCATCCTTGCCGATGTCGCGCGCAACCCCGCCTTTGCGCAGGAAGAGATCGACCGGCTGCGCACCCGGACCATCGACGGCGTGTCGGTGGCGCTGACCGATCCGGGGCAGTTGGCGGGCCTCGTCGCCGATCGCGCGGTGTTCGGCGCGTCGCCCTATGGTCATCCGGCAACCGGCACGCCGGCTTCGCTGAAGGCGATCACGCGCGACGACGTGGTGTCCGCCTATCGTCGCGCATGGCAACCGGACGAGGCGACGCTGATCCTGGTCGGCGATCTGACCGCCGATGCCGGAACGGCGCTGGCCACGCGCCTGTTCGGCGACTGGGCGGCCGATCGGGGCACGGCCCCTCCTCCCCCGCCGGTCTATGCCGCGTCCCAACCGCGCGTGATCGTCGTCGACATGCCGGGTGCCGGACAGGCGGGCGTGGTCGTCGCGCGTCCCGGCATCGCCCGCGACGACAAGGATTATTTCCCCGCCGCCGTCGCCAATGCGACGCTGGGCGTCGGCTTCTCCTCGCGGCTCAACCAGGAAATCCGCATCAAGCGCGGGCTGGCCTATGGCGCACGTTCCGAGCTCGATGCCCGTCGCGCGGACGGGCTGATCGGCGCGTCGACCCAGACCAAGAACCCGTCGGCCCCCGAGGTCGTCAAGATCATCACCGACGAATTCCGCCGACTGGGCAGCGAACCGGCACCGGAAGCCGAACTGGCGACGCGCAAGGCGGTGCTGACCGGCAATTTCGGCCGCACGATCGAACGGACCAGCGGCATTGCCGGCACCATCGCCACCTATGTCGCCGATGGCGTCCCGCTCGCCCGGATCGCGACCTTCCTCCCCTCGGTCGAAGCGGTCGGGCCGGCGGCGGTCCAGTCGGTCGCGGCGCGGGTAATGGACCCCAAGGCGGCGAGCATCGTCGTGGTCGGCGACGCCAAGCAGTTCCTCGAACCGCTGCGCGCGGCGTATCCGGGGCTGGTGGTGATCCCGGCGGCATCGGTCGATCTGGGGAGCGCGGATCTGCGATAACCAAATCCTCCCCGCTCCGCGGGGAGGGGACTGCCTCACGCCTGTCCAGTTCGGATTTCACCAAATCCTCCCCGGCACGGGGAGGGGGACCGCCGCGTAGCGGTGGTGGAGGGGGATTGCCGCAAGTGGAACGCCCTTGGCCACCCCCCTCCACCAGCCTGCGGCTGGTCCCCCTCCCCGTGCCGGGGAGGATTTGTTCACGAAGCGGGCGGATATTTAGGGTAGAGCGCTCGGCCATGGCCAGCCTTGTTCGGAACCGGTGGATCGCAGGCGGCAGCGCGCTGCTGCTTGCCGGTACCGTGGCGGTGCAGTTCCAACCCCACGAACCGCAACCGGCACCCCCGCCGGCCCGCTTCGGCTATGAAGCCGACGACCATTTCCCCGGCGCGGCGCTCCTGCTGCTCGACGCCCCCGTCCGCCGGGGCGAGACCGGCACGACCGCCCTGCCCCCGCCGGCTGTCCCGAACGACACTACCGACACCTCGATCCGCGCCGCCCAACCCTTCGTCCTGCGCGGCACCCAGCTCGATCGTGCCCGCGCGCTGCAATGCCTGACCAGCGCGGTCTATTACGAAGCCGGCAACGAACCCGATGCCGGGCAGCGCGCGGTGGCGCAGGTCGTGCTCAACCGGGTGCGGCATCCCGCCTTTCCGGCGACGGTGTGCGGCGTAGTGTTTCAGGGGTCCGATCATCCGCGCTGCCAGTTCAGTTTCGCCTGCGACGGCGCGATGGCGCGGACGCCGGCACCTGCGGTCTGGCTGCGCGCCCGGCGGGTCGCGGCGCGCGCCTTGACCGGCGAAGTGTTCGCACCGGTCGGGCTGGCGACGCATTACCATACCTATGCGGTCACGCCGTCGTGGAACCGGGGGCTGGTGATGACCGGAGTGTTCGGCGCGCATTTCTTCCACCGGTGGAAGGGGTGGTGGGGCACCCCCGCCGCGTTTCGCGACCGCTATATGGGTGGCGAGCCACTGCCCGGGGCGTTGCAGCCCCCGGCGCTACCCGCCGCCGCCATGCCGAGCGTGACGATACCGATCGCAGCGCCACCCCCGCCCGCGCCCGCCACCATGGCGACACCCGCGGCACCTGCGGCACCGGCGCTGCCGGCCGACTCGCAGATCCTCGATCGCTGGAAGGATTCGGGCCAGCCGCTACGCTGACGTGACATTCGCGGCACCCGCGCCTACCTGAACCGCGAACCACCGGAGATACCCTATGTCGCTGACCGTCGCCGTCCAGATGGACCCCATATCGGGCATCAACATCGCGGGCGATTCGACCTTCGCGCTGATGCTGTCGGCGCAGGCGCGTGGCCACCGGCTGTTCCATTACGCGCCCGAGGACCTGAACCAGTCGGGCGACCGGGTGTGGACGCGGGCCCATCCGGTGACGGTGCAGCGGGTGGTCGGCGATCACTTCACGCTCGGCGATCCGGTGTCGCTCGATCTGGGCGAGCAGGCCGATGTCGTGCTGATGCGACAGGACCCGCCCTTCGACCTCGGCTATATCACCGCGACGCATCTGCTCGAACGGATCAGCGACCGGACGCTGGTGGTCAACGATCCGGCATCGGTGCGCAACGCGCCCGAGAAGCTGTTCGTGCTCGACTATCAGCGCTTCATGCCGCCGACGCTCATCACCCGATCGGTCGACGAGGCGCGTGCGTTCCTCGCCGAGCATGGTTCGATCGTGGTCAAGCCGCTGCACGGCAATGGCGGCAAGGCGATCTTCAAGATCGACAGCGATGCGCAGAATCTGTCGTCGCTGATCGAGGTGTTCAACACCGCCTATCGCGAGCCGCATATGGTCCAGGCGTTTCTGCCGGCGGTGGCGCAGGGCGACAAGCGGATCGTGCTGGTCGATGGCGCGGTCGCGGGCGCGGTCAATCGCCTGCCGGGTGCGGGGGAAATCCGCTCCAACCTCGCGGTCGGCGGCACTGCGGCCAAGACCGAACTGACCGAGCGCGAGCGCGAGATCTGCGCTGCGCTGGGGCCGGAATTGAAGCGTCGCGGACTGATCTTCGTCGGAATCGACGTGATCGGCGGCGAATGGCTGACCGAGATCAACGTCACCTCCCCCACCGGCATCGTCGCGATCGAGAAGTTCGACGGCACCGACGTCGCGGGCATGATCTGGGACGCGATCGAGGCACGGGTGGCGGCGAAGTAGCCACACGTTCCCCGTTAACAAGCGTCACCCCAGCGCAGGCTGGGGTCTCTTGCGGCTCCTGTCGCGCGCCATCACCGCGAGACCCCAGCCTGCGCTGGGGTGACGTAGGTGGCGGGAAGCGGCGGCGGGCACGTACCCCCAACGGCACGAAAGCCGGCGCCGCACGTTCCGCACTCCCATGACGACCTTCATCCTCGATGCCATCGCGCGTGGCGGTTATCTCGGCATCTTCCTGCTGATGGCGCTGGAAAATGTCGTTCCGCCGATCCCGTCGGAGGTCATCATGGGCCTGGGCGGGATGGCGGTGGCGCGCGGCGACATGGCGATGGTGCCGCTACTGCTCTGGGGTACGGCGGGCACCACCGCCGGCAATTATTTCTGGTACGCGATCGGGCGGCGCTTCGGCTATCACGGGCTGAAGCCGTTCGTCGATCGCTGGGGCCGGTGGCTGACGGTCGAGTGGGAGGATGTCGAGAAGCTCCACCGCTTCTTCCGCAAACATGGCGGCAAGACGGTGTTCGTATTCCGCTTCATGCCGACCTTTCGCACGATGATCTCGCTGCCCGCCGGCATGGCGTGCATGCCGCGCTGGCGCTTCTTCCTCGCGACCTTCACCGGCAGCATCGTGTGGAACGCGGTGCTGGCCTATGCCGGATTGTGGCTGGGATCGAATTTCGAACAGCTCGACCATTATGTCGGCCCGGTCGCGATCGGCATGTCGGTCGCGATCGTGCTGTTCTATCTCTACCGCGTCGTGACCTGGAAACCACGCGCACAGCGTTGAGGCCGACACGAAAAACGCCCCGGTTTGACCCGGGGCGTTTTCGTTTTCAGCGATCCTGCATCCGATCAGGCAGCCGGCGGTACGGCTTCTTCCTCGGTACGGACGCGGCGACGGCGACGCGGACGCTCGGCGGTATCGTCGCCGGCCGACAGCGCCGGCGGCAGCCGATCGGCTTCGATCGACGGTGCCGCTTCCTCGACCGGCGCGGGCGCTGCTTCGACGCGCGCGCGCGGGGTGCGGCGGCGAACCGGCTTGGCCTCGGCCGCTTCGGCGGCGACCGGTGCTGGAGCGGGCGCAGGCGCCGCTACCGGAGCAGCCTCGACCTGTTGGGTGCCGACTTCGCCTTCGACGCCGCGCTGTTCGCCAAGATCGGCGGCAGGCTGCTGCATCCGGCCACTGTCACGACGCAGCCGCTCGCGGGGCTGACGCTCTTCACGCGGCTGACGCTCCTCGCGCGGCGCGCGGTCTTCGCGGGCCTGACGCTCTTCGCGCGGGGCGCGATCGTCGCGCTGGCCGCGGTCTTCGCGCGGCTGGCGATCGTCACGGGCATAGCGGTCCTCGCGCTGGCCACGCGGCTGGCGGTCGTCGCGATTGCCGCGATCGTCGCGCTGGTTGCCGCGATCATTGCCGGTCTCGTTCTCGTCGAGATCGAAATCCTCGTCCTCCGCACCGTCGAACTCGTCGCGGGCGCGACGCTGTTCCTCGACGCGCGAGCGGCCGGCTTCGAGCACGCGGAAATAATGGTCGGCGAACTGGAGATAATATTCGGTGTTCACCCGGTCGCCGGCGCGTTGGGCGTCGGCGGCGAGGTTCTTATACTTCTCCAGCAACTGCGCGGCGTTGCCGCGGGCGCGATTGTCGATGCGATTGCCGTTGTCGCGCGGGTTGCCGCCGCCGCTTCCCGGCTGACGCTGGCCACCGCGACCGCGACGGCGGCCGGCCTGACGATTGTTCATCAAGGGTTGGTTGTCCTGTCCTTACCTGTCCGTCGATCTACCGATCCCGGATGCGAGCAAATCCGCAAGGCGATGCATGGGCACCGTCCGCCTGCCATGACCACCGGACGACAGTGGTACACATGACGATGGAAGGAGCCACGCCCCGCAATCAACGACCTGGTCGATGGTGCCTGCCCCAAGCCGGTCTTAGCGGCTGCGCACGGCTTATCCAAGGGAAAATATGTGTCCGATCCGGTGCATTTCAACCGGCAATCACACAACGCGCCCGCCCGCCCAGATCGCGCACCAGCCGTGCGGGCAAATCGGCCGCGCGGACCAGCGCCATGACCGCGTCGCCCTGTTCATGGCCGATCTCGATCGCGGCGATCCCGCCGGGGGCAATCAGGCGCGGCAGGTCGGGGATGATCCGCCGGTAATCGTCGAGCCCATCGACCCCGGCGAACAGCGCCGCTGCGGGCTCGTGGCCGACCACCTCCTGTGGCAGCACCTCCGCCGTCCCGATATAGGGCGGGTTGGCGAGGATCAGGTCGAAGCGTTCGTCGATGCCGGCGGTCCAGTCGCCGGTGCGCAGGACGGCACGATCCGACAGCCCAAGGGCGGCGGCGTTGCGGCGGGCATAATCGAGCGCCGTTTCCGACGCATCGATGCCCAGCCCGCTCGCCCCCGGCCATTCGGCGAGCGCCGCCAGCAACAGCGTGCCGGGTCCGGTGCCGAGGTCGAGGATCCGTGCGGGCGCACCGCCGGCGAAATGCGCGACCGCCGCCTCGAGCAGCGTCTCGCTGTCGGCGCGCGGCACCAGCACGCCCGGGCCGACCATGAGCTCGATCGTCCAGAAGGCGCGGGCGCCGGTGATATAGGCGACCGGTTCATGGGTCAGGCGGCGTTCGACCAGCGTGTCGAACCCTGCCGGGACCGGATCGTCGAGCCGGGCGAGCAGCATCGCCTCGCGCGTGCAGCCCAGCGCGTGGGCGGCGAGCAGTTCGGCGTCGAGACGGGGGGAGTCGGAGACAGCGGCGATGCGGGCCGTTGCTTCGGTCAGCGCTCGGCGCAGCGTGATCATGGGTTCACGCGAAGGCGCGAAGACGCGAAGAGAAGAAGAGGGATTTCGCGCAGAGGCGCAGAGGCGCAGAGAAGGTGTGCTCCGAGCAATCTTCCGCGCCGAACGGCGCTTTCCGACTGGATTGCGAGGACGGTTGAGAGGGATCGCTGCGCGATCAGCCTTCGCAACCTCTCTGCGCCTCTGCGCCTCTGCGCGAAATCAATCCTTCTTCGCGTCTTCGCGCCTTCGCGTGAACCAAATTCAAGCATCCAGCGTCGCCAAGCGCTCCGCTTCGTCCTGTGCGATCAGCGCGCCGATCAGTTCCTCCATCTCGCCTTCGAGAATTTCGGGCAGGCGATGCAGCGTCAGGTTGATGCGGTGGTCGGTCACCCGTCCCTGCGGAAAATTGTAGGTGCGGATACGTTCCGACCGGTCGCCCGATCCGACCATCGACCGGCGCGTCCCCGCACGTTCGTCGGCCAGCCGCTGGCGCTCCGCCTCGTACAAGCGGGTGCGCAGGACCTTCAGCGCCTTGGCCTTGTTCTTGTGCTGCGACTTTTCGTCCTGCTGGATCACGACCAAGCCGGTCGGCAAGTGGGTGATGCGCACCGCCGAATCGGTGGTGTTGACCGACTGGCCGCCCGGCCCCGACGAGCGATAGACGTCGATGCGCAGGTCCTTGTCATCGATCTGCACGTCGACATCCTCCGCTTCGGGCAGGACGGCGACGGTGGCGGCGCTGGTGTGGATTCGCCCGCCGCTTTCGGTCGCGGGCACGCGCTGGACGCGGTGGACGCCGGACTCGAATTTGAGGCGCGCGAAGACGCCCGCCCCGGTGACGCTGGCAACGACTTCCTTGTACCCGCCCGCATCCGACACCGACGCCGAGATCAGCTCGACCCGCCAGCCGCGATTGTCGGCATAGCGTTGATACATGCGGAACAGGTCTCCCGCGAACAGCGCGGCCTCGTCGCCGCCGGTGCCGGCGCGAATTTCGAGCATCGCCGCACGTTCGTCGGCGGCGTCGCGCGGCAGTAGCGCCAGCGCCAGCGCGCGTTCGGCGGCATCGAGCTGCTGGCGGTTGGCGTGGAGTTCCTCCACCGCCATCGCGCGCAGATCGTCATCGGCGTCCTGCGTCATATAGGCGAGGCTCTCGCTCTCGGCGCGCAGCCGCCGCACCTCGCCCGCCGCCTGTGCGACGGGTTCGAGTTCGGCATATTCCTTCGACACCGCGACGAAACGGTCGCCCGGCAGATCGCCGGTCGCCATCTGCGCCGCCAGTTCGTCGCGCCGCGCCTCGATCTGGGCGATGCGTTCGGGGGCGATGGTCATTCGCTATCCGATACCTGCCAGAGCCCTTCGCGCCATTCGCCGATCATTTCGTCCAACACCGATTCGCCGTCGACTTCCCCATCGGTCAGTCCCGATGAATAAAGCGTGGCGGCATGCAGGAATGCGTCACGATCCTCGGCGGACAAATCGATCTGACGACCGGTGGCAAGCAACTTGACCGTCACCGCCCCGTCGGCCCCGACCAGCGCAACCATCGATGCGCCCTGCGTATCGGCCTTGGCCATGCGGCGCTTCAGGTTGCCGCGATACGCCATGTCGGCAACCGCGCCCGCGCCCCGCAACTCCTGCAGCAACGCCATGGCTGGCGTGTCTGCTCCGGCCTCTCGCGGGATAACGCAGACGGCGGCGCGCGGTGCTTCCGGCTCCTCCAGCAGCATCGCCAGCCGCTCGATCCCGGCGGCCCAGCCGACACCCGGCGTGGCGGGGCCACCAAGGCTTTCGATCAGCCCGTCATAGCGCCCGCCGGCCAGCACCGTGCCCTGCGCGCCCAGCCGATCGGTGACGAATTCGAACGCCGTGTGGCGGTAATAGTCGAGGCCGCGCACCAGCCGGTCGTTACGGGTCCACTTCACCCCCGCCGCGTCGAGACCACCGGTCACCGCCGCGAAGAAATCCGCCGCTTCCGTCGTCAGATACCCGTCGATCCCCGGCGCCGAGTTCGGCGATCGGGCGATCACGCGGATCCTTCGAATCGAGGATACGCATCGGGTTCTTGTCGAGCCGCTTCAAGCTGTCTTCCGACAGGTCGCCGCGATGCGCCTCGAAATGCTCGACCAGCGCGGTGCGCCATGCATCGCGCGTCGCGGCGTCGCCGAGCGTATTGAGCTGCAGCGTCACGCCGTCGGCGATGCCCAGTTCGTGGAGCAGCTGATCGGCCATCGCCAGCAATTCGACATCGGCCATCGGCTCGGCCGCGCCGATGACTTCGGCATCGATCTGGTGGAACTGGCGATAGCGGCCCTTTTGCGGGCGTTCGTAGCGGAAGACCGGACCGTGGGTCGCGAGCTTCAAGGGCGCATATTGCTGCCACCCCTCGGTCAGGTACGCGCGGGCGATGCCGGCGGTGAATTCGGGGCGCAGCGTCAGCGAATCGCCGCCGCGATCCTCGAACGAATACATTTCCTTCGACACGACGTCGGTCGTCTCGCCCAGCGAACGCGCGAATACTGCGGTCGATTCGAAGACCGGCACCTCGACCCGCGAAAAACAGTAAAGGCGGCGGACGCGTTCGAACGTTTCGGCGACATGGGTAAAGCGCCGCTCGAAATCGCCGAATATGTCCTGTGTGCCCCGGACGGGGCGTGGGGTCGTGATCTTGGCCATTGGGCGGCGGTATTTATGGCCTCCGCCGTCCGAACGCCAGCGATTAGCGCGAGGGTACGGCGTTCGATCCTGTCCGGTTCGGCGCAGATGCCGCGAACGCGCACCATTGACCATGTCCGCCCGACTGTGGCAGGGGCAGTGCCTCCACGCCGCAGCGTGCGGGCGGGTATAGCACAATGGTAGTGCAGCAGCCTTCCAAGCTGAATACACGGGTTCGATTCCCGTTACCCGCTCCAATCCCCTATCGCGGACCGAACAGGATCACGGCGCAGCCGCCGACGCACAGCGCGGCCCCGATCAGGTCGAACCGGTCGGGCACCAGCCCTTCGACCGCCCAGCCCCATAGCACCGCGCTCAGCACATAGATGCCGCCATAGGCCGCATAGGCGCGCCCAGCCCCGGCGGCGTCGCTCTGTGCGAGTACCCATGCGAAGGCCGCCAACGCGGCGAGGCCGGGCAGCAGCCACCATGGCGACCGGTCGAGGCGCCACCATGCCCAAAAGGCGAAACAACCACCGATTTCGAGCAGCGCGGCGATGGCGAAGAGGATGGGGGTCGGGATCGTCTTGCTTCCCGCGAAACACCGCCGCGCCAAAGCGCGGGCGGTGGTGGACAGGGCTGGATTCGAACCAGCGTACGGGAAACCCGGGCAGATTTACAGTCTGCTGCCTTTAACCACTCGGCCACCTGTCCAGCCGCCGCTTGGACGGGCTGGCCGTCCGAGCGAGCGCGCCCATTGCCGTCCCCGGGCGGCGCTGTCAACGCCTTGCGCCACTTTGTCGGGCAACTTAGCGTCGTCGGCACATATTTTTCGACGCGAGGACCCCGAATTGCGCGCAATCCTGCTGGCCACCACCCTGATCGCCGCACCGCTGGCGGCGCAAAGCGTCGATCGCGACGCCGTCAACCGGATCATCGACGAAGGCACCAGCCATACGCAGGTGATGCCGATCGCCCAGCATCTGACCGACGTGATCGGTCCGCGCCTGCCCAATTCGCCGGCGATGCGCGACGCCGAGCGCTGGACCGAGGCCAAGTTCCGCGAATGGGGACTGAGCGCCGGCAAGGAAGGATTCGAGTTCGGTCGCGGCTGGACGATCGAGCGCTCCAGCGTCCGCATGGTCACGCCCCGGCCGATCCAGCTGACCGCGATCCCGATCGCGTGGACGCCGGGCACCAATGGCCGCATCACAGCGCCGGTGATCGTGGCGCCGATCGCCGAGGAGGCGGACTTCGCCGACTGGCGCGGCAAGCTGTCGGGCAAGGTGGTGATGGTATCGCGGCCGGGCGAGGGATCGGAACCGGGCGAGGCACCGTTCCGCCGCCTGACCGGCGAGGATCTGGCCAAGGCCGATAGCTGGAAGGAACCGGTGTACGATCCGGCCGATACCGACCGCCGGGCGAAGCGGCTCGACTTCTCCCGCAAGCTCGATGCGTTTCTGAAGGCCGAGGGTGCGGTGGCGATGGCGACCATGTCGTCGCGCGACGGCAAGTTGCTGCACGGATCGGGCTATCTGTTCACGCGCGCGGTCGCGCCCGCCGTGCCGGGGATCGAAATCGCGGCGGAGGATTATCGCCGGCTCGCGCGGCTGTCGGTCAGCGGGGCGGCGCCGACGATCGAGATCGACAGCCAGGTCCGCTTCGACGACAGCGATGCGACCGCCTACAATATTATCGCCGACCTGCCCGGCACCGATCCCAAGGCGGGCTATGTCATGGCCGGCGCGCATTTCGACAGCTGGGTCGCGGGCGACGGTGCCGCCGACAATGCATCGGGCACCGCGGTGGTGATGGAGGCGGCGCGCATCCTGTCGGCGCTGAAGGTCCGGCCGAAGCGGACGATCCGCTTCGCGCTGTGGAATGCCGAGGAACAGGGGCTGCTCGGCAGTCTCGCCTATGTCGAGCGGCACATCGCGACGCGGCCCGAACCGGCGGGCGGCAAGGATGGTGGCCTCGCGCGCTTCTATGGCTGGACCAACCGCTTCCCGATCACGAAGAAGCCCGGCTATGACGCGATGACTGCGTATTTCAACATCGACAATGGCTCGGGCAAGATTCGCGGGATCAATGCCGAGAACAATATCGCCGCGGTGCCGAGCTTACGCGAATGGCTCAGCCCCTTCGCATCGATGGGTGCGACCACCGTCGCCAACCGGCGGACGGGATCGACCGATCACTATTTCTTCCAGTCGGTCGGGCTGCAGGGCTATCAGTTCATCCAGGACCCGCTCGACTATGGCAGCCGCTTGCACCATAGCAGCATCGATACCTTCGATCACCTCAAAGGCCCCGACATGCGGCAGAACGCGATCATCCTCGCGTCGCTGCTGCTGAGCGCGGCCAATGCCGAACGGCCGCTGCCGCGTCCGCCCCTGCCCACCCAGCCGGTCGCCACCGACCCCTACGCTACCCCTGAGAAAGACTGACATGGCCCGCAAAGGACATCGCCCCAGCAAGGCTTCGCCGCAGCGTCCGCGCTTCTGGGGCCGGCATGCCGCCTTCGCCGCGCTCGACAATCCCGAGCGGGTGATCCGCAAGATCTGGTGCACGCGCGAAATGGGGTCGCAGCTGGTCCTGCCCGAGGGCGTGCCGGTGGTGTTTGCCGAGGCCGCCGACCTCGCCCGCTTTGTTCCGCCCGATGCGCCGCACCAGGGAATCGTGGTCGAGGCCGATCCGCTGGAGGATATCTGGCTGGCCGACCTGATCGAACAGGGACGCGACGACGACCGGCCGATCCTGCTGCTCGATCAGGTCACCGACCCGCATAATGTCGGTGCGATCCTGCGCTCGGCAGCGGCGTTCGACGCGCTGGGGATCGTGACGCAGGACCGCCATGCCCCGCCCGAATCGGGCGTGGTGGCGCGCTCCGCGTCGGGTGCGCTGGAGAGCGTACCGTGGGTGCGGGTGGTGAACCTGTCGCGGGCGCTGGTCGAACTGGGCGAGGCCGGTTACTGGCGCGTCGGGCTGACGGGGCATACCGACACGACGCTGGCGCAGGCGCTGGGCCCGAAGCGCGTCGCGCTGGTGCTGGGCGCCGAGGGCGAGGGCATGCGGCAGAATACCGAGGCGCATTGCGACATCCTCGCCAAGCTGCCGATTTCGGACCGGGTGGAGAGTCTGAACGTGTCGAATGCCGCGGCGATCGCCTTGTATGCGGTGGCGACGGCGCAGGCGGGCTGACGAATTAGCAGGGCTAATTCGCACCCCGCCTAGCCCGGCCGGCGGGGCAGCGCCCCGTCCGACGACATGGGCTTTGCCCATGGCGGGCTTTGGTTCGGGGCGACAGGGTTCTCGACGGACGCTTCTCGACTTCGCTCGAAGCTGCTCGAACTGAACGGGGGAGTTGGCATACGGACGCCCGTCATGGGCAAAGCCCATGACGTCGGTCGGGCCGATGGCCCGCTGGCCGGGCGGGGCATGACGCGATTGCGGCGATCGCTGGTCTTCGCCTCTAGTCTTCGTCCGCTATGGTCACGGTGAGCCCATCCAGCCCCGCCTCGAACGGCACCTGACACGAAAGCCGCGACGTATCCCGCCGGTCGTCGACCGCATCGAGCAGATCGTTCTCGTCCTCGCTCATCGGCGGCAGGCGGTCGAGGAACGCCGGGTCGACATAGACATGGCAGGTCGCGCACGAACAGCAGCCGCCGCACAGCGCGAGCAGTTCGTCGAAGCCATTGACCTTGAGCACTTCCATGACCGACAGCCCGGCCTCGCCGTCCACGGTTCGTTCTTCCCCGGCGCGGGTGACGACGGTAAGCTTGGGCATCGTGCATTCTCCTGTCGCCGCCCCATGCCGGGACGGCCGAAGCTTTTCAAGGACCGGTCATGGGGCTTTCCGCCGAACAATTGCGCAGCTCGCTCGACGCGCTCGCGCGGATCGAGCCGGCGTTCGGGGCGGCGCTGGCCTATGCCGGCTATCCCGAACCGCGCATCCGCGAGCGGGGCTATGCGACGCTGTTCAGGACCATCGTCGGGCAGCAGGTGAGCTACAAGGCGGCCGATGCGGTGTGGCGGAAGCTGGAGGCGACGCTGGGCGATGCGACCGATCCGGCGCGGATCGCGGCGACCAGCGACGAGGCGTTGCGCGCCGCCGGGCTGTCGCGGCAGAAGACCGGCTATGCCCGCAGCCTTGCCGACGAAGTGCTGAGCGGGCGGCTCGACCTCGCCAACCTGCCCGCCGACGATGAGGAAGCGATCGCGCAGCTGGTGCGGATCAAGGGGATCGGGCGGTGGTCGGCCGAAATCTATCTGCTGTTCGCCGAAGGACGGACCGATGTCTGGCCGGCGGGCGACTTGGCGGTGCAGGTCGAGATCGGGCGGATATTGGGCCTGCCCGAGCGGCCGAGCGAAAAGGCGATCCGCGAACTGGCCGAGAAATGGCGCCCGCATCGCAGCGCCGCGACGGTATTCGCATGGCATCATTACATGTTCGACCCGGCGACGCAGGCGGCCAAGAATAGTGCGATCTAGGCGCGGCGCCTGAGGTTCAGCAAGGCTGCACCGAGGCTTCAAGCCGCACCCGGTCGGCGGTGCGAGCAACCCCGATTTCGCCCGCGGCGGACCACTGAAAACAAAGCGAAAATACGCATAAGTTCACAAAGTTCACGCTCGCCGCGTTGTGCGCGCTTCGCCTGACGTTACCGCGATCGAGCAGCACATGCGGTTATCAAGGAGCGGCGGCAAATATGACAGGGTGGGCGGCTGTAGGACAGCGGTTCCGGTTTGCCCTCGAACGTTGCGATCTCCGGTCAACCTCACCCTTCGGCAACTGCGCCGCTCCCTCCCTCTCGCGCCGGGAGAGGGAAAAGACGCCGGTGTTAGGCTATGGGCAAGACCGGATTTCGGTTTTAGTTTGCCGCCGATTTTCGGGGAACTGCCATGCGTCGGATGTTGCTGCTCGCCATCGTCTGTGCCGCGCCGCTTACCGCTGCCGAGCCGGCCAACCCGCTGGCCGGGCGCTGGGTCGTCGATCTGTCGACCGATCCGGCCAAGCCGTATCGCAAGACCATGGAGTTACAGCTGGCGGCCGATGGATCGGTCACCGGCAGCTTCTATGACAGCATGATCGAAGGCGGGCGGTGGAAGACCGATCGGGGACGGACCTGCGTCAGTTTTCGGACGAGCGATGGCGTCGGGCCATATCACAGCAGCGCGTGCCTGCGCGGCGCGGTAGTCGAAGGACAGACCTGGGCCGAGCATCGCAGGTTCCTGTTCAACTGGAATGCGACGCGGGGGTAGCTGCGATCTATCCTTGGCATCCAACAGATTTTGGCATGTACAGGACTATAGCGTGCAACAATTCGTGTCGAGGCGACGGGAATCCTTTATCGGCATGGTCCTGTCCGCAGGAAGCACAGTACTTCTCGCCGGTCTCTTCCTCCATTTGCTGGCGGCGTCCGGAAGCCATGTCACTTTGGCGATGACGGTATTCATGTTTGCGGCGATGGCGTACGCGACGATCGATTTCGCCATCCGTTTTGCCAGACCCACTAGAATTGGACTTGAGGAACGGGGTTTGGTCGTCGAAACGCCGTTCGGCACCCGATATTTCGAGCGAGGCCGGATCGTTCGCGTTGCGGGGATCGGCAGCCTGCTCCTGTTCGTCAAGCAGCCGGACGGGACGGAAATGGCCCTGTCGATAGGCCATTGGCCGAAGGAACTGCGTCCGGCGCTCGAAGCCTATGCTGCGAAGGGATAGGAGCAGCGCTGGCCGATCCGCGACAGGATTCGTGGTTTAGCAGGACCATAGGGTCGGGGGTAGCGACCGGCAGTAGGCGCAGCAGGAGCCCCGCGGTGACGCGGTCTTGAGGACGCTACCGCCCCGCCCACCAGCCGGCATAGGGCGTGTTCTCGACCTTTCGCCGGTTATAGTCGGGCACGCCGTCGTCCCACCAGACCGGGCCGCGTTCGCCGAGCGCCACCTTGGCCGCATCGACCGCCTTGCGTGCCTTCGCCACCGCGGCGTCGTCGCTCGCGCGCTTCCCCGCACCGACCGCGCGGCGGGCGTCCATCAGGTCGTGGACCAGCCGATCGCGCTCCGCCTGCGAAAGGTCCGGCCGCGTCGCGCGCCACAACACGCCATCGACCACGATATAGCGGCCGTCGGGCGTGCGCGGCGGATCGGTCATGCCGGTTCGATCAGTCGCCGGGCCTGGGCGCGGGCTTCGTCGGTGATTTCTGCACCCGAGAGCATCCGCGCAATTTCCTCGCGGCGTTCGTCGCTCGACAGGGGCCGCACGCCGGTACGGGTGACGATGCCGTCATGCGCCTTGGCGATCAGCAGGTGACGGTCGCCGCGGGCCGCGACCTGCGGACTGTGGGTGACGACCAGCAGTTGCGTCGCCCGCGACAGGCGGGCGAGGCGATCGCCGATCGCCGAGGCGACCGCCCCACCGACGCCGCGATCGATCTCGTCGAAGATCATCGTCGCCGCCCCGCCCTCTTCGGCCAGTGCGACCTTCAGCGCGAGGATGAAGCGCGACAATTCGCCGCCGCTCGCGATCTTGGCGAGCGGAGCGAAGGGCGCGCCGGGGTTGGTCGAGATTTCGAATTCCACCCGGTCGCGGCCCGAGGACGACCATTGCCCTTCGTCGAGATCGGCGACGACGGTGCGGAAGCGCGCTGCGTCGAGCTTCAGCGGCGCGAGTTCGCCCGCGACGGCGGCGTCGAGACGGGTCGCCGCTTCGCTGCGCGCGGTGTGGACTCGATCGGCTTCCTTCACGAAGGCGGCACGGGTGGTCGCGACCGTCGCCTCCAGCTTGCCGATGCCGGCCTCGCCCGATTCGAGCAGTGCCAGCCGGGCGGCGAGGTCGCCGGTAAGCGTGGCGAGGTCGTCGGGCTGGACCCGGTGCTTGCGCGCCATCGCCCGCAGCGCGAACAGTCGCGCCTCGTCCTCCTCCAGTGCGCCGGCATCGAAGGCGAGCGCATCGGCGGCATCGCGCAGCGCGGTTTCGGCGGCCTCGGCCTCGACCAGCGCGCGGTCGACGGCGGCAAGCGATTCGGTCAGCGCGGGATGCGCCTCGGCGATGCGTTCGAGCGCGCGCGCCGCCTGTCGCAGCGCCGACAGCGCGCCATTGGGGCCGTCGAGTCGTTCCTCGACCTGGGTCAGGTCGCCCGCGACCTTTTCGGCGCGCTGCATCGAACGGCGACGTTCGGCGAGCGCCTCTTCCTCACCCGGTTCGGGGGCGAGCGCGGTCAGTTCGCCGACGGCATGTTCGAGCCAGTCACGGTCGCGCTGCGCCACCTCGATCTCGGCCAGCGCGACGCCCAGCGCCGCTTCGGCATCGCGCCAGTCGCGATAGGTGCGGGTGAGCGGGGCGGTGTCGATCCGGCCGAAGCCGTCGAGCAGCGCCCGGTGGCCGCGCGGGTTGAGCAGGCCGCGATCGTCATGCTGGCCGTGGATTTCAACGAGATATGGGGCGAGGTCGCGGAGCAATCCCGCGGACGCCGGCTGATCGTTGACGAAGCCGCGGCTGCCGCCATCGGCCTTGACGATGCGGCGGATGATGAGCGGCTCGCCGGGTTCGAGGTCGAGGCCGTTATCGTCGAACAGCCGCGCGACCGGACCGTCGGGCGCGGGCGGCGTGAAGATCGCGGTCACCGCCGCCTGTTTCGCGCCATGTCGGACCAAAGCGGTATCGCCGCGCGCGCCGAGGGCGAGGCCGAGCGCATCGAGCAGGATCGATTTGCCCGCGCCGGTCTCCCCGGTCAGCACGCCGAGACCGGCGGCGAAATCGAGGTCGAGCGCCTCGATCAGCACCACGTCACGAATGGAAAGCGCCGTCAGCATCGCGCCTTCCTTACCCGCGGAACAGCCGGAGAACAAACCCCTTCGTGTGGCGCGGCGCGGGTTTTGGGGGGTGGAGCGAGGGGTTTCGCTTCAACTACGATGTACCCCTGCGAAGGCGAGTCCTCTGCAAAAATCTTCCACCTATCCCTTAACCCTACCGTACCCCCGCGAAGGCGGGGGCCCAGAGCCAAGCAAGACAGAGGCAGGGGCGTGTGACCCTAGATCCCCGCCTTCGCGGGGATACGGCCGTGAAGCGGCCGGTCCGACAGCGACAGAGCCCGTATCCCCGCCTTCGCGGGGATACGGGCTCTGTGGATTTGCGCAGGCGTCTGGCCTGCACGGGGGGTACGGTAGCGTTTCGGGTCGACACCACTCCCCGCAGACTTGCCGGGAAGGTTGGCGCAGCCCGAACACCAACCGGACGTAGGAAAGGCCGGCCTCAGTTGCCCGGATTGCCGACCGATCCGCCCGAACCGCTGGTGGTGGTGCCATCGGTCGGGCCGGTCGGCGATCCGGTGACCGGGGGCGGCGTGGTGGCGGGCGGGGTCGGCGCGCCGGCAGGGTTGAGCGACGCTTCGGGCGTGTCCTCGGCCGGTTCGACCGTCACCGTGCCGACCGGCGGCGGGGCGGGCTTGGCATAGGTGACCGGGATCGGCTTGGGCGGCGGCGGGCTCTTGTCCTTGATCAGGTCATAGGCGCGCTGATACCAGTCGGTGCCGGGATAGTTGGCGCCGAGTACGGCCGCCGACTTCTTCGCTTCCTCCGGCACGCCCAGCGCAAGATAGGTTTCGGTCAGGCGCATCAGCGCCTCGGGCGCGTGGGTCGTCGTCTGATACTGGTCGATGACCGCGCGGAAGCGCATCGCCGCGCCCAGCCACTGGCCGCGCTGCTGATAGAAGCGGCCAATCTCCATTTCCTTGCCCGCGAGGTGATCGCGCACGAGGTCGAGCTTCAGCCGGGCATCGGCGGCATAGGGCGTGTTGGGATAGCGGCGCGATAGTTCGCCCAGCGCGTCCATCGCCTGCATCGTGATCTTCTGGTCACGCGTCACGTCGCTGATCTGCTCGTAATAGGAGAGCGCGATCAGATAATAGGCATAGGGCGCGTCGCGGTTGCCCGGATGCACCGACAGGAAGCGCTGCGCCCCGGCAATCGCTTTGGTATAGTCGCCGTCGAGATAATAGCTGAACGCGCCCATCAGCTGCGCACGGCGCGCCCATATCGAATAGGGGTGCTGGCGCTCCACCTCGTCGAACAGGGCGGCGGCGACCTTGTATTGCTGGCGGTCGAGCCTGCTCTTGGCGGCGGTGTAAAGCGTGCCCACGTCGCGGGCGACATAGGGCAGATCGCGGCCGGCCCCCGCGCCGCCACGGGCACAGGCGGAAAGGCCGACGCCGGCGAGAGCGACGAGGATGAGCGCGGATGCGCGGGTCGATACGGTACGCATGGGCGACGCTTCTACTGCGCAAGGGGTATCGCGAACAGTCCCTTTCGCGCGAGGGTAAGGGGTAGCGCTAACCATGGGTTTCGCGCATGGGAGCCGCGACCTGTTCAACGCCCAATCGGAGTGCGTTCATGCCCGTCACCAAGCTCGAAATGCACCGCGTCGAAAAACCATGGGGCCGCCACAGCCTCGGCTTCGGTTTCGAGGACCAGCCGGCGGACCGCGATCCGGTCGGCGAAATCTGGTACAAGACGCCGGGCGACGATACCCCCGACCTGCTCGTCAAGTATCTGTTCACGTCGGAAAAACTGTCGGTGCAGGTCCATCCCGACGATCGTCAGGCACAGGCGCGCGGGCTGCCGCGCGGCAAGGACGAATGCTGGACGCTGCTGGCCGCCGAACCCGATTCGACGATCGCACTGGGTACGCTGGAGCCGATGACCGCCGAACAGCTGCGCGACGCGGCGCTGGACGGGTCGATCGAGGCGAAGCTCGACTGGAAGCCGGTGAAAGCAGGCGATTTCTTCTATGCGAAGTCGGGCACGGTCCATGCGATCGGTGCGGGCATCACGCTGATCGAGATCCAGCAGAATTCGGAGACGACCTACCGCTTGTACGATTATGGCCGTCCGCGCGAACTGCATCTGGACGACGGGGTCGCGGTGTCGGACGCGCGGCCGTTCGTGGCGCCGGAAGCGCCGGGCAAGATCGCCGAGGACCGCGCCATCCTGGTCGACGGGCCGAAATTCGTGCTCGAACGCTGGACCGGCGGCGAGCGCACGGTGACGGTGCCCGCAGGCGTCAAGGGCTGGTTCGTGCCGGTCACCGGATCGGGCAGCGCCGACGGCGTCGCCTGGGCGGCAGGCGACTGCCTGACCTTCGAAGGGCAAGTTACCGTCCGGTCGAACGAAGATGCCGACCTGTTGTTCGCCTATCCCGGCGACAAATATAGCTGACCCAAAAGTGAACGGAACGTAGTTTTCCGTTCACGCAACTTGGACCGGGGCACGCCGTTCTACTTGCCATCCTCACGGAGTGGAGAAGTAAGATGCGTACCCCGATCCTTGCCACGCTGGTCGCGGCGATTGCTCTGCCGACCATGGCCGCCGCACCGGCGATGGCGCAGACCCCGCGCCAGGAATATCGCGAAGACCTGCGCGATGCGCGCCGCGATTACCGCCGCGACGTCCGTCGGGCCGACGACCGCCGCGACCTGCGCCGCGCCGAGAACGAATATCGCCGCGACGTGCGCGACGCGCGCCGCGACCTGCGGCAGAACCAGCGCGACTGGCGCGGCTATCGCAACTACGACTACAACCGGTTCGAACCGGGCCGGAACCGCTATTATGCCGACCGCTATTATCGCGACGGCCAATATTACCGGACCCGCGCGCTGACCCGCAACGACCGCATCTATCGCGGGCAGGACAACCGCTATTATTGCCGGCGCAGCGACGGCACGACCGGCCTCATCATCGGCGGCCTGGGTGGCGGTGTCCTCGGCAATGTGATCGCGGGCGGCGATTCGCGGCTGCTCGGCACGTTGCTGGGCGGTGGTGCCGGTGCGCTGCTCGGCCGGTCGATCGATCGCGGACAGGTGGTCTGCCGCTAATCGGTTAGCGGGTGGCCGGGGCGGTGGACCGCTGCCCCGGTTGACGCCCGCCGACGATATAGACGGCAAGGCCCGCCCAGATCAGCCCGAAACAGGCCAGCCGGGTCGGCGTCAGCGTCTCGCCGAACACCGCGATCGCCAGCAGGAATTGCAGCGACGGGGCGATGAATTGCAGCATACCCATCGTCGCGAGGCGCAAGCGGCGCGCCGCGGCGGCAAAGAGGAGCA
This sequence comes from Sphingomonas sp. BL-S-05, assembly GCF_055521695.1. Taxonomy (NCBI): domain Bacteria; kingdom Pseudomonadati; phylum Pseudomonadota; class Alphaproteobacteria; order Sphingomonadales; family Sphingomonadaceae; genus Sphingomonas; species Sphingomonas sp. BL-S-05. The sequence continues at coordinate 3,638,275 of NZ_CM145499.1, read as the reverse complement.
GCGGCGCGGTGGTCACCGCACCGGCCAGCACCAGCAGGCCCGCCATGCCCGGCCCCTGTTCGAACGCCATGGGCTGTTTGCTGCCCAGCCACAGCAAATAGCCGAGCGCGATCGGCGCGAGCAGCGTGGTTTCGACCATCAACCCTTCGAGCGCGCCGACCGACACCGTCTTTCGGATCAGGCCGTAGAGCGCGAAGCTGATCGCGAGGCTGAGGCTGATGCCCAGCGCGATCCAGGACGATCCGAACGCGAACAGCGCGACCCCCGCCCCGGCCAGCGCGACCGCGAGTCCCTGCGTCCGGTTCATGCGTTCGCCGAGCAGGACGAGGCCGAGCAGCACGTTGAGCAGCGGGTTGAGGAAATAGGCGAGGCTGGCGGCCAGCACCTGTCCGTGGAGCACCGCCCAGACATAGACCAGCCAGTTGATCGCGATGAAACCGGCGCTGGCGACCAGATTGGCCAGCGCCTTCGGATCCGTGAACGCCGCGCGCAGCAGCGCCCCGCGCCGGACCACGATGACGATGCCCGCGACCAGCAGCGCCGACCACAGCACGCGCTGCGCGACGATCTCGCCCGCGTCAATCGGCCCCAACAGCCGGAAATACAGGGGCAACAGGCCCCACAGGACATAAGCGCCGACGCCGAACGCCAGCCCCTGCCGGTCCGCCCCCTCGCTCATGTCGTCAGATCAGGCCGCCGGTCAGGAAGAGGCGCAGGCCGCTGACGATCAGGATGATCAGGTTCAGGTTGCGGCCCGACGTCTTCGACGACAACAACCCGACGACGAAGCCGACCAGCGCGATCGGGAACACGATCCAGTTCATCAGCGAGATGAAGGGGATCAATGCCGGGATGGCCAGCACCAGTGCGACAAGGCCGATCAGGATCGAAAATATGTTCAGCATGGGACAGGACATGGCCCCACGTCCGCCTTCGAGCAATGGCAGCAATGGTTTTTTACGGTACGATGGAATCTTAAGGCGGGCGCCCTAACGGTTGCCGCCGACCGACCACCGGAGCCGCAAGTCGATGATTCGTGCCCTGCCCCTCGCGATCCTGTTGCTGTTGGGCGGATGCGGTGGCGCGACCGGCCTCGACACGCTCGATGCGCAGCTTGCCCAGGCGAATGCGACCGATCCGGCGGTGACCGCCGCGTTGCAGGACCAGATCATGGTCGACCCGACGCTGACGACCCAGGCCAATGGCGACGCGGTGCGCCCGCCCGACCGGCCCTACAGCGCCGCCGCCCCCGCCCCGACGATCGCGGCGGGCAGCGCCGCGCCGGAGGAACCGCTGCGATCCGCCCCCGCCCCCGGCGCCTGTCCGTCGTGCAAGGGCGGGCGCGAGGCGCTGACGCTGGGCGAACTGGCCAGCGTCCAGCGCGGCGGCAATCGGCAATGCGCGAGCAAGGTCGGCTATTCGGCGGGCTGGGCCAACCGGTTGCCCGCCGCCTTCGCGCTGCATCCCGATGCGCGGGTGACCGAAGCGGCGGGGACCGATGCCGATGGCTGCCGGTTGCGGGTGGTCAGCTTCGTGATCGCGCAGCCGGTCGGGCGCATGGTCGACTGGTATTATACCCGCGCGACCAAGGGCGGCTATTCGGCCGAGCATCAGGCCGATGGCGACCAGCATGTACTGGGCGGCACGCGCGGCAATGCGGCCTACGCAGTGTTCCTGTCGCCCGAGGGACAGGGCACGTCGGTCGACCTGATCGTCGACGGCTGATCTTTACGCGCGTCGACCGGCTCCCCATGTCGTTACGGAAGGGGAATATATGCTGATCGTCGGTGCCGTTCTGATTGCCTGTATCGCCATCTTGCGGTGCTGGCCCGAGCTGCCCCTGGCGCGCGCGTTGGCGGCGGTGCTGGTCGTGCCGCCGGCGCGAAGGCTGGCCGCGCTGACGCCGGGGCATTGGCTGTTGTTTCTGATCGTGTCAGCGGCGACGGGCACGGTGCTGTGGATGGGCGGCGACATGATCATCGTGTCGGCATTGGGTGCGCCCGAGCTGGCCGGCGTTTTGGCGATGATCGATGTCGCGGCGTATCTCGACGCGATGCTCGCGGCGTTCGCGGTGGCGGGCGCGGTGCGCGGCAGCGCGGTGCGGCTGTGGGTCGCGCGGTGGCTGCCGCGCGGGCGCAGCCGGCGGACGCGGCGGGTGCGCGCGGCGCGGAAGGCGGCGAATGACGATGGGCCGGCGGGGGTCTGGCTGGCGGTGGCCTGAACCCGATGATACCCCGGGGGGTGATCCGAAGCGTCTACGGCAGACCGGTTCCTTGCCTTCTGGCGTACCCCCGCGCAGGCCGGGGTCCAGAGCCAAGCAACCCAGCCTATCGATCCTGGCTCTGGACCCCCGCCTGCGCGGGGGTACGATCGGAAGCCGAGGCGGCTGTATCTGCCGCCGGCACCGGCCCGTCCGGTCCCGCCTCCAGCAGCGAATCGCCGCCGAGCGTCCGGTACAACGTCACCCGGTTGGTCGCCGCGACCAGTTGCGTCGCGACCAGCCGGCGTTGCGCGGTGTAATAGGAGCGCTGCGCGTCGAGGCTGGACAGGAAGGTATCGATGCCGCCGCGATAGCGCGCCTCAGTCAGGCGGAACGTATCCTGTGCCGCATCGAGGTTCGCGCGGTCGGCGCGGGTCTGTTCGGTGATCGTCCCCTGCCGGGCGAGCGCGTCCGATACTTCGCGGAACGCCGACTGGATGGTGCGTTCATAGGTGGCGAGCAGCGCGTCGCGCTGCGCCTGGCTGAACTCCACCCCGGCCCGGCCCGCCCCGGCGCGGAAGATCGGGTAGCTGAGCGAGGGGGCGACCGAATAGTTGAACGCACCGCCGGTAAAGAGCGTACGCAGCGCATCGCTGGCGAAGCCGACCAGCCCGGTCAGCGACAGGCGCGGGAACAGCGCCGCGCGCGCCGCACCGATATCCGCATTGGCGGCGAGCAGTTCATATTCGGCCTGCACCACATCGGGCCGCCGCAGCAAGATGCCCGAATCGACCCCGGCCGGCAGGTTGGCGATGGTCGGCAGCACGCGGTCGATCGACGCGGGCAGCAGCGCCGGATCGATCGGGGCACCCACCAGCAATTGCAGCGCATTGACGTCCTGCGCCAGTTGCGTGCGCTGTTCGGCAAGGTCGCTTTCGGCGGTCGCGAGAATCTGTTCGGCCTGGCGCAGATCGGTGCGCGGGGCGACCCCGCCCTGCAGTCGCGCGCGGGTCAGGGTGACGCTGCGCCGGGCGGTCGCCGCCGTCGCTTCGGATATCGCCATCAGGCTGCGGTCGGCGCCGTACGCCGCCCATGCCTCGGCAATGTCGCCGACCAACGTCAGCCGGGTGGCGCGCGCGCCGGCTTCGGTCGCGAAATAGCGATTCTGTTCGGCCTCGGTCAGCGAGCGGATGCGGCCGAACAGGTCGATTTCGAACGCGGTCGCGCCGAGATCGAGCGAGAAGCTGCTCGGCGACCGGCTGCTGGTGACGATCGTCCCGCCGGTGCCGGTGCCGGTGCCGCCATTGCCGGTCCCCGTTCCGGTGCCGCCGGTTCCCGTACCGGTCCCGGGAATGGTCGTCGTGGTCGCGCCGTTGCCGGTGCCGCGATAGCTGTAACGGCCCGACGCATCGACCTGCGGCAACAGGTCGGCACGCTGGATGCGATATTGGGCGCGCGCCGCGCGGATATTGGCGGCCGCGATGCGCAGGTCGCGGTTGTTGACCAGCGCCTGCCCGACCAGCGTGCGCAGCCGCGGATCGGTGAACACCTGTTCGAAGGTCAGCGCGGGCAGCGTCGCCTCGCTCTGCCGCAGATAGGCGTCGCCGACCGGCCAGGACGGCGGCACCACCGCCTGCGGCCGTTCATAGGCCGGGGTCATCGAACAGCCCGCCAGCAGCAGCGCCGGCAGCGCGAGGGTCAGCCGCTTCATGCCGATGCCTCCGCCTGCTTGTCCGTCGCCTTGCGGCCGCGCAGCTTGGCAAGGCCGTCGCGCACGCCGCGCCGGACCAGCACGAAGAATAGCGGGATGTAGAAGATCGCCAGCACCGTCGCGGTGAACATGCCGCCGATCACCGCCGTGCCGATGGCGATGCGGCTGTTGGCGCCCGCCCCGGTCGAGATGGCGAGCGGCAACACGCCGAAGATGAAGGCGAGCGAGGTCATCAGGATCGGGCGCAGACGGATGCGCGCCGCCTCCAGCGCGGCATCGATGACGCGCGCGCCCTTCTTTTCGGCCTGTTCGGCGAATTCGATCATCAGGATCGCGTTCTTGGCGGCAAGGCCCATCGTCGTCAGCAGCCCGATCTGAAGATAGACGTCGTTTTCCAGCCCGCGCAACGTGACGAACGCGATCGCGCCGATCAGGCCGAGCGGAATGACCAGCAGCACCGCGATCGGGATCGACCAGCTTTCATAGAGCGCGGCGAGGCAGAGGAACACGACGAGGATCGACAGGCCGTACAGGAGCGGCGCCTGTCCCGACGACAGCCGTTCCTGGAACGACAGCCCGGCCCACGCGACGCTGGTCCCCGGAATCTGTCCGGCGAGTTCGGCGATGCGGTCCATCGCCTCGCCCGAGCTGACGCCGCGCGCCGCCTGTCCCTGAAATTCGAACGAGGGCAGGCCCTGAAAGCGCGACAGGGTAGTCGGCGCGACGGTCCAGCCGGTGCGCGAGAAGGAGGAGAAGGGCACCATCTGTCCGTTCGACCCGCGCACGAACCATTGCGACAGGTCGCCCGGTTCGCTGCGATAGGGGGCGTCGCCCTGTACGAACACGCGCTTCACCCGGCCGCGGTCGATGAAGTCGTTGACGTAGCGCCCGCCCCATGCGGTCGACAGCGTGTTGTTGACGTCGCCCTGGCTCAGCCCGAGCGTCGACAGGCGCTGCTGGTCGATATCGACGTTCAGCGTCGCGATGTCGGGCAATTCGGACAGGCGCACCCCGGTCAGCATCGGATCGGCGTTGGCGGCGGCGAGCAGCTTGTCGCGCGCCTCGGCGAACTGCGCCGCGCTCATGCCGCTGGCGTTCTGCAGCTCCATGGTGAAGCCGTTCGACTGCCCCAGACCGCGGATCGCGGCGGGCAGCAGCGCGAAGACCTGTGCATCGCGGAAGTTGCGGAAGGCGGACGAGGCACGGTCGACGATCGCGTCGGCGCCATTCTCCTTGCCCTTGCGATCGGCCCAGTCGGTGAAGTTGATGAAGCCCTGCCCGGTATTCTGACCCGAGGTGCCACCGCCCCCACCGGCGACGGTCAGGATCGTGCGGATATTGTTCTTCTCATGGGTCAGCAGATATTGTTCGACCGAGCGCTGCACCTCCTCGGTACGGCCGCGCGTCGAGCCGGCGGGAAGCTGGAAGCGGATCTGCGCCGCGCCCTGATCCTCGGTCGGCAGGAAGCTGGTCGGCAGGCGGACGAACAGCAGCACGAGGATGGCGAGCACCGCCGCATAGAGCAGCAGGTACAGCCATTTGCGGTCGATGACATGGACGACGCCGCGTTCGTATTTCTCGACCCCGCGATCGAACCGGGTGTTGAAGCCGTTGCGCAGCCGTTCGCCGACATGGGCGACGCGCGGGAATTTACGCTCCAGCCAGCCGCCCTCCAGACTGCCGTCCTCGCCGCGCTTCTTCTGCTTGAGCAGGGTCGCGGTGAGCGCGGGCGACAGGATCAGCGCGACCAGCACCGACAGGATCATCGCCGCGACGATCGTCACGGAAAACTGGCGATAGATGACGCCGGTCGACCCGCCGAAAAACGCCATCGGCAGGAACACCGCCGACAGGACGATGCCGATCGCGATCAGCGCGACCTGGATCTCCTCCATCGACTGGATGGTGGCTTCGCGCGGGGTGAGGTCGGGATTCTCCTCCATCAACCGCTCGACATTCTCGACGACGACGATCGCGTCGTCGACCAGCAGGCCGATGGCGAGGACGAGGCCGAACAGGGTCAGCGTGTTGATCGAGAAGCCGGCAAGATAGAAGACGCCGAAGGTGCCGAGCAGCACGACCGGCACCGCGATCGTCGGGATCAGTGTCGCGCGCCAGCTTTGCAGGAACACGAACATGACGATCACGACGAGGATGACCGCCTCGACCAGCGTCTTGACCACTTCCTCGATCGACAGCTGGATGAAGGCGGTGGTGTCGTTGGCATAGGCAAAGGTCAGGCCGGCGGGAAAGTTGGCCGATTGCCGCTCGACCTCGGCCTTGACCAGCTCGGCGGTTTCCAGCGCGTCGGCACCCGGGGCGAGGCTGATGGCAAGGCCGGCGCCGGGATGGGCGTTGACCCGGCTCAGCGCCGCATAATTTTCCTGGCCCAGTTCGATCCGCCCGACGTCGGACAGGCGGACGGTCGACCCGTCGGGCAGCGTCTTCAGGATGATCGCCTTGAACTGCGCCGGGGTCTGCAGCCGCGACTGGGCGGTGACGGTCGCGTTCAATTGCTGTTCGGGGCCGGACGGCTGGCCGCCCAGCTCGCCCGCGGCGACTTCGGTATTCTGGTTCTGGATCGCGGTGATGACGTCGCCGGGCATCAGCGAGAAGGAAGCGAGCTTCGCCGGATCGAGCCAGATGCGCATCGCATATTGCGATCCGAACACGTTGGTTTCGCCGACCCCGTTGATCCGCGCCAGCGGCTCGACGAGGTTCGCCTCCATATAGTCCGACACGTCGCCATTGGTGCGCTGGTCGGTTTCATCATAGATGCCGACGATCATCAGAAAGTCGGGGTTCGACTTGGTGACGCGAATGCCCTGTTGCTGAACCTGTTGCGGCAGGCGCGACAGGGCCTGCTGCACCTGGTTCTGCACCTGCACCTGCGCGATGTCGGGGTCGACGCCCTTGTCGAACGTCGCGCTGATCGTCACCTGCCCGCGCGACGAGCTTTGCGAGCTGAAATAGAGCAGCCCGTCGATGCCGGTCAGCTGCTGTTCGATGATCTGCGTCACCGAATTCTGGATGGTTTCGGCATTGGCGCCCGGATAGGTCGCACGAATATTGACCTGCGGCGGGGCGACGTCGGGATATTGCGCGATCGGCAGCGACAGGATCGCGCCCAGCCCGGCCAGCATGGTGATGATCGCGATCACCCAAGCGAAGATCGGGCGGTCGATGAAGATGCGGGACATGGCTTATCCGCCCTTGGCAGGCGCGGACGCGGTATCGCCGGCGGGTTTGGGGGCGATCCGTTGCGGCACGTTCGCCGGCACCGGCTTGATCTTCGCGTTCGGGCGCAGGTTCGCGGTCCCCTGCGTAATCACCTTGTCGCCGGGGTTTAGGCCGCTGGTCACGACCCAGAACTGGCCCTGCGTCCGGTCGGCCTGCACCGTCTTTTGCACCGCGCTATCGTTCGGGCCGACGACGAAGACGGTCGCCTGTCCCCGGGGATCGCGCTTCACCGCCTGTTGCGGCACGAGGATCGCGCGCTGGTCGATCGCCTGCGCGAATTTGGCGCGGACGAACATGCCGGGCAGCAATATCCCCTGCGGATTGGGGAAGCGCGCGCGCAGCGTCACCGTGCCGGTCTGGGCATTGACCATCACCTCGGCGAACTGGACGGTGCCGGTCTGGCCGAAATCGCTGCCGTCCTCGAGGGTCAGGCGCACCGCCGCCGATGCCGGCACCGCCCCGCCGCTCGCCAGTTGCCGGCGCAGCGCCAGCAGGTCGGCGGCCGATTGCTGGATATCGACGAAGATCGGGTCGAGCCGCTGGATCACCGCCAGCGGATCGGTCTGGTTGGTAGTGACCAGCGCGCCTTCGGTGAAATAGCTGCGCCCGATGCGACCGGTGATCGGCGCGGGGACGTTGGTGAAGGACAGGTTGACGCGGGCGGTTTCGAGCTGCGCGCGGCTCTGTTCGACGGCGGCCGCGGCCTGACGCGCCTGTGCGGCGGCGTCGGTATAGTCCTGGCGGCTCACCGCCTCGATCTCGGCCAGCGGGCGGAAGCGTTCGGCGCGCACCCGCGTCGCCTCGGCATTGGCCTGGGCGCTGTTCAGGTTCGCGACCGCTTCGTTGGCCTGTGCGCGATAGAGCCGCGGGTCGATCTGGTAGAGCGTCTGTCCGGCACGGACCAACGCGCCTTCGGTAAAGAAGCGTCGGCGGATGATGCCGGCGACCTGCGGGCGGACTTCGGATTGCTGGAAGGCGACGACGCGCGCGGCGAGGTCGGCGGTCTGGGCGACGCTGGTCGGCTGGACCACGACGAAGCCGACCTGGGCCGGGCCCTGATTGCCCTTGCCGTTCTTGCCCTTCTCCTCCGCCTCACCGCCGCCGCAACTCGACAGGAGCAGCACGGACGACAGCAGCAACAGGCACGGGCGAGCACGCGACGACGCGGATCGGATCAAGGCGACAACCTTTACGACGGGATACGGCGCGGATGCGCCGGCCGCATAACCGACCGGCCACCCGAAAGTTTCGTGAACCGTTTTCATACGCCCGGCGTCAAGCGACGCAATGCGCGAGTTGTCGCAATTTGTCGCGGGGCCGTACCAATCGCCATCCCAGCGAAGGCTGGGATCTCCCGGTGACAAGGCGCGACAGGAACCGCCTGAGACCCCAGCCTTCGCTGGGGTGACGTTCGAGGGGCTAAGACGGAGCGCCGCCCGTCCAGCGATACGCTTCGCGCGATTCCGGCTTCATCTCGATCGAATAGCCCGGCCGGGTCGGCGCGCGATACGCCCCCTTCTCGACGATGCACGGGTCGACGAAATGTTCGTGGAGATGGTCGACGAACTCGGCGGCGCGATCGTGCTTGACGCCCGAAAAGCACAGATAGTCGATCATCGACAGGTGCTGGACATATTCGCACAGCCCCACGCCCCCGGCATGCGGCCAGACGGCAAGGTTGAAGCGGGCAGCCATCAGCAGCACCGCCAGCACCTCGTTCACTCCGCCCAGCCGGCAAGCGTCGATCTGCACCACGTCGAGCGCGTGGCGCATGATGAACTGTTTGAAGACGATGCGGTTCTGGCACATCTCGCCGGTCGCGACCTGCACCGGCCGCACCCCCTCGCGGATCGCGCGATGCCCCTCGACATCGTCGGGCGAGGTCGGTTCCTCGATGAAGCGGGGCTTGGCGAAGGCGAGGGCGTTGACGCGGGCGATGGCGTCGGACACTTCCCACACCTGATTGGCGTCGATCATCAGGTCGATGTCCGGCCCGATCGTCTCGCGCGCCAATGCCACGCGGCGCCGGTCGTTCTCGGGATCGCCGCCGACCTTCAGCTTGATATGGGTGAAGCCGTCGGCCACCGCCTCGCGGCAGAGGCGGACCAGCTTCTCATCCGAATAGCCGAGCCAGCCCGGCGAGGTGGTATAGGCCGGATAGCCCTCCGCCAGCAGCGTGGCGCGCCGCTCCGCCTTGCCGATCGCGCGTTCCTCGAGCAGCGCGATCGCCTCTTCGGGGGTGATGCAGTCGGTGATGTAGCGAAAGTCGATCAGGCCGACGATCTCGCTGGCCGACATCGATCCGATATAGTCCCATAGCGGCAGGCCCGCCGCCTTGGCGAGTAGGTCCCAGACCGCATTGACGACCGCGCCGGTAGCGAGGTGGATGATCCCCTTTTCCGGGCCGACCCAGCGCAGCTGGCTGTCGCCGGTCATCCGGCGCCAGAAACCGGCACCGTCGCTGCGGATCGCGTCGAGCGACAGTCCCTCGACCAATGGTGCCAGCGTCGCGATCGCCGCGCAGCACAGGTCGTTGCCGCGCCCGATGGTGAAGGTCAGGCCGTGCCCTTCCAGACCGGGCGTATCGGTTTCGAGAATGCAATAGGCCGCCGAATAGTCCGGCTCCGGGTTCATCGCATCCGACCCGTCGAGGAAGGTCGAGGTCGGAAACCGGATGTCGTGGACCGATAGCCGGGTGATGATCGTCATGCGCAGCCCCCAAGGGGCATCGGTGATGATGATCGATCCGCCCCGTCCCGGTCACCGCCCGTCGGGTACCGATGGCGTTTTCATATGTGAACATGTTTTCGCTTGCAACCGGAAAGCGGTTGAACGCGGCGGACCAAAGGCGACGCCGCCGCCGCCCCCGCTAAGGCCAGACCACTGCGGAAGCGCTCCGCCTCTCCCGGGACCCTGCCGTACCCCCGCGCAGGCGGGGATACGATAGGGCGGACTTTCGCAAAGGTCCCGCCTGCGCGGGAAGGACGGACATTCACGATCGTCGCCGAAGGTCGATCGACCCCGGCTCTCTCAGGGATGGTGGTCGTCGTCGACCAGTTGCGCCGAGATCCGCGCCGCCGCCGCCTGCACCGCCTCGGCCGCAGCGTCGATCGCATCGGGTTCGCCGAGCTTGGCCAGATAGGGCATGGTCAACGCCGCCGCCGCCGCGCCGCCGCGCAGGATCGGGGCCGACAGGTCGGTCACGCCGCTGACGAAGCGGCTGGGGATGCGTTCGACCGCACGCTGGCGGACGTCCTCGGCATGGGCGCGAAAGGCGGCCAGCGTCTCGGCATCGGGCTGCGGGTCGAGCAGCTTTTCCCAGCGGGCGCGGACATCGTCGGGCTGAAAGGCATAGAGTACCGCGCCCGACGCCGCCTGCAACAAGGGCCGACGATAGCCGACCCGCACCGAAAAGCCGAGCTGCTCGGCCGACTCCATCCGCGCGACCACGGCCATGTCGCCCATGGTATGCACCGCGACATGGCAGGACTGGCCGGTCTCCTGCGCCAGCCGCCGCATTTCGGGGAGTGCGACCTCGATCAGATAGCGGGTGCGCGGCTGGTTCATGCCGAGCGAGAACAGCCGATCGCTCAGGCTATAGCCTTCGCCCCCCGCTTCGGTCGTCAGATAGCCGCGATATTCGAGCACCTGCACCATGCGGAACAATTCGCCATGCGACCGCCCCAGCCGCTGCACGATCTGCGTCAGCGTCAGCGGCGTCGCGCAGCCGGCGAGCAGTTCCAGGATATCCAGCCCCTTTTCGAGCGCAGGCGCGCGATAGCGGCGATCGTCGTCGGTATCGGCGGCGGGGTCGGCGGCGTCGGTGGTCATGGCGACGACCTTCGTCGCAAATGCGATGCCGTGCAAGCCGATGCCGGAGCGGCGTCCGGTCAGAGGCGGTAGCGGGTCATCGCGATCCGCGGATAGAAATTCTGAAAGGCGCGAATGGCAAGCCGGCGCCCCCGCGACGGAGCGATGGCCCGGTCGAGCGCTTCCAGACCGTCGGCCCGACGTTGCGACCGACCGTTGGACGATGTCGCGATCGCCCCGACGCACAGGCTCCAATGCCCCTTGGGATGGGGATACAGGTCGATCGCGCAACGAACGACATCATAGCCCGCGGCTTGCAACAGATTGTGCAAGCTGGCGGGGGTGAAGAAGTTCACATGGGTCACCGGCTCGGACCTTGCCGGCAATTGCCGGTACATTTCATAGGGAACCTCGACATACAGGACGCCGTCGGCCGCGAGCGACCGTCGAAGCTCCTGCAGCGTTTCCAACGGATCGGGCAAATGCTCGACGACGTGGCTGCACAGGATCGCGTCGTAGCGATCCTGCGGGGGGATGCCGCGTTCGGTATCGGCGATCTTGCGTACGCCCGGAACGGGACGATCCGCATAGTCGACAAGGGCGCAATCGAACCCCCGATCCACGAATTTCTGCAGCAGGCGCCCGTCCCCCCCGCCGAAATCCAGCGCCGTCCGCGCCCCGTGCGAAAGGTGGCGCGACATGAGGCCAAATACCCGCCGGGCGCGCAGGGCCGTTCGTTCGGGGCGTTCCGACTTGCTGGGCGTCGCGTCACCCAAACCCCCGACATAGCTGTATTTGTCCGCAATATCCTGCGCGGTCGGCCTGGGTTCGTAGATCATCAGGCCACAATTGCTGCACGCGAGGAATTCGAACTGCGCCTCCGCTACGTCGGGCATCCACCGTTCGAACAATATCTGCAAGGCGGTCTTCGTCCAGCCGCGCGACCGTTCGATAGCATCCCGGCCGTAACGGCGATGCCCATAGGAACGGAAATCACGGACCTTACAAGTAGGACATATTACAGGACTTTGCATCGAACCGCCCGGATACGTTTCGGCAAGTAGAAAGGCAGGATCGACAGAGTCCATACTCAATAAGGTGTAGTGTATCCTGCCTCGGAACGGCGCAATGCGGGTGCCCGCGACCTGCACGCCGGTCCGGCCGCCTCCATGGCGCAAAAACGCTGCATCGCACAAAGCACTTGATACGTTGTATCATATTACGGTAGCGGCACGGTTCACTGTACATCGGAGTCGTAGCAAATGGTCCGTGCCGCCCTGTGGTTGTCGAGCGCCGCCCTGATCCTTCCCGCCGCCGCCTTTGCCCAGAGCGCGCCCGGGGCGGCGACCGGCGACGACTATCATCGAGATGCCCCGCCCGAGATCATCATCACCGCCCCCTATGCCCGCAACCAGGCCGATATCCTGTCGGGCACCAGCGTGCTGAGCGGCGAGGAACTGACCCGCGAACTGCGTCCGACCATCGGCGAAACGCTGGCGCGCCAGCCGGGCGTATCGGCGACCAGCTTCGGCCCCAACGCCTCGCGCCCGGTGCTGCGCGGCCTGCAGGGCGAACGGGTGCGCGTGCTGACCGACGGCATCGGCAGCTTCGACGTGTCGAACACCTCGGTCGACCATGCCGTCGCGATCAACCCGCTGACCGCCGACCGGATCGAGGTGCTGCGCGGGCCGTCGGCGCTGCTGTTCGGGTCGTCGGCGATCGGCGGCGTGGTGAACGTCATCGACAGCCGCATCCCGCGCCGGGTGCCGACCGAACCGATCCATGTCGATGCGATCGGCACCTATGGCACCGCCGCCAAGGAGCGCAGCGGCGCGGCGGCGGTCGATGTGCCGGTGACCGACAAGGTCGTGTTCCACCTCGACGGCACTTTCGGCCAGACCGACGATCTGCGCACCGGTGGCTATCTGCTGTCGCGGCCCTTGCGCGAACAGGCGGCGGCGAGCGACGAGGCAGAGGTGCGCGAGCTTGCCGACCTGCGCGGGCGGCTGCCCAATTCGCAGTCGCGGATGTGGGAAGTGGCCGGCGGCGCCGCGATCGTGACCGATACCGGCAATCTCGGCTTTTCGGTCAGCCATCTCGACAATCGCTACGGCGTGCCCGAACGGTTCGACGTCGCCGATCACGACCATGAAGGCGAAGCGGAGGGCGAGGAAGAGGGCCATGCCCATGAACAGGTGACGCTGCACGTCCGCCAGACCCGCGCCGACATGCGCGCCGAGGTGAATACCGGCGACGGCTTCGTCGAAAAGCTGCGCGTGCGCGGCGGCATCGCCAATTATCGCCACGACGAGATCGAGGACACCGGCGAGATCGGCACCAGCTTCTACAATCGCGGGCTGGAGGCGCGCGTCGAGGCGGTGCAGGCGGCACAGGGCGCATGGCGCGGCGCGTTCGGCGGGCAGATGTATATCCGCGACCTGAACATCGTCGGCGAAGAGAAATTCATTCCCAAGAGCGAGACGCAGCAATTCGGCCTGTTCACGCTCCAGTCGTTCGATCTGGGCGCGTTCCGGGCCGAGGCGGGCGGCCGCTACGAATATTCCACCGCCCGCGCCGCGGCCGATATCGATCTGGGCAACGACAATATCCGCCGTCGCTTCAACAGCTTTTCCGGCTCGCTCGGCGCCAGTGTCGGGCTGGCCGACAATGTCCGCTTCGGGCTGAACGCCAGCCATACCGAACGCGCGCCATCGGCCGAGGAACTGTTCGCCAACGGCCCGCACGCCGGCACCCAGGCGTTCGAGATCGGCAATCCGGGCTTTGCCAAGGAAATCAGCGACGGCCTCGAAGCGACGCTGAAGGGGTCGGGCGACGGCTACAGCTTCGGCCTGTCGGCCTATCACAACTGGTTCCGCAACTTCATCTACGAGAATCCGACCGGGGCCGAGCAGGACGAACTGCCCGTGTTCCAGTACAGCCAGGCCGATGCGCGGCTGTGGGGCTTCGAGGCGGAAGCGTCGGCGCGACTGGCGAAGATCGGCGAGACCGCGATCAATATCGACGGCCTTGCCGACTATACCCGCGCGACGATCGTCGATCGCGGCCCCGCCCCGCGCATCCCGCCGCTGCGCGTGCTGGGCGGCGTCGAGGCGCAGGGCCGGCTGGTGCAACTGCGCGGCGAGGTCGAACATGTGACCGCACAGGACCGTGTCGCCGACCTGGAGACGACGACGCCGGGCTATACGATGGTCAACGCGTCGGTCGCGCTGCGGCCGTTCGGCCAGGACAGCAAGACGACGTTCATGGTGTCGGCGAACAACCTCTTCGACGTCGAGGCGCGCCGCCATGCGAGCTTCCTCAAGGACTATGCGCCGCTCGCCGGGCGCGACATCCGGGTGACCGCGCGGCTGGCGCTGTAACCGCCTCCCGGCTTGCGGACGGGGCGTGATGGATTTCCATCCGCCCCCGCCCACCCTATCTAGCGCGCCATGTCCCGCGCCCGCGTTCTCCTGCTCAATGCCGCGCTCGGGCCGCTCGACTATCGCGTGCCGCACGGCATGACCGTCGAGCCCGGCTCGATCGTCACCGCCCCGTTGGGCCCCCGCCAGTTGCTGGGCGTGGTGTGGGATGCCGAGCGGCTGGCGACCGAAGAGGTCGGCGACAATCGGCTGCGCCCGTTGCTGGGCGTCGCCGACGTGCCGCCGATCGCCGCGCCCTTGCGCCGGCTGGTCGAATGGACGGCGGGCTATTATCTGGCCGCCCCCGCATCGGTGCTGCGCATGTGCCTCGCGTCGAACTCCGCGCTGGAGGGGGCGAAGCTCGCCATCGAATATCGCGCGACCGGCGAAGTGCCCGAGCGCATGACCCCGCAGCGGCAACAGGCGCTGGAGCGGATCGGCGAGCGGCGCGGGCTGGTCCGCGAACTGGCCGCGATCGCCGACGTGTCCGACGCGGTGATCCGCGGCCTCGTCAAGCTGGGCGCGATCGGGGCGGTGTCGGTCGATATCGACCAGCCCTATCCGACACCCGACCCCGACCATCACCGTCCCGAATTGTCCGCCGACCAGCGCGCGGCGGCGGACATGCTGACGGGGGCGGTCGATGCGCACGCCTTCCACCCCTTCCTGCTCGACGGCGTGACCGGATCGGGCAAGACCGAGGTCTATTTCGAAGCGGTGGCGGCGGCGATCCGCCAGAACCGACAGGTGCTGGTGCTGCTGCCCGAAATCGCGCTGACCGAACCCTTCCTGAAACGCTTCACCGCGCGCTTCGGCTGCGAGCCGGTGCCGTGGCACAGCGACCTGCGATCGACGCAGCGCCGCCGGGCATGGCGCGCCATCGCCAGCGGCCAGGCGAAGGTCGTGGTCGGCGCGCGCTCGGCGCTGTTCCTGCCCTATGCCGATCTCGGCCTGATCGTCGTCGACGAGGCGCACGAAACCAGCTTCAAGCAGGAAGAGGGCGTCCATTATCACGCCCGCGACGTGGCGGTGATGCGCGGGCTGTTCGAGAAATGCCCGGTGATCCTCGCCAGCGCGACCCCGGCGATCGAGACGCGGCAACAGGTCGCGCAGGGCCGCTATACCGAGGTCAAGCTGCCCGGCCGCTATGGCAAGGCGCAACTGCCCACGATCGAGGCGATCGACCTGATCGAGCAACCGCCCGAACGCGGTCGCTGGATCGCGGCGCCGCTGGTCAAGGCGATCGACGAGACGCTGGCGCGCCGCGAACAGGCGTTGCTGTTCCTCAACCGGCGCGGCTATGCGCCGCTGACGCTGTGCCGGTCGTGCGGGCATCGCTTCCAATGCCCCAATTGCACCGCGTGGATGGTCGAGCACCGGCTCATCCACCGGCTGTCCTGCCATCATTGCGGCCATGTCATCCCCACCCCGCGCGCCTGCCCCGAATGCCAGGCGGAGGATGCGCTGGTCGCCTGCGGCCCCGGGGTCGAGCGCATCGCCGACGAAGCCGCCGCGCTATGGCCGACGGCAAAGATCGCGATCGTCACCTCCGACACCATCTGGTCCCCGGCCCAGGCGGCGGAGTTTGTGGGTCGGATGGAGGCGGGCGATATCGACATCGTCGTCGGCACGCAGCTGGTGACCAAGGGCTATCACTTTCCCAACCTGACCTGTGTCGGGGTGATCGACGCCGATCTGGGGTTGCAGGGCGGCGACCTGCGCGCGTCCGAACGCACCTTTCAACAGATCGCGCAGGTCGCGGGCCGGGCCGGACGCGGGACCAAGCCCGGCCATGTCTATATCCAGACGACCCAGCCCAATGCTTCGGTGATGCAGGCGCTGATCTCGGGCGATGCCGACAGCTTCTATGCCGCCGAGACCGAAGCGCGGCGCGAGGCGGAGGTGCCGCCCTTCGGCCGCTATGCCGCGATCATCGTGTCGTCGGAGGACAAGGCCGCCGCCGAGGCGACCGCCCGCGCGATCGGCCGTGCCGCGCCGCAGGTCGATGGCTGCCATGTCTATGGCCCCGCCCCCGCCCCGCTGGCGATGCTGCGCGGCCGGCATCGTTTCCGCCTGCTGGTCCATGCCACCCGCGCGCTCGACGTGCAGGATGTGCTGCGCGACTGGTTGGACGGCGTCGAATGGGGACCGAAGGTCCGCGTCGCGGTCGACGTCGATCCGTACAGTTTCGTTTAGGACGCCGAGCCGCAGCCATTCCGTACCCCCGCGCAGGCGGGGGTCCAGAGCCAGGCAGAACAACGGCTTGCGTATGTGGTCTGGATCCCCGCCTGCGCGGGGATACGCCTTGTGAAGTCGACGCGCCGCACCCCCTTGCCCCCGGCACCGCTTTGCCCGAAACGGCAGCGGTCATGGTTACCAACGCGAACCCGTTCCCGCGACTGCTGACGCTCTGGCTGGCGGCGCTTGCCGCTTTGCTGGTCCTGTCCGCCCCCGCCCGCGCCGACGACGTGTCGGCGGCGGCGCGCGGGGTCGTGCGCGTCGTCGTCATCGCCACGGTCGATGGCGAGATGGTCGATGTCGAACACGGCACCGGCTTTGCGGTCGCGCCCAATCGCGTCGTCACCAACGCGCATGTCGTCGAACTGATGGAACGCTATCCCGGCGATACCGTCGTCGGCGTCGTCCCGTCCGAAGGCGACCGGTCGTTCGAAGGGCGCGTGGTGCGCATCGACAAGTCGCGCGACCTCGCGCTGATCGAGGTGAGCGGCGTCCGCCTGCCGCCGCTCACCCTCTATACCGGCGGCGTCGGCGAAGGCGACGCGGCGATCGCGCTCGGCTATCCCGGCAATGTCGACCTCGCCACCGCACGGTCGGTCGACGATTTCGTCACGCCGACCGCGCCGGTCCGCTCGCAGGGCGTGCTGTCGGGCAATCGTCGGCTGGAGGGGACGGCGGTGCTGGTCCACACCGCCAACATCGCGCGCGGCAATTCGGGCGGGCCGCTGCTCGACGCTTGCGGCCGGGTGCTGGGCGTGAATTCGGCGCTGACCCGCGGCGAGGAGGGCGATGCCAGCTTCGCCTTCGCCATTTCGGACGGCGAACTGATCGCGTTCCTGCGCGAGGCGGAGCAGCCGGTCTCCACCATCGCCACCCCGTGCCTGACGCTGGCCGATGCCGATGCCCGCGACCGCGCCGATGCCGAACGCCAGAGCGTCGAGGACCGCGAACGCGCCCGCGCCGCCGCCGAACGCGCGCGCGAGGAACGCGCGACCGCGCTCGAACAGGCACGCGCGGACAATGCCGAGACGCGCGAGAACATGATCGCCGCCGCCGCGCTGCTGCTGGCGCTCTCGGTGCTGGCGACGGGCGGGGCCGGGCTGTTGCTGACGCGTGGGCAGAAACGCGAGGCGAAGTTCGCTGCGATCGGTGGCGCCGTGCTGTTCGTCGGTGCGATCGCGACCTTCCTGCTCCGGCCCGATTTCGATCCGGCCTCGATCGCGTCCGCCGACGAATTGGGCAATACCGCCGCGACCCGCGTCACGCCGCTGTCGGGGCCGCTCGAATGCACGCTGGTGCCCGAACGCAGCCGGATCATCCTGTCGCCGGTCGAAACCGTCCGCTTCGACTGGCGCGCCGATGGCTGCATGAACGGCCGCACCCAATATGCCGAGGCGCCGGGCGGCGGCTGGGAACGCATCCTCGTCCCGAACGAAGACGCGACCGTATCGGTGCTGCGCTTCGATCCGGTCAGCGGCAGCTACACCAACAGTCGCTATCTCCTGTCCGCCGAATCGATGGACCGTGCCCGAACGCTGCGCGGACAAGTCCAGCAAAAGGCATGTGCCGCCGACACCGGCGCACGCGCCGCGCTGGCCACGCAGCAATCGGCGATTCGCACCTCGCTGCCGCAACAGGTCAACGAACGGCTGGTCTATCGCTGCACGGCGGCAAAGTAGACTAAGGGGGTTTCATGCGAAGGCGCGGAGCGGTCGCATCGAGGGTGGTACTTGGTCGCCACAACGTCACCCCAGCGAAGGCCGGGGTCTCCCTCGGTTAACGCTACGTGCCATTACCATGAGATCCCTGCCTTCGCTGGGATGACCTTTGTTGCGAACAGGAAGGATCAGATCCTCCTTCGGCTCTTCGCGCCTTCGCGTGAACCGGATCTGCTTCCTGCTTCGGCTGCATCACCCCCCGTTCAGCTTCGGCACGAATCGCATTGCGCCGCATCCTTGCCGCAAAGCTTGCGAAATCGTGACACCGATGCTAGCGGCCCCACGACCCATCGGGGGCGCATGGGCCGGTCAGCGGCGCGACACTTGTTCGCGACGGCGGTTGGGAATGCGGCCCCCTTTCATGCATGGGACGATGAATTGACCCCTGACAAGGACGCGCGCGTGGAGACATCCAGCGGAACTACTGGCGGTGGCATGATCCAGGCGAGCCTGGGTGGCCGCTATGCGACCGCGCTGTTTGACCTCGCCCAGCAACAGGGCCAGCTTACCGCGGTCGAATCGAGCCTGAAGACGCTGTCGACCGGCATCGCCGAATCGGCCGATCTCGCCGCGCTGGTGAAGAGCCCGCTGATCGGTCGCGCCGATGCCGCGCGCACCATCACCGCGCTGGTGCCGGTGCTGGGCCTCGACCCGCTGACCGCCAATTTCCTCGGCGTGCTGGCGCAGAATCGTCGTCTGGGCGATCTGCCCGCGATCATCCGCGCCTTTCGCGAACTGGCGGCGCGCAGCCGTGGCGAGACCAATGCAGAGGTCGTCTCGGCGCATCCGCTCGACGATTCGCAGGTCGACGCGCTGCGCCAGCAGCTGCGCCACCGGGTCGGTCGCGACGTCGCGATCGACCTGAAGGTCGACCCCACTCTCCTTGGCGGACTGGTCGTGAAGATCGGCAGCCAGATGATCGATAGCTCGATCAAGACCCGACTGAACATGCTCGCGCACGCGATGAAAGGCTGAACATGGATATCCGCGCCGCAGAAATCTCGAAGGTCATCCGCGACCAGATCGCCAATTTCGGCACCGAAGCGCAGGTTTCGGAAGTCGGACAGGTGCTGTCGGTCGGTGACGGCATCGCCCGCATCCACGGGCTCGACAACGTCCAGGCGGGCGAAATGGTCGAGTTCGGTGGCGGCATCCAGGGCATGGCGCTGAACCTCGAAGCCGACAATGTCGGCGTCGTGATCTTCGGCTCGGACTCGTCGATCCGCGAAGGCGACACCGTCAAGCGCACCGGCACCATCGTCGACGTTCCGGTTGGCAAGGGCCTGCTGGGTCGCGTCGTCGACGGTCTCGGCAACCCGATCGACGGCAAGGGCCCGATCGTGTCCGAACAGCGCGCCCGCGTCGACGTGAAGGCGCCGGGCATCATCCCGCGTCAGTCGGTCAGCGAGCCGATGCAGTCGGGTCTGAAGGCGATCGACGCGCTCGTGCCGGTCGGCCGTGGCCAGCGCGAACTGATCATCGGCGATCGTCAGACCGGCAAGTCGGCGGTGGCGATCGACACCTTCATCAACCAGAAGACGGCGAACGCCGGCTCGGATGAATCGAAGAAGCTGTACTGCGTCTATGTCGCCGTCGGCCAGAAGCGCTCGACCGTCGCGCAACTGGTGCGCACGCTCGAAGAAAATGGCGCGATGGAATATTCGATCGTCGTCGCCGCGACCGCGTCGGACCCCGCTCCGCTCCAGTATCTGGCGCCGTACACCGGCACCGCGATGGGCGAATATTTCCGCGACAACGGCATGCACGGCCTGATCGTGTTCGACGATCTGTCGAAGCAGGCGGTCGCCTATCGTCAGATGTCGCTGCTGCTGCGCCGTCCGCCGGGCCGCGAAGCCTATCCGGGCGACGTGTTCTATCTGCACAGCCGCCTGCTGGAGCGCGCCGCCAAGATGTCGGACGCCAATGGCGGCGGTTCGCTGACCGCGCTGCCGATCATCGAAACCCAGGCGGGCGACGTGTCGGCCTACATCCCGACCAACGTGATCTCGATCACCGACGGCCAGATCTTCCTCGAAACCGACCTGTTCTTCGCCGGCATCCGTCCCGCGATCAACGTCGGCCTCTCGGTCAGCCGCGTCGGTTCGGCCGCGCAGACCAAGGCGATGAAGAAGGTCGCCGGCAGCATCAAGCTGGAGCTGGCCCAGTATCGCGAAATGGCCGCCTTCGCGCAGTTCGGCTCGGACCTTGATGCCTCGACGCAGAAGCTGCTGAACCGCGGCGCGCGCCTGACCGAACTGCTCAAGCAGGCGCAGTTCTCGCCGATGCCGTTCGAGGAACAGGTCGCGTCGATCTTCGCCGGCACCCAGGGCTATCTCGATCAGGTCGCGGTGAACGACGTGACCCGCTACGAGCAGGCGATGCTCGCCGACCTGAAGGCGAACCACCCGCAGGTGCTCGCCAAGATCCGCGATACCAAGGATCTGGGCGACGAGGCGAAGTCGGGCCTGAAGGCCGCGCTCGACCAGTTCGCAAAGAACTTCGCATAAGCAAAAGCCCTCTCCCCTTCAGGGGAGAGGGTTGGGAGAGGGGAAGAGCGGAACGGCCGAAGTTGCCACTCCCGCTCTTCCCCACCCTCTCCGTGCAAGCCGGGAGGGAGTAGGGAAGACAAATGGCTAGTCTCAAGGCCCTGAAACTGCGCATCGGCTCGGTGAAGTCGACGCAGAAGATCACCAAGGCGATGAAGATGGTCGCCGCCGCCAAGCTGCGCCGTGCGCAGGAGGCGGCCGAGGCCGGTCGTCCCTATGCGAGCCGCGTCGAACAGGTCGTCGCCAGCCTCGCCAGCAAGGTGCAGGTCACCGAAGGTAGCTCGCCGCTCCTCGCCGGTACCGGCAGCGATCAGGTGCATCTGTTCGTCGTCGCGACCTCGGACAAGGGGCTGGCCGGCGCGTTCAATTCGAACATCGCCCGTCTGGCCCGCCGCCGTGCGCTCGAGCTTCAGGAGCAGGGCAAGACCGTCAAGTTCCTGACGATCGGTCGCAAGGGCCGCGCGGTGCTAGCGCGTCAGTTCCGCGACGGATTCGTCCATGCGGTAGAACCCGGCGATCTGGGCAAGCTGACCTTCGCCGATGCGAAGGGCTATGCCGACGACCTGATCCGCCGCTTCGAAGCGGGCGAATTCGACGTCGCGCACCTGTTCTATGCAACCTTCAAGACGGTGCTGACGCAGGAACCCACGGAACAGCAACTGATTCCGGTCAAGATTCCGACCCCGTCCGTGGCAACTTCGCAACCTTCCGCCGACGCGGTCGTCGAATATGAGCCGAGCGAGGAAGCGATCCTCGACAGCCTGTTGCCGACCAATATCGCGGTGCAGATCTACCGCGCGATCCGCGAAAACGCGGCATCGGAACAGGGTTCGAAGATGACGGCGATGGACAATGCCACGCGCAATGCCGGCGACCTCATCAACCGTCTGACGATCGAATATAACCGCACCCGTCAGGCCGCGATCACGACCGAGCTGGTCGAAATCATCTCGGGCGCCGAAGCGCTGTGATCCGCGGTGCCGTCCTGCTGGCGCTCGTCGCCATGCTGGCCGGCTGTGGTCAGCCAGCTGCCGACAAGGCGGCGGAGCGTCCGCGCGCGACGCCGACGCCCTTCGTCACCGGCGGCTGGGCAACGGTGTTCGGCGATGCGCCGAAGACGATCGAGCTGCTGAACGGCATGGGCTTCCGCCTGTCGCCATACGCCGCGGCCGAGGGCGGGATGAAGGCGACGGCACAGCCGACGCCGATGGCCGATCCGTCGATCAAGCCGGTCAATACCGCCAATCTGACGGTGACCGGCGATGCGCAGCGGATCGACAAGTTCGCCTTCTCGCTCGACATCGTGAACCTCGATTCCAGCCCGTTTGCGAAGGAACAGTTCGCCCGCTGGGTCGACCGCCCGCTCGCCAGCCTCGGCCTGCCCGGCCGCGAGGAAGTGAAGCGCGGCATCATGACCGAGAGCCCGACATCGGCTAAGGTCGCCGGTGCCGATTATCAGATTACCCGTACTCCGATCGACGGCGGACGCCGCCTGATCGTGACCTTTACCCGCCCCGCGACGGGGACCGAACCGAGGAAGCAGTGATGGCAACCGCCGCAGACACCTACGCGCCCCAGGGCAGCACCAACAATACCGGCCGGATCGCGCAGGTCATCGGCGCCGTCGTCGACGTCGCATTCGACGGCGAACTGCCGGCCATCCTGTCGGCGCTCGAAACCGACAATAACGGCAACCGCCTCGTCCTCGAAGTCGCACAGCATCTGGGCGAGAACACCGTCCGCACCATCGCGATGGACGCGACCGAAGGTCTGACCCGGGGTCAGGCGGTGCGCGACACCGGATCGCAGATCCGCGTGCCGGTCGGTCCCAAGACGCTCGGCCGCATTCTGAACGTCGTCGGCGAGCCGATCGACGAGCGTGGCCCGGTCGGCGCCGAAACCACCGCCCCGATTCACGCATCGGCGCCGCTGTTCGTCGACCAGTCGACCGAAAGCGCGATCCTCGTCACCGGCATCAAGGTCATCGACCTGCTCGCCCCGTACGCGAAGGGCGGCAAGATCGGCCTGTTCGGCGGCGCGGGCGTCGGCAAGACGGTGCTGATCCAGGAACTGATCAACAACATCGCGAAGGGCCATGGCGGCACGTCGGTATTCGCGGGCGTCGGTGAGCGCACCCGCGAAGGCAACGACCTGTACCACGAATTCCTCGACGCGGGCGTCATCGCCAAGGATGCCGATGGCAATCCGACCAGCGAGGGATCGAAGGTCGCGCTGGTCTATGGTCAGATGAACGAGCCGCCGGGCGCGCGTGCCCGCGTCGCGCTGTCGGGCCTGACCATCGCCGAATATTTCCGCGACGTCGAAGGCCAGGACGTGCTGTTCTTCGTCGACAACATCTTCCGCTTCACCCAGGCGGGTTCGGAAGTGTCGGCGCTGCTCGGTCGCATCCCGTCGGCGGTGGGCTATCAGCCGACGCTGTCGACCGACATGGGCGCGCTGCAGGAACGCATCACCTCGACCAACAAGGGCTCGATCACCTCGGTGCAGGCGATCTACGTCCCCGCCGACGACTTGACCGATCCGGCGCCGGCGACGTCGTTCGCCCACCTCGACGCGACGACCGTGCTCAACCGCGCGATCTCGGAACTCGGCATTTATCCGGCGGTCGATCCGCTCGATTCGACCAGCCGCGTTCTGGAACCGCGTACCGTCGGTCAGGAGCATTACGACACGGCGCGCGCCGTGCAGTCGCTGCTCCAGCGCTACAAGTCGCTGCAGGACATCATCGCCATCCTCGGCATGGACGAACTGTCGGAAGAGGATAAGGTCACGGTCGCCCGCGCCCGCAAGATCCAGAAATTCCTCAGCCAGCCGTTCCACGTCGCCGAAGTTTTCACCGGCATCAGCGGCAAGTTCGTCGCGCTGGAAGACACGGTGAAGTCGTTCAAGGCGGTCGTCGAAGGCGAATATGACCACCTGCCGGAATCGGCCTTCTACATGGTCGGCGGCATCGACGAAGTCGTCGCCAAGGCGCAGAAGATGGCGCAGGACGCCTGATGACGGCGCTGCGCCGCGAGGATGCCGTGAACGACGTCTGTCCCTGGTCGGCCAAGCCGATCAGCGACGACGCCCTGACGGTGTATCGCGGCGCGGTGGTCGGCTTCTGCAATCCCGGCTGCCGGGACAAGTTCGATGCGGCCACCGCCGCGTTCGACCGCGCGATTGAAACGAGACCCTGACATGCTGCACTTCGAACTCGTGACCCCCGAAAAGCTGGTGCGGTCGGAATCGGTCTACATGGTCACCGTACCGGGCACCGAAGGCGACTTCGGCGTGCTGGAGGGCCATGCGCCGTTCATGTCGACGATCCGCGATGGCGACCTGCTGGTCCAGCGGAACGAAAAGGGCGAGGCCGAGCGGATCGCGATCCGTGGCGGGTTCGCCGAGGTAACGCCCAAGGGGCTGACGATCCTCGCCGAACAAGCCGGCTGATCGACGACTCCTTGCGTTCCACAAGACGCCGCGCCGGACCGAGGTTCGGCGCGGCGTTTTTGTTTCGGGACAAGTAGGTGTTCCCGTCACCCCGGACTCGATCGGGAACTCTGCGAACGTCGCTCCTTGTACCCCGGCGAAGGCCGGGGCCCAGTTGGGAAGGTTTCGCCGTATCTCACTAACGTCGCCCAACTGGACCCCGGCCTTCGCCGGGGTACGGAAGGCTTCAAGCAATCACGCGACTTTCTCGGAGATCTCGATCAAGTCCGGGGTAATTTCGGAAGGGGGAAGCGCAACCACGTCACCCTACCCATGCGGGTGCGCATTCCGATACACATCGAGCAAATGCGCCGCGTCGACCGCGGTGTAGATCTGCGTCGAGGACAGGCTGGCATGGCCCAGCAACGCCTGTAGCGAGCGCAGATCGGCGCCGCGCCCGAGCAGATGCGTAGCAAAGCTGTGGCGCAGCGCATGCGGCGTGGTGCGGTCGCTCAGCCCCAGCCGTCCCCGCGCCGCGCGGACCGATCGGCGGATCACGCCGGCCGACAATGGCCCACCCTTCGCCCCGCGAAACAACGGGGCATCGCGCCCCGTGCCCCAGGGTTGCTGCGCGACATAGGCGTCGATCGCGGCGCGGACCGGGGGCAGCAGCGGCACGACCCGCGTCTTGTCGCGCTTGCCGGTGACCATGATCGTTTCGCCCAGCGGCAGGATCGCACCGGTCAGCGACAGCGCCTCGCCGATGCGCAGCCCCGCGCCGTAAAGCAGCAGCAAGACGGCCCAGTCGCGCGCGCCGATCCATGGTTCGGCAGCCTCGTCGGCGACGTCCTCGGCCAGCGCGACCGCTTCGTCGGGGGATATCGGCCGCGGTATGCCCTTTCCGGTGCGCGGACCCCGCAGGCGGGGGGCGTCGATGTCGAGAAAGTCGAGAAAGGCGCGCACCGCCGACAATTCGCGTGCGGCGGACGTATTGGCGAGGCCGTCCTCGCGCCGACGGGCGAGGAAGGCGCGCAGGTCGGTCGCGCCGATCCGACCCAAGGCAGCGGCATCGACCGCCCCGCCCCAATGGCCCTGCAGAAAGGCGATCAGCCGCTCGGCGGTCGCGGTATAGGCGCGCACGGTATGCGCCGATCGCCGCCGGTCGCGCGAGAGATGGGTGGCGAAGGCGAGTGGCAGGGGCTGCGTCAGTTGGTCCATTGCAGCCCCCGCGTCGATCAGCCGATCGTCTGGCCCGACTTGGCCCAGTCGGCCATGAAGCCTTCGATCCCCTTGTCGGTCAGCGGATGCTTGACCAGCGCGCGGATGACCGAGGGGGGCGCGGTCATCACGTCCGCGCCGAGCTTGGCGGATTCGAGGACATGGACCGGGTGGCGGACGCTGGCGACGAGGATTTCGGTGCCGAAATCGTAATTGTCGTAGATCAGGCGGATATCGCTGATGAGGCCCATGCCGTCGAAACCGATATCGTCGTGGCGGCCGACGAAGGGCGAGACGAAGGTCGCGCCGGCCTTTGCCGCCAGCAGCGCCTGATTGGCGGAGAAGCACAGGGTGACGTTGACCATCGTGCCGTCGTCGGTCAGCGCCTTGCAGGTCTTCAGCCCATCGATCGTCAACGGCACCTTCACCGCGACATTGTCGGCCAGTTTGCGCAGGATCTCCGCCTCGCGCATCATGCCTTCATGGTCGAGCGCCACGACCTCGGCCGAAACCGGCCCCGGCGTGATCGAGCAGATTTCGCGTACGACCTCGAGGAAGTCGCGGCCCGATTTGTGGATCAGCGACGGGTTGGTGGTGACGCCGTCGAGCAGGCCGGTTTCGGCCAGTTCGCGAATGTCGTTGGTATCGGCGGTATCGACGAAGAATTTCATGGGACTCGGTTCCTGCGCGGGCCGTGAAGGAGATGCCGCCCCATCGCTCATCGGCGCGGCGGGAGCAAGATCGCGGGTCTTTTCCTGTGGGCCGCGATCCATTATCTGCGCGCGCATGACTGCGCCGCAACCCGAATGGGCCCCCCACGCCGCCGTATGGATCGGCTATCCCAGCCATGCCGAATTGTGGCTGGAGGACCTCGACCCCGCCCGTGACGAAGTCGTCGCCTTTGCCCGGGCCGTCCATGCAGAGGGACGCGGCGAGACGGTGATCCTGGTCGCCGCGACGGTCGAGGCGGCCGACGACGCGCGCGCGCGTGCCCCCTTTGCCGAGGTGACGATGGAGCCGTTCGGCGACATCTGGCTGCGCGACACCGGCCCGATCATCGGCGGCGACGGCACGGCGCACCGGTTCGGCTTCAACGGCTGGGGCGGCAAATACGACCTGCCCGGCGACGACGATATCGGCCTGCGCCTCGCGCGCGGGCGGGACATGGCGGTCGCCGAACATGACTGGATCGTCGAGGGCGGCGCGATCGATGGCGACGGCACCGGGCTGGTGGTGACGACCGAGCAATGCCTGCTGAACCCCAATCGCAACACCGGCTTCTACAAGACGGCGGCGGAAACGCGGTTGCGCGAGGATCTGGGCTATGACCGCGTCCTGTGGCTGGGCGACGGGCTGCTCAACGACCATACCGATGGCCATGTCGACAACCTCGCCCGCTTCGTCGGCCCGAACCGGCTGGCGATCCCGCAGGCGGCAGAGAACGATCCGAACTGGCGCATCTATCAGGATGCGGCGGCACGGGCGAAGGCGTTCGGCGTCGAGGTCGTGCTGGTTCCCTCCCCCGGTCGCGTGCTGTCGCCTGAAGAAGAGATCATTCCCGGCAGCCATATGAATTTCTATATCGGCAATGCGGCGGTGGTCGTGCCGCTGTACGGCACCGGAACCGACGATGCGGCCATCGCCGCCTTCGCCGAAATCTTCCCCGATCGTCAGGTCGTGGGGCTGCGCGCCGATCACATCCTGACCGGCGGCGGCAGCTTCCACTGCATCAGCCAACAGATTCCGGCGGCTTGATCGCGTTCGTCGTCCGCGCCGCGCTGTCGGGGCTGATCGTCGCGGCGGTCGCGTTGATCGCGCGGCGTAATCCGGCGGCGGGGGCGCTGGTCGCCTCGCTGCCTTTGGTGTCGCTGCTCGGCATGATCTGGCTGTGGCGCGACACCGGCGACGCGATGCGGCTGGCCGATCATGCGGAGGCGACCTTCTGGTATGTGCTGCCCTCGCTGCCCCTGTTCCTGATCGTGCCCGCGCTGCTGCGGCATGGCATCCCGTTCTGGTGGGCATTGCTCGCGGGTTGCGGTGTCACGATCCTGCTGTATCTGGCCACTATCCCCGTCGCCGCCCGCTTCGGCG
This sequence comes from Sphingomonas sp. BL-S-05, assembly GCF_055521695.1. Lineage (NCBI taxonomy): Bacteria > Pseudomonadati > Pseudomonadota > Alphaproteobacteria > Sphingomonadales > Sphingomonadaceae > Sphingomonas > Sphingomonas sp. BL-S-05. The sequence continues at coordinate 3,610,652 of NZ_CM145499.1, read as the reverse complement.
TAACGCTGTAGGACTGTTCATGACCGAGATCACCGTCGCCGCGCTCCAGCTCGGCTTCTCGACCGATATCGACCGCAACATCGCCAATGTCTCGCGTCTGGTGCGCGAGGCGGCGGCACGGGGGGCGCAGGTCATCCTGCCGCCCGAATTATTCGAAGGCGAATATTTCTGCCGCGTCGAGGACGAAGGGCTGTTCGCCAATGCCAAGCCGGTGGCCGAGCACAAGGCGGTGCTGGCGATGCAGGCGCTGGCCAGCGAGCTGAAGGTGCATATCCCGACCAGCTTCTTCGAAGCCGATGGTCCGCATCACTACAACAGCCTCGCGATGATCGACCCCGATGGCCGCATCCAGGGCGTGTATCGCAAGAGCCATATTCCCGACGGTCCGGGATATGAGGAGAAATTCTATTTCCGCCCCGGCAATACCGGGTTCAAGGTATGGGACGGCCCGGCCAAGCTGGGCGTCGGCGTCTGCTGGGACCAATGGTATCCCGAAACCGCGCGCGCATTGATGCTGATGGGCGCGGAAGTGCTGTTCTATCCGACCGCGATCGGCAGCGAACCGCACGATACCAGCCTCGACACCGCGCGGCTGTGGCGCCGCGCGATGGTCGGCCATGCCGTGTCGAACGTCGTGCCGGTGGTCGCCGCCAACCGCGTCGGCACCGAACATGGCCAGACCTTCTACGGCACCTCGTTCATCGTCGATGAACGGGGCGACGTGCTGGCCGAACTCGACCGCGAGGAAGAGGGCGTCATCACCGCGACGCTCGACCTCGACCGGGTAAAGCGCCACCGCGCCGCCTTCGGCTTCTTCCGCGACCGCCGGCCGGAGCTGTACGGGCGGCTGGTCCAGGATATTTAACGGAAATCGGGCGTGCGCCGCTCCATGCCGGCGCGGACCGCCTCGACCTGATTGGCGGTGCCGAGCAGTGCGATCTGTTCGGCGCTTTCGGCGGCGAGGATCGTCGCCGCATCGGCATCGTCGACAAGGTTGGCGAGGCGCTTGGCCGCGCGGACCGCGTCGGGGCTGCGTCCGGCGATGCCGCGGGCGATTGCCATCGCCGTGTCGACCGGATGGTCGGCGATGCGCGTCACGAAGCTTGCCGCCTGCGCCTCGACCGCGTCGAACTCGCGCGCGGTGAACGCCAGTTCGCGCAAGACGTCGCCCCGCACGTCGCGCCACAGCGCGAAGCCGGCCATGTCGGCGACCAGTCCCCATTTCGCCTCGAGGATCGCGAACCGGGTATCGGGCGCGGCGATCCGCACATCGGCCCCCGCCATGATCTGCAATCCGCCGCCGAACGCCAGCCCGTGGACCGCCGCGATCACCGGCATCGGCAGCGTCCGCCAGCCCCATGCCACCTGCTGCACCCGGTTCGCCAGCCCATGCGTCCGCGTCGCGAGGTCGAGGCCCGCCGCCCCCGCCGCCATGCTCGCCATGTCCAGCCCGGCGCAAAAGGCCCGTCCCTCGCCCGACAGCACGACGCAGCGCGCCGGGGACGTGCGCAGCGTCTCGATCGTGTCGATCAGCGCGTCGAACATCGCCGGATCGATCGCGTTCATCTTGTCGGCGCGGGTCAGGCGGACCTGCGCCACCCCGTCCGCGATCGTGGTCGTCACCCGCATCCGTCCCGCTCCCCAACTTCCCCCTTTTCAACCGGCCATGGCGGCGTAGCATGGGGGTAGCCGGACGATACCGGCAGGGGAGAGGAGAGGAAAGATGCGTCCATGGTGGTTGGCCCTGGCGGTGGTGGCGACTCCGGTCGTCGCGCAGGATGCCGGTTCGGGCGATATCTATGGCACTGCGCTCAGCAACGGCTGGGAGAATCGCAGTACCGCGACGGTCGAGCTGTCGACTGAGATACAGGGATCGCAGCGCAAGCCGATCTGGGTCGAGGCCGGCCCCTATCAGGCGCTGTCGCTCTATCATGCGCCGTTCGACACCACGCCGTACAAGTCGGTGGCGATGCTGATCCAGGGCATGGACGGCGGCGCGCAGCAATTGCGGATCGTCGCGGTGGTCGATGGCAAGCCGCTGGAGGCACAGGCCTATCCGGTCACCTTGCCCGCCAGTGGCTGGAAGAAGGTCGAACTGCCGCTTGTCAAGATCGGTGCCGACAAGAAGCGGATCGATGGCCTGCTGGTGCAGAACGCGACCGACAAGGCGATCGCGCCCTTCGTCGTCACCGAGATCGCGCTGCACTGACCGCCGGCCAGTCTTCGCCTTCAACCCGCGGGCGATCCGTTCTACAGGAACCGGCGATGACTGGCTTTCCGCTCCCGCCCGGCTTCGATCCGGCCCGCTTCTTTTCGGCGCGGGTCGGCGGCCATGGGTCGCGGCTGGGAATCGGCTATCGGGCGCATGGCGCGGACTGGTGCGAATTGCTGCTGCCGTTCCGACCCGACCTGATCGGCGATCCGGCGCGCGGCGTGCTGGCGTCGGGGCCGATCCTGACGCTGATGGACATGGCGACCAGCGTCGGCGTGTGGCTGAAGCGCGGTGCGTTTTTGCCGCATGCGACGCTCGACCTGCGGCTCGACTATCTCCGCCCGGCAACGCCCGAGCGGACGGTGATCGGACGGGGCGAATGCTACCGCGTCGCGCGGCAGGTCGCGTTCGTGCGCGGCATCGCCCATGACGGCGATCCGGGCGATCCGGTGGCGCATGTCGCGGGCACCTTCATGCTGCTGGACGCGGCATGACCCTGCCGCCCTATGCCGAACTGCTCGGGCTGACGCTCGATCACGATGCGGACGGCCATCCGATCGTGACGATGGCATTTGCCGACGACCTGCTCGGCCGCCCCGGCTTCGTCCATGGCGGCGCCATCGGCGGGATGCTTGAGATGGCGGCATGGATCGCGCTGCGCCATGCACTGGGCAGCGACGCGGCGACGATCAAGCCGATCAACGTCACCATCGACTATATGCGCGGCGGCCGCGAGCGGACGATCTGGGCGGCGGGCAGCGTCACCCGGCTGGGGGCACGCATCGCCAATGTGACCGCGACCGCATGGCAGGACGATCGCGACCGACCGATCGCGGCGGCGCGGCTGAACTATCTGCTGCGGCGCTGAACCCGCCCGGATATTTTCAAGACCTGCGATAGTTGTGCGACATTCGGGACGTAGCAACCCTGGACCGCGACAATGCGGCTTGGGTTTCAAAAGGGTTTCGCATGGCGCGGTGGACATTGGCGGTTTTGGCATTGGGGACGGCACCGGCGGCGCTAGCGGCACAGACTGCCCCAACCGCCCCGGTAGCAGGGACCACCCAGACTCCGGCCGCGCAGGCGCCGACGACGCCACAACCGGGTGAACCGGCCGATCCGGCGGGCGCGGGCGGCACCGATATCGAAAGCGAAGCCGAAGAGATCGTCGTAACCGGCCGCCCGCCCCCCGGATCGGTCCCCGGCGACATCAAGCCCGAACTGCAATTGTCGCCGGCCGATATCCGCTCCTACGGCGTCAGCTCGGTCGCGGAACTGGTTGCCGAACTCGCTCCGCAACTGCAATCGGTGCGCGGCGGGCAGCCGGTGTTCCTCGTCAACGGCCGGCGTTCGGCGGGTTTTCAGGAAATCCGCGACCTGCCGACCGAGGCGATCCTGCGCGTCGACATCCTGCCCGAGGAAGTCGCGCTGAAATATGGCTATCGCTCGGACCAGAAGGTCATCAACTTCGTCCTGCGCCCGCGTTTCCGCAGCTATACCGGCGAATTGCAGGGTAGCGTGCCGACCGATGGTGGGTCGAGCAATGTCGAGGTCGAGGGCGGGCTGGTCCGCATCGACCGCGACAAGCGCTTCAACCTGAATCTGCAGGCGGAAACGACCAGCAATTTGCTGGAAAGCGAACGCGGCATCATTCCGAACACCTCCGGCACGCCCTACGACCTGATCGGCAACGTCACCGGCATCCCCGATGGCGCGGCGATCGATCCGGCGCTGAGCGCCTTGGCCGGTACGCCGGTCACCGTCGCGGCGGTGCCGGACGGCACGCCGACGCTGGCCGGGTTCGCCGCCGGGGCCAATGCGCCGCGCGTGACCGACACGACGCCGTACCGGACGCTGTCGGGCGCGGTCGACCGCTTTTCCGCCAATGGCGTCTATGCACGCAGCATCTTCGGCAATGTCGCGGCGACGGTCACCGGCCGCGTCGAGCATAACCGCACCGAATCGCTGCTCGGCCTGCCCGCCATCTCGCTGACATTGCCGGGCAACACACCCTTCTCGTCCTTTGCCAGCGACGTGATCGTCCGCCGCTATGCCGAAGCGAGCCCGCTGGTGCAGAATGGCGAGACGACCACTGCCAATCTCGGCTTTGCGCTGAACGGTGATATCGGCCGGTGGCGCTGGACGGTGAACGGCAATTACGACCGGATCGACACCAGCACCCGCACCGAACGCGGGGTCGACGTGACCGATATCCAGGCGGCGGTCGGCGCGGGCACGTTCAGCCCGTTCGGCGATCTCGGCAATCTGATCCGCACCACCGATCGCGCGAAGTCGGTGTCGAGCATCGCCGGCATCAACGCGCTGGTCGCCGGGTCGCCCTTCTCGCTACCCGCCGGCGACGCCAGCACCAGCATCCGCATCGCCGGGACGACCAGCGATTTCAGCAGCGATTCGGTCCGCGCGGGACTGGCCAGCGCCGCCGATCTCGGTCGCGACAGCGGGTCGGTGCGTGCCAATATCGACCTGCCGATCGCCAATGCCGCACGCGAAGTCCTGTCGGCACTCGGGCGGCTGTCGCTGAACGGCAATGCCGAGGTCGAACAACTGTCGGACTTCGGTACGCTCACCTCCTATGGCTATGGCCTCAACTGGCAGCCGATCACGCCGCTGCGCATCCTTGCGTCGGTCAGCCACGAACAGAATGCGCCGTCGCAGCAGCAATTGGGCAACCCGCTCATCACCACCCCCTTCGTCCGCCGCTTCGACTATGTACTGGGGCAGACGGTCGACGTGACCTCGATCAGCGGCGGCAACCCGGACCTGGTGCAGAGCGACAGCCGCGTGCTGAAGCTGGGCGTCAATCTCAAGCCGTGGAGCGAGCGCGATATCTCGTTCCAGTTCGATTACACCAACAACCATACCGACAACCCGATCCGCACCTTCCCGACGATCACCGCCGAGATTCAGAACGCCTTCCCCGACCGCTTCACCCGCGATCCGGCTACCCGCGTGCTGACCCGCGTCGACAACCGCCCGGTCAATTTCGCCCGCGCCGACAGCAGCGTGCTGCGCTACGGCATCAACTTCGCCAAGCGGATCACCACCGCGCGGTCGCGTGCGGCAGAGGCGGCGCGCCAGGCCTTCATGGAACGGCGTCGCGCCGAACGCGAAGCGGCGGAAGCCGCCGGCACGCCGCCACCCCCGCCCGGCGAGGGTCGCGGTCCCGGCGCCGACCGTGGTCCTGGCGGCGGTGGCGGTGGCGGCGGTGGACGCGGGTTCGGCGGACCGGGCGGCGGCCGCGGCGGCTTCGGCGGGGGTGGTGGCGGCCGGCTGTGGTTCGGCGTGTATCACAGCGTGAACCTGACCGACACGATCGTGATCCGCGACGGGCTGCCGCAACTGAACCTGCTCGATGGCGACGCGGTCGACGACAATGGCGGGACACCGCGCCACCAGATCGATTTCAATGGCGGCTATGTCCGCGACGGACTGGGCGCACGCGTCACCGTCAACTGGCGATCGGCGACCGAGGTCAATGGCGGCGCCAGCGGCACCGGCCAGACGCTGAATTTCGGCGGGCTGGCGCGCGTCGGGCTGCGCTCCTGGATCGAACTCGGGCAACAGCCGGGGCTGGTGCGCGACAATCGCTGGCTGCGCGGCGCGCGGATCAGCCTGGGCGTCGACAATCTGTTCAATGCACGGCAGCGGGTGACCGACGCCAATGGCGTCGTGCCGATCAACTATCAGCCCGGCTATCTCGATCCGACGGGGCGGGTCGTGCGCCTGACCTTCCGCAAGCTGTTCTTCTGACCCGGCCGATCAGTGCGCTTCCGAACGCTCCTCGCCGGAGCGTTCGGCACCGGGGCGGGGCACGTCGGCGCGCCCGGGTGCGTCACTGTCGGTGCTGGCCATGCGGCGGCCGCCGAAGCCGGCAGTCTCCTGATACAGCAGGGTGATGGCGACGCGGCGGTTGCGCGGGTCGAACGGGTCCTTGGCCACCATCGGCTCGCGATCGGCCACGCCCTCGATCCGTTCGAAGCGGCGCTCGCCGACCCCCGCCAGCGCGAGGCGGCGGCGCGTCGCTTCCGCCCGGCCCGAGGAGAGCATCCAGTTGTTCATCGTTTCGCGTCGGCCATAGGCGACCGAGTCGGTGTGCCCCCGGATCATGATCGTGTTGGGCAGGTCCTTCACCGTATCGGCGATCAGCGCCATCAGCTTCGACGCTTCCGGGGCGAGCGCCGTGGTGCCCAGCGCGAACATCGAATAATCGGCATTGTCGACCAGGTCGATGCGCACCCCGTCATGCGTCGGCACGATGCGGACGTTCTTGGCCAGTTTGCGCAGTTCGAGGCTCGATTCCAGCTTCTGCCGCAGCTCGCGCTTGATCCGCTCGAACGCCTTGCGATCGGCCTCGGCCATCTCCGCCTTGTTCTTCAACCGGCCCTTCTCGCCCGATCCGACCTGTGCGCCGCCATTGGCGTCGACGGGGATGGTCAGCGACCGCGTACCGGTCTGCGCCGCGCGGTGCGGATAGCTGTCCTTGTCGACGATCGATTCGCCGCCGAACAGCCCGTTCGATCCGGCCGACCCCGCCTTCACCTCGACCAGCGACGGCGTGAAATAATCGGCCAAGCCCTTGCGCTGCTTCTCGGTCGTGGCGCCGAGCAGCCACATCAGCAGGAAGAACGCCATCATCGCCGTCACGAAGTCGGCATAGGCGACCTTCCACGCACCGCCGTGATGGCCGCCATGGCCCTCGGCGATGATCTTCTTGACGATGATGACGGGGGGCGGCTGGTTATTGCCGTGCGGTGCCTTCGCCATGGGATCAGCGTCCGCGCAGGCCGTCGAAGACTTCGGCGAAGCCGGGCTGGTTGTGGTGCGGAATGCCCGAACGTGCGGCTTCGATCACCAGCGGCTGGGGATGGCCGTGGAGCGAGGCGATGATGATCTGCTTGACGGTGTGATAGATGGCAGCGTCGGCATCGATCACCTGCTGCAACCGCCCGGCGAGCGGCCCGACCAGACCATAAGCGAGCAGAATGCCGAGGAACGTGCCGACCAGCGCCGAACCGATCATGCCGCCCAGGATCGACGGTGGCTTGTCGATCGAGCCCATGGTCTTGACCACGCCGAGCACCGCCGCGACGATGCCGAGCGCGGGCAGCGCGTCGGCCAGCCCCTGCAAGGTCGCCTGCGGCCCCTGTTCCTCATGGTGATGGGTCTTGATGGCGTTATCCATGACCTCCTCGACCGCGTGCACGTCGAGCGTACCCGACGACACGACGACGAGGCGCAACGTATCGGCAATTAAGTTTACCAACGTGTGATCTTTCATCAACCGCGGATACTCCCCGAACACCGACGAGGATTTCGGATCCTCGACATGCGGTTCGAGCGCGATCGGCCCTTCGGCACGCAGCATCTTCATCAGCTTGGACACGAGGAAGATCGCGTCGAGATAATCCTGCTTCTTGTACTTCGGCCCCTTCAGCACCTTCATGAAGCCGCCGCCCATGCCCTTGAGCTCGCGGCCCGAATTGCCGATGATAAGTGCGCCGACCGCCGCACCGCCGATGATGAGCATTTCGTGCGGCAGCGCGTGCAGCACGGGGCCGAGGTCGCCGCCGGTAAAGGCGAACCCACCGAACACCATGGCGATGAGAACGACGAAGCCGATGGCGGGAAACATATGGCGCTTGCCCCTGGGTTACGAACCGTTGCGGCGCTGTCCGCGTCGCATCACCCGTCCCTTTTCGCCGATAGACGTCGAGAAATCGTTACCGCCCGCCAATTTACCAAGAAACCGGGCAGCCAGGGTCACTTCAGATAGTTAAACAGCGACATGCCTGCCAGTTTGGAAATGCTGGCCTGGGTCGCGCTCAGAATCGTCAGCGTCTTCTGAAATTCGACCATCGTCGTCGAGATATCGGTATCTTCGAGCGCGCTGCGCGCTTCCTCGCGGTCGATGCCGATATTCTCGAGCTGGCTCGATTCGATCTCCAGCCGCGCGGCGCGGGCGCCGTTGGCGGCACGCGCCGACGTCACCTGCGCTTCGGCGGTATCGAGCTTGCCGAGCGCGGTGTTGATCTTGGTCGTATAGGCCTTGCGCGCGGCATCGACGTCGAAGGGGGCGGCGTCGGGATCGACCGCCGGGGCGTCGGGGTCGACCGGTACCGTCGGGTCGACCACCGGCGCTTCGGTCGGCATCTCCATCGCCGTCTTCAGATCGTCGATCAGCGCGAAGATATCGACGCCGCCATTGGCACCGCTGAACACCCTGCTGCCATCGATGCCGACCTGCATCTGGCTCGCCTCGCCGATACGGACGTTCGCGACCGATGCGTTGCCGGTATAGGTGATCGCGCCGGTCGTATCGTCCTTGGTAAAGGCGACGTCGCCGGTTCCGCCGAACACCGGATGGTTGCGCACGTCGCGGCTGTTGGCGATCGCCAGCAGTCCTTCGCGAATCTGGTCGAGTTCGTTGGCGATCGCCACCTTGTCCTGGGCATTGAGCGTATCGGTGCCGGCCCGCACGGTCAGCTCGCGCACGCGCACCAGCCGTTCGTCGACATTGCCGAGCGCGGTATCCGCCTGTGCCAGCAGACCGCGCGACAAGGTGATGTTGGAGCGGAAGGCGTTCGAATCCGCCTCCTCCTTCTTGATGCCGCCCAGCATCATCCACGATGCCGAATCCTGCGACGCGACCTTCAGATGCTTCTGCGTCGACAATTCGGTATTCAAGCGGTTGAGGTCGGCGTTCAGCCGCGACATCTGGTTCGTCGCGCGATTGTAGAAGTTGGCCGTGGAGATCTGCATGGCTGGTCCTATCGGATCGCGAACAGCGTATCGAAGGTCTCGCGCGCGACCTGGATCACGCGGCTCGACGCCTGATAGGCCTGCTGGAAGCGCATCAGGTTCACCGCCTCCTGGTCGAGGTTCACGCCCGCCGACGAATCGCGTGCATCGACCGCCGAATCGCGGATCGCGCCCTGCGCCTCGGCAATGGTCTTGCGCGCGTTGAGCGCCGATCCGTTGCTCGATTGCAGCGCGACGACGCGCTGTTCGAACAGGCCGTTGCGGCGCGCATCGAACAGGTTGGACAGGTTGCCGCTGTCGCGGGCCCCTTCGCCCGGGGTCGCCGCCGCGATCTTGGCCGGATCGCCCAGCGTACGGGTGACGCGGCCGGTCGGCTCGATAGCGAACATCGCCGCGCCCGCTTCGCCGTTCAGATCCTCACCGCTGGCAAAGGCGCCGTTGACGTCCAGCACGAAGTCGCTGGCGACATTGACCACTTCCTTGCGCATGTCGCTGATCCGCTTGGCGCCGTCGACCATGCCGGCCAACGAACCCCCACGCGGGATCAGGATGGTTTCGGTACCGCCACGCATCGTCGTGAACACCGGGGCGCCGTCCTCGTCGCGTTCGAACCGGACGGTCGATGCCTCGATCCCATGGACCAGCAACGGGCCATCGGCGCCGCCCGCACGCACCGTCACGCGACCGGTCGTATCGAAGTTGACGTCGATATCGGTCATCTCGCTCATTTCGTCGAGCATGCGGTCGCGCTGGTCGAGCAGCTGCGCCTCGCCCGCCGATCCCTTCGATACGCGCGACAGGCCGTCGTTGATGCGCGCCAGCACCGCCGCATTGTTGCTGAGCTTGCTCACCGCATTATCGGCGTTGAGGGCGAGATTGGCGGCGGATTCGTCGAGCGCGCCGATCGTGCCCGAAAATGCCTGAGCGACGCTTTCCGCCGCTTCCAGCATCGAGCGGCGCGGTGCGTCGGCCGACGGATCGGCGGACAAAGTGGTGGCGCTGTTGAAGAAGGCCGTCATGCGATCGGTCAGCGCGCGGCTGGTCAGCGCGTCCTCGATCCGCGCCATCCACACGATACCGCCATCGCTGCGTGATACGTCGGAGTTCGACTGGCGAACCTCCTGCGACCGGTAGATATCTGCCGAACGCGCAACCCCGGTCACGGTCACGCCGCTGCCGGCGATCTGCCGCGACGAACCCACGCCGACCTCGGCAAGCGACGTCGTCCGCCGAACATACCCGGTGGTGCCGGCGTTCGCGATATTGTCCGACGTCGTGGTCAGGGCCGACTGGTACGCCCTGACTCCGCTTGCCCCGATCGACAGCAGGTCGCTCATCCGCTCTTCCCTTCACCCGGGGTAACGGCCGAATCGGTCCGGGCTTGAGCGGGATTATTGGCATCGGCGACGTTAACCATCTGTGACCGAGCCAGAAACTCGGTCATCGCCTTGCCGATTCCAAGCGGGGTGGACACCGACATATTCTCGGCGACCTTCTGATCCCACATGTCGCGGAACTGGCCGGCGGCCTTGTTGTCGAACAGCGTGTCGGCCAGCTTCGCCTGCCGCATCGATTTGAGCATCATGCCGGTGAAGACCGATTCGAACCGCTCCCCGGCGGCCTTCAGATTGTCCTTGTTGCCGATGCGGCTGGTGTCGACCCCGATGCCGGTCGTCGCGCCGATCACGCTCACAGCACCACCAGCTCCGCCTTGAGCGCGCCCGATTCCTTCAGCGCCTCGAGGATCGCGACCAGATCGGCGGGCGATGCGCCGATGGCGTTGATCGCCTTCACCACGTCGGCGAGCTTGGGACCCGGTGCGAGCACGAACATTGGCTTGACCTCCTGTTCGATGGTCACGCCGCTCTTCTGCTCGACCGCGGTCTGGCCCTGGCTGAAGGGTGCGGGCTGGCTGACGCGCTGATTCTCGTCGATCTTCACGGTCAGCTTGCCATGCGTCACGGCCGAGGGTGCGACGCGGACGGCCGAGTTGATGACGACCGTACCGGTGCGGGCGTTGACGATGACGCGCGCGGCGGTCTCGGCCGGGTCGACCGAGAGGTTCTCGACCTCGCTCATCAGCATCGCACGGGTGTCGGCACCAGGCGCGGCACGCAGCGCGACCGATACCGCGTCGATCGCGGTCGCGGTCCCGGCGCCGAAGCGGCGGTTGATCGCGCCGGCGACATTCTGTGCGGTGGTGAAGTCGGCCTGCGCCAGATTGAAGGTCAGCGTCGGCGCGGTGGCGAAACCGGTATCGACCATGCGCTCGACCGTCGCCCCTTCGGGAATACGGCCGGTCGAGGGGATGTTGACGACGATCTTCGACCCGTCGGCACCCTCGGCCCCCAGACCGCCGACCGCGAGATTGCCCTGCGCCATGGCATAGATCTGGCCATCGGCCCCCAGCAGCGGCGTCATGATCAGGGCGCCGCCGCGCAGCGACTTGGCCTTGCCCATCGAGGCGACCGTCACGTCGAGCCGCTGGCCGGGCTTGGCGAAGGGCGGCAGTTCGGCGGTGATGAGGACGACCGCCGCGTTCTTGAGGCCGGGATTGGCACCCGGCGGCAGTTGCAGCCCCATGCGCGAGGCGATCGCCTTCACCGACTGGACGGTATATTCGAGATTGTCGTCACCGGTGCCGGGCAGGCCCACGACGATGCCGTAACCGGTCAGCTGGTTCGACCGGATACCCTGAAAGCGACCGAGATCCTTGACCCGCTCCGCCGAGGCGGGCGCGATCATCAGGACGGCGGCGAGGATGGCGAGCAGGAAGCGCATGGGCGGAACCTAGAACGGGCTGACGACCTGGAAGAAGCGGCTGAGCCACCCCTGCCGGCTGGCGCGGGCGACATCGCCCTTGCCGGTGTAGGAGATGCGGGCATCGGCGACGCGGGTCGACGGCACGCGGTTGTTCGCATCGACATCGGCGGTGCGAACGATGCCCTTGATCGCGACGACCTCGTCCCCGCGGCTCAGCGTCACCCGCTTCTGCCCCTGCACCAGCATCGTGCCGTTGGGATAGACTTCGGCGACGGTGACCGAGAGCTCGCCCGACAGCGCATTGGTCTGATCGGCCGATCCGGTGCCGCCGAAATTGCGGCCGCCCGATGCCTTGGCGATGTTCGGGTCGAACGACAGCGGCCCGACCGAGGGCGGCGTGATCGAGAAGCCGCCATTGCTGTCGAGCTTCGATCCCGCCGATTTCGACGCACTGGTGCGTTCGACCAGAGTGATGGTCAGCGGATCACCGACCTTGCGCGCGCGCCATCCTTCGTAGAGCGCGGCATAGCCCTGCTCGACCTGAAAGATCGCGCCGGTGGCGACGACGGGCATGACCGGGGCGGCGGCCGGCGTCGCGGCATAGGATTCACGCGGCGTCTTCCGGCCGAACAGCGGGCGGGCGTCTGCGGGCATCGCCGCCAGTACGACCACGGCGAACGCGACGGCGCGCGCGGCGTCAGATGTTCTGATTGACATATTTCAGCATTTCGTCGGTGGCCGAGATCATCTTCGAATTGACCTCATAGGCGCGCTGCGTCTCGATCATGTCGACGAGTTCCTCGACGACGTTGACGTTCGAGCTTTCGAGCATGCCCTGCCGGATGCGGGCGCGGCCATCGAGGCCGGCGACGCCGAGCTGCGGCGCGCCCGATGCGGCGGTTTCGGTCAGGAAATTGTCGCCGGCGGGCATCAGTCCGGCCGGGTTGGCGAACAATGCCACCGGAATCTGTCCGATCGCGGTCGCTTCGGTCTGGTTGGGAATGGTCGCGCTGACGGTACCGTCATTGCCGATGGTGATCGACGTCGCGCCCTCGGGCAAAGTGATGCCCGGCATCACCTGATAGCCTTCGGTCGTGACCAGCAGCCCTTCGGCCGAACGGGTGAAGTTGCCGGCGCGGGTATAGCCGAGCTGACCGCCGGGCATCTGCACCTGAAAATAGCCGTCACCCTCCATCGCCATGTCGAGCGCGTTGCCGGTCGTGGCGAGCGAGCCCTGCGTCTGGATGCTGGCCGTGCCCTGGATACGGACGCCGGTGCCGAGGTTCAGGCCGGTCGCATAGCGCGATTCCTGCGTCGAGGCGGCGCCCTGTGCGGTGATGATCTGGTAGCTCATCGCCTCGAACGAGGCACGGTCGCGCTTGAACCCGGTCGTGTTGACGTTCGCCAGGTTGTTCGAGATGACGCGCATCCGCGTGTCTTGGGCATCGAGCCCGGTGCGCGCGATATGCAGTGCGGCGTTTGCCATGTCCTGTTCCCCTTAACTCTGGACGCGCATCAGGTTGGCGGAGGACTCATCCATCTCCTTCGCCTGCTTCAGCATGCCTGCCTGCACTTCGTACGACCGCTGGTTCTCGATCATGTCGACCAGCGCCTGCGTCATGTTGACGTTCGATTGTTCGAGCGCGCCACCGCGCACCTTCGCGGTCATGTCACCCGGCAGGGTGCCGCCGCCGCGGACGTGCAGCAGATTGTCGATGCCCTTGACGGTATCGCTGCCCGCGGTGCTGACCAGCTTGATCTGGCCGACCTCCTGATCGGGCGTGCCGGGGGGCGACCCCTGCGGCACGACCATCACCCGGCCATCGGCGGTGATGTTGATCGACTGGGCCGGCGGGATGGTGATCGGACCGCCGACGCCCATGACCGGCAAACGATCGCCGGTCTCCAGCGTGCCGGCGGCAGTGATTTGCAGGTCGCCGCGACGCGTATAGGCTTCGGTGCCGTCGGGGCCTTGGACCGCGATCCATGCATCGCCCTCTACCGCAATGTCGAGCGGACGGCCGGTGGCGAGGATCGCGCCGGCCCGGCGATCCATGTCGCGCACTTCCTCCGAGGAAGGCGAGCGCGATTCGAGTTCGCCGTTCTTGCCCTTCAGCAACAGCTGCTCGAAATCGACCTTGTCGGCGCGGTAGCCGATCGTCGACCCGTTCGCGATATTGTTCGCGATCGTCGCCTGCGACGCCATGTGCCCGCGCAGTCCCGACATCGCAGTATAGACCAGCCGGTCCATCGAAGCCTCCGTGTTATGACCCCTGCTTCACAGCAAGGGCCATGCCAGTTCCATCAGGCGCGCAGGTCGAGGATCGAGCGCGTGATCTGGTTCGAGGTGTCGAGCGCCTTCGAATTCGCCTGGAAATTGCGCTGTGCGGCGATCAGGCCGACCAGTTCCTCGGTGATGTCGACGTTCGACCCTTCGATCATGCCCGACATCAGCGAACCCGCGCCGTTTTCGCCCGAGCTGGCGAAGGTCGGATCGCCCGACAGGCCGGTCGCCTGCCAGTTGCTGTTACCCATCTGGCGCAGGCCCGACGCGTTCGAGAAGTTGACGATCGCGACCTGGCCGAGCGGCTTGGTATCGCCGTTCGAATAGCTGGCGGTGACGATGCCCTTTTCGTTGATCGTCACGCCCTGCAGGCGGCCGACCTCGACGCCGTCCTGCAGCTGGGTCGCCACCTTGAACGGCTTGGTCGTCGAGACCGTCGTCGTCGGGATGGTCAGCTTGATCTGCTGCTGGGCGATGCCGCTGGCCGGCATGAACGAGTTGAAATCTTGCTCGACCGCCGTGGCGAGTTCGCCCGCCGCGTTGAATTCGACCGTCACCGACGGCGTCTTGTCGGCACCGACCGTCATCGCCTGGTCACCGACGAAGCTGTATGCCTTCCACGTGCTCGTAAGGTCCGTCGCATCGGTATTCGGGGCGGTGGTGCGCACCATGTACGTGGTCATCGTCATCGGATTGCCGGCGCCGTCATAGACGGTGGTCGAGATGGCTTCGTTGTAGCTGCTCGAATCGAAGCGGCTGAATGGGGTGGTCGAGGGCACGACCGACCGGGCGTTCATGTTCATGCCGAGCGTCACGTTGTCGGTGCCCTTGGGCTTGCCCGAGGTGCCGTTGAGCACGAGGTCGGTCAGCGACGCGCGGGTCGTGGCGATGACGTTGCCGTTGCCGTCGACCGGATAGACCTGCAAGCGGGCACCCTGCGCATCGGTGACGAACTGGTTGGCGTCGACGCGCAGCGAACCGTTGCGGGTGAAGGCCAGACCCTGCTTGTTGGGATCGGGCTTGAGCGCAAAGAAGCCGTCGCCGGCGATCGCGATGTCGAGCGACGAGGACGACTGGACGAGATTGCCTTCGCCGAACTGCTGGCGGTTGCCCTTCACCACCGTACCCGAACCGACCATCTGCGTCGGCGCGACGGCGAGGTTCGACGCGATCACGTCGGCGAATTCGGCGCGGCTCTTCTTGAAGCCGGTGGTGCCGACGTTGGCGAGGTTGTGCGAGATCGACGCCATGTCGACCTGCGAGGCCTTGAGACCGGAGAGCGAGGTATAGAAGGACATGCTAGGCTCCTGCGGGAATTCTTGAGAAGAGGGTTCAGGCGATCTTGCGGACGGTGTCGGCCGCGACCTGCGACCCGTTCGACAGCGTCAGCGTCGGCTTGCCGCCATTTGGCATCACCGAGGACACGCCCGCCCAGGCGAGGTTGCGTGCCTTGACCACGACGCCGCTCGAATCCGATGCGGCGACCGAGATGGTGTAGGGGCCGGCGTCGGCGGGGGTGCCGTTGTCGGTCGTGCCGTCCCATTGATAATCGACCATGCCCTTGGGCTGCGCGCCCATCGACACGGTGCGGGCGATCGCGCCGCTGGCGTCGCGGATCTCGAGCTGGACCTTGGCGGCATCGCCGTCGAGTTCGACCGCGCCGGTGACGTTGCCGTTGTTGTCGGCGCTGGCGGTCGGGCTGTCGGTCAGCACTGCCTTGCCGATCCACGACACGGCGTCGCTGGTGCCGTTGCCGCCCAGCTTCGCCGCCAGCGTCTTGAGCGTCGAGCTCATTTCGGTGATGCCCGACAGCGACGAGAATTGCGCCATCTGCGCGACCATCTGGCCGTTGTCGGTGGGGTTGAACGGATCCTGATATTGCAGCTGTGCGGTCATCAGGCGGAGGAAATCGTCCTGACCCAGCGAGCGCTGACCCAGCTTCGACTTCGCCGCCGCCTGGTTCGTTGCGCTTAGCTGCGGCAGGTTCTGGACAGACGTAGTGGCCATGATCAGCGTCCCAGACGGAGGGTTTCGGTGATGAGCGACTTGGCGGTCGACATCACCTCGACATTGTTCTGATAGGTGCGGGCGGCATCGAGCATGTCGACCAGCTCGCGCGGTTCGTCGACGGCGGCTTCCCACACATTGCCCTCGGCATCGGCCAGCGGATTGCTGGGGTCGTAGCGCTTGGCCGGTGCCTCGCCCGCCTTCACGACTTCGCGCGCGTCGACGGTGGCGAGGCCCGATGCCGCGTCGAAGCTGGTGCGGAACACCGGCTTCATCGTGCGATAGGCGGTATCCTGCGTCGTCGCGACCGCACCGGCATTGGCGAGGTTCGACGCGGTGGTGTTCATCCGCACGAGCTGCGCCGACATGGCGCGGCCCGATACTTCGAAGATGCTCATCGGCGCGGGCATCGTTTATTCCCCCTTGAGCGCGCGGGTGATGGTGGAAATGCGACCGTTCAGGAACGCCAGCGTCGTCTGATACGCGACGGCGTTCTCGGCGAAGGCGGTCTGTTCGGTCACCAGTTCGACGGTGTTGCCGTCCATCGAGGGCTGCACCGGCAGGCGATAAAGCGTGTTGCGGTCGATCGCGCCGTCGACATTGCCGCCGCGCTCCGCCCCGGCTAGCGCCGCGCGGAAGTCGACGTCCTTCGCCTTGAACCCGGGCGTGGATGCGTTGGCGATGTTCGACGCCAGCATCCCCATGCGCTGCGCCCGCACCTCCAGCGCCGCACCATGTATCCCGAACAGAGCGTTGTCGGCCATCGGCCCGAAATCTCCTGAGCGGCGCGCCGGATGCGCGTCCCCACGGAACACAGCAAAGCGCGTGCCAATTTCGTTCGGCCGGGGTGAGCGATCGAAATACGTGCGACCTTAACCATGATCGCGGCAACCGCCCGCCGCGGCCCGGCAAACGCTTGCCGCCGCCAAACTGGCATCGCCCTTGCAGTAAGGCGGGCATGAACCTGTCGCTGCTTGCCCCCTATGCCGATCCGCTGGCTGCGCTGTTCGTGATCGGCGGGACCATCCTGACCATCGCGATCCGCACGCCGCCGGCCGATCTGGGCCGCGCCATCCGCGCGCTCGCCACCCTGCCGCGCCGCCCGTTTTCGGCCGATGCCGGCATCGAACAGATTGCCGCACTGGCGCGGATCGCGCGGCGGCACGGGGTGCTGACGCTCGACCGGTCGCAGATCGCCGATCCCGATATCGCCGAAGCCATCGCCGCGATCGTCGACGGCGCCGGGCCGGATGCGGTCGGCGAGACGCTGAGCCACCGCAACGCCGCGCGCGCCGAACGCCACCTCGCCGCCGCCGACATGTGGGCGGCGGTCGCCGAGCTGGCCCCGGCGCTGGGCATGATCGGCACGCTGGTCGGGCTGGTCCAGATGTTCATGGCGATGACCGATCCGACCGCGATCGGCAAGGCGATGGCGGTGGCGCTGCTGTCGACGTTGTACGGTGCGATCGTCGCCGCGCTGATCGGCATGCCGATCGCCGGACGGCTGCGCCAGATGGCACGGATCGAGGCGTTCGAGCGCAGCCGCTTCGAAGGCCCGCTGGTGGCGCTCGCCCGGCGCGAGCGGCCGCATTTCCGGGAGGCGGCGGAATGAAGATGCACCGGTTCGACGTGGCGCCGGGACGGCCATTGTGGCTGACGACGCTGGCCGATCTGTCGCTGCTGCTGGTCGGGTTCTTCGTCTTTCTGCAGGCGTCGCAGACGGTCGACCGGCAGGCGCTGGCCGCCGGCATCCGGGCAGGCTTCGATGCGGATGCCGCGCCGATGACGCTGGATCGCGGGATCGTCGACGGGTTCGCGACCGGATCGGCGGCAATGCCGGCCAGCTATGGCCGGACGCTCGACTTCGTCCGCGCCGCTGCTGCCGATCCGCGGGTCAAGGTCACGCTGACCGGCGGCACCGATGGCGATGTCGACCCGCTGACCGGCAGCGCCGCGATCCTTGCCAGCGACCGCGCCCGCACCGTCGCCACCGCACTGGTCGCCGATGGCGCCGTGCAACCCGACCAACTCGCCTTTGCCCCGCCCGCGACCGGCAGCCGGGGCGTCCAGATCGACCTTGGCTTTGCCGGCGACCGGCAAGCCGTTGCCGACCGGCAGGCGCCGGTTGCCGCCCCCGTCCATGGAGCCGACCAATGATCCGTCCGATCCTCGCCATCCTGTCGCTGACCGCCGCCCCCGCCGTCGCGGCGCAGAATTTCCAGTCGACCGCGCAGCTCGACGAAGCGGTCGTGCAGTTCACCGGCGCCAGCATCGGCATGGACGGCGGCGCGCAGATGCCGGTCGATCCGCGGCTGAAGCTGGCGAAATGCGCGATGCCGCAATTCAACTGGCTGTCCGAACGGCAGGATGCGGTGGTCATCAGTTGCATGGCGCCGGCATGGAAAGTCTATGTCCCGGTCCGCCGCCTGGCCCGTATCGTCCCCGAGCGTGCCGCCCCGGCAGTCGCCGCCGCCGCCGCCAAGCCCGAACCGGTGATCCGCCGCGGCGACCCGATCATGATCGAAGCCGGGGCGGAAGGCTTTTCGATCACCCGCGACGGTGTGGCGATGAGCGACGCGCCGGTCGGCGGGCGGCTGATGGTCAAGGTCGACCCCGCCAAGCCGCCGATCCAGGCGATCGCGATGGAATCGGGTCGTGCCGCCCTGCCCGGCTTCGGGCGATAAACCGGCCGGATCGACAAAAAATCGATCCGCAGTAATTTTTGCTAAAGAAGTTCGGGAAGGCGCCGTTTCTCCTCATGTCAGCAGTTCGCGAAGGACGGGGACATGGTGGATTCAGTCGGTTCAAGGCCGGTAACGTCGATCGGGCAGCGTGCCATCGCACGCCCCGAGGGACAGACGCGCGCCGCGGCGACACCGCCGGCGGAGGGGACGACCAAGACCGGCGTCGCACTCCTGTCGGGGGGCACGACCGCCGCCGCCATGTCGGCATCGCCGCCGATCGATACCGATCGGGTCGCGACGATCCGCAAGGCGATCGCCGAAGGCCGCTTCCCCCTGTCGCCCGCCACCATCGCCGACCGGCTCATCGCCCTGAAACTCGATTGGAACAGCAATGAACCGGCGTGATGCGCTGATCCAGATCATCGACAGCCTGCATGCGGAGATCGCCGCGATGCAGGCGAACGACGTTACCGCGCTGGAAACCGCGACGGCGATGAAGCTGCAGGGGATAGAGGCGGTCGCCGCCAATGACGACGTGCCGCTCGACGCCGAGCTGGAAACGCTGGCGCGCGAAGCGCAGCGGCTGAACGAGACCGCGCGCATCTATGTCAACCTGATGTCGGCCAATGTCCGGCGCCGGATCGAGCAGCTGACCGGCGGCGGTTTGCCGGCCTACCGGCCGGGGATTGCCGCCTCGGCGCGTCGCTCGGCGGCTGCGGCGTATCGGTGATCGCTGCACCGGCAGTCTGGCACGTCACCCCAGCGCAGGCTGGGGTCTCATGCGGCGCTTGCTGCGCGCTGTAACCGCAAGATCCCAGCCTGCGCTGGGATGACGTTCGGGGCGGGGCGGATGGCGCGTGCTTCGCAGCGCGGACGCAGCAAATTGAAAACTGGCACGTCGCTTGCTGTGAGGCTCCCCGAACAGGGGAAGCGAAGCACAGCCCGATGAATGTCGTTCCGGTAGAAGCAAGGTCCAACGTCCATAGCGCGATCGCGACGGCGAGCGCGCGGACCGGCATCGATTTCAATTACCTGCTGGGTCAGGCACAGGTCGAGAGCGGCCTGCACGCCAATGCGCGCGCCGCGACCTCGTCCGCCACCGGCCTGTACCAGTTCGTCGAGCAAAGCTGGCTGGGCGTGGTCAAGGCGCATGGCGCGGAGCATGGCATGGGCTGGGCGTCCGACAGCATCCGCCAGGGCAGCAACGGCCGCTATTATGTCGCCGACCCCGCGACGCGCCGCGCGATCCTGAACCTGCGCAGCGATCCACAGGCATCGTCGCTGATGGCCGCCGAACATGCCGCCGACAACAAGTCCGCGCTCGAAGGCGCGCTTGGCCGCAATGCGACCGGCACCGACCTGTATATGGCGCATTTCCTGGGTCTTGGCGGTGCGCGTCAGTTCCTGACGTCGATGCAGGCCAATCCCGACCGGTCGGCCGCCGCGATGTTCCCCGCCGCCGCTCGCGCCAACCGGTCGATCTTCTTCGCGCCGGGCGGCCAGCCGCGCTCGCTGGGCGAAATCTACGAACGGATGAGCGCGAAGCTCGACCGCGGGGCGAAGGCCGTCGGCGGCAGCGGCGTCGAGGATGGCGGCTTCCCGGTCAACCGGATGCAGCAGCCCGCCGTCCTGCTGAACGGCTTTGGCGGCGACGTCATCATGGGCAACGAGGCGCAGGGCGGCGACGAGGCATGGCTGGCATCGACCATCGCCAATCTGAACGTCGTGCGCAGCCGTGGCGGCGACGTGACGGCGAACCCGGCGCAGATGGCGTCGCTCTATCGCCCGACCCCTGAATCGGCGCGGCTCGCCTATTCGATCCTCGCCAATCTGGGAGCCGCATGATGCAGGCGATCCTGAGCAATCCCAAGAGCCTGCTCCCCGCGATGCGCGGGTCGGCGCTGCCCGCCGCGATCCTGCTGCTCGTCCTGCTGATGGTCGTGCCGATCCCGGCGTTCATGCTCGACATCTTCTTCGTCATGAACATCATGATCTCGATCGCGGTGCTCATGGTCGCGCTCAACGCGCAGAAGCCGCTCGACTTCTCCGCCTTTCCGACGGTGCTGCTGTTCGCGACGCTGTTCCGCCTCGGCCTCAACGTCGCGTCGACCCGCGTCGTGCTGGTCCATGGCCATGAGGGCGAAGCGGCGGCGGGCCATGTCATCGAGGCGTTCGGCACCTTCCTGATCGGTGGCGACTATGTCGTCGGTCTTTTCGTCTTCTCGATCCTGATCATCATCAACATGATCGTGGTGACCAAGGGTGCGGGCCGCGTGTCCGAAGTGTCGGCACGCTTCACCCTCGACGCTCTGCCCGGCAAGCAGATGGCGATCGACGCCGACCTGAACGCCGGCCTGATCACCCCCGACGAAGCGCGCGCCAAGCGGATCGAGACCGGCGCCGAAGCCGATTTCTACGGCGCGATGGACGGTTCGTCGAAGTTCGTGAAGGGCGACGCGGTCGCCGGCCTGCTGATCCTCGCGATCAACATCGTCGGCGGCCTGATCCTCGGCGTGGTCAGCCACCAGATGGCGGTCGGACAGGCGGCGCAGACCTATGTGCTGCTGGCGATCGGCGACGCGCTGGTCGCGCAGGTACCCTCGCTGCTGCTGTCGATCGCCGCCGCCGCCATCGTCACCCGCGTCACCTCCACCTCTTCGCAGGACCTTGCCGGACAGATCGGGACGCAGTTCGCGTCGCACCGCACCTGGGCGCCGGTCGCCGGCATCCTCGGCCTGCTGGCGATGCTGCCGGGCATGCCGTTCCTCGTGCTCGCGCCCGCCGCCGGCATCGCCGGCTTCGCGTCGTGGAAGCTCGGCAAGATGAAGAACGCGCCGCCCCCCGCCCCGCCGGTCGAGGCGCTGCCCGAACCCGCCGACCTGTCGAAGATCGGCTGGGACGAGGTCAACGACAATTGCCACATCATGCTCGACATCGGCTACGGCCTCGTGCCGCTGGTCGACGAGCGCAAGGGCGCGCCGCTGATGAGCCGGATCACCGGCGTCCGCCGCCAGCTGTCCAAGGACCTCGGCTTCGTCGTGCCGCAGGTGAAGGTGCGCGACGACATCAACCTCGCCCCCTATACCTATCGCATCTCGATCGGCGGCGTCGTCGTCGGCGAGGACATGGCGTCGGCGACCGAGATGCTGGCGCTCGACACCGGTCAGGCGGTCGGCGGCTTCCTCGAGGGGAAGACCGCCAAGGACCCGACCTTCGGCCTGGACGCGATCTGGATCCAGCCGGGCGATGCCGATGCCGCGACCGGTGCCGGTTACCTGGTGGTCGATGCCGGCACGGTGATCGCGACGCACCTGAACCATGTGCTGACCGTCAATGCGACCGAGCTGCTGGGCCCGGACGAAGTGCAGGCGCTGCTCGACGGCCTGAAGGACCGTGCCGCGAGCCTGGTGGCGGCGCTGTGCCCGCAGCCGCTGACGCTGACCACGCTGACGCAGGTGCTGCGCGCGCTGCTGGCCGAGAATATCCCGCTCAAGGAATTCCGCCGCATCGCCGCCGCCATCGCCGTCACCGCGCAGCGGACGCAGGATGCCGACGAGATCGTCGAGCTGATCCGGCCCGAGCTGGGCGCGCTGATCATCCAGAAGCTGTGCGGGGTTCGCGAGCCGCTGCGCGTCATGACGCTCGAAGGGCAGCTGGAAGCGCTGCTGGGGCAGGCGATGCGCGGCGATCCGTCGCGGCGCAACGCGATCGAGCCCGATCTGGGCCGCCGCATCGTCGACGCGCTGACCCATGCCGCGCAGCCGCTGATGGCCGAAGCCAAGCCGTTCGCGCTGGTCGTGCAGCCGTCGATCCGCGTCGCGGTGCGCAAGCTGGTCAAGTCGTGCCTGCCCGACACCCCGGTCATGAGCTTCTTCGAAGTTCCCGAAGACAAGGCAGTCGAAGTCGTCGCCGTCATCGGCGCCCCGGAGGCCATCCCCGCATGAACGCCCCCTTCTTTCCGCAGCCTGAGCTGAACGCCGCGACCTATACGCGCCGTGCCCGGCCGAACGATGCCGACGCGCTGGTGCGCAAGCATCTGCCGCTGGTCCGGCGGATCGCATGGCATGTCCATGGCCATATGAGCACGATGGTCGATGTCGAGGATCTGGTGCAGGTCGGACTGGTCGCCCTGGTAGAGGCGGTGCCGATGTTCGAGGATCGCGGATCGGTGACGTTCGAACAATATCTTAGCACCCGGCTGCGCGGGGCGATGATCGACGAACTGCGGCGGCAGGCGACGATCAGCCGCGGCGCGATGAAGCGGCGGCGCGACTATGCGAAGGCGGTGTCGGCGCTGACGCAGGAACTGGGCCGCGCGCCGGTGCCGGTCGAGATCGCCGCGCGGCTGGACGTGCCGCTGTCCAAGCTGCGCACCGATTATGCCGATGTCCAGTCGGTGCAGTTCGATTCGATCGACGACGTCTATACCGACGAGGCGCCGTGGTTCATGGACGACGGCCCCGATGCGTTCGAGGCGCTGGCGGAGGGCGAGCTGCGCGAGGCGCTGATCGCCGCGATCACCGCGCTGCCCGAACGCGAGGCGCAGGTCATCCAGCTTTATTATGTCGAGGAACTGAACCTCGAGGAAATCGGGCAGGTGCTGGGCGTCGGTGCGGCGCGGATCTGCCAGATCAAGAAGTCGGCGCATGAGAAGCTGAAAAAGGCGCTGGCGCGGGCGGCGGGATAACCGGTCGTAATCGTTGCGACTTGTGCGGGGTCGGGCTTTGGTCCGGCCCCGTTTTCGTGTCCAAAGTTCACTAAGTTCACACTTGCCACGTTTTCGCGCGTGCTGCGCGACGGGGTGGTTGGCGGCAGATCTGGCGATGCGAAAGCGCCGGTGTAGCGATGTTAGCGCGCGGTATCGGTTGTAGGAAAGGGTGGCGGTCGCCCTCCTGCGCGCACCGCGCCCGAAGCGTAGCCCGGCGGACGCCTGGCTCGCGTTGGCGGGACGACTTCGGCTGGTCCGTGGACGTCGGCCTTCGCCGGCGGTGGCGTCGCGTTTCGCCGGCAAGGCGTTGCCGGTTGGTGTGCGGCCACCCCCCTCCACCACCGCTTCACGGCGGCCCCCTCCCCGCGGGCGGGGAGGATTTGGGGGTGCGCTATATATAGAGTCTGTCGCCGTGCGCCGGACGCCGAAAACCCCCGGCGACGTTTCCGTCGCCGGGGGCCGGTCCCGTTACCGGGAGGACCGCTGCCGCCGCCTTCATGCAAGGGGGAACGGCGGCAGCGGAGCCGGGATTAGCCGAGCAGCTTGAGCACGCCCTGCTGCGACTGGTTGGCCTGCGCCAGCATCGCGGTCGATGCCTGGCCGAGGATCTGCGCCTTGGCGAGCGCGGTCGATTCCGCCGAGAAGTCGGTGTCTTCGATGCGGCTGCGGGCTTCCTGCAGGTTAGACGAGGTGGTGGTCAGGTTGTTGACGGTGACCTGCAGACGGTTCTGCACGGCACCGAGGTCACCACGGATCGACGACACCTTGTCGAGCGCCTTGTCGATCGCGCTCATCGCCATCGAGGCATTCGCTTGGGTCGTGACGTTCAGCGCGCCACCGACAGCCGCATCCGAACCACCCTGTGCTGCGAGACCGACCTTGAGCAGCGAGTCAGCCGCGCCTTCGATACGAACCTCCGCACCGGTGTCCGACTTCAGTTCGATACGGCCGCGCAGAGTCATGCCTGCCGCGATCGTGCCATCCGACGCACCGCCATCGTCACCCTTCATCGCGACAACCAGACCGGCGCCAGCCGAACCGTCCTTCAGCGTGATATCGTTACCGGTCGACGACGTCAGGACGAGATTGCCCTTATCATCAGCCTTTGCGACCAGACCGCTGATGCCGGCCTTGTTGATATTACCAACCAAGTCAGCGAGCGACAGCTTGGAGTCGCCGTCACCTCCCTTGGTGGCGTCGTCGTCGAGGCTTACCTCCGTACCGTTGACCTGCAACTTCGTGCCAGCGGCGAGCTTCGACGCATCGATCGTGACAGTAGCGGTGGTCGATGCGGTGGCAGTGACACCGGTCTTCGAACTGACCGCGTTGATTGCCTGAACCTTCGATGCTGCCGAAGCGTCATTCGAAGCACCGATAGCGACGCCATTGATCTTTACGTCGTCAGAGATGCCGAGCGCAGTCGTAGTTGCACCGACGGTCGACCCCTTAACCTTGTCAGTCGCCGAAGTTTCATTCAGGCCAAGTGCCGCGAGATCACTAGCGACGCCGGTCGTGCCGCGCTTGATGTCGATGGCCTGACCGGTCGAGCTTTGCAGCGCGATAAAGCCACCGTAGCTCTTGGCCGCGCCAGAAGCGCCAGCCGTAAAGCCAGCCTTGCCCGCTTCGGTACCTTCGATCTTGATATCCTTACCGGTATCATTCGAAAGCACGATCTTGCCTTCGCTGTTCAATTGCGCGGTCACACCACCAACGTCACGGTTGATCTTGGCGACCAGTTCTTCGGCGTTTGCGCCGGTGATCGAAACGTCGTTGATCTTGAATGCGTTGGCAGTGGTCACGCCACCCTGAGCGATCGGGCCGCCGGTCAGCGTGTTGTACGCCGATGCCGAAACGCCGGTCTGGCCGGTGTTAGCGTTGATGCTGGCGGCGGCCGTTTCTGCAGTGTCGCTCGACGTCAAAGCCGTGCCGAGTGCATTCTTGCCATTGAACTGGATGTCGGTGACTGCGACCGCTGCGCCGGTGATACGGCCGGTTGTAGCCTGGCCTTCGACGCGATAGCCGTTCAGGCCTAGTGCGCTGGCCGACGTGCTGGCGAGCGAAACTGAGGTCGTCTGTCCCGACTGCGACCCGGTCTGGAGCGTTACGCTCTTCACGGTGCCGTCGAGCAGGTTGATGCCGTTGAAGTTGGTCTTGGTCGAGATGTCGTTGATCTGCGCGGTTAGCTGCGAGACTTCCGACTGAAGCGACTTGCGTTCCGAGGTACCCAGCGAGCCGTTCGCGGCCTGTCCGGCGAGCTCCTTCATGCGCTGCAGCATGTTGGTGACTTCGCCCAGCGCGCCTTCGGCGGTCTGCGCCATCGAGATGCCGTCGTTCGCGTTGCGCGCGGCGACAGCCATGGTCTTGATCTGGCTGGTCATGCGGGTGGCGATGGCGAGGCCGGCGGCGTCGTCCTTGGCCGAGTTGATGCGCTTGCCGGTCGACAGGCGCTCCATCGACATCTTCAGGGCGTCGTTTGCGGCGGACGAGGCGTTGGCGGCGCGGAGCGATCCGATGTTGGATCCGATAACGGTCATGGGTGTGTCCTCCAGTCTGACTTCCAGCGCCCCGTGGTCCCCCCGTGTGAAGCAATCGGGAACGAAGCTGCTGCCCGGAGAAACGGCACCCGCCGACGGGCCTTAAGCGGAAAAATCGGCGCCTCGCGCGCGCATGGGAGCGCACGCGGCATACAGAGCCGAATCGGGCAGCATTTTACCGGAAGTTAACCAGCCTGCCGGCAAAGAGGTGCCGTACAGGGGAATCATCAACCGATGCGCTCGATCTATCCATCCGCTGCCGTGCTCGCCTCGAAGTTCACGCTCGTGTCGTCGCTGCGCGCGCAGGGGTTCGTGCTGGCCAATGCCGGGCAGAAGCCGGGCCCGGCCGACGTGTTCCTGATCATGGAAGGCGAAGTGCCGCCGATCGCGTCGCGCACGCTGGTGCTGGCCGAGGGACCGGTCAGCGCGACGCCGTTCGCCGATGGCCGCCCCGCCCGCCTGTGCTACACCCATGCCGATACCGAACTGGCCCATGCCTTTGCCGCCGCGCTGCTGTGCGGCCGGCATGTCGCGGTCGCCGCCGATCCCGAGAGCCTCGCGCTGCAGGCGCTGGCCCGCCGCGTTGCCGCCGCCGACATCACCGTGCTGGTCAACGGCCCGACCGGCACCGGCAAGGAAGTACTGGCCCGCACCATCCATGCCGAAAGCAGCCGCGCCGCCGGTCCGTTCGTCGCGATCAACTGCGCCGCGCTGCCCGAAACCATGCTGGAAGCGATGCTGTTCGGCCATGTAAAGGGCGCATTCACCGGCGCGGGTGCGGCGGGCGAAGGCTTTTTCCGCGCGGCGCATGGCGGCACGCTGCTGCTCGACGAGATTGCAGAAATGCCGCTGCCGTTGCAGGCCAAGCTGCTGCGCGTGTTGCAGGAACGCGAAGTCGTGCCGATCGGCGCGACGCAGGCCGAGGCGGTCGATGTCCGCGTCGTCGCCTGCGCCAATCGCGACTTGCAGGAGGAGGTCGCCGCCGGCCGCTTCCGCGCCGATCTCTATTACCGGTTAAGCGTGTTTCCGCTGTCGACCCGCGCGCTGGCCGATCGGCCGGGCGACGTCGCGGCGCTGGCGGCGGCGATGGTCGTGCGCCATGCCGCCGGTCGCGCCACGCTGCCATGGATTTCGGACGAGGCGCTGGCGATGCTGGTGCGGCACGACTGGCCGGGCAATGCCCGCGAGCTGGAGAATGTGATCCAGCGCGCGCTGCTGCTGGGCATGGGCGACCGGATCGAGGTGCAGGACATCGTGTTCGACCGCGCCGGCCCGGCCGCCGCCCCGCGCGTGGCCGAACCGGTCGCGGCGACGCTGACCAACATCGTGCAGATCCATGAATTCGCCGCGATCCGCCGGACGCTGGAGGAATGCGGCGGCAACCGGATCGAGACTGCACGGCGGCTGGGCATTTCGGAGCGGACGCTCCGCTACCGCCTCGCCAAGGCGCGTGAGGCCGGCGAAATGCTGACGCCCGCGCAAGCCGTGGCGGCGTCGGCATGAGCGTCGGGGGTGTCGGCGGCGCGATGGGCGTCGACCGGGTGATGCAGCTTCGTGCGCAGATCCTCGAACGCAATCAGGCGCTGTCGAAGGCGAATGCGCAGGTCGCGGCGGCCCCCGCCCCGGCGGCGGAACCGGCCAAGCCGGCCAGCTTCGCCGATACGCTGGGCGAGGCGCTGAAGGGCGTCAACGCGCAACAGAACAAGGCGAGCGACCTGTCGGCGATGTACGAACGCGGCGAGACCGTGGACATCGCCAAGGTGATGATGGCGCGCCAGCAGGCATCGGTCGTCTTCGAGGCGACGATGCAGGTCAGGAACAAACTCTTGTCCGCCTACAAGGACATTATGAGCATGCCGGTCTGATATGGAAAACGCACTCGCCACCACCGGCGCAGGCGGCGTTCCCGCCCCCGCAGCCCCCGCAGCCGCCAAATTCGCCAACCCGCTGACCCAGATCGGCGGGATCATGAAGAACCCCGCCGTCAAGCGCAGCCTGCCGATGATCTTCATCGTCGCTCTGGTGCTGTCGGCGGCGCTGGCGTGGATGGCGCTGGCCACCCCGCCGCAGCGCGTGCTGTTCCCGCAGCTGCCCGACAGCGACAAGCAGGCGGTGGTCGACGCGCTGACCGCGGCGAAGATCGACAGCAGCGTCGATGACTCGGGCGGGATCACCGTCGCCGAGGACGATTATCACCGCGCCCGCATCCTGCTCGCCGGGCAGGACCTGCCCAAGGCGGCGCCGGGCGGTTACGCGATCCTCGACCAGCTGCCGATGGGCGTCAGCCGCGCCGTCGAGGGCGAGCGGCTGCGCCAGGCGCGCGAGACCGAACTGGCCAAGTCGATCGGCGAGATCGAGTCGGTGGCGGACGCGCGCGTCCATCTGGCGATGCCCGAATCCTCGGTCTTCGTGCGCGACAATGCCCAGCCGTCGGCATCGGTCATCGTCCGCCTCGAACCCGGCCGCAGTCTCACGCAGGCGCAGGTTCGCTCGATCGTCAACCTCGTCGCCAGCTCGGTGCCGGGGATGAAGCCCGATCAGGTGACGATCATCGACCAGATGGGCGCGCTGCTCAGCAAGCCGAGCGACGGCAGCGATGCCAGCACCCTGTCGGACGAGCGGATCGATTATCAGCGCCGCATCGAGGACAAATATCGCGCGCAGCTCAACACGCTGCTGACCCCGCTGCTGGGTGCCGGCAATTTCTCGGCCGAGATCCAGGCCGATGTCGATCTGGACGAGAGCCAGGCCACTCGCGAAAGCTATGACAAGCAGGGCGTGGTCCGTGCCGAACAGGGTAATTGGCAGGGCAATACCCCCGGTGAGGCGACGCCCGGCGGCATTCCCGGCGCGCTGAGCAACACCGCGCCCGCCGCATCGACGCTGGCGACCGCGACGCCGGGTCCGGCCGGGGCCACCGTGCAGCCGGGTACCGCCCCGGGTGCCACCCCGCCGGTCAAGACCAGCGAGAATTTCAATCGCGCCTATGACCTTGGCAAGGAAGTGTCGGTCACCCGCGCCGCCCCCGGATCGATCCGGCGGCTGTCGGTGGCGGTGCTGCTGCGCGAACCCGAAGGCGGCAAGCCGCGCACGCCGGCCGAAATCCAGCAGATCAACGATCTGGTGAAGGCGGCGGTCGGCTTCAACCAGCAGCGGCAGGACACGGTGACGGTCATCAGCCGGAAATTCTCGCCCGATGCGGTCGCCGGCGACGTGGCGCGGCCATGGTATGATGCCGACTGGGTGCCGATGGCGGCACGCAACGGCACCGCGCTGATCATCGCGCTGCTGGTGCTGTTCATGGGCGTCCGCCCGATGGTCAAGGCGATGAACGAGAAGCGCAAGGCGGAGGCCGCTGCGGAAACCGCGCGCATCGCCGCGCAGGAAGCCGCTGCGCAGGCCGCGCTCGCCGGTCCGGCCGAACCCGCCGAGCCCGAACCGGTCAGCATGGAGATGCTGGAGAGCGCGCGCAGCTATGACGATCGGGTCGGGCTGGTCCGCGGCTTCACCCGCGACAATCCGGCACGCGCCGCGCTGGCCGTGCGCGACATGATCCAGTCGGATGCCAAGCAGTGAACGCCCCCACCCGTATCCATAGCGGCGTCGAACGCGCCGCCGTCCTGATGATGCTGGTCGGCGAGGAGGAAGCCGCCGCGATCCTCCAGAAGCTGGACCCCGAAGAGGTGCAGCAGCTGGGCAAGGCGATGTTCACCGTCGCCGATGTCAGCGAGGACGAAGTGACCGTCGTGCTCGACGATTTCGTCGAGAAGGCGCGCGAGCGCACCACGGTCGGCTTCGATCCGCGCCCGCATATCGAGACGGTGATGAACAAGGCGCTGGGTGCCGACAAGGCCGAGAGCGTGCTGGCCAAGATCACGCCGATCGAGACCGCATGCCAGATCGAGCTGCTCGACTGGATGGACGCCAGCGAGATCGTGAGCCTGATCAAGGACGAACATCCGCAGATCGCCGCCGTCCTGCTCGCCAATCTCGACCCCGCCGTCGCCGCACAGGTGCTGGAGGGACTGCCCGAGACGGTACAGCCGCAGATCCTGCACCGCATCGCCAAGCTCGGCCCGATCACGCCCGAGGCGATCGATACGCTGAAGTCGATGCTGTCGCGCCGCTCGACCGGGCGCAGCAGCGGCAGCGGCGTGCAGCTGGGCGGGGCGAAGGACGCCGCCAAGATCCTGTCGTCGGGACGCAAGGCGACCGAGAACCGGGTCATGCCGAAACTGGCCAAGATCGACCGCGACATTGCGCGCCAGATCGAGGACCAGCTGTTCGTCTTCGACAACCTGCTGGAAATGGACGACAAGAATCTGGGCGTGCTGATCCGCAACGTCGACAGCGACCTGCTGGTGCGCGCACTGAAGGGCGTCGACGAGACCGGCCGCAACCGGTTCCTCGGCTGCATGTCGGCGCGCGCCGCCGACGGCATCCGCGACGAGATCGAGGCACGCGGGCCGATGAAGCTGGCCGAGGTGCTCGACGCGCAGAAGGGCGTCATCACCGTCGCCCGCCAGCTCGCCAAGGACGGCACGATCATGATGGGCGGCGGCGACGACGACTATGTTTGAGAGCGCCCCGCCGCGCGGCACCCCGAGCGGCTTCGTCGCCGGCTTCGCCAGCCGCCATGTCGCCGCCGCCGACATCCTCGCCCGCGCCTTCGGTGCGCCCGATCCGTTCGCCGAAACGGGCGTGGTGCCGGTGCGCCCCGCCGACTTCGGCGCGGCGGTCGCGGCCGAAGCGCCGGTACCGGGCGGCCCCAAGCATTTTCGCCCGGCTGATCCCGACAGCAACCCGACCGAGGGTTGGGACCCGTTCTGCGCCAGCGCGGGCGACGTCGCGGCCACCACGCTGGACCCGGTCGCCGAGGCGCATGCCGCCGGCTATGCCGAGGGTCTGGCCGCCGCTGCCGCCGCCAGCCAGTCCGACCAGGCGCGCGACCATGCGCTGCTGGCGCGGCTGGCAGAAGCGCTGGGCACCGCGACGCATATCGACCGCGAGGCGATGGCGACACGGCTGCGTCAGACGGTGCTGACGCTGGTCCGGCAGATCGTCGGCGAAGTCGGCGTGTCGGCCAATCACCTTGCCGAGCGCATCGACGCGGCAGCCGAATTGCTGGCCGACAGCGCCGAATCGTCGATCCTGCGGATGCACGAGGCCGATATCCCGCTGGTCGAGGGCAAGCTGCCCAAAGCGGTGTTCCCGGTCGCCGACCCAGCGGTCGAGCGCGGCGGCTTCATCCTCGAAAGCGCGTCGACGGTGGTCGAGGACGGTCCGTCGCTGTGGCTGGAGCAACTGGGCGCCGCGATCGAAACCATACCGGTGCCCGCATCATGCTGAACCGTTTCGCCGACGATTATCTGGGGGCGCTGGCGCCGACCGGGTTCCGCCCGCGCGCGCGGGTCGCGGGGCGGCTGTCGTCCTATGACGGGCTGTTGATGGAAGCGGTCGGGCTGTCGCTGCCGGTCGGGACGGTGTGCCAGGTCGGCACCGGCGATGGCGGCCATATCGAGGCGGAGGCGATCGGCTTTCGCAACGGCAAGACGCTGATGATGAATCTGGGCGGTCCCGCCCCGTTGCTGCCGGGCGCGCTGGTGCGGCCCGGCGACAAGCCGGGCGAGGCCGAGGTCGGCGAGGCGATGCTGGGCCGGGTCGTCGACGGTGCGGGCAAGCCGATCGACGGCAGGGGTCCGATCCGCGGTGCCGG
Source organism: Sphingomonas sp. BL-S-05 (assembly GCF_055521695.1). NCBI lineage: Bacteria > Pseudomonadati > Pseudomonadota > Alphaproteobacteria > Sphingomonadales > Sphingomonadaceae > Sphingomonas > Sphingomonas sp. BL-S-05. The sequence continues at coordinate 3,578,964 of NZ_CM145499.1, read as the reverse complement.
CCGCTGGCCGCTGGCCGGACGTATCCAGTCGCCGCTCGACCGGGGCCGGGTGCTGGAGCCGATGGACGTCGGCGTCCGCGCGATCAACGGGCTGCTGACCATCGGTCAGGGCCAGCGCGTCGGCATCATGGCGGGGTCGGGCGTCGGCAAGTCGGTGCTGCTGGGCATGATGGTCCGCGCCGCCAAGGCCGATGTGATCGTCGTCGGCCTGATCGGCGAGCGTAGCCGCGAGGTGTCCGACTTCCTCGAAACCAAGCTGAAGGGCGATGCGCGGGCGCGGTCGGTCGTGGTCGCGGTGCCCGCCAATCATTCGCCGGTGCTGCGTATCCGGGGCGCATTGCGGGCGACCGCGATCGCCGAGGCGTTTCGCGAACAGGGCAAGAAGGTCCTGCTCATCATCGATTCGCTGACCCGCGTCGCCCATGCCGGCCGCGAGATCGGCCTTGCGCTGGGCGAGCCGGCGTCGGCGCGGGGCTATCCGCCGAGCGCGATCGCGATGCTGCCGGGGTTGATCGAGCGGGCGGGCACGTGCGTTCGCACCGGCGGGTCGATCACCGCCATCTATACCGTGCTGGCCGATGGCGACGACAATAGCGACCCGGTCGTCGACTCGGCGCGGTCGATCCTCGACGGACATATCGTCCTCAGCCGGCAACTGGCCGAGCGCGGCGTGTATCCGGCGATCGACCTCGGGCCGTCGGTCAGCCGGGTGATGACCGATATCGCCGACCGGCCGCATCTGGCCGCCGCGCGGGTGCTGCGCCGTCACCTGGCGACCTATGAGGAAAATCGCGATCTGGTGCTGATGGGCGCCTATCGTCCGGGCACCGATGCCGCGATCGACGGGGCGCTCGCCGCCCATCCGGCGGTCATGGAATATGTGAAGCAGGATTCGGACGAGATCGTGTCGCTCGACGATGCGGTCGCCGAACTGGTGGGCATTTTCGGTGACTGACAAGGCCAAGCGGCTGTCGCGGGTGCTGCGCGTGCGGACGATGCAGTTGAACCTGACCCAGGCCGAAGAAGCCCGCGCCGCCGCCCGCGTTGCCGACGAGATCGCGCTGCGCGACCGCATCCGCACGCTGGCCGAGGCGGTATCGCCGGTGCCGACCCCCAGCGCGACCGCCGCCGGCCTCGGCGCCGCCGCGCATTATCGCGAGCGGCTGCATGCCACGGCGCAGGTCGTCGAACAGCGGGTCGTACAGGCCGATGCCGGGCTGGAACATGCGCGGTCGGCGACGATGGCCGCCAAGCGCGACCAGAGCGCGGTCGAAAAGCTGCTCGAACGCGCCCATGCCGCCCGCGCACTTCGCGAACTGCGCGCGATGGAAAATGCACCGCCGGTGCGCCGACCCAATCGGCACGATCCTTGCTGATCGACCGGTCGAACGCTTGACGGATCGACCTATGCAGCTTCTCTCCGCCCTATCCAGTACCGCTTCCCCGCTCGCGATGCAGGTGACGCCGATCGCCGGCGTGGCGGCGGATGCGTTTGCCGCGCTGTTCGCCGGGATCGTACCGGACGCGGGCGATGGGCGGCAGGCGGCTGCCGAGGGCGGCAAGGCGTTGCCGGTGGCGCAGATGCCGCCGGTCGCGGTTGCCGATGTGGCGGTACCGGCCATGCCGGTCGCGCCAGCGCCCGGGCCGGTGGTCGCGCCGGTCCTTCCGGTGTCGGCGAGCGAGGCGATCGCGATGGTGCCGGCCGAACCGACCCCGCCGACGACCGTGCGGGATGCGGTACCGGTGGCGGTTGCCGCCGGGATCGTCGGGGCGCTGAAGCTGTTGCCCGACGATGCGCCGGCCGCGGTCCGGCAGCCCGATCCCAAGCCCGAATTGATGGTCCAGCCGATGCCGGCCCGCTTCGCACCGGCGCTGCCGGTACGCGCGCGGCGCGTGACCGACGAACCGGCGCTGCCGACCCCGGACGGCGACGATACCGAAGCGGCCGAGGATGGCGACGCACCGGTCGTCGTCACGCCGACGGATGCGCCGACCCCCGACCTGCCGCCGATGATCGCGGTACCCGCCGATGCACTCGCGCCGGTGCCGGAGGATGTGGCGCCGGAAATGAAGGTGATCGGCCCGAAGGTGCCGGACGCCGAACCGACCCCCGCCCCGTCGACGCCCGCTGTCGCCGGGCAAGTACCGCAAGGCGAGCGACAGACCGCGACTGAACGCCCTGCCCAGCCCGCCCGAACCGAAGGCCTCCGCGCGCGTGCGGACGTCGCGGACACGCCGCGTGCGGACGCCGTCGCCACGCCGCCGGTAACGCCCGACCCGACTGGTCGCCGCCCGGTTGCGCCCGGTCCGGTCGGCAATGTCCGTCGATCGGATCAGCCGGCCCCGACACCGACCCTTTCGACCCCGCCCCCCACGCCGCGCTTCGCCCCGATCGATCGTGGCGTGCTGCCCGATGCGCCGGTCGTCGACCCGGTCCGAGCCGCGTGGCAGGTCGAGATGCCGGCCGATCCGCAAACCGTGCTTGCGCCGGGGCCGGTGGCGGTCGATCCGGTCGTCGGTGACCTGCCCTTGCCCGCCACCGGCCCGGCTGCGCAGGCTGCCGATCCGGTGACGCCGGCCGCAGCACAAGCGTTGCCGCCGATCGCGGAGCCCCAGGCCGTACAATCCGACACGGTCGCGCCGGTCGTCGCCGCATCGGTCGTACAGGTGGCGCCGGTCGCAGCCCCGCGGCGGGCGATTCCGATCGCCACGGCACGCGCGACCCCGGTCGGCACGCCCGCCGCACAGGCATCGCGTGCGCCGATCACCGAACCGGCCGTGCAGGCACCGATGGCCGAACCCGTCGCCCGTCCGGCCGAACCTGCCCGCGCGCCGGTCGCCGAAGCCGTCCGCGCACCGATCGACGCTGCGACTCGTCCGGTCGATCCGGTGGTGATCGATCAGCCCGCTACGACCTTCACGCTGCCCGGCGAACGCGCCCTGCCGACGCAACCGGCCGCCGAGCCGCTGACCGCCAATCGCCAGACGATCGCCGGAGAGGCGAGCGCGCCGGTCGTGTCGGTCGCCGCGCCGACCGTGCAGCCGGTACAGACACCGCCGGTCACCCGCGTCGCGTCCGCGCCCGCCCCGGAAGCGGTGGTCGAGGCCGTGCAGGTCGACGCCCCCGCCCCGCGCCCGCGCCGCGACGACGATGCGCCGCCGCTGCCGACGCCGGCCGCCCCGGCGATCGACGCCGCGACGCTGCGCCCCGTCGCCGCACCGGTGACCGCCGCGCAGCCGCAGCTCGACACCCGCCAGCCGCAATGGATGGAGGGGATGATCGACCGGATCGAAACGCTGCGCGACGCATCGCCGACGCAGGGCGAGACCCGCATCCGGCTGTCGCCCGACGCGCTGGGCGATGTCGAGGTCGCGATCCGCACGTCCGACGACGGCCGCGTCCATGTCCATTTCAGCAGCGACAATGCCGATGCCGGCCGCCTGCTCGCCGACGCGCAGCCGCGGCTGGTGCAGCTCGCCGAGTCGCGCGGGCTGAAGCTGGGCGGGATGCAGGTCGATGTCGGCACGCAGCAACAGCCATCGCAGCGCCAGGCACAGGATCAGGGATCGCCGCAGCCGCGCGCGCCCCGCTCCGCCTTTGCCGACGCGCAGGCGCCATCCACCCGAACTGATAATCGTATCGCCTGAGGAACCACGACATGAGCGACAAGGAGACGCCGGAGGAAAAGCCGGCGAAGAAGAAAGGCAAGCTGGTCAAGATATTGGTCATGGTCGTCGGCGTCGTCGCCCTGCTGGGCGGAGGCGTCGGGGCCGGGCTGTATGCCAGTTCGTCGGGCCTGATCGGCGGCGGCGGCGACCATGGCGAGAAGGAACCGCCCGCGGAGAAGAAGGACCTGCCCAAGCTGGTCCCGAAGTCCGAAGAGGTGAAGGCCGGCGCCGGCGGTGAGGGCGGCGGCGAAGGTGGCGGCCATGGCGGTGGCGAAGGCGGCGGCGAAGGCGGTTCGGCCGAGCATGGCGACGAGAACAGCCGGCCGACGCCCGAGATGGAGGGCGGCGATCGCTGGGCATCGACCTATTATGCGATGGAGAAGGAGTTCACCTCCAACCTGTCCGACAGCACGCACTTCATTCAGGTAGGCGTCGCGATCTCGACCTCGTACGACAACAAGGTGATCGAGAATCTGAAGACGCACGAGATCGCGATTCGCTCGGCGATCCTGCTCGCGCTGGGCGAGACGACCGAGGATCAGGTCTTCACGCCGGAGGGCAAGAAACAGCTGTCGTTGCGCATCAAGAAGGCGATCAACGACACTCTGGAGCAAAAGGAAGGCTTTGGCGGCATCGGTAACGTTTATTTTACCACGTTTGTGGTTCAGTAAACGCGCATGGTTAACACCTCGTCCACCGCGCCCGAAGGCAGCGCACGGAGTCGCCGCACGGCGGCCGCGTCGCATGCGCCGAGCCTGGGGGCGACGAACCTCAATCCCTTTGGCGACCTGCGCGCGCTCGAACATCTGTCGGCGCGCATGGCGCGATCGCTGCGGCAGGTGTTCGAGCCGCTGCTCCGGCGCGGGGTCAAGAGCTGGGCCGAGCCGGTCGAGGTCGACCGGTTCGCGGGCTATTGCGCCGCGCGGCGGGCACACGGGCTGACCGGATGGGTGCCGCTGACGCTGTCGACCGGGGGAAGCCCGGCGATCGTCGTCATCGACGGCACGTTCCTGCTCGAAACGCTCGATATCTTCTTCGGCGGGTTCGGCGAGGCGCCGAATCCGATGCCGGTCGAATTCTCGCCCGCCGCCGAAGCGATGCTGCGCCGGCTGGCGACCGCCATCGCCGCGCCGCTGGGCGAGGCCTGGGGGCCGCTGGCCGGCATCGCCTTCGAACCCGGCACGCCCGAGGCCAATCCGGCGATGATGGGCGCGATCGATGGCGAGGATGCGGTGATCGCCACCCGCTTCGCGCTCGAGGTCGGCGATGCGATGCTGCCGACCTATATCGACATCCTCTATCCGGTCGCGGCGCTCAAACCCCATGCGCCGCAACTGTCGACCAAGGTCCATGGCCGCAGCGAGCCCGATTCGAAATGGCGGTCGGGGCTGACCCGTGCGGTGATGGGCGTGAAGCTGCCGGTACGGTCGGTGCTGGCCGAACCGGTCGTGTCGCTCGCCACCTTGCTGGAACTCAAGGAAGGCGACATCATCCCGATCAATTTCGGGCCGCAGGTGCCGGTATGGGTGTCCAACCGGCGGCTGGGCACGGGCACGGTCGGCACCGCCAACGGGCAGGCCGCGATCAAGCTGAACTCCATCGACCCCGGTTTCGAAGAGGAATTCCAATGAACGAGATGACCGGCGGCTTCCCCGCCGAAGCGTCGCTCGCCGCCAATTTCAAGCTGTTGCAGGATGTCGACGTCCGGCTGACCGTCGAGATCGGGTCGACGCAGCTGAGCTTGCGCGAACTGCTGGCGCTGAGCGAATCGAGCGTGATCGAACTGGACCGCGGCGCCAACGAACTGCTCGACGTGTTCGTCAACGGCACGCTGATCGGGCGCGGCGAGGTGGTGACCGTCGGCGACCGCTTCGGGGTGCGCATGACCGAACTGGTCAGCCCCGACAAGCGGGTCAGCCGCTGATGATGTGGTCGTACATCCTGAAGCTCGTCATCCTCCTGCCGCTGGTGTGCGGGCTGATGATCGGCTGCCTGTATCTGTGGCGTCGCCTAGAAGCGCGGATGCCCGGCAATCAGGGTGAACGGCTGGTCAAGGTGCGCGAGACGATGATGGTGTCGACCGGCACCAAGATCGCGGTGCTGGAGTTTCAGGGGCGGCAATTGCTGGTGTCGGTCAGCCGCAACGGCGTGACGCTGCTGGACCGGGGCGACAAGTGACGGGATTGAACACGACGTTCGACCCGTTGCTGGCGCGGATGCGCTATCGCCCGGCGGCAGCGGCCGCACGGCGGCGGGCGATGACCGCGGCACCCGCCCCGGCACGCGTCGTACAGGTTGCGCGCCCTTCGCGCGCGCGGGCGAATTGGCGGTTCGAACTGCTGCTCGCCGCGATCGGCATCGCGCTGATGCTGTTCCTCGCGGTGCCGGCGATGGCGCAGGCGGTCCCGGCCGCGCCCGCCCCTGCCCCCGGTGCCGCCGACGCGCTCGACCGGGCGCTCGGGCAGTTGGGCGGTGGCAACGACGCGCCGATGGCGCTGTCGCTGCAGATCCTCATCATCATGGGGCTGTTGTCGGTTCTGCCCGGCATCCTGCTGATGATGACCAGCTTCACCCGGATCATCATCGTGCTGGCGGTGCTGCGTCAGGCACTGGGCCTGCAACAGACGCCACCCAATCAGGTGCTGATCGGCCTGTCGCTGTTCCTGTCGCTGTTCGTGATGTCGCCGGTGATCGGCCGGATCAACGAGACCGCGATCAAACCCTATGCCGCCGGGCAGATCAGTTCGACCCAGATGATCCAGAATGCCAGCCTGCCGCTGCACGCGTTCATGCTGAAACAGACCCGGACCAAGGACGTGACGATGTTCGCGCAGATGGCGAAGAGCGGCCCGATCGCCTCGCCCGCCGATACGCCGTTCTCGATCCTGCTGCCGGCGTTCGTCACGTCGGAACTCAAGACCGCGTTCCAGATCGCGTTCCTGATCTTCCTGCCGTTCATCGTCATCGATCTGGTGGTGGCGACGGTGCTGATGTCGCTGGGGATGATGATGTTGTCGCCGACGATCATATCGTTGCCGTTCAAGCTGCTGCTGTTCGTGCTGGTCGATGGCTGGGCGCTGACCATGGGCAGTCTTGCCGCCTCTTTCGTGAGTTAGCGCAGATGGACGCGGGCTATTTCATGACCGTCGCGCGTGAGGCGATGTGGGTGCTGGCGCTGGTCGCGGCGCCGATCCTGATCCCGGCGCTGGTATCGGGGCTGATCCTCGGCATGATCCAGGCGGCGACGTCGATCAACGAACAGACGCTGTCGTTCGTGCCGAAGCTGGCGGTGGTCGGCATCAGCCTCGCGGTGTTCGGCGGCATGATCCTCGGGCTGCTGAGCGATTTCACGACCAGCATCTTCGAGCGGATTCCGGATCTGGTCCGCTAGGCGATGCGCGGTAGAACTCTTCCACGGCAAAGGAAGACACCGGCATGCTAGGCTTCGGCCTCGCGGTCGAGCCGCAGCTCTGGGCGCTGCTCTTCACCATGGTCCGGGTCGGGGCGGCGTTCATCGTCGCGCCGGTGTTCGGGGCGGTGGCGATGCCGGTGCAGGTGCGGGTGCTGCTGTCGGGGGCGATCGCGGTGCTGGTGCTGCATGCGCAGGCCTTCGCCATTCCGACCGAAGTCTTCTCGCTGACCACCTTCCTGAGCATCGCCGCCGAAGGACTGGTCGGGCTCGCCATCGGCTTCGTCCTGCAGATCGCGTTCGCGGCGCCGCTGATCGCCGCCGAAGTCATCGGCATGTCGATGGGCATCGGCTTCGCGGCGATGGTCGATCCGCAGAACGGCGCGCAAAGCCCGGCGCTCGGCACCTTCCTGTCGGTGCTGTTGACGCTGCTGTTCCTGTCGCTCGACGGGCATCTGATCCTGATCGACCTGATCGTGCGATCCTATGAACTGCTGCCGCCGGGTGCGGCGTGGCTGTCGCCCGCCAAGCTGGAGAATATCGCGATCTTCGGCGGTTACGCCTTTCTGTCGGGGCTGTTGCTGGCGCTGCCGGTCGGCTTCCTGCTGCTCTGCCTGAACCTCGTCATGGGCATGTTGTCGCGCTCCGCCCCGGCGCTGAACCTGTTCGCGGTCGGGCTGCCGGCCAGTCTGTTCGTCGGGGTCATCGCGATGTTCGTCGCATTGCCGGCGATGACCGACTATATGCTGGTGATCGTGCAGGAGGCGCTCGACGCCGCGCAGAGGCTGGTGCTGGGAGGCGCTGGATGAGCGAGGATAAAACCGAAAGCCCGACACAGAAGCGCCTCGACAAGGCGCGCGAAGACGGGGACATCCTCAAATCCAAGGAACTGGGCACCGCGCTGGTGGTGCTGGCCGGGTGCGGCTGGCTGGCGATGTTCGGGCCGACGCTGGTCGCGGCGTGCAAGGCGGTGATGACCGCCAGCTTCCGCTTCGGCCGTGCCGATGTCGAGGATTTCCAGCCATGGCGCCCGCTGGTCGAGGCGGGGTGGAAACTGGCGATGCCGGTCGGCAGCGTGCTGATCTTCGCGGTCGTCGCCAGCATCGTGACGCAGGCGGGGCTGACCGGCATCAAGTTCAACGGCGGCGCGCTGGCGCCCAAGGGGTCGCGGATCAACCCGGCATCGGGGTTGAAGCGCATCTTCGGGCCGCAGGGGTGGATCGAACTCGGCAAGTCGCTGCTGAAGGTCGTCCTGCTCGGCGCAATCGGCTATGTGATGCTCAAATCGGCGGCGGTCAGCTCGATGGGGCTGGTGTCGTCGAACGTCGAACAGGCGATTTCGGACCTGGGCGGCACGTTCCTGACGCTGTTGTTCGTGATGGCGGGCGGGCTGGTGCTGATCGCCGGGCTCGACGTGCCGCTGGCGATCTTCCAGCGGATGCAGCGCCTGCAGATGACCAAGCAGGAAGTGCGCGACGAGCATAAGGAAAGCGACGGCGATCCGCATGTGAAGGCGCAGATCCGCCAGCGCCGCCACGAAATCCTGAAGGGCGGGTTCAAGGCCGCGGTGGGCGAGGCGCATGTCGTGCTGACCAACCCGACTCATTTTGCGGTCGCGCTGCGCTACGACCATGGGCGCGATCAGGTGCCGGTGGTGGTCGCCAAGGGACGCGGCGCGACCGCGCTGGCGATCCGCGAACTGGCGGCGGAGGCGAAGATTCCGATGCTCGAATATCCGCAGCTCGCCCGCGCCGTCTATTACACCAGCAAGCAGGGGCAGGAGATTCGCGACGACCTGTACCTCGCCATCGCGACGGTGCTGGCGTTCGTGTTCGGCGTCAACCGGCAGGCGGGCGGCATCCAGCCGCCGGTCACCGTGCCGCCCGAGGCGCGGTTCGACGAGAACGGAAAGATTTCCGCTTAAAAGCCGCTAAAGATTTCCGCGCTTCTGCCGCTTGATGGGGTGAGAGTTCGCGCGGGAGTAGACGATGGCGATCACGACCAACAGTGCGACCGCGACGAGCACCACGACCAAGGCGACGACGCCCAACCTCGCCAACGCGCTGGGCGCCGGATCGGGCGTCGACACGACCGCGCTGGTCAAGAGCCTGGTCGAAGCACAGTTCGCCAACAAGAATGCCCAGCTGGCCAAGAAGTCCGAGACGCTGACCGCACAGATTTCGGCGGTGTCCGAATTGAAATCGGGCATTTCCGGCTTTGCCAGCGCGCTGCAGACGCTGGCCGAAACCGGCGGTCTGTCGACCCAGCTCAGCAGCAGCGGATCGGCGGTCAAAGTATCGGTGGCGAGCGGCAAGACCGTCACCAGCCTGAACGCCAGCGTATCGGTCGCGCGGCTCGCATCGTCGCAGGTCGCGGTGACCAAGGAATCGTTCAGCACCACCGCGTCGGTCGGCACCGGTACGCTCCAGCTAAAACTTGGGAGCGTCGGGTCGGACGGCACCTTCACCGCCAACGGGACGACGATCCCGCCGATCACGATCACGTCGAGCGACGCGGCGTCGCTACAGGGGGTCGCCGACAAGATCACCGCCGCCAAAGCGGGGGTCACCGCCAGCGTCGTGACCGACGCCAATGGCCAGCGCCTCGTCCTGCGCAGCACCGACGGCGCGAACCAGGCATTCACCCTGACCGCGACGCCCGACAGCAGCAGCGCATCGCCGGGGCTGGAGCGGCTGAACGTCGATTTCGACAGGAGCACCATCGATGGCGCAGAGGTCGTGACCCGCGCCGGCAATGCCGTGTTCAGCGTCGACGGCGTGCCGATGGTCAGCGCGTCGAACACCATCACCGGTACCGACGGCGTCAAGATGGAGCTGAAGGCGGTGACGACCGACGGCCCGGTGACGCTCAGTTCCTCGACGCCGACCGATGCGTTGAAGGAGGCGGTCAACAACGTCGTCGCCGCCTATAACGAGATGCTGGCATCGGTGAACAAGGCAACCGATGCGATCACCGGCGACCTGCGCGCCGATCCGGCGGCGCTGGCGCTCAAGCGGTCGTTGCAGAAGCTGACCATCACCGACCTGACCGGCAAGACCGACGGCAGCCCCAAGACATTGGCATCGATCGGCATCGCCACCAACAATGACGGCACGCTGCGCGTCGACAAGGATACGCTGGCCGCCGCGCTGGTGAACAATCCGCAGGCGATCGAGGCGATGTTCGCCGAAGGCACCGGATCGGACAAGACGACCGGCACCTCGTTGCCCGCCACGCTGAACCGCATCGCCGCCTCCGCCAAGAGCACGACGCTGGGCCTCGGTGCCAGCGACAAGCGCTATGCCGACGCGCAGGGCGTGCTGGCCAAGGAACAGGCCAAGGTCGCCGAACAGACCGACCAGACCTCCACCCGGATGACGCAGCAATTCGCGGCGTCCGAAGCCCGGGTCGCGGCGTACAAGGCCCAGCAGACCTTCATGGAAAACCAGATCAAGATGTGGACGCGGAGCGAGTAATGACCCGCTATGCCACCGCCCTGGCGGGCGATCCCGCCCAGACCTATCGCTCGGTCGACCTTGCCGCGCGCACCGGCGGCGCGGACCCGCATGCCTTGGTGTCGCTGCTGTACGAGGAAGCGATCCGCGCGCTGCGATCGGCGGCATGGGCCACCGACAACCGCCAATATGCGATGAAGGGCGACCGCGTGACCCGTGCGACCGCGATCCTGTTCGCGCTCGAAGCCGGTCTCGATTTCGACAAGGGCGGCGACCTGTCGCAAACGCTATCGCGGCTCTATACGGGTCTGCGCGAACAGATCGTCAATGCCAGCATCGGACAGGATTCGCAGCCCTTCCTGAACGCCGCCGCGTCGCTGACCGACATCGCCGAGGCGTGGGAGGCGGTTCGGCCGCGATAGACAGGGCAACGCCATGTCGCCATGCATGGCCTGTCGTCACCCGGATCGAGCCGAGACTACTGCTAAAATCCGCTTCAGCGTATCCCCGCGCAGGCGGGGATCCTGAGCCACACTCGCAAACCTTTGTTTTCCTTGATCCTGGACCCCCGCCTGCGCGGGGGTAGGCAAGGGTTCGGGATAGGCGGAGGACTTTCGCAGGATCCTCGACCTGATCCGAGGTGACGGTGGCGCTTGGGTCCGGCTTCCGCTCCACCACACGCCTCTCCCCCTTCTCAACGGTGGCATCGCCGCGCCCGATCCGCTAGCGGTGCGCGCATGAAGCAACCGCATATCGTCGCGCTGGGGGGCACGCTGCGCCCGACTTCGGGGACCGCCGCCGCGCTGGAACGCGCGCTGGGCCATGCCAAGATGCTGGGCGCGCGCACCACGTTGCTGACCGGGCCGGCGATCGACTTTCCGAACTACGAACCCGAAACGGCGGGCAGCAACGCCCGGATCCAGTCGTTCCTGCGCGCGCTGCGCGATGCCGACGGGATCATCATCGGGTCGCCGGGCTATCACGGCACGCTGTCCGGGCTGGTCAAGAACGCGCTCGACCATGTCGAGATGCTGCGCCGCGATGACCGCGTCTATTTCGACGGGATGCCGGTCGGGCTGGTCGCGACGGCGGCGGGGTGGCAGGCGGCGGTGGCGACGCTCGGCACGCTGCGCACCGTGGCGCATGCGCTGCGCGGCTGGCCGACGCCGATCGGGGTCGCGATCAACACCGTCGAGGACGGCGCGATCGACAAGGCCGATATGCAGTTGCGGCTGATGGTCGAACAGATGATCGGCTTCGTCGCGCGTTAGGGCGCGCGATACGTTCGGCCATTCTCATTGCGCGCGCGCCGTTCTAAAGGCGGGCGCATGGATTGCTTCACCTTGCGCGACGGCACGCTCCATGCCGAGGATGTCAGCCTGCCCGCCATCGCCGATGCGGTCGGGACGCCGGTCTATGTCTATTCGACCGCGACGCTGGAACGCCATGTCCGCGTGTTCCGCGATGCGGTGGCGGGGCTGGGCACGGGCGAGCCGCTGGTCGCCTTTGCGGTAAAGGCCAATCCGAACAAGGCGGTGCTGGCGACGCTCGCCCGCGCCGGCATGGGGGCCGATGTGGTGTCGGGCGGCGAGCTGTACCGCGCGCTCGACGCCGGGATCGATCCCGACAAGATCGTCTTTTCGGGCGTCGGCAAGACCGCGGCGGAGATGGCGCAGGGGCTGGACGCCGGCATCGGCCAGTTCAACATCGAATCCGAACCCGAACTCGACATGCTCTCCGCCGTCGCCTGCTCGCTGGGCAAGGTCGCGCGCATCGCCATTCGGGTGAACCCCGACGTGATCGCCGGCACCCATGCGAAGATCTCGACCGGGGGCAAGGAGAACAAGTTCGGCATCGATTACCATGCCGCCCCCGCCGCCTATGCCCATGCCGCGTCGCTGCCGGGGATCGAGGTCCGCGGCGTCGCGGTGCATATCGGCAGCCAGCTCACCGACCTGTTGCCGCTGGAGGCCGCGTTCGGCCGGGTCGGCGCGCTGATCCACGCGCTGCGCGCCGCCGGGCATGCCATCACCCATGCCGATCTGGGCGGCGGCCTGGGCGTCCCCTATGATCCGGCGAAGCCGCTGCCGCCCTCCCCCGCCGATTATGGCGCGATGGTCGCGCGGGCGACGGCGGGCTGGGACGCGCGGCTGATGTTCGAACCCGGGCGGCTGATCGTCGCCAATGCCGGGGTGCTGGTGTCGCGCGTGATCCGCGTGAAGCAGGGGGCGACCGCGCCGTTCGTCGTCGTCGATGCGGCGATGAACGACCTGCTGCGCCCCAGCCTGTACGACGCCTATCACGACATCCGCGCGGTCACCCCGACCGGCGAGCGCGCCGTGACCAACATCGTCGGCCCGGTATGCGAGACCGGCGATACCTTTGCACTGGGCCGCGAGATGGACGTGGTCGCCGCCGACGATCTGGTCGCGTTCATGACCGCCGGCGCGTACGGCGCGACGATGGCATCGACCTACAACTCGCGCGCGCTGGTGCCCGAGGTGCTGGTGTCGGGCGACCGGTTCGCGGTGGTGCGCGAACGTCCTCCGATCGAGGCGCTGGCGCAGGCCGACCGCCTGCCGCCCTGGCTGTGAACGGGCTGCCGGTCCTGCTGCGCACCGCCGGGCGCAGCGTGATCCTGATCGGCGCGGGTGAGGCCGCCGATGCCAAGCGCCGCCTGCTCGAACGCAGCGGGCTGAGCGTCGTCGCCGATGCCGCCGACGCGCGCATCGCCGTGGTCGCGGTCGAGGACGATGCGGAAGCGCGCGCCGCGATCGATGCGCTCAAGGCGCGCGGCATCCTCGTCAACGCGGTCGATCGCCCCGCCGATTGCGACTTCACCCTGCCCGCGATCGTCGACCGATCGCCGATCCTGATCGCGATCTCGACCGGTGGCGTATCGGCAGGCCTTGCCGCGGCGATCCGCCAGCGGCTGGAGGCGATCCTGCCCGCCGGAGTCGGGCGACTGGCCGAGGGTCTGGGCGCCGCGCGCGCAGCGCTGCGGGCACGCTTTCCCGATGGCGGCGACAGGCGTCGCGCGATCGGCGCGGCGATCGCCGCCGGCGGTCCGCTCGACCCGATGGTGCGCCATGCCGACGATGCGGTCGCGGCGTGGCTGGCGGGTGCCGCCCCGATCGCCGGTCGGGTCGAGACGATCCGGCTGCGCTCGGCCGATCCTGACGACCTGACCCTGCGCGAGGCCCGCTGGCTGGGACAGGCCGACCGCATCCACCACACGCCGCAGGTGCCCGACGCGATCCTCGATCGGGCGCGCGCCGATGCGGTGCGGATCGCGGGACCGGTCCCCGCCGAACCGCTCCCGGGCCTGACGATCGACCTCGCATGAAGTGCCGCGCATGGCATATCGAGGGGGCCAGCGCGACGCCGGTCGACCCGCTGGCGGCGGCCGATGCCAGCGGCGGCTTCACCTGGATTCACCTGCATGGCGAGGGGGAGGCGGTCGCCGCCTGGCTGCGCGACCATGCCCATCTGCCCGACTATGTCATCGACCCGCTGACCGCGGTCGAGACGCGCCCGCGCTGCGACGCGATCGGTAAGGGCGCGTTCGTCAACCTGCGCGGCCTGTCCGACGATGTTCTGACCAGCGCCGATCCACTCGCCTCGGTCCGGCTCTATGCCAGTGCCGGTCGGGTCCATTCGGTGACCCGGCGCAAGCTGACCGCGTTCCACACCGTCGTCGACCGGGTCGAGGGCGGCGAGGTGGCCGATCCCGGCGACCTGATCGTCGCCTTCGCCAGCGCGATCACCGAACAGCTCGACCCGCTGATCGCCGATCTCGGCGACACGCTCGACGAATGCGAGGAGGCGCTCGACCCCGCCCGCATCTTCGAACAGCGCCGTGCCGTCACCCATACCCGCGTCCGCGCGATCGGCTATCGCCGCTTCCTCGTGCCGCAGCGTTCCGCGCTCGAAAAGCTCGGGCAGCTACCCGGCGACTGGCTGCAACAGGATGACCGCCTGCACCTCGCCGCCGCCGCCGACCGTGCCGCGCGCATGGCGGAGGAGGTGGATTCGATCCGCGAACGCGCCGCGCTGATCCACGAAACGCTCACCGACCTGCGCGCCGAACAGCTCGACCAGCGCTCGCTCCAGATCGCGATCGTGGCGATGGTCTTCCTGCCGCTGACCTTTCTAACGGGCCTGCTCGGCATGAATGTGAAGGGCATTCCCTTTGCCGACGAACCCTGGGCGTTCGCCGGGGTGGTCGGGCTGTGCATCGCCATGAGTGCGGGCATCGTCGCATGGTTCGTGCGCAAACACTGGATCGGGCGGTAGCGCCCGAAGCTCAATCGTCGGGCGGGAATTCGTCGGGCCAGAAATCGGGTTCGGGATCGCTCTGCGGCACGACCGGCCGGGGCAGCACCGGCACCGCGCCGTCGAACGCCACCCGGATCGCCGCCCCCATCGGCGTCGCCTGCTGAAAGATCGCCGCCACCGCGCGTCCGCTGCGCAACATGGCCGCAATCCATGCCGCCCGGTCGGCGGTCAGATAACCAATCTGCACCTCCCGCGCGCTCACCACCATCACCGCATTGCGATCGACCGGGTTGCGCGGTTCGGGGACCAGCGTCACCACCTCGCCCGGCACACATAGCAGGATTTCGAACCGGCGATTGCCGCCGCCGCGATTGGGATGATCGGCGCCGACGACGTGCAGGCTCAACTCACGCATCGCGCAAGCTCCGGGCGAACCGGTCGGTCAGGCTGCGAAAGGTGATCGACCAGCGGGTTTCGGCCATGGCGGCGATGCCATGTTCCCAGTCCCAGCGCGCCTCGCCGGTCAGGTGATAGGCGGATCCGGGCGCCAGCGGCAATGCGAAGCGATCGAATCCCTCGGGCCGCCGCCGCCGGAAACGCAGCGTCGCGGGCGCGCCGATCGACAGGCCGACGACATGTTCGAACACCGGCCGGTCGCGATGCCAGCCGATGCCCGCGCCGGGATCGTAGCGGGTCAGCAGCGCCTGCACGAGCGCGTCCGCCGGCAGCCCGGCGAACGCCGCCGCCCGCTCGCGCACCGCCAGCAGCCAGTCGGGCATCGGCTCGGCCCGCCCGACCCGGCCGTTCTCGAAATCATAATGCCAGCCATAGGACGCCGTCAGCCGCAGCCCGGTCCATTGCTGGAAGCGGAAGGGAGCGAGCGGCGCGGCATCGATCGCCGCCGCCAGCGCGGGCAGGCCGGCATCCGTCACCAGCGCCGACCCATGGGTCAGGCCGGGCAGCACCGGTTCGGCGGCGAAGAAGTCGAGTTGCGGCATCGATGGAACGCAACATGGGTAAGCGGCGTCTGTCCATCAATCAGGGGCGACGGATACGATCGCCCGGAAATCGGGGACAATTCCATGGCTCAGCACAGCGCCGGCATCCTGCTCTATCGTCGAACGCCTGCGCCGGCCGTGCTGCTCATCCATCCCGGCGGCCCCTTCTGGGCACGACGCCATGTCGGCGCTTGGCAGATTCCCAAGGGCCATGTCGAACCCGACGAAGCGGTCGAGGACGCCGCGCGCCGCGAAGTGGCGGAGGAACTGGGGGTGACCGTCACCGGCCCGCTCGAACCGCTCGGCATGGTGCGACAGGCGGGCGGCAAGTCGGTCTCCGCCTTCGCCGCCGAACAGGATGTCGATACGGGCGCGATCACCAGCATCCTGTTCGAGATCGAATGGCCACCGCGCAGCGGCCGCCGTGCGACCTTTCCGGAGGTCGATGCGGCACGCTGGATGCCGGTCGCGGAGGCGCGGACGCTGATGCTGAAGAGCCAGTTGCCGCTGCTCGACCGAATCGAACCGTTGCTGGGGTGACGCCTAACCCCACCCCCCAAGCACGTACCCCCGCGCAGGCGGGGGTCCAGGGTCCCAAGCGCAAACCGCTATTTGCTAGGCTCTGGACCCCCGCCTGCGCGGGGGTACGTCATCATTGCAGACGGAACCGCCCCTAAAGCAGCTCGACCTTCACCGTCTCTTCCGCCGCGCGCGTCAGCCGGTTGCGCAGCGGCAGGGTGAACGGCGCCGCCTCGATCTCGAACACATCGCCTTCCTGCGTCCGCACCCCGTCCGAGAAGGACAAGGTCGCCGTGCCGAAGAAATGGACATGAACGTCGCCCGGCCGGCGGAACAGGGCGTATTTGAAATGATGATGTTCAAGGTTCGACAGGCTGTGCGACATGTTCGCCTCGCCCGACAGGAACGGCTTTTCCCAGATCGTCTCGCCACCCCGAACGATCCGGCTCGTCCCCTCGATATGCTCGGGCGGGGTGCCGACCAGCAGTTCGGGACCGACCGATGCCTGACGCAGCTTGCTGTGCGCCAGCCACAGATAATTGTGGCGTTCGGTCACATGGTCCGAAAATTCGTTGGCGAGCGCGAGGCCGATGCGGTGCGGCGTGCCGTCCGAACCGATGATATAGATGCCGGCCAGTTCTGGCTCTTCGCCGCCGTCCTGCGCGAAATGCGGCATGGTGAAGTCGCCGCCCGGCGCCACCATCTGCCCGCCATCGCCCTTGTAGAACCATTCGGGCTGCTGCCCGACCTGCCCCTCGGCCGGCTTGCCGCCCTCGACCCCTTCGAGGAACATGCGCATCGAATCGGTCTGGGTCGCGGCTTCGGCGGCGGCGCGGTGCATCTTGTCGCGCCCTTCGGCCGAACCGAGATGCGTCAGGCCGGTGCCGGTCATGATGACATGCGCCGGATCCTCGTGATCGATCGGCGATCCGATCGCGCCGGCGTCGAGCAGTTGCGCGACGTCGACCGCTTCGCCCTGCCCCAGCGCCGCAACTTCGTCGGCGATGCTGTGGCCGGCGTCGATCGCGCGCAGTGCCAGCGCACGGACGCTGTCGACGCCGGGGACGATGTGCGCCGCCATATCGGTCGCGGCGATCACGGCGCGCGACGGGGCGACGCGCTGCAACAGACGGAGAGTCATCGAAGATTCCTTATGCAAAGACGTCGGTATCGGCGGGGACGTCGTCGATCGGGTTGGTCACCTTCGATCCCCATACGGCGTAGAACAGGATGTAGAGTTCGCATGCGGCGGTCAGCAGGAACGACCATTGCAGGCCGTAGCGGTCGGCCAGCCAGCCTTGGACCACGACCAGCGCACCGCCGGCGATCGCCATGATCAGCAGCCCCGATCCTTCCTCGGTCAGCGGCCCCAGCCCCTTGATGCCCAGCGTGAAGATCGTCGGGAACATGATCGAGTGGAACAGCCCGACCAGGATCAGCGACCACATCGCCGCCGGCCCCGACAGGAAGGTCGCGCCGAGCATCACGACGAACGCACCGATCGAGAAGAAGGCGAGCACCTTGGCCGCGTCGACCTTCTGCATCACGAAGCTGCCGACGAAGCGGCCGACCATCATGCCGCCCCACAGGAAGGTGAGGTAGCGCCCGGCCAGTTCGTTGGTGACGTTGGCGATATCGGGCTGGCTGACGAAGTTCACGAACAGGTTGGCGACGCCGATCTCGGCGATCAGGTAGATGAAGATCGCGGGCACGCCGAACACCAGGTTGCGGTGGTTCCACAGCGAATGCTTCTTGCGCTCTTCCTTCGCGACGCGGCTGGTCGCCGATCCCATCGCCGGCAGCGGAAAGCGCGCGATGATGACCGCCAGCACGATCAGCACGACCGCGACGAGGACATAGGGCAGGATCACCGACTGCGCATCGGCCAGCCGTTCGGCCTGGGTCAGCACCGTGCCCGCCTCCGACGTACCGCCCTTCGACCGGCCGAGGATCAGATAGGCACCGAATAGCGGGGCGAGCATCGTGCCCGCCGAATTCATCGCCTGTACCAGATTGAGCCGCGCCGACGCCGTGTTCGACGGGCCGATCACCGCGACATAGGGATTGGCCGCGACCTGCAGCAGCGTGATGCCGCTGGCGATCACGAACAGCATGACCAGCGTCACGCCATAGGAAGGCAGGCTGGCCGCGAGCACCATGCCCAGCGCGCCCGCCGCCATGACCAGCAGGCCGATCACCAGCGACTTCTGATACCCGATTCGCTCGATCAGCTTGGCCGAGGGGATCGACGCGAAGAAATAGGCGATGAACCAAACACTCTCGATCAGCGTGGTCTGGGTATAGTTGAGGTCGAACACGCTGCGCAGATGCGGCAGCAGCGTGTTGTTGATGACGGTGATGAAGCCCCACATGAAGAACAGGCTGGCCAGCAGCGTCAGCGCCGGCGCGTAACTGGCGCCCGATGCGCCTTGTGGCACCGCGCCGGTGCGCGCGGATATTGGGGCGGGCATCCTCGTCTTCTCCCATTTTACGGCTGCGGGACGGTTTGGTCCGTCGCATCGCTTGCTCAATTCGATTTTGTCTGACTATATGGGCCAACGCATGGCGTCAACGGCGCTTGATACGGGGGAGGATGCGGGTCGATGACGGGCTATAGGTCCGACTCGACCGCCCGCGCCCGTGTCGGCCGACGCTGCCGCCTGCACCCTGATTGCCTATGCCCGTCCACTCGCTGAACCGGAATTTCCATGACCGATATGCCCCCCCTGCGTAGCCGCGCCTGGTTCGACAACCCCGAGAATATCGACATGACGGCGCTCTATATCGAGCGTTATCTGAACTTCGGGCTGAGCCAGGAGGAATTGCAGTCGGGCAAGCCGATCATCGGCATCGCCCAGACCGGCAGCGACCTGTCGCCCTGCAACCGCCATCACCTCGTGCTCGCCGAACGGCTGCGCGAGGGCATTCGCGAAGCGGGGGGCATCGTCCTCGAATTCCCGGTCCACCCGATCCAGGAAACCGGCAAGCGCCCGACCGCGGGCCTCGACCGCAACCTCGCCTATCTGGGCCTGGTCGAGGTGCTGTACGGCTATCCGCTCGACGGCGTGGTGCTGACGATCGGTTGCGACAAGACGACGCCGGCGTGCCTGATGGCCGCCGCGACCGTCAACATCCCCGCCATCGCGCTGTCGGTCGGGCCGATGCTCAACGGCTGGCACAAGGGCGAGCGGACCGGTTCGGGCACGATCGTGTGGAAGGCGCGGCAGATGCTGGCCGCCGGCGAGATCGACAACAAGGAATTCATCCGCCTCGTTTCCTCCTCCGCCCCCTCGACCGGCTATTGCAACACGATGGGCACGGCGACGACGATGAACTCGCTGGCCGAAGCGCTGGGCATGCAGCTGCCCGGCTCCGCCGCGATCCCGGCCCCGTATCGCGACCGGCAAGAAATTGCCTATCGCACGGGTCTCCGCATCGTCGACATGGTCCGCGAAGACCTCAAGCCTTCGGACATTCTCACCAAGGACGCGTTCCACAACGCGATCAAGGTCAATTCGGCGATCGGCGGCTCGACCAACGCCCCGATCCACCTCGCCGCACTCGCCCGTCATATCGGCGTCGACCTGCCGATCGAGGATTGGCAGGAACAGGGCCACAAGGTGCCGCTGCTGGTGAACCTGCAACCCGCCGGCGAATATCTGGGCGAGGATTATTACCGGGCCGGCGGCGTGCCGGCGGTCGTCCGCGAACTGATGGGCGCGGGGCTGATCGCCGAGGACGCGCTGACCGTGAACGGCAAGTCGATCGGCGACAATTGCCGCGACGCGGTGATCGAGGATGAGAAGGTCATCCGTCCGTTCGGACAGCCGCTGAAGGAAGAAGCCGGTTTCATCGTGCTCAAGGGCAATCTGTTCGACGCGGCGGTGATGAAGACCAGCGTGATCGGCCCCGAATTCCGCGAACGTTACCTGTCCAACCCGAACGACCCGGAAGCGTTCGAAGGGCCGGCGGTCGTGTTCGATGGCCCTGAGGATTATCACCACCGCATCGACGATCCGTCGCTCGGCATCACGCCCGAAACGCTGATGTTCATGCGCGGCGCCGGCCCGATCGGCTATCCGGGTGCGGCCGAGGTCGTGAACATGCGCCCGCCCGCATACCTGATCACCGAAGGCGTGAGCGCGCTGCCGTGCATCGGCGACGGGCGGCAGTCGGGCACGTCGGGCAGCCCCTCGATCCTGAACGCCTCACCCGAAGCGGCGGCGGGCGGCGGCCTCGCGCTGCTGCGCACCGGCGACCGGGTCCGCATCGACCTGGGCAAGGGCCGCGCCGACGTGCTGCTGTCGGACGAGGAGTTGGCGCAGCGTCGGCAGGAGCTCGAGGCGGCCGGCGGGTATCAATATCCGGCGTCGCAGACCCCGTGGCAGGAAATCCAGCGCTCGGTCGTGGGCCAGATGGCGACCGGCGCGATCCTCGAAGGCGCCGAGGCGTATCAGAAGATCGCCCAGACCCGCGGATTGCCGCGCGACAACCACTGATCGATACCGACTTCGGCCCCGTGCAAGCGGGGTCGAGGTTCGGTCGGCCGGAACCGACCCGGTTCCGCATTGTCCCACGGATTTGTTCGAGACCGCTGCGAAAGTCTACGCGTCCGCCCAGAATAGAGCCGTACCCCTGCGCAGGCGGAGGTCCAGGGCCGAGTAAAACAGCGGTTTGCGTGTGTAGCCCTGGATCCCCGCCTTCGCGGGGATACTGCAAGACGAAGGGGGATGCGGTTCCCCGCTCCTACCCCCGCGTCGCGTCGAACCGTGCCATCTCATAGGCGATCGACGCCTCGACCAGCCGTTCCCACAAATCGGCGACCACCGCATCGGGCACGCCGGCCTCCGCCGCCGCCGCCCGCGCATTGGCGATCACTTCCGCCTTGCGCCCCTCGTCGCGCACCGCTTCGCGCCCCGGCTTGATCCGGGCGGCGGCGTCCATATAAGCGAAGCGCCGCGCCAGCAGCGCCACCAGTTCGCGGTCGAGACTGTCGACCCCGGCACGCACGTCGGTCATGGTGGTACAATCGGGGCCGGGCAGCGGCTCGGTCGTCATCGGAGTTCCAGTCATAACGGGCCCGTCTACCGCCGACGGCGCTACTGTCCACCTTTTGCGTGCGGGATCGGGCGGCTATACTGGGGCCGTCGACGAACTCCCTGTTGCAAGGAAAGCCCATGTCGTTCACCCTCGCACTCACCGCCATGTTCGTGCAGGCACCGTCCGTACCCCCGATTCAGCCGCCGCCCCCCAATCCCACCGCCCGCGTTTGCCGCAAAGTGCCGGCAGCTACCGGATCGCGTCTCGGTGTGAAGCGCGAATGCCGCAGCGCGCGCGAATGGGCGGCGATCGACGCCGAAAATAACCGCGATATCGATCAGATGCGCCGACGCACGGGACGGCAGAACTACTGATCTGCCAGCAACCTTGACTCCCGCGCCCCGTCCGGCTAGGCGCGCCGCTTCGCAATTCGGCCCCGCATTCCCGGTGAAGCGGTGGCCCCGGCCCCTTGGGACCGGCGGCGAATACCGGGAGCCGCGATCGTCCGACTGGATGGTCAAACGTTACTGCAATTGCATTGGATTTACGATGTCGAAGCGCTCCAGCGCCAAGTACAAGCTCGATCGCCGCCTTGGCGAGAATATCTGGGGTCGTCCCAAGAGCCCGGTCAACAAGCGTGAATATGGCCCCGGCCAGCACGGTCAGCGCCGCAAGGGCAAGATGTCGGACTTCGGCACCCAGCTGCGCGCCAAGCAGAAGCTGAAGGGCTATTACGGCGACGTCACCGAGAAGCAGTTCAAGCGCACCTATGAAGAAGCGTCGCGCATGAAGGGCGACACCGGTCAGAACCTGATCGGCCTGCTCGAACAGCGCCTCGACATGATCGTGTACCGCGCCAAGTTCGCGCCGACCGTCTGGGCCGCACGTCAGCTGGTCAGCCATGGTCACGTCCGCGTCAACGGCGTGAAGTGCAACATCGCGTCGCGCCGCTGCTATGTCGGCGACGAAATCTCGCTGGGCACCAAGGCGCAGGAAATGGCGCTGGTCCTCGAGGCGCAGACCCTCGCCGAGCGTGACATCCCCGAATATATCGGCGCCGACGGCACCAAGGTCACCTTCAACCGCGTTCCGACGCTGGACGAAGTGCCCTATCCGGTGAAGATGGAACCGAACCTCGTCGTCGAGTTCTACTCGCGCTGATCTCGCGCCGAGCCAAGGTCCAGCAAAGCTGGACCAAGGCGAACCCTCAGCGCGAGCGGCCGGCGCTGCCGAGGCAGCGACCGACGGCATGGGCTTTGCCCATGGCGCTGGCAGCGACAAAAAGGGCGGCCCCGCAACGGGCCGCCCTTTTCGTATCCACTTTACGCGAACGCGATCCTACGACACGCTGTGACCACCAACCAGTGAGGTCCCATGCGCTATCTTGTGCCCGCCCTGTTCCTCCTTGCCACGCCCGCGCTCGCCCAGACCCCGCCGCCCGCGAATAACGCCGAGATGGCGAAACTCTTCGCCGAGGATCAGGCGATCCGCCAAAACGTCCCGCACGCGAAGATGCAGGACATGGCGTTCGTCGAGAAAATGTGGGCGGACGACGCCGCTCGCCGGACCCGTACGCGCGCCCTGCTCGATAGCGGCGAATTATCGACTGCCGATGATTACTACGCCGCCGCCTTCGTGTTTCAACATGGCGAAAAGGCGCAAGATTATCTGCTCGCCCATTCGCTGGCACTCGCTGCAGTCGCGCGCGGCAAGGCGGAGGCGAGCTGGATCGCGGCCGCAACCCTTGACCGTTACCTCCAGAATATCGGCCAGAAGCAGGTATACGGCACGCAATGGCGCTGGCCCAACGACGCTCCGCCCAGCCGCGAGCCCTATGACCGCCAACTGATCCCCGACAGCCTGCGTACCGCCCTCGGTGTACCCACGCTCGCCAAGCAGGATAAAAATCTCGCCGAGATGCAGGCCGAACAGGCGGCGACCAAATAACCGCTTTCCTACATTTTACCCGCCGGTCAGGATCGCGCCGGGTTCGTCGAACCCACGCTCCTTGACCCCGCCGATACCCACCAAACCAGCCGGTGCGCGAAACGCGCGCAAGTGTGAACTTCGTGAACTTTGGACCCGCGCTACAGTCCGCTGGCCCGCAACTGCGCCCGCAGATTCGCCCGCGTCCGCTCGTCCACCGGCGGCAACGCGCGCGCGCCCTTGCCCTTGCGCAGCCGTGCCCGATCGCGTTCGTCGGGTGCCACCACCCGCACGCGGACCGGCACGACGCCGGTCCCGCGCACGCCCAGCGCCTCGGCCGCGCCGCGCGACAGGTCGAGGATGCGCCCGCGCCCGGTGAACGGCCCGCGATCATTGACGCGGACCAGAATACGCCGCCCGGTATCGAGCGCGGTCACCTCGACATAGCTCGGCAACGGCAGCGTGGTATGCGCGGCGGTGACCCAGCCGGGGCGGAACCGCTCGCCATTGGCGGTCCGCCGTCCCGACTCATTGCCATACCAGCTCGCCAGCCCCAGCATGTCATAGGTCGGATCGGCAGCGGGAGCATAGGTCACGCCGCGCACGCTGTACGGCGCGCCGACCTTGACCGCCGCGTCGCTGACCGCGCGATAATTTCCGCCGGCACAGGCCGATAGCAACAGGGCGGCACAGGGCAGAAGCGAACGCGCGGTCATCGCCCGCCTCTTAGCGCAGCACCGCCCCCTTGCCGACCCCCGTCCGCGCCCGCTAGTCGGTGACCACCCAAGGAGACGCCCCATGAAGACCCGTGCAGCCGTCGCATTCGAAGCGAAGCGCCCTCTCGAAATCGTCGAACTCGACCTCGAAGGGCCCAAGCCCGGCGAAGTGCTGATCGAGATTATGGCGACCGGCATCTGCCATACCGATGCCTATACGCTCGACGGCCTCGACAGCGAGGGGCTCTTCCCCTCGGTACTCGGCCACGAAGGCGCAGGCATCGTGCGCGAGGTCGGCGTGGGCGTGACCAGCGTGCGCGCAGGCGACCATGTCATCCCGCTCTACACCCCCGAATGCCGCCAGTGTAAGTCGTGCCTGTCGGGCAAGACCAACCTGTGTACCGCGATCCGCGCGACGCAGGGCAAGGGGCTGATGCCCGACGGCACCACGCGCTTCAGCTACAAGGGCCAGCCCATCTATCATTATATGGGCTGCTCGACTTTCTCGAACTTCACCGTCCTGCCCGAGATCGCGGTCGCGAAGATCCGCGAGGATGCGCCGTTCCAGACCAGCTGCTATGTCGGGTGCGGCGTCACCACCGGCGTCGGCGCGGTGGTCAACACCGCCAAGGTCGCGCCGGGCGACAATATCATCGTCTTCGGCCTCGGCGGCATCGGGCTGAACGTGTTGCAGGGTGCCAAGATGGCCGGCGCGAACATGATCGTCGGCGTCGATATCAACCCGGCGCGCGAGGAATGGGGCCGCCGCTTCGGCATGACCCATTTCGTCAACCCGAAGGACGTGGGCGGCGATATCGTCCAGCATCTGGTCGCGCTGACCGATGGCGGCGCGGACTATACGTTCGACTGCACCGGCAATACCGACGTCATGCGCCAGGCGCTGGAGGCATGCCATCGCGGCTGGGGCACCAGCATCATCATCGGCGTGGCCGAGGCGGGCAAGGAAATCGCCACCCGCCCCTTCCAGCTGGTCACCGGGCGCAACTGGCGCGGCACCGCGTTCGGCGGGGCCAAGGGCCGCACCGACGTCCCGAAGATCGTCGACTGGTACATGAACGGCAAGATCGAGATCGACCCGATGATCACCCATGTCCTGTCACTCGACGAGATCAACAAGGGCTTCGACCTGATGCACGCTGGAGAGAGCATCCGCTCGGTCGTGGTCTATTGATTTCGTTTTGACAGGTGAAATTTCTTCGCGAATATAAGCGGAGAGAGGACATGCGATGACCGGAGGGCAGCGTCCCGCCAAGCTCGGCTTTGGCGGGGCGGCGATCGGCAATCTATATCGGCCGGTCGGCGAGGAAGCCGCCCGGGCGACGATCGACGCGGCATGGGATCGCGGCATCCGCGCGTTCGATACCGCCCCGCATTACGGCTTCGGCCTGTCCGAACGGCGATTGGGCGATGCGCTGGCGGAGCGCGATCCGGAGGGTACCGCATTCGTCTCGACCAAGGTCGGGCGCGTGCTGCAACCGGTGCCCGATCGCGACTTGGCCACGGAACGACAAGGGTTCGTGTCCCCCGAACCGGTCGAGAGCGCGTTCGACTATTCGCGTGACGGGGTGCTGCGCTCGTTCGATGCCAGCCTTCGCCGGTTGCGCCGCGACCGGATCGACCTGTTGCTGGCGCATGATCTGGGTGCCATGACCCATGGTGCCGATGCCGGGGCGCAGATGGCGACCTTCCTCGACGGCGGCTATCCGGCGATGTGCGAGTTGCGCGACATGGGCGCGATCGGCGCGATCGGCATCGGCGTCAACGAGATCGCGGTGTGCCAGGAACTGCTAAATCAGGTCGAACTCGATGCGATCCTGCTCGCCGGGCGCTACACGCTGCTCGAACAGGGCGCGCTCGACTCGCTGCTACCCCGCTGTCAGGCGATGGGCGTCCGGCTGATCCTCGGCGGGCCGTATAATTCCGGCATCCTCGCCACCGGCACCGGCGGCGGCGCGCGGTATAATTACGAGGCGGCACCCGCCGATATCGTCCGCCGGGTCGATGCGATCGCCGCGATTTGCGCGCGCCACGACGCGCCGATGGCGGCGGCGGCGCTGCAATTCGCCATGGCGCATCCGGCGGTCGACACCGTCATTCCCGGCATGGCCGATGCGGCGGAGGTTGCTCAGTCGCTGGCACTCGCCGCCCTGCCCCTGCCCCCGGCGCTGTGGCACGACCTGATCGACGCCGGTCTGGTCCGCGCCGACGCACCCGTTCCTTCTTCGGAGACCGCATGACCCGCCTGTCCGGTAAAACCGCCATCGTCACCGCCGCCGCGCAAGGCATAGGCCGCGCCGCCGCCGAATTGTTCGCCCGCGAAGGCGCGCGGGTGCTGGCGGTCGATATCAATGGCGAGGCGCTGGCGACTCTGGAAGGCTGCGAGGCGCAGGTCGTCGACCTGATGGACGGACAGGCCATCAAGGACTTCGCGGCCAGGGTCGGCGCGGTCGACATCCTGTTCAACTGCGCCGGCTTCGTCCATGCCGGCACGATCCTGACCACCGAAGAGGCCGATTGGGACTTCAGCTTCGACCTGAATGTCCGCGCGCAATATCGGATGATCCGCGCCCTGCTGCCGGCGATGATCGATGCGGGCGGCGCCTCGATCGTCAACATGTCGTCGGTCGCCAGCCATGTGATCGCGGTCCCCAACCGCTTCGTCTATACCGCGTCCAAGGCGGCGGTGATCGGACTGACCAAGTCGGTGGCGCTTGATTTCGTCGGACAGGGTATCCGCTGCAACGCGATCTGCCCCGGCACCGTCCAGTCGCCTTCGCTGGAAGAGCGCATGGCAGCGACCGGCGATGCGGAGGCGGCGCGCGCTTCGTTCACCGCGCGCCAGCCGATGGGCCGGCTGGGCCGGGCGGAGGAAATCGCCGAACTGGCGCTGTACCTCGCCTCCGACGCGTCGTCCTACACCACCGGCGCGGTGCATGTGATCGATGGCGGATGGTCGAACGCATGATCCATGTCCTGACCCTCGACCTTGCCGACGAAGTCGCCGCCATCGCCGAGTATGAACACTGGCATCGGCCGGGCAATGTCCCCGCAGCCGTCCTGGCATCGATCCGCGATGCCGGTATCACGCAGATGGAAATCTGGCGCACCGGCAACCGGCTGGTGATGACGATGACCGTGACCGATGCGTTCGACCCGGCGGCCAAGACCGCCGCCGACCTCGCCAACCCCGACGTCGTCGCATGGGAGGCGCGGATGGGCCAGTTCCAGCGCGCGCTGCCACAGGCGCCCGATGGCAGCCGCTGGACGCCAATGGCGCGCATCTTCCGCCTGACCGACCACGCATGAAGCATCCCGGCCCGCTTCGCTGCGACGGGCCGGGACGCCCCTCACCAGTTCCAGAGCGTGCCGTCCTCCAGCCGTGCAACAGGCAGTTGCTTGGGATTGTACGGATATTTGCCGGCAAGCGCCTCGTCGATATCGACGCCGTGGCCGGGCGTGTCGCCGACCTTCAGATAGCCGTCCTCGAACCGGTAGTCGTGCGGGAAGACTTCGTCGGTCTCGGGAGCGTGCGCCATATATTCCTGGATACCGAAATTCGGGACCCAGGTGTCGAAGTGCAGCGCGGCACCCATGCATACCGGCGACAGGTCGGTCGCACCATGGCTGCCGGTGCGGACCTGATACAGCCCGGCCAGATCGGCGATCCGCCGCAAATGGGTGATGCCGCCGGCATGGACCACCGTCGTGCGGATGAAGTCGATCAGTTGTTCCTGAATCAGCGTCCGGCAGTCATGGATCGAATTGAAGATCTCCCCGACCGCCAGCGGCGTGGTCGTATGCTGCCGGATCAGGCGGAACGCCTCCTGATTTTCGGCCGGCGTCGCATCCTCCATCCAGAACAGGCGATATTCCTCCAGCGCCTTGCCCAGCCGTGCCGCCTCGATCGGGGTCAGCCGGTGATGCACGTCGTGGAGCAGCTCGATCTCCTCGCCATGCGCGACCCGGATCGCCTCGAACAGCTTCGGCGCATGACGCAGATAGGCCGGCGTCGACCACAGGGTTTCCTGCGGCCGCGCGGTGTCGGCGGGTTCGTAGATCTTGCCCGCGCCCGATCCGACGCCATAGGCGCCCTTCACCCCCGGCACGCCCGACTGCGCCCGGATCGCGCGATAGCCGGCCTCGCGATAGCGGCCGACCGTCTCGACCGTCTGTTCGATATCGGCGCCGTTCGCATGGCCATAGACCAGCACGCCCTCACGCGAGCGACCGCCGAGCAATTGATAGAGCGGCAGCCCCGCCGCCTTGCCCTTGATATCCCACAGCGCGGTATCGACCGCGGCGATCGCGGTCATCGTCACCGGCCCGCGCCGCCAATAGGCGCCGCGATAGAGATATTGCCAGATATCCTCGATCCGGTGCGCGTCGCGCCCGATCAGCACGGGCACGACATGGTCGGTCAGATACGACGCGACCGACAATTCGCGACCGTTCAGCGTCGCGTCGCCGATGCCGTAGATGCCCTGGTCGGTCTCGATCTTCAGCGTGACGAAATTGCGCCCCGGACAGGTCACGATCACGCGTGCGTCGCGGATGATGAGCGGTATGCACGACGTTGGGGTGGGGCCTGTCACTGTCCGACTCTCCTGATATCAAGGACGCATCATTCGGCGTCTCGAAGGACCGTTAGCGCTAACAACGACAAGAATGAACCCGGAAATCGCCGGGCAGAGAGGAAGTCATGCCGATCCCGACCATTACCGCTCCGCCGCCCGATACAGCACCCGACCATGGCGGGCATCGGTTCATCACGCCGGGGTTCGGCGTCGGTTTCGCGGTGGTGGTCAGCCTGTTCTTTCTTTGGGCGATCGCGAACAACTTCAACGACATCCTGATCCGCCAGTTTCAGAAGGCGCTGGCACTGAACCGGGCCGAGGCCGGATTCATCCAGTTCGTCTTCTATCTCGGCTATTTCCTGATGGCGCTGCCGGCCGGGATCATCATGCGGCGCTTCGGCTATCGTGCCGGTATCCTTGCCGGACTGGGGCTGTACGCGGTTGGCGCGCTGCTCTTCTATCCGGCCGCGGAGCTGCGCGAATATGCCGGGTTTCTGGGGGCGCTGTTCGTGCTGGCGGCAGGGGCGGCATTCCTCGAAACGGCGGCCAATCCGTATATCGTCGCGTTCGGCGATCCGGCGCGGGCGGAACAGCGACTCAATCTGGCGCAGGCGTTCAACGGGTTGGGCGGCGCGATCGCGCCCAGCATCGGCGCGCTGTTCATCTTTTCAGGTGTCGAACATGACCGCGCGACGCTCGACGCCATGGCTCCCGCCGCGCTCGAAGCCTATCGCGCCGGCGAGGCGCAGATGGTGCAGCTGCCCTATCTGGTGCTCGCCGGGGTCGTGACGGTCATCGCCATCGCGGTGGCGCTGGTTCGCCTGCCCGAACTCGCGCACGACACGCGCGGCGGCACGCTGGCGGGGTTGAAGTCGGTGATCGGCGTCCGGACGCTGCGCTGGGCGGTGGTCGCGCAATTCTTCTATGTCGGGGCGCAGGTCGGGGTGTGGAGCTTCTTCGTCGATTTCGTGAAGACGCTGAGCCCCGCCACGCCGGAGCGCGAAGCGGCCTATCTGTTGTCGGTCAGCCTGGCACTGTTCCTCGCCGGGCGGCTGGTCGGCACGTTGCTGATGCAGAAGATCGCGGCGACGCGGCTGCTGGCCGGATTTGCCTTGGCGAACATCGTGTTGACGCTGGTCGCGGCACTGGCCGGGGGCATGATCGCGATCGGGGCGCTGCTGCTGACCGGTTTCTTCATGTCGATCATGTTCCCGACGATCTTTTCGCTGGGGGTGCGCGATTTGGGACCGCAGGCGACGCTGGGCGCGCCGCTGATCGTGATGGCGATTATCGGCGGGGCACTATTCCCCCCGGCTATGGGGTTGTTGAGCCACGATATCCTGTCGATCCAGACCGCGATGCTAATACCCTGCCTGTCGTTCGCGGTCGTGCTGGCGTTCGCGCTGGCGATGCGGAGGCGGGCAGCATAGGAGGACGCATGCGATACCGGCGGGCGGGGATGGCGGGGGCGGCGCTGTGGCTGAGCGCGGCGGCGCCCGATCCCGGGGTCGAGGCCGCGGTGCGCGCGGCGCTGGCACAGGCGCCGGCGGGCACGCGCTTCGGGCTGGTCGTGCGCGATGCGAATGGGGTCGAGCGCGTCGCGATCGATGCCGACAACCGCTTCGTACCTGCTTCGAATACCAAGATTTTCACGACCATCGCCGCCTTTGCCAACCTGGCCGTGGATGGGCCGGACAGCGCGCGGACGGGGGTGCGGATCGAGGGGCGCGACGTGGTGCTGGTCGGAGCCGGCGATGCGCGGCTGTCGTCGGCGGAGGATTGCGCAAGCGACTGTCTTTCCACGCTGGCCGATGCGGTGGCGGCGCGCACGCGGGTGGTGGAGGACGTGATCGGCGATGACAGCGCGTTCCCCGACCAGCGCTGGTCGCCGGGCATGGGGTGGAACAACATCGTCACCCGCTATGGCACCGGCATCTCCGCGCTGACGCTGGACGACAACGAACTGGCGCTGACCGTCGGGGTCGAGGACGGCAAGGCGGTGGTAAGCGGTTCGGATTATTACCGGATCGACAACCGCGTGACGGTCGGCCCGGGCAACGCCATCGCCTATGACCGGATGCCGGGCAGCGACCTGCTGAGGGTGTCGGGGACGGTCGCGAGGGGGCCGAGCGAGCGCATCCGGGTGGGGATCGACGACCCGGCGCATTATGCCGCGTGGAAGTTGGCGAAGGTGCTACGTAGCAAGGGGGTCCGGGTGACCGGGCGGGTACTGGTTCGGCACCGGCCCTACAGGGCGGCGGAGGACGGAGCGGTCGTGCAGCGTGGCGTTTTGCCGCCGATGTTGACACAGACCCGGCCCGGAGCGCTGCGCGAGGACATCGCGGTCACCAACAAGGTCAGCCAGAACCTGCACGCCGAATTGCTGCTGCGCCGGGTCGGCGCGGTGCAAGGGAGCGGGTCGATCGCCGATGGATTGAAGAAAGTCAGCGCGATCATGACGTTGGCAGGCGTGCCGCGCACCGCATGGGATTTGTCCGACGGGTCGGGCATGTCGACCTATAACCGGGTGACGCCGCGGGCGATGGTCGCACTGCTGGGCTGGGCGCAGGCGCAACCTTGGGGCGCGGCGTGGCTGGAGACGCTGCCGGTCGCGGGCGTCGACGGCACGCTGGCGCGGCGGTTCAGGGGCACGGCACTGGCGGGGAAGCTGCGCGCCAAGACCGGGTCGTTGTCAGGGACGTCGGCGCTGGCGGGGACGATGACCGCCGCCAGCGGGCAGACGCTCACCTTTGCGCTGTACGCCAATGACATACCGGAAGGGGCTTCGGCGACGGCAGCCATGGATGCGGCGTTGCTGGCGGCCGCTGCGGGATTGTAGGGGCTGAGCGCAGTCGAAGACCCGTATCGAAGTACCTGTGGCGGTCCTTCGATACGCCATTTCGACAAGCTCAATGGCTACTCAGGACGAACGGGCGTGGCGCAAGTGACCCGTTCTCGACAGGCTCGAAGCTGCTCGAACCGAACGGGTTTTGCCTATCCTTCAATGTTTGCGCGGGAGGACGTGCAGGACGCCGGCGATGATCGCGCCGATGACGATGCCGACCACCGCCGACAGCGCGGCGTTGACGATCCAGTCGACCACGCCGCCGATCGCGGGCAGCGCCTCCGCCGCATGATGGGCGGTGTCGTGGATCAGGTGCGGCAGGGCGACGACGCCGAATTCCTCCATCCCATGGACGATGATCTGTCCGCCGACCCACAGCATCGCGGCGGTGCCGATCAGCGCCAGCGCCTTCAGCAGCACCGGCATCGCCTTTACCAGTCCGCGCCCGATCGTCTGCGCCAGCGCCCCAGACCGGCGGGCCAGCGCGAGGCCAATATCGTCCATCTTCACGATCAGCGCGACGACGCCGTAGACGCCGACGGTGATGGCGATGCCGACCGCCGCCAGCACCACCGCCTGCATCCACACCGGCATGTCGGGCAGTTCGTTGAGCGCGATGATCATGATTTCCGCCGATAGGATCAGGTCGGTGCGAATCGCCCCGCTGACCTGCGTCCGTTCCAGCTCGGCCGGGTCGGTGGTGGTCGCCGCTTCCTCCGCAGCATGGCCGCCAAGCCAGGGGGCGAGGATCTTCTCCGCCGCCTCGAAACACAGGAACGCGCCGCCCGCCATCAGGATCGGGGTGATCGCCCATGGCGCGAACACCTTCAGCAGCAGCGCGGCCGGCAACAGGATCAGCAGCTTGTTCTTGAGCGATCCCAACGCGATCTTGCCGATGATCGGCAGTTCGCGCGCCGGCGACAGGCCGACGACATAGCGTGGCGTCACCGCCGCATCGTCGATGACCACGCCAGCCGCCTTGGCCCCCGCCCGGCTGGCCGCCGCGGTCACATCGTCGAGCGACGCCGCCGCCAGCTTCGCGATCGCCGCGACGTCGTCGAGCAGTGCCACCAATCCGCCAGCCATTGCCTGTCCCCTTGTTCCGTCGCGCCGAGCGGTAGCGGGCGGCGGACGACAACGCCATCGAAAGCGAGGATGAAATTTTGTTTCTTAACCTTTGGCGGAGCAGGTTCGGGGACCAGTGCGAGCAACCAGATCGACGGCAGTTCGGTACGCTAACGTACCAAATTACTGGTTTGTGCTCATTTTCGTCGCGGCGATCGACGGCGGCGCTGTCGCGCGGAAACGGCATGTCCGTTCCGCCGAAGTCCAGATACCGTAATGCGCCCAACTGTCGTTAATAGCTGTTCCACAATGGTTAACCGCGCAACAGCCATTTGTTAAACGACAGCATCCTACCCGTTGTCGGGATGAACTCACAGCCGCGAATATTGTCCGCGGCTTCGTTCTTATTCGTCGTCGGGAGGGCATGATGCGTTGGACGATTAAAGCCAAGTTGGGGGTGACATTCGGGATCGTAGTGATGATGCTGCTTGCAGTCGTCACGATCGGCGTCACCCGGATGTCGCAAATGAATGCGGACATCGTCGACGTCATCGACGGTCCGGCCGCGCGGCAGGCGCGGTCGTTGCGCGTGCAGGTCGAGGTGAACGAGATCATCCGGCTCGAAAAGAACATGGCGCTCGCGACCGATCCGGCGCTGCTGCGACAGTGGGAGCAGGATTCGACGACGAAGATCAATTCGACGACCGAACTGATCCGGGATGCATTGAACAAGGCGCCGAGCGAAGCGAAGCCGAGTTGGGCGACGACCGCCGGTTTGTGGGATGATTTCAAGCAGGTGAACCAGGAGGTTCGGGCACTGGCGCTCGCCGGGAAGCGCGACGAGGCCGGGGTCGCGTCGATCAACCGGTCGCGCGAGACCGTGAAGAAGCTGTACGCCGGCCTGGACGACATCGTGTCGACCAATACCGCGCTGATGAACGACGCGAAGACGTTGACGACCGCAAGCTTCGAAAGCGCACGGACGATGTTGCTCGGCGTGGCGATCGCCGCGATCCTGATCGCGATCGGCGGCGCGGTGTGGGTCAGCCTGATCGTATCGCGCGGATTGAAGCAATTGGCGCTCGCGCTCGACACGGTGGCCGGCGGCGATCTGACCCAGGATCTGGTCGCGAACAGCAACGACGAGATCAAGGACCTGATCGGAACCACCAACAACATGATCGAACGGCTGCGGATGGTCGTCGGCGACGCATCGGGCGCGGCGGACAATGTCGCCGCCGGCAGCCAGCAGCTCTCCGCCTCTTCCGAACAGGTCTCGCAGGGCGCGACCGAACAGGCGGCGGCTGCCGAGGAAGCTTCGGCGTCGATGGAACAGATGGCCGCCAACATCAAACAGAATGCCGACAATGCCGCGCAGACCGAAAAGATCGCACGCCAGTCGTCGCAGGATGCCGAAGCGAGCGGCGTCGCGGTGGAACGCGCGGTGGGCGCGATGCGCGTGATCGCCGAAAAGATCAGCATCGTGCAGGAAATCGCTCGCCAGACCGACCTGCTGGCGCTGAACGCGGCGGTGGAAGCGGCCCGGGCCGGCGAACATGGCCGCGGCTTCGCGGTGGTCGCGTCGGAAGTCCGCAAGCTGGCCGAACGCAGCCAGACGGCCGCCGCTGAGATCAGCGCGGTGTCGGGCGATACGGTGCAGGCGGCGGCCCAGGCCGGCGAGATGCTGACCAAGCTGGTGCCCGACATTCGCCGGACCGCCGAACTGGTGTCGGAGATCAGCGCCGCGTGCCGCGAACAGGATATCGGCGCGTCGCAGATCAACCAGGCATTGCAGCAGCTCGATCAGGTCACGCAGCAGAACGCGTCGGCTTCGGAACAGATCACCTCGACCTCCGAGGAACTGGCCGGACAGGCGGAAGAGCTGCAGTCGAGCATCGCCTTCTTCCGCGTCGATACCGGCTCGGGCGCAACGGCCAAGCGTCCCGCCGCCGCGCGCAAGTCCGCCAAGACCAAGGCGCCCGCTGCGCCCAAGGCCAAGCCGAATTCGGTCGCCGACCAGCAGGCGCGTGCCCGCGGCTTCGCGCTCGATCTCGCGCAGGGCGGGCCGGACGGTGACGATGCGGCGTTTGGCCGTGCCGCCTGAACGCTGATTCGCCGCCCCGGGCGCGGCGGCGATCGGAACGAGACAATCGGAACGGACGGCGGGCGCCCTGGCAAGGACGTCCGCCGTTCGCATTCCGATGAAGTGAGTCGCGGATAAAGGCGACGAAAATCAACAGAAAGCACGTTAACCGTAACCGGCCCCCGTCGACCAACGGCGCGATCGATCACAATTTCGTCCACAGCGTACCAAGCCGTTAGGCCATAGGATTTTTTCAAGCGCCGTGCTCGCGAAGCATTTGCGGGTGACCATGCGACCTTGCGGCAAGTCGCGCCGGCTTCGGTCGATCTCCACCGTCATGTTAAGCTTGGTTCGATTTCACCTAACGATCGTCCAACCAAATCTTAAAATCGTTCGCGCCATTCGATTCCCGTGCCCCCGTTCGGCGGGGTTTGGTTTCACAGCACCGGGAATAGAACATGCGCGCTACGATCAGAATGAAATTGGGGGCGACCTTTGCCGTCGTCCTCCTGTTGCTGGCGATCGTCGTCGGTTTCAGCGTCGTGCAATTGTCGACCTTGAGCAGCGCGATGGGCAGGCTGGTCGACGATCCGGCGACCGCGCTCGACCGTATCCAGCAGTTCAACGATGCACAGACCTCCGCGATCGTCGCCGAAAAGAATCTCGCCCTGTCCAACGACCCGCAGATCGAGGCGGCACAGATGGAGGAACTGCGCAAGCAGCGCAGCCGCGCCGACGAACTTATCGCCAAGGCCCCGCCAATGGCCGATCAGTCCGATATCGAGCAATATGCCAGGATCCGAGCGGCGTGGACCGAGTATAAGGCCGCTGCCGACAAGGCGGTCGAACTGGCGCTGGCCGACAAGAATATCGAAGCCGGCATGGTCTCGCTGGGCGCCGCGCGCATCGCCGCCGAGAAGACCGGCGGGCTGATCGACGAAATGGTCGAACGGCAGCGCGAGGAGATGAAGCAGGCCGATGCCGAGGGCGACGCACTATATGCCAGCGCGCGCACCTGGCTGATCGTGATCGCGGTGGTGGCCTTTGCCGTGGCGATCGCCGGCGCGCTGTGGATCAGCAAGATCGTGGCGCAGGGGCTGCGGCGGGTCGGCGTGGCGCTGGACGCGGTGGCGATCGGCGACCTCGACAACGAAGTCGTCGTCACCAGCAACGACGAGATCCGGGAACTGGTCGACACCGTCAACCGCATGACCGCATCGCTACGCAAATCGGCCGAACTGGCCGACACGATCGCGCTGGGCGACCTGTCGGTCGATCACAAGCCGCTGTCGGACAAGGACAAGCTGGGCTTTGCGATGGTGTCGATGGTCGACGGGCTGCGCAAGTCCGCGGCGCTTGCCGACACGATCGCGCTGGGCGACCTGTCGGTCGACCACAAGCCGCTGTCGGACAAGGACCGGTTGGGCCATGCGATGGTGTCGATGGTCACCGGGCTGCGCAAGTCGGCGGCACTGGCCGACACGATCGCGGGCGGCGACCTGACCGTCGATCACAAGCCGCTGTCGGACAAGGACCAGCTGGGCCATGCGCTGGTGACGATGGTCGGGCGGCTGCGCACCGTGGTGGGTGACGCATCGGATGCGGCCGACAATGTCGCGGGCGGCAGCCAGGAACTGTCGGCTTCGTCCGAACAGGTCAGCCAGGGCGCGACCGAACAGGCGGCGGCTGCCGAGGAAGCTTCGGCGTCGATGGAACAGATGGCCGCCAACATCAAACAGAATGCCGATAACGCGGCACAGACCGAGAAGATCGCACGCCAGTCGTCGCAGGATGCCGAGGCGAGCGGCGTCGCGGTCGAGCGTGCGGTCGGCGCGATGCGCGTGATCGCCGAAAAGATCAGCATCGTGCAGGAAATCGCCCGCCAGACCGATCTGCTGGCGCTGAACGCGGCGGTGGAAGCGGCCCGGGCCGGCGAACATGGCCGCGGCTTCGCGGTGGTCGCCTCGGAAGTCCGCAAGCTGGCCGAACGCAGCCAGACGGCGGCCGCCGAAATCAGCGCGGTGTCGGGCGACACGGTGCAGGCAGCGGCACAGGCCGGCGAGATGCTGACCCGGCTGGTGCCCGACATCCGCCGGACCGCCGAACTGGTGGCGGAGATCAGCGCCGCGTGCCGCGAACAGGATATCGGCGCATCGCAGATCAACCAGGCACTGCAGCAGCTCGATCAGGTCACCCAGCAGAACGCGTCGGCCTCCGAACAGATCACCTCGACTTCCGAGGAGCTGGCCGGACAGGCGGAGGAACTGCAGCACAGCATCGCCTTCTTCCGGATCGGCACGCCCGACGCGGCGGCGAAGCGGCGCAAGGACCGCAAGTCGGCGGGACGCAAGCCGGCGGCAAAGGCGAAGCCGAACACGGTCGCCGACCAGCAGTCCCGCGCCCGCGGCTTCGCGCTCGACCTGCAGCAGGGCGGCCCGGACCCGCACGACGACGCCTTCGACCACGCCGCCTGACCCTTTTCGCCGGTCGCCACCCGTTGCGGCGGGTGGCGACGCGTAACCGACAGGAGCAACCGCCATGTTCCGCGCGACGATCCTCGGGCTCACCGCCCTCGCCTTTGCCAGCATGTCCGCCGCCGTCCGCGCGCAGGACGCCGAACCGGCGTCGGCGCTGTCGATCGATTTCGCCTATAAGGGCGATGTCGTCGGCGTGGCGGCGGGCGGGACGCGGGGCGTACGCTATCTCGACAATATCGACCTGCTCGCCGCGCTCGACCTCGACCGCGCGGTCGGCTGGCAGGGCGGCAGCGCGTTCGCCAGCCTGCTCAACAATCTGGGCGGGCGGCCGAACGATCTGGCGGCCACGTTGCAGGGGGTGAACAATATCGAGGTGGGGGCGCCCGACCTGCTGCTGTACCAGGCATGGTTCCAGCAGAATTTCGCGGGCGACCGGCTGTCGGTGCTGGTCGGCAAATATGATCTGAACAGCGAATTCTATTCGGGCGACGCGGCCGCGCATCTGATCGCGCCGGCGTTCGGCATCGGGTCGGAACTGGCCGCGACCGGGCCGAACGGGCCGTCGATCTTTCCGCGCACCGACCTGGCCATCCGGCTGCGCGCCGCGGACGATCGCCATTATGTGCAGGCGGTGGCGATCCGCGCGCCGCGCGGCACCGCCGATACCGGGCGCGACCGATCGACGCTGTTCGTCGCCGAGGGCGGGCTGCAGGGGCGCACCGCGATCGGCATCGGCGGCTGGGCCTATAGCCGTCGCCAGCCGCACATCGTCCCGCCGGGCGTGACGCTGGCCGAGGGGAAAGCCGCATCGCATGGCGTCTACCTGCTGGTCGAACAGGATCTGGCGGGGCAGGCTGATCAGCCCGGCCATTGGCGCGCCTTTGCCCGCGCCGGGCTGTCCGACGGGCGGACGACGCCGTTCGCCGGCGGGTTCCAGTTCGGACTGACCGGACGCGGCATCGTGCCCGCACGGCCCGACAGCCAGCTGTCGATCGGCGTGGCGAGCGCCGACCTGAGCACCCCCTATCGCCGCGCCAATCCGGCGGGCCAGCCGGGGCTGACGGGATCGGAGGGGATGGTCGAGCTGACCTATAGCGACCGGATCGCGCCGTTCCTGACGCTGCAACCCGATGTGCAATATGTCCGCCGCCCCGGTGGCCTGCGCGACGTCGACGATGCGCTGGTGCTGGGCTTGCGGGCGATCGTCGAATGGAAGGTGATGTAGCGCCTATGCCGGTACCGCCACCCCCTGTGGCGCAAGGCCAGCATCGACCAGATTGCCGACGAACTGGTCGGTGCAGTGCGACCAGCAATATTGCGTGCCGATGCGGACACATGCGTCGCGATCGGCGGTGAGCGCCTGGCGGACGGCGACCGCCAGATCGGTATCGAGCGCGCCGATGCGGTCGGTGCCGCCGCCCATCCCGTCCAGCCCGATCACGTCGAGCGGCCCCGGCACCGGATAGGCGGCGACCGGCGTGCCGCAGGCCAGCGCCTCGATCATCACGAGGCCGAACGTGTCGGTACGGCTGGGAAAGACCAGCACGTCGGCGGCGCGGTACGCGGCGGCAAGGCTCGCGCCCTGCTTGACCCCGACGAACTGCGCGAGGGGATAGCGCCGCTCCAGCTCGGCACGCGCCGGGCCG
This sequence comes from Sphingomonas sp. BL-S-05, assembly GCF_055521695.1. Classification (NCBI taxonomy): domain Bacteria; kingdom Pseudomonadati; phylum Pseudomonadota; class Alphaproteobacteria; order Sphingomonadales; family Sphingomonadaceae; genus Sphingomonas; species Sphingomonas sp. BL-S-05. The sequence goes on along the minus strand of NZ_CM145499.1, from coordinate 3,540,243 downwards.
TCGCCGACCAGCAGCTTGGTGCCCGGCGTATCGAGCGACAGGAACGCCTCGATATTCTTTTCAATGGCGATGCGCCCGACATGGAGCAGGATCGGGCGCGGCAGCGTCGCCACGTCGAGCCGCGCGCCATCGGGTTTGAACAGCGACAGATCGACGCCACGCGACCAGCGCCTTGTATGGGCGATGCCATGGTCGTGGAGCGAGCCGGCGACGCGCGCGGTCGCGGTCATCACCGCGCTGGCCGCCGCATGGAAACGGCGCAGGAACGGCCAGAACAAGCCGGCGGGCAAATGCGTGCGCATCGCCAGATAGTCGGCGAAATTGGTGTGGAACGAGGTGGTGAAGCGCGCGCCATTCCCGCGACACCAGCGCCGCGCCGCCCAGCCGAGCGGTCCTTCGGTGGCGATATGAATCGCATCGGGGTGGAAGGCGGCGAGGCGGCGACCGAGTTCGGGACCGCAGCCAAAGGCCAGCCGGATTTCGGGATAACCGGGACAAGGCCGGGTGGCGAAACCGTCGGGAGTGAAGGTTTCGACGACGTGCCCCCGTTGTTGCAGGCGGGCGATCGTCGTCTGCAACGTGCGGACGACGCCGTTGACCTGCGGACTCCATGCGTCGCTGACGATGGCGATCCTCACGCGGTGGCGACCGCCCGGCCGGCATCGGCGGCCTTGCCGTTCGCCTTCGCCAGTTCCTTTTCCCAGGTCAGCGCACGCCAGTCGATCAGCGACAGCGCACCCGCATGATCCTCGACCAGCGCGGTGCAGCTTTCGACCCAGTCGCCATCGTTATAATACATGATGTCGCCGATCTGGCGGATCTCGGCGGTGTGGATATGGCCGCACACCACGCCGTCGACGCCATGTTCGGCGGCGGCGTGCGCCACGGTTTCCTCGAACCGGCCGATGAAGTTGACCGCGTTCTTCACGCGATGCTTGGCATAGGCCGACAGCGACCAATAGGGCAGGCCGAGCTTGCGCCGCGCGAAGTTCCACACGCGATTGGCCTTCAGCAGCGCGGTATAGGCATGGTCGCCCAGAAAGGCGAGCCATTTGGCATAGAGCACCACGCCGTCGAACTTGTCGCCGTGCAGGACCAGCAGGCGGCGGCCATCGGCGGTTTCGTGGATATCCTCCTCGACCATCTCGACGCCGCCGAATTCGAGACCGGTATAGTCGCGAAACGCTTCGTCGTGATTGCCGGGGATGTAGATGACGCGGGTGCCGCGGCGCGCGAACTTCAGGATCGAGCGGATGACGTCGTTATGGCTCGACGGCCAGTACCAGCCGCGCCGGATCTGCCAGCCATCGACGATGTCGCCGACCAGATACAGCGTCTCGCATTCGAACGAATGGAGAAAGTCGACCAGTTGCGTGGCACTGCACCCCGGCGTGCCGAGATGGACGTCGGAGATGAAGACGGTGCGGTAGGATTTCTTCGGACCCTCGGCCTGATAGCTTTGCGGGTCGTTGATCCAGTCGGGAATCTTGCGCGCCAGCGACTTGATAGGCGACCGTTTGCCGCAATCCTTTTCCGACCGGTGTTCCGTCCGGGATACAAATGCCGTCGTCATCGTATTTCCCCACGATAGTGGATCGGACGTCCGTCCTCGCGATGGCGAACCCTGTATAGCGTCACCGCGACAATAGTATTTCGCGCGTGTGACGCTCGCTCTCATCAAACTGAAACCTTGCTGACACGGGTACGACATTGCCCTGTCATCGACCGGCGTCATTGTGGCTGGCCAGACAAGCCCGGTGCGGCACTGGACAAGGAAACTCACGGATTGGCTCAGGAATTGAACCGCCTCGGCGTGGCGAGCGCCTATGATCGCTGGGCGCCGATCTACGATCTGGTCTTTGGTCCGGTGTTCCGGCGCGGGCGGCGGGCCGCGATCGATGCCGCCGAAACGGTCGGCGGACGCATCCTCGAAGTCGGCGTCGGCACCGGCATCTCGCTGCCGCATTACCGCCACGACAGCCGGATCACCGGCATCGATATCGCCGACCAGATGCTCGACAAGGCGCGCGACCGGGTGCGCCGGCTGAAGCTCAACCATGTCGAGCGGATCGCGATCGGCGATGCCGAGGCGCTGGACTTCGCCGACGCATCGTTCGACGTGGTGGTCGCGCAATATGTCGTGTCGGCGGTGCCGCATCCCGACCGCGCCCTGAGCGAGTTCCTGCGCGTGGTACGGCCCGGCGGGATGATCGTGATCGCGACCCGGCTGGGCGCGGAAGCGGGGATGCGCGCCAAGATCGAGCGCGCGCTGATGCCGATCACCAGCCGGCTTGGCTGGCGGACCGATTTCCCTTGGGCGATCTATGGCGACTGGGCGGCGCGCAACCCGCAGGCGGAGTTGATCGAGCGCCGCCCGCTGCCCCCGCTCGGCCATTTCTCGCTGGTCTGCTTCCGTCGTGCGGTCGACGGGCAGGACAATCACCCGACACCGGCACACGCTGCGACCGCCTGAACCAAAACCCTTTTCATCAAAGGCTTATTCAATGCCCGGATTCAAGGAAGCGCTGAAGGAACAGCGGTGGGACGATCATCGCTATTACCATCACAGCATCATCAACCAGGCGCTGCACTTCGTCAGCGCGACGACGTTCCTGATCGCCTATGTCGTGGTGTGGATCGACCCGGCGGTCGCCAGCCTGCTCGGCTGGCTGGTGGCGATGACCGCGCGGCAATCGGGGCATTTCTTCTTCGAACCCAAGACCTACGACCATGTGAACCAGGCGACGCACGAACATAAGGAAGAGATCAAGGTCGGGTATAATCTGTTCCGCAAGGTCGTCTTCATGGGCCTATGGGCGGCGACGCCGATCCCGCTGCTGCTCGACCCGACCTTCTTCGGGGTGTTCGAACCGCATGTCGGCTTCGTCGGGTTCCTGCGGCATCTGGCGCTGCTGTGGCTGGCGTTCGCGGTCGGCGGGCTGGTGTTCCGGGTGGTGCAGCTGTTCGTGCAGCGCGATGTGATGACCGGGCTGGTATGGGCGACGAAGATCGTGACCGATCCGTTCAACGACTTCATCCTGTATCGGAAAGCGCCGGTGCAGTTGCTGAAGGGCGCGCGGATTGACACGGATTTGCAGGAAGCAGCGCGCCACTAAGCGCCGGGCGAGGCGTAGCGACGCTACGTCGAGCCTTAAGGCGCGCCCGGCCGGCGGCGCGAAAAGCGCCGTCCGACGGCACGGGCTTTGCCTGTGCCGGGCTGAAAACACTGCGTTTTCCAGAACAAGTTCACTAAGTTCACACTCGCGACCGGTTTGCCGACATGGCGGACCGGTCGCGTTTTGTGGTGGTGATGCGATCGACGTGGAGAAAGAGCGGGCGGCAGTGTGGCGAGCGCCCGGCTGGTAGGAAAGCGATATTGGACCGACCGAGAGCGATGCATTAAACTGCACCGATAGTAGGATTTTGTTGGAGGCCGAACATGGCGGTCGTGCGCAAGACCATTACCCTGACCGAACAGCAGAATGCTTGGATCGGTGCGCAGATTGCGGCAGGTCACTATACCAACGACAGCGAGGCGATACGCGACCTGATCCGCCGCGAGCAGGAGCGGGGCCAAGCGACCGAACGGCTGCGTGCGGCGCTGATCGAAGGCGAGGAGAGCGGAGCAGCCGAACCGTTCGACTTCGGCGCGTTCAAGGAGCGCAAAGTCGCACAGCATGGCTGAGTTCCGGCTGACGCCGGCAGCGCGAGACGATCTGGACGCAATATTCGACCATAGCGCGGCAGCATGGGGTTTGACGCAGGCTATGGCATATGCCGATCGGATCGAAGCCGTTCTGCGCGCAACCGCGGCCGCGCCGATGCAAGCTGCCAGTTGCAACGATATCCGGCCCGGGTATCGACGCCGGTCGGTCGGACAGCATGTGATCTTTTTCCGGCCGACCGACTATGGGATCGCGGTCGTCCGCATCCTGCATCGTCGCATGGATGTGGACCGACATTTCTAGCGTCGAGCTCGATCGGCTCCAGTCGCCCTCACCCTTCCGCCGGGGAGGGAGAAGGGCGCCGCCCGAGCCGCCGCGACAGCGTCTCTTTCAACACCCGCCGCCGCAGCATCTTGTTGGTCGTGCCGGGCGCGTTCCACCACCAACCGTCCGCGGCCATCGCCTGCGCCGCCTTCACGAACCTTGCCACGACCTCGGCGAAGGCCGCGTCGTCATAGTTCAGGCTGAAGATCAGGCGGCCGGTGCCGACCCAGCTTAGCGCGAGGCCCTCGGCTCGGGCATAATATTGCAGCATCCAGTTGTAGCGCGACGGCACGGTGTAGAGGATCGTCCAGACCGTCTGCATGCCCGCGGCACGGACCGGCAGGTCGGCGGCCGCCATCGCCGCGTTGAACTGTTCGAGGCGCGCGTCCCAGCGGGCGTCGACGTCGGCGTACATCGCCTGCACTTCCGCGCTGTCGAGCCGTTCGAGGAACACGTCCATCGCCCCCATCACATAGGGATGCGCGTTGAACGTGCCGCGCGCGAAGCAGATGTCGGCGGGCGCTTCGGGGCGGAAGCGCTTCATCAGGTCGGCGCGGCCGCAGACGACGCCGATCGGCAGGCCGCCGCCCAGCGTCTTGCCGTACGTCACCATATCGGGCTGCACCCCGAACGCCTCGGCCATGCCGCCCTTCGCCAGACGGAAGCCCATGAAGACTTCGTCGAAGATCAGGACGATGCCGGCCCGCGTGCACACGTCGCGCAGCTTGACCAGCCAGTCGCGATAGGCGGCGCGGTCGACATGCGCGCTACGGCTGCTGTCGACCAGCGTCCCGTCCGACGGCGCGCCCCGGTTCGGGTGCATCGCTTGGAGCGGATTGACCAGCACGCAGGCGATGTCCTTCCGCGTCGCCAACACATGGAGCGTGCGGTCGGACAGTTCGGACAGGGTCAGCGTATTGTCGGCCGGGGTCGGGTTGCCGATGCCCGGCTGCACATCGCCCCACCAGCCATGATAGGCGCCGGCGAAGCGCACCACGCGGCGGCGGCCGGTATGATAGCGGGCGAGGCGCACCGCCTGCATCACCGCTTCGGTCCCCGACATGTGGAACGACACTTCGTCCAGCCCGCTGATCGCGCGCAGCCGGGCGACATTGGCGGCGATGACCGGGTGATAGGTGCCGAGGACGGGGCCGAGATCGGCGACGCGCGCGGCCCCTTCGGCAATGCAGTCCTTGTAGAAATCATGGCCGAACAGGTTGACGCCGTAGGAGCCGGCAAGGTCGTAGAAGACATTGCCGTCGAGGTCGGTGGCGGTGACGCCCGACGACGATAGGTAGAAGGCACCGGTGGCGAGGCGTTCGCGGACCAGCCGGCTGAACTGGAACGGTACGCGATAGCGGCCGGTGAATTGCAGGTCGGACAGCCCTTCGCGCAATTCCTTCGTCGCGGCGACGGTCTTGGCGAAGCGGGTTTCGTACAGCGCCGACAGCCGGTCGAAGCCGGCGCGGCGCTGGGCCGCGACATCGGCGGGTGCGTCGTCGGCGGCGAAGAAGCGGGCGTCGTCATAATCGTAAAAGGCGATTTGCCGCGCGATTCGCTGGCCCCAGCGGACATGCCCGGTGAGCGAGCCGTGCTTGGCGCGGCTGAGCGCGAGGCGGGCGCGGCCCTTGGTAGCGACAAGACCGGCGGTGCCGGCGGCGAGGACGATGGCGAGTGGCGTCATGACTGACGCGAATATGACGCGATCGGGAAATATTGATGACGGCCATGGACGATATCCGCCCCGCGCGCCCAGCGCCCGCCGCCCCTGCCCTGTCCCGCTGGATCACGAAGCTGACCGACATCGAATCGGTCAATTATGCGCTGACCAACTGGCTGCCCCGGCGCAGCGCGACGCAGGCGATGGGGTGGCTGAGCAAGGTCGAGCAGCCGCTGGTGGCAAAGGCGTCGATCGCGCTGTGGCGCACCTTCTGCGACGTCGACCTGTCCGATGCGGCGGAGGCGACATGGCCGTCGCTGCACGCGGCGTTCATCCGGCGGCTGCGGCCGGGGGCACGCCGGTTCCGCGCGGAGGCGCAGCAACTATCGGCACCGTCGGACGGGATCATCGTCGCCAGCGGGCGGATCGCGAGCGACAGCATCGTACAGGCCAAGGGGCGGCGCTATTCGATCGCGGAGCTGACCGGGGGCGAGGGCGAGGCCTATATCGGCGGCAGTTTCGTGACGCTGCGGCTGACGGCCGGCATGTATCACCGCTTCCATGCGCCTCAGGATGCGGTGGTCGAGCGGGTGCGCTATTTCCCGGGCGACTGTTTCAACGTCAATCCGCCGGCATTGAAGCGGGTCGACCGGCTCTATTGCCGCAACGAACGCGCGACGGTGCGGCTGCGCCTGGACGACGGGACGCCGGTGCTGCTGGTGCCGGTGGCGGCGATACTGGTCGCGGCGATCCGGCTGACCTTCCTCGATACCGTCAGGCTGCTGCGCGAACGCGCCGACCCGGTCGCGACGCTGGCGACGCCGGTCGCGCAGGGGGAGGAGATGGGCTGGTTCGAACATGGATCGACGATCGTGATGCTGACGCCCGCGCCGTTCGTGCTGGCGGACGGGGTGCAGACCGGCGACCGGGTGCGTGCGGGGGATGTGTTGTTCGATCGGGTGGTGATCGAGGAGATCTGAATTGGCTTCCCCCTCCCCGGCCCAGGGAGGGGAGAAGAAGACATGGACCCGTTTGCCCCTCTCCGCCTAGAAGACGCGCGATCTTTACCGGGGAAACCACCATGGTCCGTTCGCTGTTCGCCGCCCTGCTCGCTTCCTCGATCGCGCTGCCCGCGTTGGCGCGGACCGCGCCGGTGCATCCGGCCCCTGCCCCCGGCCAGCGCGATCCGGGCGCGGCGGCGAAGGTGCGCTACGACGTGTCGTTCCCGCAGGTCGCGCATCACCGCGCGCGGATCACCGCGACCTGGACCGGAGTGCCCGCTGGTCCCTTGCGCGTGCAGATGTCGCGGTCGTCGCCGGGGCGCTATGCGATCCATGAATTCGCCAAGAACGTCTATGACGTCACCGCCACCGACGGCGCCGGCCGGCCGCTGAAGCTGACGCGCAGCGATCCCTATGGCTGGAGCGTCGCGGGGCATGACGGCACGGTCGTGGTCACCTACACGCTGTTCGCCGACCATGGCGACGGCACCTATGCGCAGATCGACACCAGCCATGCGCACCTCAACATGCCGGCGACCTTCCTGTGGGCGAGCGGTTACGATGCGCAGCCGATCCGCGTCCGTTTCCAGCGCCCCGACCCGAAATGGAAGGTCGCGACGCAGCTGCCCGAGAGCGATGCTACGGACACCTATTGGGCGCCGAACCTGCAATATTTCATGGACAGCCCGACCGAGCTGTCGGACCATATGGTCCGCGAATGGCAGGAGGGCGGCAAGACCTATCGCCTAGCGCTGCATCATGACGGCAGCGCCGCCGACATGGACCGCTATACCGAGAAGGCGAAGCGGGTGGTGCGCGAGCAGATCCGCATCTTCGGCGCGCCCGCGCCCTATGATTTCGGCCGCTATACCTTCATCGCCGATTACCGCCCGTCGATCACCGGCGACGGGATGGAACATCGCAACTCGACGATCATCACCGACAAGCGATCGCTGGCCGGGGCGAAGGACGATCAGCTCGGCACGCTGGCGCATGAATTCTTCCATAGCTGGAACGTCGAGCGCATCCGCCCGGCCGAACTGGAACCGTTCGACTTCTCCCGCGCCAATCCCACGCCGTCGCTGTGGCTGGCCGAGGGGTTCACCAGCTATTACGGGCCGTTGTCGATCCGCCGCGCGGGGCTGTCCAGCGTCGACGAATATCTGGGCGAGATGGGGCCCATGCTGAGCGGCATCGTCAACAATCCGGCGCGGATCGCGGCACGGATCAATGCGTCACCGCAGGAGATGAGCCTGCGCGCACCGTTCGTCGATGCCGCGCGCTCGATCGATCCGGTCGATCCCAACATCTTCGTGTCCTATTACCCCTATGGCGCGATCATCGGCATGGCGCTCGACCTCGAACTGCGGCAGCGTTTCGCGGGCAAGAGCCTCGACGATTTCATGCGGACCTTGTGGGCGCGGCATGGCCGGAACGAACAGGCCTATACCCCCGCCGATCTGCGCGCGGCGCTGGCGGCGACGACGGGGGACCAGGGCTTTGCCGATGCGTTCTTCGCACGCTCGATCGATGGCAGCGGCCTGCCCGATTTCGCGCCGCTGCTGGCACAGGCCGGGCTGGTGCTGCGGCCTGCCGCGCCGACGCGTGGCTGGATCGGGCGGACGGCGGCAAGCGACGAGGCGGAGGGAGTGACGCTGACCTTCCCGCCCGCGCAGAATTCGCCGCTGTTCGCCGCCGGGCTCGACCGGGGCGACGTGATCGTCGCGGTCGGCGGGCAGGCGATCGCCAATGGCGCGGCGTGGAATGCGGCGGTCGCGGCGCTGAAGCCGGGCGCGCCGGTCGAACTGCGCTATCGCCGGTTCGGCACCGAACATAGCGTGACGCTGACCCCGGCGGCCGATCCGACGCTGGAGGTGGTGCGCGGCGAGACGGTCGGCCAGGCGCCGACCGCGCGGCAGAAGGCGTTCCGCAAGGCCTGGCTGGGCGCGTAGCATGCGGCTGTGCGCCGATGTCGGCGGGTCGTTCGTCGACATCGCCGCATTCGACGATGCGGGCGCGATCGGCGGGCGAAGGAAGGTACCGACGCCGGTCGACGACTGGGCGGCGTTCGTCGCGCTGTTCGCCGATGCGCTGGCGGCCATGGCGTGCGACCGGGTGTCGATCGCGACCGCCGGGCTGGTCGATCCACATTCGGGCATCGTCACCAGCGCCAATATCCGCTGCATCGACGGCCGGGCGCTGGGCGAGGAACTGTCCGCCGCGCTGGAGGTGCCGGTGCGGGTGGTGAACGATGCCGATGCCTTCGTACTGGCGGAGGCGGCGCGCGGCGTCGCGGCCGGGCATGCGCGGGTGTTCGGCATCATCCTCGGCACCGGGGTCGGGGGCGGGCTGGTCGAGCATGGCCGGATCGTCAGCGGGGCCGGCGGGATCGGCGGCGAATGGGGCCATGGACAGGTCGTGCCGGAAAGCCGCATCGCACCGGGAACCAATCCGGTATTCGCCTGTGGCTGCGGGCTGAAGGGATGTCTCGACACGATCGGCAGCGCGCGCGGGCTGGAGCGGCTGCACCGGTTTCTGCACGGGGTCGATGCCGACAGTATCGCGATCACGCGCGGTGCGGAGGGTGGTGACGTGGCGTCCGGGGCGACGGTCGATTACTGGTGCGATCTGGTCGGCGGGCCGCTGGCGATGCTGCTCCATGCCGTGTCGGCGACGATCGTGCCGGTCGGGGGCGGGCTGGCCAATGCGACCGCGCTGATCGCGGCGCTCGACGCGCGGGTGCGGGCGAACTTGCTGATCCCGACGACGGCGGCGGTGGTGGTGCCGGGGCGGCTGGGTGCGGATGCCGGGCTGATCGGGGCGTTCGTCGCGGGGGGATAGGCTGGCGTACCCGTACCCCCGCCTGCGCGGGGATACGGTCCTGGTTTCGATCCTTACCGGCGATAGCCCGGGCGGTTGTTGCGGTCGCGCTTGTCGACGCGGACCTTGTACGCCAGCGCGTCGAAGCGGCGGTCGAGATCGCGGCGTTCCTGCATCGACAGGCCGTTCGACCGGCGATAGCGCTGTTCGAGCTGCGCGATCTGACGGAATTCGACGCGCAGATTGGTCGCTTCGCGGCGGCTGAGCGCGCCGCTGCGAATGCCCTGGTCGATGCGGCGCTCGATCTGCGCCTGACGCTGGTTGACCGACTGCCATGGCTGGGCGGCGGCGGGCAGCGCGGTCATGGCGACGCCGAGGCCGGCGAGCATCAGTGCGAACTTCTTCATGAACTTTCTCCTGTTCGAACCCCTTGGGCTGAACAGACAATGGGGACGGCGTGTCGCAAGGGTTTGTCGCCAACCCGCGAAAATTGTGTCGGAATGTCGCGACGGCGGTGGGTTCGTTCAGCTTGTCAGACGGCCAGTCGCTTCGCGCGCAGGATCGGGGTCAGCACCGCCCCCATCGCGGCATAGCCGGCGGCGGTCGGGTGGACGCCATCATCGGCGAAACCCGGCTTCATCGCCCCGCCGGGCGTCGCCAGCGCCGGCGTATAGTCGACAAAAATCGCGCCCGTCTGTGCGGCATAGGTTTTGATCCAGGCATTGAGCGCACGGATCGGCCCGACGGTGGCGAGACCGGGACGCCATGGAAAGCCGTCCGCCGGGGGCACGCTGGCGAGGAGCACGCCGATCTTCGCAGCCTGCGCGAGCATCACCATCATCGCCAGATTGTCGTGCGTCTGCTGCGGCGTCATCGGCCCGGTATTGCCGGCGATGTCGTTGGTGCCGGCCATGATGTGGACGAATTTCGGGCGGTGGGCGATGACGTCGGCCATCATCCGCAGCACCATTTGCGGCGTCGTCTGCCCGCTGATCCCGCGCCCGACCCGGCCGGCGCGGAAGAATTCGGGGCGCTTGCCGACCCAGCCTTCGGTGATCGAATCGCCGATGAATACGATGTCGGTCGGCTTGCCCGATGCAGCGAGCGCGGCATTGTCGGCGGCGTAGCGGCCGAGCCACGGCCAGTCGGTCGCGAGTTGCCGCTGGCGCTTGACCTCATAGCTTTCCTCCTGCGCGCAGGCGGTGGCGGGAAGCAGGGCCGCACCGGCGGCGAGGCCAAGGAAATGACGGCGATCGGGGGTCATAGCGATCCTTGCAAGCGGCAGATTTCGGGGCGGATGTCGCCGTCGCGAGGCGTGGCCCCGCGGGCGTCGAACAGGATGTTGGCGGGCTTGCCCTTGGTCGTGCGCGGCCATGCCGGGCGGCCATCGCCATTGGGGTCGCCGGTGGTGGCGAAGGCGACCCAATAATCCTGCATCGACACCGGTCCGACGCGGCGATCGGCAAAGATATAGCCGATCTCGGCGGCATGGGCGGTGCGGCCCGGCCCGCCATCGCCCGCCATGTCGAATTCATAGCGCCAGACCGGCCAGTTGCGGCCGGCGAGCAGATTGGCGAGCGACCCCGCCGGACAGCGGAAGGTGGCGTCGGTGGCGATCTGCTGGTCGCGGCTGCCCATGCGCGGATGGGCGACGGGATCGGGGTCGTCGAGCCGGTAGAAGGTGCGCGCGCCTTCCGCGTTGGTGCCGAACGACAGGTCGACAAAGCCGTCGCGCGCCGGGCGGCCGCCGGGCAGGTCGAGTTCGAGCATATTGCTGCCGATCAGGACCGGGCGCTTCGGCGCGGTGACGAACAGCCGGTCGGGCGTGTCGGGCAGCACCGCGCCGTCGATCGTCGTGCGCAGGTACAGATAGTCGTCGGCGGTCAGCTTCGCGTCGTGCAGCTTCAGGTCGGCCGCCAGCAGCGCGGCGGGCGACGCGCTGCGCAGCGCCGCTGTGCCCCGGGTGCCGAGCAGCACGTCGAGCTGGTCGCCGATGCGGAACGCTTCCTTCAGCGAGCGCCATGGCAGGCCGAAGCCGGGGGTGCCCGACTCCATCGCCGCCCTGGCGAACAGGCCGCGCGCCAGTGGCGAGGCGAGCAGCAGCGACACGTCCTGCGACCCGGCGCTTTCCCCGGCGATGGTGACGTTGTCGGGGTCGCCGCCGAACTTGGCGATATTGTCGCGGACCCAGCGCAGCGCCGCGATCTGGTCCATCAACCCGTAATTGCCGCCGGTCCCGTTCGCCTCTGCCGCCAGCGCACGGTGGGGCAGGAAGCCGAAGATGCCGAGCCGATACTGGATGGCGACGACCACGACGTCGCGCTTGCCGATCGCCGACAGCGCCATGTCGCCCGCCGAACCCGCGCGGTTGCTGCCGCCATGGATCCACACGATCACCGGACGCTTGCCGGTCAGTGCCGGGGTGCCGACATCGAGCGTCAGGCAATCCTCGGCGGCATAGACATGGTCGGTATGGTTCCAGCCATAGTCGTTCTGGAGACAGGCGGGCGCCTGCGCCGTGGTGGCGCGGATGCCGAGCCATTCGACCACCGGCTGCGGTTCGCGCCAGCGATTGGCGCCCAGCGGCGGCGCGGCGAAGGGGATGCCGCGGAACAGGATGCGGTCGGGCTCGGCCTTGCCCTCGACGATCCCGCCCGAGACCGAGACACGCGGGGGAACGGGCGCGGCGGCGGGCGTGGCTTCCTGCGCGATGGCGGGGGTTGCCGTGGCGAGAAAGAGTGATGCCCAGATTGCCTTCATCGCCGATGCCCCTGTGTGTCGTCGCTGGCGCGCGGTTAGCAAATCCTCCCCGGCACGGGGAGGGGGACCAGCGAAGCTGGTGGAGGGGGTTGTCCGCATACGGAACCGTTGCGTTGCGGGGCGAACCCCCTCCACCATCGCCTGCGGCGACGGTCCCCCTCCCCGCCAAGCGGGGAGGAGCTTACTTGCAGCTTACGGTTACGTCGGCGGTCGTACCCAGCGCCACGCGCGCGACGCTGACCGTCAGCCCGCCGTCGGTCGAAAGCACGAAGGGCGTATCGACCTTGGCCATGTTCACATTGCCGCCGAAACATTTGAGCGGCACGCCCAGCGTCTTCCACTGGCCGACCGGCAGCTGCTGCAACTGATTAAGCGCGACCTGTCCGCCGCCGGGGCCGCTGCGTAGCGACAGGGTGACCGGCCGGGTCGCGGCGGCGTCGACGCGCATCGTCGATACCAGCATCACGTCGCCATTGGTCTGGCGCGTCAGGTCGACCGGCGACTGCGTGCTCAGCACGATCTGCGCCGGGCCGCTGCCGTCGATCGCGAAGCGGCGCGCGCCTTCCTGTACGCCATGGTCGGTCGCGGTGACCTTGACGCGGCCTGCCCCCGATTGCGCGGGGACAGTGGTGATGCGGGTGTTGCCGCCGGTGCCGGCGCCGCCGACTTCCAGCGACCATGCCGTCGCGGGCAGGCCCTTGTCCATGAACACGTCGCCGGCATCGGCCTCGGCGACCTTCGCGTCTTCGGACAGCGTCGGCACCGTCGCCTTGCTGGTGGCGGTCAGGCCATAGCCGATCGGAAATTGCGTCGGCCCGGTCGCATCCGCCGTCGCCGGCCATGGGAAGGACAAGGTACCGGTAAAGTCGCGCTTCGGCTTGCCGCCCTGCCCGGCGAGCAGCACATCGGCGACGCCCGCGCCCTCCGATCCGGGCAGCCAGCCGACGACGAAGGCATCGGCGGCGTTGATCGCGGCGTTCACGAACAGCGGCCGTCCGGTCAGCATCAGCGCGACGACCGGAATCCCCTGCGCCTTCAGCTTCTTCATCGTTTCGATGGGGCCACGCAGTTCGGGGCGGAGCTGCAGCGTCTTTATGTCGCCCTGGAACTCGGCATAGGGGGTTTCGCCGAACACCACGATCGCGGCATCGGGCTTCTGCCCGGTAAAGCTACCATCGGCCGACAGCGTCGCCGATCCGCCCGCCGCCTTGGCCGCCGCATCGATTCCCTGCCAGATCGAGGTCGCGCCGGGGAAATATTTCGGGTCGATGCCGGTCCCCTGCCATGTCAGCGTCCAGCCGCCCGACTGGCGCGCGACGTCGTTGGCGCCATCGCCCGCAACCAGCACCCGCGCGCCGGCCCTGATCGGCAGGACCGAACCATTGTTCTTCAGTAGCACCAGCGACTTGGCCACCGCCTCGCGCGCGATGGCGCGATGTTCGGGACTGCCGAGCAGGTCGAACTTGCCCGACAGCGGCCGCGACGACGGCTTGCCCGCCTCGAACAGCCCGGCGCGCAGCTTCACGCGCAGGATGTTCGATACCGCGTCGTCGAGACGCGCCATCGGCACTTCGCCCGACTTGACCTGGCGGACGAGATTTTCCCAGATCGGCTTCCAGCTATCGGGCGCCATATACATGTCCAGCCCGGCATTGATCGCGCGCGGGCACGAGGCATTGGTGCAGCCCGCAACCTGCCCGTGCGCGTTCCAGTCGCTGACGATGAAGCCGCCGAAACCCATGCGCTGCTTGAGCACATCGGTCAGCAGCCCCTTGTGCCCGGTCACCTTCTCGCCGTTCCAGCTCGAAAAGCTGGCCATGACCGTCTGCACCCCGGCATTGATCGCCGAGACATAGGGCGTGCCGTGAATGTCGCGCAGCGTGGTTTCGGGGATTTTCGCGTCGCCCTGATCCTGCCCGCCGAACGTCCCGCCATCGGCAAGGAAATGCTTGGTCGAGGCGAGGACGTACGGCCCCTTCAACTGATTGGTCGACCCCGGCGCGCCCTGCAGCCCCTCGATGAACTGGGTGACATAGCTGGCGACCAGCTTCGGATCTGACGAATAGCCTTCATAGGCGCGGCCCCAGCGCAGGTCCTGCGGCACGGTGATCGTCGGCGCGAAGGTCCATTCGATGCCGGTCGCGCGGATTTCGGCCGCCGTCGCCTGCGCGATCTTCCGCATCAGCGCGGGGTCGTGCATCGCGCCCAAACCGACATTGTGCGGGAACAGCGTCGCGCCGACGATATTGCTGTGGCCATGGACCGCATCGGTGCCCCAGATGACGGGAATGCCGACGCCGCCGTCGCTCTTGTCGACCGAGGCCGCATAGAAACGGTCGGCGAGCTTCAGCCATTCGGAGGCGGGCGCGAATTCGTCGTTGTTCGGCGCGGAATTGCCGCCGTTCAGCACCGATCCGAGGTGATAGCGCTTCACGTCGTCGGGCGTCAGGCTGGCGATATCGCCCTGCACGACCTGTCCGACCTTTTCCTCGACGGTCATCTTCCGCAGCAGGTCGGCGATGCGCTTCTCGATCGCCGGATCGACCTTGTACGGCCAGTTGGCACGCGGCCAGAGTTCGGGATGGACGGTCGCGGCGGGCGCGGGTGCCGGTACGGTCTGCGCCGTCGCGGGCGGAGCAAGCCCGATACCGGCCAGCATCGTGCACAGCAGAAATTGCGGTACCGGTTTCATCGCATCACCCTCCCTTTGCCCATGATCGCATCACGAGCGCCTGTTCGGCCCCCGTTCGCCAATTCCGACAACGTTGTCAATGTCCCGCCCGGCGTTTCGGCAACCCGCTTTCCGATTGAACTGACCTGTCCACTGGTCCACGCTTCGGCAAAAGAACGAACGGCGCCGCCGTGACTGGGAGATACCGCGTGTCCTGCCCCCTGCCCGCCCGGGACCTCCGGACGTGACCGATGGTGCGTCGATCCGCCTGTCGGGGACCAATCTCGAACGGGCCGCCGATCATAACCAGCGGATCACGCTGCACGCCATCCGGGTGTCGGGGTCGCTGACCCGCATCGATCTGGCCAATATCACCGGACTGACCCCGCCGGCGATCGCCAACATCACCCGCCGGCTGCTGAGCGAAGGGTTGATCCTCGAGGCCGGACAGCGGCGCGGCGGGCGCGGGCAGCCACCGACCAAGCTGGTCGTCAATCCCGCCGCCTGCTACGCGATCGGTATCAATATCGACCGCGATCATGTGACGATCGTGCTGGTCGACTTCACCGGGCAGACGCTGGCGCGCGCCAGCCGCGACGTCGATTTCGCGCTGCCGGGCGACGTCGCCGACTTTTATCGATCGGCGGTCGAGGGGCTGGTCGCCGAAGCCGGCATCGATGCCGGACGCATCGTCGGCATCGGCGTGGCGCGGCCCGACGATCTCGGCACCGTCGACCTGCCCGGCCGCCCCGCCAGCTATGCCGAATGGGAAAGCGTCGACCTGGCCGCGCTGTTCGCCGCGCCGATCGACCGGCCGGTCTTTGTCGAGAACGATGCGGCGGCAGCGGCGATGGGCGAGTTGCAACTGGGGCATGGCCAGCAACAGGCCAGTTTCTTCTACGTCCTGATCTCCTCGGCGCTGGGTGGCGGGCTGGTGATCGACGGCAGCTATTTCCGGGGGGCAAGCGGGCGATCGGGCGAGCTAGGCTTCCTGCTGGGCAGCGACGGCAAGGGCGGGCAGACCCAGATCCAGCACACCGTATCGCTGTCGGGCCTGTCGCATCCGCTGCGACGCGCGGGCTTCACGCTCGGCGACATCCGGGGCGAACGCGATCCGGCCGAGTTGCTGACGATCGTCGATGCATGGATCGACGCCTCGGTCGAGCGGCTGATCGAACCGATGATCGCGATCAACTGCCTCATCAATCCGGCGGCGATCTTCGTCGGCGGGCGGCTGCCGGGGCGGCATGTCGAGACGCTGGCCGCGCGGCTCAACGAACGGTTGCGGGTGAAGGCGACCAACGTTCCCACCCTCGCGCCGGTGCGCCGCGCGATGCTGGCCGAGGATGCCCCGGCGGTGGGTGCGGCGATCCTGCCGTTCAGCCACTTCCTGCTGCCGAGCGCGACCGCTTTGTGGAAGGCAGCGGACGCCGGTTAAGGTTTCGCGAAGTCGAGCAGGTGGCGCAGCGAACGATAGGCCACCGAGGATTTGGGTTCGAACACCGCATCGAGATGCGCCAGACGCTCGCGCGCCTGTGCGGCGAAATCCATCTTCACGTCGGCGGCGGGCGTCCCGTCGGTCGCGATCAGTTCGCGGCGGAAGCGGTGCAGCGTATGGATGTCGATCGCGCCTTCCGCGAACAGGTGAAAGCCGTAATCGGCCATTTCGCGTGGGCTCATGTCCCGGATATCGGGCGGCGACACGGTGGACGCCGGCTGGGCGGCGCTCCCCTTGAACTGCGCCGCGAATGCCAGTTCGAACCGTCCGCCCGCCCCCGCCGCCGCACCCTTCGCATTCGCCTGCATCGCCGACTCCATTTCCAGCCGACAGCTTTGGCATGGCGGTCCTTGCCGTTCGGTTAGCGGCGGGGCAGAAATTATACGAAATCTGCCGCACTGCCGGACGGCATGTCCCGGGACGATCGATTTTATTAAACAAACCGATTTTCCTAATTGCGCTTGACCGACAAGGCTGCGACGTTGCCGACTTTCACCGGTGACAGGATTTTCGCGAATGAACATGACGATCGATCCTTTGGCGGCGCGCAATCAAGGCGACCTGCCGCTGGCCGGGATCGAACTGGGCGGGACCAAGTGCGTCTGCACGCTGGCGCATGGCTCGGGCCGGATATTGGCACAGGAAACGGTGCCGACCGAGCATCCCGACGTCACCCTGCCCGCCATTGCCGCCGTGCTGCAGCGCTGGTGGGACGCGACCGGGTTCGCGGCGCTCGGCATTGCCAGCTTCGGCCCGGTCGATCTCGACCCTGCTTCGCCGACCTGGGGGCATATCCTCGCCACGACCAAGCCCGACTGGCCGATGACCGACGTCGCCGGCCGGCTGTCGGCACTGTTCGACATACCCCATGCCTTCGATACCGACGTCAATGGCGCGGCCTTCGCCGAAACGCTGTGGGGCTGTGCGCAGGGGCTGGACGATTTCGCCTATGTGACGATCGGCACCGGGGTCGGCGTGGGGCTGTTGGTCAACGGCCAGCCGACGCGCGGGATCGGCCATGCCGAGATCGGCCATTTGCGCACCCCGCGCCTGCCGGGCGATACGCTGCCGAGCGGTTGCCCGTTCCATGACGATTGCGTCGAGGGGCTGGCATCGGGCACGGGGATCAAGGCCGCGCTGGGCGACGTCCATGTATCGACGCTGTCGCCCGACCATCCGGTCTGGGACCGCGTCGCGGCGTCGATCGTCGCCATGTGCCACGCGATGGTGTGCGCCACCGGGCCGAAGCGGATCGCGATCGGCGGCGGGGTGATGAACAAGCAGCCGCATCTGCTGGCGCGGATCGAACCGGCACTGCGGGAAAGCATCAACGGCTATCTGCCGCTGCCGGCACGCGACTATGTCGTCGCCCCGGCGCTCGGCGATCAGGCGGGGCCGCTCGGCTCGATCGCACTGGCGCAGAATGCGTTGCGGGCGCGCGTCGCGGCGTGAAGCGGGGGCGGGCAGCGACGCCCGCCCCGTCCGGTCAGTGCAGGCTCTTCGCCGAAGCGACGTTGCGCGTCGCGGTCCGTCCGGCGGCGATGGCGAAGCCGCACAGCGCCGCATAGCAGAGCGCCGGCACGAGGAACGCCGGCCCATGGCCGACCGCGCCCGAGACCAGCCCCACGACCGGCGGGATCACCGCCCCGCCGAAGATCGCGGTGCACAACAGGCCGGAGGTCGCCGCCTCGCTGGCGGTCGAGCGTTCGAGCGTCAGGGTGAAGATGACGGGGAACATGATCGAGTTGAACAGCCCCATCGATAGCGCGACGAACCCGGCGGTGACCCCGCCCACGCCCGCGACATAGAGGCACATGCCGACCGCGATCGCGGTGAACAGCGCCATCAGCTTCCACGCCTTCACCTTCGACAGCAGCACCGATCCGATCGCGCGACCGACCATCGCTCCGCCCCAATAAAAGGCGACGGCCTTGCCCGCTTCCTGCAACGACACGCCGGGCACGCCGTCGCTGCCCATCGCGAAGCCGAGCAGCGGCACGCCGAACGGCGCGTCCGACCCGCCCCAGACGCTGTCGGCATTGAGGAACAGCGCCATCTGCGTCCCGATCGCGACTTCGGCACCGACATAGAGGAAGATCGCGCTCGCCCCGAGCAGCGCCCAGCGCGACGAGAAGGCATCGGCGAGCAGCGCGCCCGGCCCCGGCACCTTGGCGGGCGCGGCGGGCACCGCTGCCGACACGACCCGGCGGCTGAGGAAGAAGAAGATCGCCAGCGCCGCGATCAGCCCGGCGATCCAGAAATAGGCGCGATCGATCCCGGCCAGCGCCCCGGCGCGCACCGCGTCCGTCAACACCGTGCCGTCCTTCACCTCGACCCCTTCGAGGAACAGGCTGGCGCCGAGCAGCGGCCCCAGAAAGGTACCGAACGAGTTGAATGTCTGGCTGAGCGTCAGCCGGAAATGGCTGAGCTTCGGATCGCCGAGCGCGGCGGCCAGCGGGTTCGCCGCGACCTGCAACACGGTGATGCCCGCGGCGAGGACGAACAGGCCGAGCAGTACCAGCGGAAACACCGCGAGGTTCGCCGCGACCAGCATCGTCAGGCAGCCGATGATCATCGTCACCAGCGCGAACAGGATCGACGGCACCGCGCGCAACCGGCCGAGCAGGATCGCGGCGGGCATCGAGATCAGGCCATAGGCGAGGAAGAAGGCCGAAGCGGCCAACTGCGCCTCGAAATCGGTCAGGGTGAAGATGCCCTTCACCGCCGCGACCAGCGGGTCGATCAGCGAGGTGATGAATCCCCAGGCGAAGAACAGGGTCGTCACGGCGGCGAATGCCAGCCCGGTGGTGGCGGAACCCGCCTGTTTGTCAGCCAATGCGGCGCTCCCCTTAGTCGGACTAATTCGACTATTTGCTTATGATATTGGTGCGCTCGCCGAGGGCGGGGGGAATGTCAAGGCGGGGGCGGTTGCGATGTGCCAGTCCCGGACCAGTCGCCCTCGTTATCCCGGACTTGAGCAAGGCTTCTTGGAAAGCACTGCTACTGCCCCCTGCCGTACCCCCGCGCAGGCGGGGGTCCAGGGTCCAAAGCGCAGGCCGTAGTCCTGCTTGGCTCTGGACCCCCGCCTGCGCGGGGGCACGGCAGATTTTTGGTCAAGCTCGCGCCTTTCGCAGAGGTCTCGAGCAAATCCGCGGTAACGGAACGCCCCTACCCCAGCATCACCACCATCGCCGCCGCCAGTTCGGACAGCGTATCGTCGCGCGCGCCCATCACCACGATCCGATCGCCGTCACGCGCCTGCGCCACCAGATGCGCCGCCGCCGCCGCCCGGTCGGGGATATGCCGTGCCGGAGCGCCCTGCACGGTCAGGTCGCTGACGATATCGGCGCTGGTGACCTCGCGCGTCACCGTGCCGCCGCGATAGACCGGATCGGGCAGCACCAGCAGGTCGTCGCCGTGCAGTTCGCGCGCGAACATCGTCACCAGTTCGCGGCGCATGACCTTGAGCGGACCATAGCCATGCGGCTGGAAGAACAGCAGCAGCCGCCCCGGTTGGGTGCGCAGCGTGGCGATGGTCGCGGCGATCTTGTCGGGATTATGCCCGAAATCGTCGATGACGCTGACCCCGCGTGCCGTGCCGACCCATTCGAAACGCCGCTTCAGGCCCGAAAAGCCGGCGATGGCCGCGACCGCATCGGCGATCGGCACCCCGGCGGCAACGACCGCGCCGATCGCCGCCAGCGCGTTGGCGACATTGTGCCGCCCCGGCACCGCCAGCCGCACCGCATGGACCTGCCCGTCCGCGACCAGTTCGAAGCGGCTGGCAAAGGGGTCGAGCACCAGCGCGCGGGCGACCAGATCGGCCTCGCCCTCGACCGCGAAGGTCGTGCGCTTGGCCGCCGGCACCGCCGCCGCCAGCGCCGCCGCCTCGCCATCGCCGATATTGACGACGACATGCCGCGCGCGGTCGGCGAAGCCGCCGAACAGGTCGCGCAACTCCGCCAGCGTCTTGTGGTCAAGGCTGACATTGTTCAGCACCGCGACCTGTGGGCGGTAATAGGCGATCGACCCGTCGCTTTCGTCAACCTCGCTGACGAACGCATCGCCCTGCCCGACCAGCGCGCTGGCGAAGGGGCGGTCGGTGGCGACGAAATCCTTCATCACCGCGCCGTTCATCACGGTCGGATCGCGGCCGAGCGCGTGCAGCACAGTGCCGATCATGCCGGTGACCGTCGACTTGCCGCTGGTCCCTGCCACCCCGATCGACAGCGGCGCGGCGTTGAACAGTTGCGCAAGCAATTCGGCGCGGCCCATCCGCTTCGCGCCGACTGCCTCGGCAGCGACGATATCGGCGACGGTCGGTTCGATCGCGGCGGAGGCGACGACGATCTGGTCGGCCGAGACGATGCCGCTGCCGTCCTGTGGGAACAGCGCGATGCCGGCGGCGCGCAGCGCGTCGAACTTGGCGGGCAGGCTCGCCTGGTCGAGCGATCGGTCCGATCCGGCCACGGTCGCGCCGCGCCCGGCAAGGATCATGGCGAGCGGCAACATGCCCGAACCGCCGATCCCGACGAGGAAGAAGGATTTGCCGTACAGCATCGCGCGGGGCTATCGACCTTGTCCTTCAGTGGCAAGCGGGGTTGCAGGATGCGGATCGGTGTGGTGGCCCCGGCGCGGCGCGTGGACGAGGAGCAGATGGCGCGGACACAGGGCTATGCCGCGCTGACCTACCCCTCGGTCGATCTGGTCGTGCATCCGCAATGTTTCCTCGACGCCGGGCATTTCGCCGGCACCGACGAACAGCGCGCGGCCGCCTTTCTCGAATTCGCCAACGATCCCGGCTTCGACGCAATCTGGTTCGCGCGCGGCGGCTATGGGTCGAACCGCATTCTCGACATGGTCATGCCGCAACTCAACCGCGCGGCGGCGGCGAAGACCTATGTCGGATTTTCGGACATGGGGTTCCTGCTCGGCGCGCTCTACGCCCGGCGGATCGGACGGCCGGTCCACGGCCCGATGGCGGCACAGGTCGGCAAGGCGGGCGGCACCAACAGCGCGGCGCGCTCGCTCGCCTGGCTGGTGAACCGCGACCGGTCGGTACTGGCACCCGAACTCGACGGCCGCCCGAGTGTCGCGTTCAACCTCGTGATCCTGTGCGCGCTGATCGGCACGCCATGGCTGCCCGACCTGACCGACCATGTCGTCATCGTCGAGGAAGTCGGCGAGGACCTGTACCGCATCGACCGGCTGTTCTGGCAATTGCGCGAGGCGACGCAGTTGAAGGGCATTGCCGGTATCCGCCTCGGCGCGGTGACCGATCGCCACCCCGACGACACCGGCTTCGGCGAGACCGAGGAACAGATCGTCACCCGCTGGGCCGGCGCGATGGGCGTGCCCTATCTGGGGCGCGCCCATGTCGGCCATTATGCCGACAATATGGTGGTGCCGTTCGGGGTGGTTTGAGCACCAAGCCAATTAAGAAGAAGATGTTTGATTTAGATACGTTTTGGACCAAACGCGCTTTCATCTAGCTCGCCCCGGTGGAATGCCGAGACTATGTCCATTTGCATAAGGTGCGCCTCGTTTCTTATTGCCACGATCCTTTCAACGCAATCTAGAATATCCCGCTCGGTCCATCGGAACATCTCACGCTTCCTAGGATCATACTCGATCAGATCGTCAGGGTACTGATCCGATTGCATCCATTGCGCATGTGCAATTCGGTTACGTTCCCTCGATCGTTTCGTTAGGTTTGAAATAAATATCTTCCAGCGCTCCTCCAAGGAGGAGGCTTCGAGCAATTTTCCAACCGAGGCGTCCAACAGCTTTATTCTGCCACGAATTGTTTCTGCAGTTGCCATCATGTTGTAGGCGATCATGTTAGTATAAAACTCAACACTTCCGCTAGCCGGATCCCGCGATGCGCCACAGACATTCCCGACGAGCGCGACCAGACCACTCTCAACCCAAGTCCATTCCGCCAAGACAGCGGTAATGGCAGACGAAATACCAGGCCGTGCCAATGTGCCTTTAGGAGGAAACTGCCACGAATTGGGATTAATCGGTTGAGGCACTAGCCAACACCTCCGATGAAAGTCCTACTCTCCGAACGTCCGCGGTGCCGGGCTGACCGTCACCGCACCCCCCGTCCGCACTTCCTGTACCTCCAGCGCGCGTTCGGCGATGCCGTCGCGGCCGAAGCGGAAGGCGCCGTCCAGCCCGGCAAAGCCATCGTCGCCGCGCAACCGGCTTTCGGGGAAGTCGCGGCCGATCGGCCAGTCGCGGGCGATGCGCACCGTCAGCAGCACCGAATCATAGCCGAGGCTCGACAGGCGGTACGGCGCGGCGTTGAAACGCGCGCGATATTTGGTGGCGAACTGGCGATAGAGGGTGTTCGACACGCTCGCATACCATGCGCCGTTGAGCGCCGGCATCGACCCCAACCCGGTCTCGGTATTCCACAGCTCGGTGCCGAGCACCTTGGCACTGCGGCTGGGCGACTTGCGGATCGCGGGCACCGCCAGCGCCGCCGTGCCGGCCTGATCGGCGATCAGCACCGCTTCATAGGGCGAGGTGCGCGACAGGCGGGTGACGGCAGCCGCCACCTGTCCGCTGCCGCGATCATAGGTCTGGATCGACACGACCTGTCCGCCCGCCTGTTCGACCGCGCGCAGGAAGCTGGTCGAGGCGCGCTGGCCATAGACGCCCGCCGGCACCAGCCCGGCGAACTTGCTGATCCCGCTGGTCCGCGCGAAGCCGACCACGCGCTCGATCGATTGCGCCGGGGTATAGCCGAGCAGATAGGCGCCGTTGCCCGCGACCGACACGTCGTTCGAATAGCTGATGACCGGCACCTTCGCACCGCGCGCGATCGGCGCGACCGCGCGGACGTCGTCGGCGAGCAGCGGGCCGAGGATCAGGCGATTGCCTTCCGCGATCGCGCGCTGCGCGGCGGCGGCGGCACCGGTGGCGGTGTCATAGGTCGTGATTCGCACCCGTTCGCTGCGCGTGTCGAGCAGCGCGAGCTGCGTCGCATTGGCGATCGATCGGCCGACGCCGCCATTGGGACCGGTCATCGGCACCAGCAGCGCGACGCGGTGGCGCTGCGTATCTTCGGGAATGCCGCCGGTCACCGGCGCGGGGCGGGTCGGTTGCGGACGGGTGGTCGTGGGCGGCGCCTGTTCGACCGGCCCCTTGGGCACCAGCGTGGCGCACCCCGCCAGCAATGCCGCGCCCAGCAGCGCCGTGGCGCGCGCGAAATGGTGCCGCCATTGCCGGGGCGCTATCGTCTCTGCCATGACCCTATCCCTGATGACCGAAAAACTTGAGCCCGGCCTCTACATCGTCGCGACCCCGATCGGCAATCTCGCAGACCTAAGTCCGCGCGCTGCCGATATTTTATCGCGCGCCGACATTATCGCGGTGGAGGACAGCCGGGTGACCGCCGGGCTGCTGCGCCATATCGGCGTCAAGCGGCCGATGATCCCCTATCACGACCATAATGCCGAGGGGATGCGCCCCGGCCTCATCGCGCGGATGGCGTCCGAAGCGGTGGCGTTGGTGTCGGACGCGGGCACGCCGCTGATTTCCGATCCGGGATACAAGCTGGTGCGCGATGCCCGCGCGGCGGGCCATGCGGTGGTGACGATTCCCGGCCCCTGCGCGGCGGTGGCGGCGCTGACGCTCGCCGGGCTGCCGACCGACCGGTTCCTGTTCGCCGGCTTCCTGCCGCCCAAGGCGCATGCCCGCGCCGAATCGATCGCCGAGATCGCCGCCATTCGCGCGACGCTGATCTTCTACGAAAGCGGGCCGCGCCTGTCGGCGACGCTGGCGGCGCTGGCCGAGGGGCTGGGCGACCGGGACGCGGGCGTCGCGCGCGAAATCACCAAGAAGTTCGAGGAATGCGTGACCGGCAACCTGTCGACGCTCGCCGCGCGCTATGCCGATGCGCCGCCGAAGGGCGAGATCGTGATCGTGGTCGCCCCGCCCGGCGCGCCGCCCCCCGCGACCGAGGCCGACGCCGATACGGCGCTGCGCGAAGCACTGACCCGGCTACCCGCGTCGAAGGCGGCGGGCGAGGTCGCCAAGGCGCTAGGGCTGGACCGGCGCGAACTCTATGCGCGGGCGATGGCGCTGAAAGGGGAATGAATTAGGCGGCGATGATGCCGAACGCCTGGGTCTGCAGCGGGCGGACGGCGGCGTTGATCGGCAGCGTATCGCCGCAACAGGCGCATTCGGCGATGATCCGTCCGACAAACCATTGCGAGGCACCGCAGCTGGGGCAGTTGTTGCGCCCGTGCAGCGCGTAGAGCGGCACCCGCGTATGGAATTGGACGGATCGTTCCATGGCATTCTCCCTGTCGAAAAGGGAACGCCACCACCGCTTCGCAGTTCCGTGCCGAAGCCGCTGAAAAATAGACGAAGCCACCAAAGGTTCCGAACACTGTGCCACGGTTGGACGGTTACGCGAACCGGCCCGCCGCACTTCCGGTTACGCGGGCGTCCGTTCGTCCAGCAGGCTTTGCGCGTCAAGCCCCAGCAACGCGATATGCGCGCGAATCCGGGGCCAGTGCCCGGTCAGGAACCGCTCGCGCTCCGCCACGCGCAGCCGCTCGACCGCACCGGGCAGGACGAACATGCCGACGCCGCGCCGCACCTCGACATAGCCATCGTCCTGAAATGTCTGGTACGCCTTGGCCACGGTCAGCGGGTTGGCACCATGTTCGGCCGCGAAGGCCCGGACCGAGGGTAGCTGGTCGCCCGCCCGATATTCCCCACGCAGGATCGCCGCCGCGATCAGCGCGCGCAGGCGAAGATAGACGGGCGTGTCCTCATGGTCGATCGCTGTCATGCTGACTTAATACAGCAACGGCCGGGAAAGTCCACCGCTCACCCGGCCCAAACCGTACGGATGCGCGCCAGATCGGGACGCGGCCGTTCGTCGAGCGGCCGCCCCGGCGACCCGATATAGACGAAGCCGGCAATCGCTTCGTCCCCCGAACCGAACGCGTCGCGAACCTGCGGACTGAACGCCGCCCAGCCCGTCAGCCAGCTCGCGACATAGCCCATGGCATGCGCGGCGTGGAGCAGGTTCATCGTCGCCGCCCCCGTCGACATCAGTTGCTCCCATAGCGGGATATGGCTGTCGACCGGCGCGGACAGGACGACGATCAACGCCTCCCCCTCCTGCGCGAAGCGGTCGCAGGCGTCGAGTTGCGCTTCGGTCGCGCCCGGATTGTCCGCGGCAAAGGCGTCGCGCAGCAACGCCGCGAACGCCGCGCGACGCGCGCGCGGGATCACCACGAACCGCCACGGCGCCAGCTTGCCATGATCGGGCGTGCGCGCGGCGATCGCGATCATCGCATCGATCTCGGCATCGCTTGGCCCCGGCGCCACCATGTCGCGCGGCTTGCCCGAACGGCGGGTTTCCAGATAGCGAAGCGGCGTGGAAAGGTCGTTGAAGGTCATGCCCGGCCAAGTAGGGCACCGACCCGGTCCACACAATGCGCTTGGCATTGCCGTTTCTTGCGTTACCAATTGGCGACAGGAGACGGGCGCGTAGCGGCCCGATGACGATACCCCAGGACAAGGGACAACAGCGTGCCTGAATTCAAGGCGTTTGCACTATGGAGCGAGGCTGACTGGATCGCCGCGATCGCGACCTTCATCCTCGCCGCATTCCTCGCGGGCGGACTGGCGGTGGGGTTCAGCCGCAAGCCCGAATTCGCCGGCCACCCGCGCGGCCTCTACATGCTGTTCTTCGCGGAGATGTGGGAGCGGTTTTCCTATTACGGGATGCGCGCCATCCTGATCTTCTACCTGACGCAGCATTGGCTGTTCAGCGACGGCAAGGCGAACCTGATCTATGGCGGCTATACCGCCTTGGTCTACATCACCCCCGTGCTCGGCGGCTATCTCGCCGACCGCTATCTGGGACAGCGCAAGGCGGTGCTGTTCGGCGGCGTGCTGCTCGCCTTCGGCCATTTGTTCATGGCGTTCGAGGGGATGGAGGGCGTCACCGACGCCGCGGTCAAACAGGCCGATCCCGCGATCAACATCTTCTGGCTGGCCCTCGCCCTCATCATCGTCGGCGCGGGCTTTCTGAAGGCCAATATCTCGGTGATGGTCGGACAGCTCTACAAGCTGACCGACGTGCGCCGCGATTCGGCCTATACCGTCTTCTATATCGGCATCAATCTCGGCGGGGCGGCGGGTTCGATCCTTGTCGGCTATCTGGGACAGACGGTCGGCTGGGCATGGGGCTTCGGCCTCGCCGGCATCGGCATGATCGCGGGCCTGCTGGTGTTCGTGGTCGGCAAGGGGCTGCTGAACGGTCGCGGCGAGGCGCCCGACCCGGCGGCGCTCAAGCGGCGCGTGGCCGGCATGCCGTTCGAATGGCTGCTCTACGGGACCGGTATCGTCGCGGTCGCGGTGATGTGGGGCCTGATCCAGTATCAGGACGTGATCCAGACGCTGCTCATCGTCTCGGGCGTCGCACTGCTCGGCTATGTCCTGTTCGAAGCGTTCAAGCTCGAACCCCATGCCCGCGACCGGATGTTCGCCATCCTGTTCCTGATCGCGCTCAACCCGATCTTCTGGGGCCTGTTCGAACAGGCCGGCGGCAGCTTCAACCTCTATACCGACCGCTATGTCGATCGCGGCGGGGTACCGGCGTCGCTGTTCCAGTCGGTCAACTCGATCTACATCATCCTGCTGGGCGCGATCTTCGCCGGCTTCTGGGGCTTCCTCGCGCGGCGCGGGCGCGAGCCTTCGGCACCGGCCAAGTTCGCGGTGGCGCTGATGCTGGTCGGCCTCGCTTTCCTCGCCTTCGTCTGGGGCGCGAACAGCGTCGGGCCGGAAGTCGCGACCCCGGTCGCCTTCGTCTTCCTGTTCTATTTCCTCCAGACGTCGGGCGAGCTGTGCCTGTCGCCGGTCGGGCTGTCGGCGATGAACCGGCTGGCCCCCAAATATCTCGCATCGCTCATCATGGGCGCGTGGTTCTACATGACCGCGGTCGGCAATTTCGTCGCGGGCAAGATCGGCGAGGCGACCGGCGGCCATGACGGCGAGATGACGAAGGAAGGCACGCTGTCGGTCTATACCACCATCGGCCTGTGGACGATCGGCATCGGCGTGGTCGTGCTGCTGCTCTCCCCGATCGTGAAGCGGTGGATGCACCTCGACACGCTCAAGGACGATGTCGACCACAGCCTCGCCGGCGAAGCCGCAATCGGCGAGCCGAAGGCGGCGGGCGTCGACGTGTGGAAGGAACAGCGCTGACCGGATCGCGATGCGGGACGGTTCTTGACGACCGTTCCGCATCGCATCGGATACCCGCAGAACATGATGACAACCAGTCGAACCGTTCGTGCTGAGTAGGGGCTGAGCTTGTCGAAGACCCGTATCGAAGCACCTGCACCGGACGATCCTTCGATACGCCCTTTCGCCATGCGCAATGGCTACGCAGGACGAACGGATGATGGGGTTGGCGCAACGTCATCGCGCTTTGGCCGCGCCGGATGATCCGGTATCGCGACGACATTGACGGGCTGCGCGCGGTCGCCGCGCTGCTGGTGGTCGCCTTCCACTGCGGCTTTGCGAAATTCGTCCCCGGCGGGTTCGTCGGGGTCGATATCTTCTTCGTCATTTCGGGCTATCTCATCACCGGCATCGTGCACGGCGAGGTGCAGGCCGGGCGCTTCTCGCTCTGGCACTTCTACGAACGGCGGGTGCGACGCATCTTTCCGGCGCTGATCGCGGTCTATGTCGCGGTGCTGCTGGCGTCGTTCGTGCTGCTGTTTCCCAGCGAAACCGCGCAGCAAGCGAAGAACGCGACCGCGTCGATCCTGTTCGTCTCGAACGTCTATTTCTATCTCGGCACCGATTATTTCGATTCGGCATCGCGCTTCAACGCGCTGCTCCACAGCTGGTCGATCTCGGTCGAGGAGCAATATTATCTGTTCTTCCCGCCGCTGCTGGCGCTGGCATATCGGCGGTTCCGTGCCGGTTTGAAGCCGCTGGTCGCGATCCTGCTGATCGGATCGCTGGCGCTGGCGCAGTGGCGCGTCACCGACGATGCGTCCGCCGCCTTCTATCTGGTCCAGTATCGCGCATGGGAACTGATGATCGGCGCCGCGCTCGCGCTCGGCATGATGCCGGCGGCGCGGCATCGCGGCGTCGCCGAACTGGTCGCCATGCTCGGTCTGGCGCTGATCGTCGGCAGCACTTTGCTGCTCACCCGCGACAGCGTGTTTCCGGGGCTGGCCGCCGCGCCCGCCTGTCTCGGCGCGGCATGTCTGATCTGGTCGGGCATTGCCGGGCCGACGCTGGTCGGGCGGATCCTCGGAATGAAGCCGGCCCGGTTCGTCGGCAGGATCTCCTATTCGCTCTATCTGTGGCACTGGCCGCTCTGGGTGCTGGGCGGGCAGGTGCGCGAGATCAAGTCGCTTGCCGGATCGGCGGCGTTCCTGCTGCTGTCGCTGCTGGTCGCGGCGATCTCCTGGCGGTGGATCGAACAACCCTTCCGCCAGCGCGATTCGACAGTCCCGCCCCGGCGCGTCGTGCTGATCGGGGTCGCGGCGATGCTGGCGACGCTGGCCTTCGTCGTTGCGATCCCGTTCGCGGCGCGCGCCTATTGGCAGGTGCCGGCTGCGGTCGAGCGCGTCGCGCAGTTCGTCCGCTACCGCGCCGCGCCCAATTCGCGCGCCGGGCAATGTTTCCTGACCACGCATGACCGCTTCGCGGCGTTCGATCACGACCATTGCCTGCGCCTGTCGCGGGACCGGCCGAACGTCCTGCTGCTCGGCGACAGCCATGCCGCGCATTTCTATCGCGGCCTTTCCGCCCTGCCCGGCATCAACCTGCTGCAGGCCAATGCCTCGGGCTGCCGGCCCGTCGCCGATCCGGTGGGGGAGGCGCGCTGCACCGCGCTGATGCGCTATGTGACCGACGATTTCCTGCCGAAACACCACGTCGATACGGTGATCCTGTCGGCGCTGTGGCGCGAAGACGACTGGCCGGCGCTGCAACGGCAGATCGCACTGTTGCGGCAATATGTTGACCAAGTCGTGGTCTTCGGCCCGATCCCCGAATACAACCACCCCCTGCCCCGCATCCTCGCCGAGGCGCTGTATCGCCGCGATCCGGCGATCGTCGATCGCCACCGCGTCGCCGCGCGGCAACGGCTCGATGCGATGCTCGCCGCCCGCGTACCGGCGACGGGAGCGCGCTATGTCTCGACCTATCGCGCGTTGTGTCCTGCGGATCGCTGCACGCTGTGGACCGACGACGGCAATCCGATCCAGTTCGACTATGGCCATCTGACCGCGCGCGGATCGCGGCTGATGGTCGAGCGCATGCGTCCGCAACTGCCCTTCGCCACCCGCTGACCGAGCGGCCACACGAAAACCCTGTTGCACTTGGCCGAAACC
Organism: Sphingomonas sp. BL-S-05; assembly: GCF_055521695.1. Classification (NCBI taxonomy): domain Bacteria; kingdom Pseudomonadati; phylum Pseudomonadota; class Alphaproteobacteria; order Sphingomonadales; family Sphingomonadaceae; genus Sphingomonas; species Sphingomonas sp. BL-S-05. Next base: position 3,510,453 of record NZ_CM145499.1, on the reverse strand, counting down.
ACGGTATGCCGGCCGCTCCCCGATCGGGGGCGCTTAGCTCAGTTGGTAGAGCATCTCGTTTACACCGAGAGGGTCGGCGGTTCGAGCCCGTCAGCGCCCACCACCGCCCGAAGCGGCGATCGCGCGACAACCCATGCTGTCGAACGACCACGCGAAATCGGAACGCTTCCGTACCGATTATTCGATTGGGCTTGTTTCCGCAGATGGCGGGACTTGGTGAACATAACGCATTAACGATTGCACCATAATGGACGGGTATGCGGTTCGCTCAGGCCAACTACCTGCTCATTTTGCAGCTTTTTCTTGTCACCGCGACCTTTGCGGCGTTCAGTCTCTGGCCGCCTGTGTCGGGACGGATGCTGCTGGTCGCGCTCGACGGATCCAGCCGCAGCGACGTCGCCAGGACCGCGCTTGCCGGCGGGGCCGCGCTGCTGCGCGCCGGCGTGCTGCCCGGATCGATGGTGGTATCGGGCAACCGCGCGGACATCGCGGCGCAGCATCGGGGGCGCCCGATCCTGATCCTCGCCGCCTCGGGCGTGACCTGCGGGAGCGGCGCCGGTGGCAAGTAGCGTGGGAGAAGATACGGTGCTGGCACGGCTCAAGGCGTCGGTCCTTCGCGAACCCACCGAAGCGCTCGGATCACTCGACCGGCTGCGCTACCATGGCATTCGGGCATGGGCGGTGCTCGGCTGGGTGTCGCTGATCCTGCTGTTGATCGGCAATGCGATGATGGGGATCGGGGTCGCGCCGCCGCTGTTCGTGGTCGGCATCCTGCTGAACCTCGCGCCGACGACGGTCGCGTTGCAGGGGCGCTATGACGCGACGGCGCGCGCACTGATGGGAACGCTTGCCGCATCGATTCCGGCGATGCTGGTCTTCCTGTTGCGTGGCCATGCGTGGCAGATGGACGCACACATGTATTTCTTCGTCGGCATGGCGGCGCTGGTCGTGCTGGCCGACTGGCGACCGATCGCGGTGGCGACGGTGCTGACCGCGCTGCACCATGTCCTGCTCGAATGGCTGGCCCCCGATTATGTCTTTACCGGCGACGGCAATATCGGCCGGATCGCGTTCCATGTCGTTGCGGTCGGGCTGCAATCGGGGTTGCTGACGGTGGTGACGATCCAGCTGTCCCGGCTGTTCGACGCACAGGATCGCGCGGTGCGCCACGCCTGCGATCTGGCCGGGGCCGCCGCCGACGGGCAGCGTCGGGCGGAGGCGGCGATGCAGCTGGCGCGCGCCGCCGAACGCGATGCGGCGGACCAGCGGCGACGGCGCGAGGAACAGGCCGCGCGCATCGCCGACGACCGCCACCGCGAACTGATCGAACTGGCGCAGCAATTCGAACGATCGGTGACGACCGTCGTCCGCAGCATCAGCGACACGACCGACCGGCTCGAAGGGGCGGCGGCGACGCTGGAGGACGTCACCGGCCTCGCACGGACGGAAGCGGTGGAAGCGTCGGCCGGTGCCCATCGCGCCACCGACGAAATCGTCGCGGTCGCCGCGTCGATCCGCGACCTGTCGACCTCGATCTGGACCATCGCCGCCGCCGCCGAACAGCAGAACGATCTGACCGGCACGGCGAGCGGACAGGCGGCGCGCAGCGTGCGGACCGTCGCGATGCTGGAGGAACAGGCGATCCAGATCGAGGGGTTTCTGGGCGATATCCGCGCGATCGCATCGAAGACAAACCTTCTGGCGCTGAACGCGACGATCGAGGCCGCCCGCGCTGGCGAGGCGGGCCGCGGCTTCGGCGTGGTCGCCGGCGAGGTGAAGGCGTTGTCGGCCGATACGCGGCGGGCGAGCGACCGGATCAGCGCGCTGATCGCCGGCATTCGCGGCGGCGTCGCCGATACCGGCGACAAGCTGCGATCGGTGCATCAGTCGATCGAGGAGGTCGCCGCCGCCGCCAGCGGCATCGCTGCCGCCGTCCGCGACCAGAGCAATACCTCCCGCGCCGTCGACGATGGCGCGACGCGGGTGGCGACGGCGGCGGCCGAGGCCGGACAGCAGATCGACAGCGTCGCCAATGCCGCCGGCGCCGCATCATCGCTGTCGGCGGCGGTTCGCATCAGCGTGGAGCAATTGGTCGGCAGCGCGGGCGCTCTACGCCGCTCGACCGACCAGTTCGTTGCATATCTGCGTTCCGATCAGGCCCAGCCCAACCCCGCCCGCCCCACCGCCTCGGCATAGCCCTGCATGCCGGCCACGCCGCGCGCGGTCAGCACGATGAACGCCCGACGCTTGTCGGCCGGGTCCTCCTGCCGTCCGACCAGTCCGGCATCGGTCAGCGTCGTGATCCAGCGCAACGCGGTGGTCGGCGGCACGGCGGAGGCAATGCACAGGCTGGAGACCGAGACATTGCCGCCCTCCAGCCGCGCCGCGAACAGGTCGAGCAGCATGTCCCATGCCGGATCGGCGAACAGGTCGGGCGCGAAGAACTGATCGCGCAGCCGCCGCGCACGGATCGCACCGCGCACGCTCGCCGCCGAGACCGCCGGCACCGGGGCGTCGCCCATATCCGGCGCGGCGAAATCGTCGGTGCGGTCGCGCACGCCCTCCCCCGTGTCGCCGTCGCGAGCGAGCCTCGCCAGCGCCTCGGCGATACGCGCGACCTCGACATTCAGCCGCCGCAACCGCTCGGCGTCTCGTTCAGGAGCGCTGAACCCCGCACCGCTACCCACGCCCAGCACGATCGCCGCGATCCGCTCCTCGGGACGCGCCTCGCACAACAGCGTCGCGGGACCGCCCAGCAGGTGCAGCGACACCATGTCGATCGCCTCGACCCCGAAGCTGACCACCAGCTGCGCTCGGTCGCGCTCGGCCCGTGCCGCGAGCAGGGGCAGCGCAGCGTCGAGCGCCTCGATCGCGACCCCGGTCGCATCGACCAGCAACAGATCGGCATGGGTGATGTCGTCCAGCGCCTGCGCCAACCCGGCAAAGCCGATCGTCGCCGCGATCACGATCCCGGCATGGCGCACCGTCGCCTGCGCATCGGCCGCCGCCAGCGTATCGTCCGCGACGATCACCGCCCGCCGCGCCGCCATCGATTGCTGCTCGAATCCTTCGAACCCCGTCACCCGCCTGCCCCTTCGCTTCCGTCGCGCACGTTACGCCGCGACCGTTGCGATGAAGCAACGAACCGGGTCAGTCCATCGCCTTGACGATCTCCTCGACCATCTTCTTGGCATCGGCCAACAACATCATGGTGTTATCACGGTAGAAAACTTCGTTATCGACGCCGGCATAGCCGACGCCGCCCATCGACCGCTTGATGAACAGCACCGTCTTCGCCTTTTCGACGTCGAGGACAGGCATGCCATAAATGGGCGAACTCTTGTCGGTCTTCGCCGCCGGGTTGGTCACGTCATTGGCACCGATGACGAAGGCGACATCGGTCTGCGCGAATTCGCTATTGATGTCCTCGAGCTCGAACACATCGTCATAGGGCACGTTCGCCTCGGCGAGCAGCACGTTCATATGCCCCGGCATCCGCCCCGCGACCGGATGGATCGCATATTTCACGCGGACACCATGTTCCTTCAGCTTGTCGCCCATTTCGCGCAGGGCATGTTGCGCCTGCGCCACCGCCATGCCGTAGCCGGGGACGATGATGACCTGTTCGGCCTGTTGCATCAGGAAGGCGGCGTCCTCGGCCGAGCCGCGCTTCCACGGCCGGTCGATCGCGGCCGCGCCACCTCCGCCGCTGTCGGTCGCGCCGAACCCGCCGGCGATGACGCTGATGAAGCTGCGGTTCATCGCGCGGCACATGATATAGCTGAGGATCGCACCCGACGACCCGACCAGCGCGCCGGTGATGATCATCGCGGTGTTGCCGAGCGTGAAGCCCATCGCCGCCGCCGCCCAGCCCGAATAGCTGTTGAGCATGCTGACGACGACCGGCATGTCCGCGCCGCCGATCGGGATAATGAGCAGGAAGCCGATCGCGAACGACAGGACGACCACTGCCCAGAACGGCCACGCATCCTGCGTATGGGCAAACTGTGCGACGAGCAGCAGGATCGCCGCCAGCGTGGCGAGGTTGATCGCATGGCGCGCGGGCAGCAGGATCGGCTTGCCCGACATGCTGCCGTTCAGTTTCAGGAATGCGATGACCGAGCCGGAAAAGGTGATCGCGCCGATCGCGACGCCCAGACCCATCTCGACCTTGCTGACGGGGTTGATGACGTTGAACGGCTCGCCGATCATCGGCACGACGACCGACGAAATGCCGAACGCACCCGGGTTGAGATAGGCGGCGATCCCGACCAGCACCGCCGCCAGCCCGACCAGCGAGTGGAAAGCGGCGACCAGCTGCGGCATCGCGGTCATCGCGATGCGTTTGGCGGTGGTCAAGCCGATGACTGCGCCGATGGCGATGGCGGCGAGGATTTCGGCCGCGCTGACCCAATCGATCGCGATCGGCAGGGAGCTTGCCGGTGCGTAGACCGTCGAGCCTTCGGGTGCCGTTTGTGGCAGATGCGTCAGGATCGTGGTCAGCACCGCGATCCCCATGCCGATCATGCCGAGGCGATTTCCCCGCCGGCTGGTCGCGGGCGACGACAGCCCGCGAAGGGCAAGGATGAAGCACACCCCCGCCACCAGATAGGCGAAGGCGACCCATGGATTGACCGGTGCGGCCTCGTGCATCCCCCTCACCCCTTCTTCTTGTACATGGCGAGCATGCGTTCGGTCACCGCGAACCCGCCGAAGATGTTGATGCTGGCCAGCACCACGCCAAGCAGCCCCAGCCACTTCGCCCCCGGCACCCCGGCGGCAGCGGCGGCGATCAGCGCGCCGACGATGATGACCGACGAGATCGCGTTGGTGACCGCCATCAACGGCGTGTGCAGCGCCGGCGTCACCGACCACACGACATAATAGCCGACGAAGCAGGCGAGGACGAAGATCGACAGGATCGAGAGGAAGTCCATCGGTCACTCCGTTGGGTGAAAGACGTCTAAATCCTTCCCAAGCGCGCTTGGGGAGGGGGACCGCCGCCGAAGGCGGTGGTGGAGGGGCAGCGCCGCCGCGACGATCGCTTCGGCCGCCGCTTCGACATCCGCCAGCACTTCGCGAGCAGGCATGCGCAATATCGTCAGCCCGTGAGCAACAAGTGCCGCATCGCGCCTGTCGTCACGCCCGGGCCGATCGCCGCAATCATGCGCTTCACCATCGATCTCCACCGCCATCTTGGCGCGGGCGCAGTAAAAGTCGAGAACGTAACCAAGCACCGGGTGCTGCCGACGAAACTTAACGCCGTGCGGCTCCAGTCGCAATTTCTGCCATAACAACACTTCAGGCAAGCTCATCGCTCGCCTTAGCTGCCGCGCTCGCGCGACCGTGGAAACCCCTCCACCACGCTTTGCGTGGTCCCCCTCCCCACGCGGAGCATGGGGAGGATTTGGGGGCACCCCTCCGCTCACCGCTTCGCCAGCACCAGTTCCGCGAGCAGCCGCTGGATCGCCGCCGGGTCGGCGTTGCGACTAACCTTCAGCGACAGCGGCATCGCCTCGCCGGTCACCCACAGCTTCAGGTCGCTGTCGAGGTCGAACGTCCCCGCGCTTTCGACCGAAAAACTCTGGATCGAGCGATAGGGCACGCTGCGGAACGAGATTTTCGAGCCGGTAAGCCCCTGCACATCGACGAGCACGAAGCGGTAATTGGTCAGGAACGCGGTGTCGCGCAGCGAACGGAACGCGGCCAGCACCTCCTCGCCGCCGATCAGCGCATGGCCGTATTTCTCGCGGATTTCCGCCGGGTCGACTTCGTGGCTGCTGAACAAACCCATGGCGTTTCCCCTGTGGAATCAATCGATCAGGCGCGGACTTACGATCTGGCCGTCGCGGGTCAGCACGATCGCCTGCGTCACTTCGTCATCGGGGGGCAGGATGGGACGGCCGGCGTCCTTGTCCCAATAGGCCGACAGAAAGTTGTAAAGGTTACGCGCAAACAGGGCCGATGCGTCCGCGGCCAGCCGGCTCGCCACGTTGCGATGGCCGACGATGTTGACACCGTGACGCTGCACGACCTCGCCCGCGACCGACCCTTCGACATTGCCGCCCTGTTCGACCGCGAGGTCGACGATGACGCTGCCCGGCCGCATCGACGCGACCTGCGCGTCGCTGATCAGGCGCGGCGCAGGCTTGCCGGGGATCAGCGCGGTGGTGATGACGATGTCCTGTTTGGCGATGTGACCGGAGACGAGTTCAGCCTGTGCCGCCTGATACTCGGCGCTCATCTCGCCGGCATAGCCGCCCGCGCCCTCGCCCTCGATCCCCGCCACCTTCTCGACGAAGATCGGCTTGGCGCCGAGCGACAGGATCTGTTCCCTCGTCGCCGAACGAACGTCGGTCGCGCTGACCTGCGCACCCAGCCGCCGCGCGGTCGCGATCGCCTGCAGCCCGGCGACGCCGACGCCCATCACGAACACCCGCGCCGCGCTGATCGTGCCGGCGGCAGTCATCATCATCGGAAAGGCGCGGCCATATTCGGACGCGGCATCGAGCACCGCCTTGTACCCCGCCAGATTGGCCTGCGACGACAATATGTCCATCGACTGGGCGCGGGTGATGCGCGGCATCCATTCCATCGCCAGCGCCTCCAGCCCCAGCGCGGCATAGCCGTCGATCCGCGCGCGGTCGGCAAAGGGGTTCAGCCCGGCGACCAGCCACGCGCCGCGCTTCGCCCCCGTCAGACTGTCGGGCGCGGGCGGGGCCACGCCCAGCAGGATATCGGCACCGGCAATCGCCTCCGCCCGCCCGGAAGGCGTTGCGCCCGCAGCGGCATAGGCGGCATCGTCGATCGACGCGCCGGCCCCCGCCCCCTGCTCGACCATGACGGTCGCGCCCAGCGCGATCAGCTTCTTGACGGTTTCGGGGGTCGCGGCGACCCGGCGCTCGCCGGCGGCCTGTTCGGCGAGAACCGCGATCCGCATGTCAGCCCGCGATCAGCCAGATGACCAATGCGGCAAGCAGGGCGCAGATCACCGTGCCCCAGGTGAACCAGCGGATGAAGCTGTTGTATGTCCCGGCATGGGCCGGGGTGCGGCCGTCGCTCGCCATCGATGAACCTCTCCATACAGCGTCGTTCAGACAACTCTAACGCAGGTTGGACCAAGAACAAGCCCCGCACCGCCCACGACGGTTTTGATTACCGTCTTAAGGCGAATTTTACGCCCCTCGGCGCAAGACGGTGTCGATCCGGGACGGCAGGGACGTAGGAACAGCAATGACGCGAGACGGACAGCGAGTGCTGATGGTGATCGACGACGAACCGGCCCAGCGCCGGCTGGTCGGTGCGATCGCGGGGCGGCGCGGCTGGCGGACGGTGTTCGCGAACGATGCGCGGGCGGCGCTGGCCATGCTGAACACACCCGATGGGCTGGCGCTCGATGCGGTGCTGATCGACCATTGGTCGCCCGACGCCGATGCGCTGACGCTGATCGCCGATCTGCGGGCCGCGCGGCCGACGCTAGCCATCCTCATGCTTACCGCCAACGAATCGGTTGCCGGCGCGGTGGCGGCGATGCGGGCCGGGGCGAGCGACTTTCTGGTCAAGCCGCTGGCCGCCGAACGGCTGCTCGCCGCGCTGGAAGCGGCGGCGGGAGCGAGCGGCCACGGCGAATTGCGCCCGCTGACCGAGAAACTGTCGATGACGCTGGCGTTCGACGAGATCGTCGGATCGGCCCCGCAATTCCGCGCCGCGCTGGCCATCGCGGCCAAGGCGGCGCGCGCCCGCGTGCCGGTGCTGATCGAGGGCGAAAGCGGCGTCGGCAAGGAAGTCGTCGCCGAGGCGATCCACGCCGCCTCCCCGCGTGCCCGCAAGCCGATGGTGCGCGTCAATTGCGGCGCGATCGCCGCCAATCTGGTCGAAAGCGAGCTGTTCGGCCATGAAAAGGGCGCGTTCACCGGCGCATTCGAACGCAAGGCCGGCCGGTTCCAGGAGGCGGACGGCGGCACCATCTTTCTCGACGAAATCGGCGAGATGCCGTTCGAGACGCAGGTCAAGCTGTTGCGCGTGCTGCAATCGGGCGAGATCCAGTCGGTCGGCGCGCGCACCACGCGCGAGGTCGATGTCCGCGTGATCGCCGCGACCAACAAGACGCTGATGGCCGAGGTCGAGGCCGGCCGGTTCCGCGAGGACCTTTATTACCGGCTGAACGTCGTGCAGGTGACGATCCCGCCACTTCGCGAACGGCGCGGCGACATTCCGGCGCTCGCCCGCCATCTGCTGGCGCGGATCGCGCAGCAGCCGGGGCTGCGCCAGTTGGGCATTACCGACGATGCGATCACGCTGCTCGACAGCTATGGCTGGCCGGGCAATGTTCGCCAGTTGCAGAACGCGCTGTTCCGTGCGGCGGTGCTGTGCGAGGGCGACGCGCTGACCCGTGGCGACTTCCCGCAGATCGCGCAGATCGCGCAGGGCGAGGCGCCGCCGCCGGTGACACTGGTCCAGCGCCACGACATGGCGGGCGGGGTGACCTTGTTCCGCCCCGACGGCAATCTGCGCATGCTGGAGGAGATCGAGGCCGACGTCATCCGCCTCGCCATCGGTCATTATCGCGGCCGCATGACCGAAGTCGCCCGGCGGCTGGGGATCGGGCGCTCGACGCTGTATCGCAAGCTGGGCGAACTGGGGATCGACCAAAGCGCGGCGTGAGGCCGGACACGGTTCCAGCACCGTATCCCCGCGCAGGCGGGGATCCCGAGCGGCAGGCGTTGCGCTCCGTAACCCTGGATCCCCGCCTGCGCGGGGATACGGCTGCCCCCCAGAAGTCGGAGCTTACGCCGACACCTCGCGCCATTCCCCCGGGGCCAGTCCCTCGACCGTCCACCCGCCGACCTGCCACCGAACCAGCCGCAGCGTCGGCAGGCCGACCGCGGCGGTCATCCGCCGCACCTGCCGGTTGCGGCCTTCGCGGATGGTGATCGACAGCCAGTGATCGGGCACGGTCTTGCGGAAGCGCACAGGCGGCACCCGCTCCCATAATGCGGGCGGATCGATCGCGGCGACCTCGGCCGGGCGGGTCGGTCCGTCGTTCAGCGTCACCCCGCGCCGCAGCCGGTCGAGTGCCGCGTCGTCGCGCGCCCCCTCGACCTGCACCCAATAGGTCTTGGCGAGCTTGAACCGCGGATCGGCGATGCGTGCCTGCAGACCGCCATCGTCGGTCAGCAACAGCAACCCTTCGCTATCGCGGTCGAGCCGCCCGGCCGGATAGACGCCCGGCACCGCGACATGGTCCGACAGCGTCGCGCGGGCGCCGCCGGTCCCGCGATCGGAGAATTGCGACAGCACGCCATAGGGTTTGTTGAGCAGGATCAGCCGCGCCATGCCGCCCTGTCGGCGATCCGCCCCGCGCTGTCGAGAGGAACCGGATGTTGCCGCGAACCGTCCCTATCCTGTAGCCCCTGCACACCATCGGTGGAGAACCCCATGAAGACCGTTTCGACCGCGCGCGCCCATGGCGGTACGCAGGGCGTCTATTCCCACGAATCGACCGCGACCGGCACGACCATGACCTTTTCGGTGTTCGTGCCGCCGCTGGAGCCGGGGCAGCGGGCGCCGGTGCTGTGGTATCTGTCGGGGCTGACCTGCACCCACGCCAATGTCACCGACAAGGGCGAATATCGCGCGGCGTGCGCCGCGGCGGGCATCGCCTTCATCGCGCCCGACACCTCGCCACGTGGCGAGGGCGTGCCCGACGATCCGGAGGGCGCGTGGGATTTCGGGCTGGGCGCAGGCTTCTATGTCGATGCGACCGAGGATCCATGGGCGCAACATTATCGGATGCGCTCCTATATCGAGGACGAACTGCCCGCGCTGGTCACCGCCGAATTCCCGATGCTCGATTGCAGTCGTCAGTCGATCACCGGCCATTCGATGGGCGGGCATGGGGCGCTGACCATCGGCTTGCGCAACCCCGACCGCTTTCGCTCAATCTCCGCCTTCGCGCCGATCGTCGCGCCGTCGCAGGTGCCTTGGGGGGAAAAGGCGCTGGGCGGCTATCTCGGCGACGACCGTTCGGCATGGCGCGCAGCGGATGCGGTCGCGCTGATCGAGGATGGGGCGCGGGTAAAGGAAATCTTGATCGATCAGGGGGATGCCGACAATTTCCTGGCCGAGCAGCTACGCCCGGAATTGCTGGCCACGGCATGCGCGGACGCCGGGATCGACTGCACGCTGCGGATGCAGCCGGGATACGACCATAGCTATCATTTCATCTCGACCTTCATGGCCGATCATGTGCGGTGGCATGGCGCGCGGTTGAAATAGCCTGCGAGACGCACACCGTACCCCCGCGGAGGCGGGGGTACGGCAGAACGTGCCGGAGTGCCTCACCCCGCCCCCCGCGCGTCGATCAGGTCGAGCACGTCGCCGATCAGCGCGCGCATCGCGCCCCGCGCCGCGATCGGATCGCGTGCGGCAATCGCCTCCGCCACCGCCGCATGCTGTTCGACGCTGGCCGAGCGGCCGACGATGGTGTTGGTGAAGCGGATCGAGGTGTTGAGCGCGGTCGCCACCATCTCGCGGAACTGCGCGTAGAAGGGGTTCTTGGCGGCGAGCAGGATCGCGACGTGGAAGTCGATATCGGCCTCCAGCGGATCGTCCTCGCCGCGTTCCGCCGCCGCCATCCGCGCAAGGCCATCGGCGATCCGCGCCTGATCGTCATCGTCCGCCGCCACCGCCGCCAGTGCCGCCGCTTCGGGTTCGATCGCGACGCGCAGCTGGTTGAACTGGCGCAACAGCTCGACCGAGAATTTGCGGTCGAGCAGCCAGTGGAGGACATCGGGGTCGAACAAATTCCATGCCGCCGCCGGGCGGACCACCGTCCCCTGGCGCGGGCGGGCGCTGACCAGCCCCTTCGCGGTCAGCATCTTCACCGCCTCGCGCGTCACCGACCGGCTGATGCCATGCGCCTTGCCGATCTCGGCTTCGGTCGGGAACGGCGTTTCGTCATATTCGCCGGTGACGATCGCGCGACCGAGCGTGTCGAGCGTCGTGCGGGTCAAATTGCCGCCGGGCATTCCGCTCATCCGCGCTGCCATCCCGTCTCCTTTCGGTTCGTCCGTGCCGCTTGGCACTGGACACATTGCATTCGTCGTATAATTGTCCGCCTCCAAAAGCCAGTGGGCGGGGAGGACATCATGCGTCTGTCGACGATCGATCTGATCGTCGTGGTCATCTATGCGATCGGCATTTTCGGCCTCGCGCAATGGGTGAGCCGCGACAAGGGGGGGCATCAGAAGGATAGCTCCGACTATTTCCTCGCATCCAAGTCGCTGCCATGGTGGGCGATCGGCGCGTCGCTGATCGCGGCCAACATCTCGGCCGAACAGATCGTCGGCATGGCTGGCTCTGGCTATGCGATCGGCCTCGCCATCGCCTCGTACGAATGGATGGCGGCGCTGACGCTGCTGATCGTCGGCAAATTCTTCCTGCCGATCTTCCTGCGCAACGAAATCTACACGATGCCGCAGTTCCTCGAACAGCGGTACGGCCCGTCGATCCGCACGCTGATGGCGGTATTCTGGCTGGCGCTGTACGTGTTCGTGAACCTGACCAGCATCATCTGGCTCGGCTCGATCGCGGTGACGCAGGTCGCGGGCGTCGACCAGACGGTGGCGTTGATCGGCCTCGGCCTGTTCGCGTTGCTCTACCAGCTGCGCGGCGGGCTGAAGGCGGTGGCGCTGACCGACATCGTGCAGGTCACGCTGCTGGTATTCGGCGGCCTCACCATCTCCTACCTCACGCTGTCGCAGATCGGCGGCGATGCCGGGGTCGTGGGCGGCTTCCACGAACTGACCCGTCGCGCGCCCGAAAAGTTCCAGATGATCCTGACCCCCGACAATCCCTTCTACAAGGATTTGCCGGGCCTGTCGGTGCTGATCGGCGGCATGTGGATCGCTAACCTCAGCTATTGGGGTTTCAACCAATATATCATCCAGCGCGCGCTGGCCGCCAAGTCGCTGCCCGAGGCGCAGAAGGGCATCGTGTTCGCGGCGTTCCTGAAGCTGCTGATGCCGCTGGTGATCGTCGTGCCGGGCATGGCGGCGGTGCTGCTGGCGCCCGACCTAGCCAAGCCCGACGAAGCCTATCCGACGATGATGCGGCTGCTGCCCTCGGGCCTGCTCGGCCTCGTCTTCGCCGCCCTGATCGCCGCGATCATCGCGTCGACCGCGTCGAAGATCAATTCGATCGCGACGATCTTCACGCTTGACCTCTATGCCAAGCGCACGAGTGAGAGCGGGCAGATGGATGCCGGACAGGAACGCAAGCTGGTCCGCATCGGCCGCATCGCCGCGACGATCGCCATCCTGATCGCGATCGTCGCCGCCCGGCCGCTGCTGGGCGGTGCGGATCAGGCATTCCAGTTCATCCAGGAATTTTCGGGCTTCTTCACGCCGGGGATCACCGTGATCTTCCTGCTCGGCCTGTTCTGGAAGCGCGCGACCGAAGCCGGCGCGATCGGCGCGGCGATCGCCTCGGTCGTGCTGTCATACCTGTTCCGCAGCTTCGCGCCGGGCATCCCGTTCATGGACCGGATGGGCATCGTGTTCCTGCTCAGCCTCGGCCTCGCCATCCTGTTGTCGCTGGCGGTGAAGGGGCGCGGTGACGCCAATCGCATCACCATGCAGGGCGTGTCGTTCGGCACCTCGACCGGGTTCAACGTCGCCGGTCTGGGCGTCATCCTGATCCTCATCGCGCTGTACGCGACATGGTGGTGAGCCCGTTCATCGCCCTCGACTGGGGCACCACCAACCGCCGCGCCTACCGGCTGGAGGATGGCCGCATCGCCGCCGTGGTCAAGTCGCCCAAGGGCGTGTCGGCGATGGCGGCGGACGACTATCCGCAAGAACTGGCGGCGATCCGGGCGGAATTGGGCGACTTGCCGGTGCTGATGGCCGGCATGGTCGGATCGACGATCGGCTGGCAGGTCGCGCCCTATGTCGCGGTCCCCGCCGATATCGCCGATATCGCCGCGCACCTCACCTGGATCGACGACCGTACCGCGATCGTGCCCGGCCTGTCCTTCATCGACGGCGATCTTGGCGATGTGATGCGCGGCGAGGAGGTGCAGTTGCTCGGTGCGGCGCTCGCCGGACAGGTGCCGGCGGACGCGCTGCTCTGTCAGCCCGGCACCCATTGCAAATGGGTCGAGCTGACCGGGGGCAAGGTCACCGCCTTCACCACCGCGATGACCGGCGAGCTGTTCGCGCTGCTGAAGGGCGGCGGCGTGCTCGCGCCACAACTTGCCGCGCCGGTCACCGCTGCCGACGCCTTCCGCGAAGGCGTCCGTGAAGGGGCGAAGCGCGACCTTGCCGCCAGCCTGTTCGGCATCCGCGCCTCGCACGTCCTTGGCCTCCGCAACGAATCGAACGCCGCGTCCTATGCCAGCGGTGTGCTGATCGGCAGCGACGTCGCCGCACGCATCGGGGACGGCCGCGACGTCCATCTGGTCGCCGACGGCGATCTCGCCACCCTCTATGCCACCGCGATCGAGACGCTGGGCGGCCGCGCCATTGTCAGCGGGTGCGAGCATGCCTTTATCGCCGGTATCACCCATATCCGAAAGTTGTCCGCATGAGCCATTTGTCCGCCTTCGACGCCGCCTTTGCCCGTTGCCCGCTGGTCGCGATCCTACGCGGCGTGCAGCCGCACGAGGTGGAGGCGATCGGCGACGCGCTGATCGATGCCGGCTTCACCATCGTCGAAGTGCCGCTCAACTCGCCCGATCCCTATGAGAGCATCACCCGCCTGTCGAAGAAGCTGGAGGGCTATGCCGCGGTCGGTGCGGGCACCGTGCTGACCGTCGAACAGGTCGAACGGGTCGAGGCGGCCGGCGGCACGCTCATCATCTCGCCCAACGCCAACACCGCCGTGATTTCGGCCGCGGCCGAGCGGGGACTGGTGGCGATGCCCGGCATCGCGACCCCGACCGAAGCCTTTGCCGCATTGGAAGCCGGTGCCGCCGCGCTGAAGCTCTTCCCCGCCGAAGCGGCCAGCCCGGCAGTGATGAAGGCGATGCGCGCCGTGCTGCCGCGCGACGTGCGGATGCTGCCGGTCGGCGGCATCGTGCCGTCGGTGCTGGCCGACTGGCACAAGGCGGGGGCGGCGGGCTATGGTCTTGGTTCGGCGCTGTACGTGCCCGGCATGGACGCGGACACGGTCGGCGAACGCGCGCGGGCGTTCGTCGCGGCGTGGAACGCGCTGGAGAAGTAAGCCTTTCGTCAAAGCGCGGACCGTCTTCCTCGCAGAACCCGTACCCCCGCGCCGGCGGGGGTCCAGCGCCAAACAGCGCACTGTTTGCGGCTCTGGATCCCCGCCAACGCCGGGACAAGCCGTTCCGTACGGACGCGGGACTTGAGGGAAACCCCCGCCCCCTCGACCGTTTGCCTCGCTCCCCCCCTTGTCGGAGCACCGCTTATGTCGCACCCCCGCCCCGTCCTCGGCCTGTTCGCCGGGATCGCCGCCGGCCTGATCGCCTCCGCCGCGATGGCCGCGTTCCAGTCGGTCGCCGCCAAGCCGATGGGACAGGACCAGGGCGACGACGATCCCGCGACGGTGAAGGCCGCCGACAAGGTCGCACTCGCCACCACCGGCACGCGCGTGCCCGACGCCTATCGCGCCCCCGCGGGACAGGCGGTGCATTATCTCACCGGCGCGGCGCTGGGCGGGCTGTACGGCGTGCTCACCGAATATCGGCCGGGTGCTGCGAGCGGCTTCGGCAGCCTGTACGGCATTGCCACCTCCGCGCTGCTCGACGAAGCGGCGGTACCGGCGGCGGGGCTGGGATCGGCACCATGGGACACGTCCGCCGCGACCCACGCCTATGGCGCGCTGGCGCATCTGGTGTTCGGGGTGTCGCTGGAAGGGGCACGGTCGCTGCTAGGCGGGCGGCAGGGATAGGCCCCCCTCCCCCCTTCCGTTCGGTTCGAGCCGCCCCCCCCAGCCGTTTGCTTCGAGCGCAGGTTCGAGCCTGTCGAGAACCGAAGTCGAGAAGGGGTTGCCCCAAACGGGGCGTTCTCGACGGACGCTTCTCGACTTCGCTCGAAGCTGCTCGAACCGAACGGGTAAGTAGGACAGGTGAGGGCAAACCTACCGCCCGACCATCTCCACCATCCCGACCTCGATCACCGGAATCTCCCACGGGTGCACCGCCGCGATCGCCGCCAGTTCGGCATCGATATCCATACCCATCGCCGCATAGGTCTTCACCACCACCGTCGGCACGACCGCCGCCTCGCCGGCCCGCCCGGTAGTCGGCACCGCCTCCACGCCGGGCACGAAGCTCTCCAGCCCGAAACCCAGTTCGAACACCCCGCGATACGGGCCGATCGCGCCCAGCACGTCGCTGCCCCGGATCACGCCGACCACCCCGACCAGCACCGGATCGTCGCCCAGCGCCGCCGTCTCGCCCACCTGCAACCGCGCGAGGACATTGCCGGACACCGGGCAATGCACCCGCACCACCTGCATCGCGGTCCGGGTCACAGCAGCAGCCAGTCGTTACGGCTGCGAGGCTTGATCTCGCCGCCGCCCTGCCGCCGCGCCAGTTCGGTTTCGGCGGTAAAGCGGACATCCTCGTCGCGGTCGGTCAGGAACCCGTCGAGCGAATCATCGTCGATCTCGGTCCAGGCACGCCCGCGATCGGGGCCATAGCGCACCCGCGGCAACAGTCCCGGCAGGCGCGACCATTCGAGCAACTGCGCGATCGACGCCTCGTTCAGCATGTCGCGCAGGTGGAAGGCGGTGACATAGGCATCGGGAAACGCCCGATGCGCCGGCAGCCCGCGTTCATGCTCCATGCCCTGCGGCTTGCGCCAGTAGCGCAGCATCTGGTTCGAAAAGCCCGGACTGTCCGGCCACAACCGCAGCGCGCATTTCCACGTGCAGATCCAGTCGGCCCCGTGCGTCAGCTGCGCAGTACAGAATTTCTGTTCGAAATCCGCACGATGCGCCGCCAGCGCCACGCGACGGGGGTAGGGGTCGAGCACGCGGCGGGCGATATCCTGCCACCACGGCGCATCGGCGACCTGTTCGTCGAGGATGTGATGCACCGCCTGCGTCACCGGCGGGATCGGGCGGCCGGGATTGACGAAATGCTGTCCGCCCTCGCCCATCAGCTCCCAGCGCCCGTCCTCGCCCAGCGCCACGTCCTGCCAGCCGACCTCGCACACGCCATGCGCGGGGGGAGCCTGCCCGGTGGTTTCGAGGTCGACGACACGGATGATCTGCGGTTGCGCCATGGGGCACAAATGGCGCTTTAGGGCCGAAAATGCCACCCCGGGGGCGGTGAGGGTCCGGTTTGAAAGAAGGAAAGAGTGGGTTCGCGCAAAGGCGCAAAGGACGCCAAGAGGTTGCGTGCTGGGCATGGCCGGCGCGAACGGCAGACCGCTTCGCCCGCGGAAAGCGCAATACGGAGCGGCTACGCGAAACCCCTTTGCGCCCTTCGCGCCTTCGCGCGAACCAACCAGCTACCTCCGCACCACCCCCGACGCCGCCAGTTGCGCGTCGACCTCACCCAATAACCGCGCCAGCCCTTCCTCGGTCCGTGCCTCCGCCCGCGCGGTCAGCACGTCCTGCGTGTTCGAGGCGCGCAGCAGCCACCATCCGTCGGCCGTCGTCACCCGCGCGCCATCGGTGGTGTCGACCTGCGCCCCCGCCGCCGCCAGCCGCGCCAGTACTTCGTCGACCACCGCGAACTTGCGCGTCTCGTCGACAGTGAAGCGCAGTTCGGGCGTGGTCGCCATTTCGGGCATCGCATCGCGCAATTCGGTCAGCGACCGCCCGCTCAAGTGGATCGCACGGATCAGTCGCACCGCCGCATAGGGCGCGTCGTCGAACCCGTAATCATCGCCGCCGAAAAACACATGCCCCGACATTTCGGCGGCGAGCGGCGCGCCGGTTTCCAGCAGCTTGGTCTTCATCGGGCTGTGCCCGGTCTTCCACATCAACGGCGTGCCGCCGAGTTCGGCGATGCGGTCGAACAGCAGCTGGCTGGCCTTCACGTCCGCAATAATCGTCGCGCCGGGCGTCTCGCGCAGTTGCGGCTCGGCGAGCAGCATCAGCAACTGATCGCCCCACAGCGTCCGCCCCCGTCCGTCGACCGCCCCGATCCGATCGCCATCGCCGTCGAACGCCAACCCGAAATCGAGCCCCTTTTCGACGACCAGCCGCTTCAGGTCGACCAGATTGGCTTCCTCGGTCGGGTCAGGGTGATGATGCGGGAAACGGCCATCGACCTCGGTGAACAGCAGGTGATGTTCGCCGGGCAACAGCGCCACCAGTCGCTCGATCACCGGCCCCGCAGCACCACTGCCGGTATCCCAGCCGATGCGGTAGCTGCCCCCGGCATAGCCGGCCATCAACCGTCCGACATAGGCATCGACATGGTCATGGTCGGTGACGGTCCCCGCACCCTCGTCCCAGTCGCCCGCCGCCGCCATCGCGCCCAGCCGCTGGATATCGTCGCCAAAGAACGGACGGTGCTGCAACACCATCTTGAAGCCATTGTAATCGGACGGATTATGGCTGCCGGTGATCTGGATACCGCCATCGACCTCCAGCATCGCTTCGGCATGATAGAGCATCGGCGTGGGGCCAAGGCCGATGCGCACCACGTCCACCCCGCTGGCGGTCAGCCCGGCGACCAGCGCCGCCTCCAGCTCGGGCGACGACAGCCGCCCGTCGCGCCCGACCAGGACCCGCGTTCCGCCCGCGCGCCGCACCAGCGTCGCAAAGCCGCGCCCGATCGCATTCGCGTCGGCCGTCCCCAGCGTCCGCCCGACGACCCCGCGAATGTCGTATTCGCGCAGCGAACTGGGGTGGAAGTCATGGGCCATGCCGGTATCCTCGCCATTACAAGGCGGACGGGTTTAGGTCGAAGCGGCGACGGAGAGTAGGGAAAAGAAACGGTTCGCGCAGAGGCGCAAAGGCGCAGAGAGGTTGCGCTTGTCGCGAAGCACCCGCGACCGGGAGACCTTCTGCAAAGTTCAGACCAGACGACTAGGCCGCCGGCGCTGGTGGCGTTGCGCCGACCGCAACCTCTCCGCGCCTCTGCGCCTCTGCGCGAACAACTATCTTCTTACCTTCGAACAGCGGCTCAATGCCGCAGCCGCCCCAGCAGCACATCCCGCGCCGCGTTGATCCGCCGCGCCAGATCGGCCGACCCGCCGCGATCGGGATGGACCGCCTGCATCAGCCGCCGGTGCGCGGCGCGGATTTCGCCCGCCTTCGCATCCTTGCCGACGCCGAGGATCGCACGTGCCTCCGCCTCGCCGCCCACTTTCTTCGGCTTGGCGCGCAGCCACAGCCAGAAGGCGAGGATCATCGCGACGATCAGGACGAACTTGAGCATCGCGCCCGGAACGTCAGATCGCGGTCGGCGCGCCGAGCGGTTCGGGCAGTTGCAACCCGCCCATCATCTCGCGCAATTCCTGCCGCGCCGCGACATGCGACAGCCCCATCTCGCCGAATTCGTTGCGGTCGAGCATGGTCAGCCCCGACGGGAACAGTTCGCGATAGACGACGCGTTCGGACAGGCCCGGCGTCACGCGAAAGCCGACGCGCTTCGACAGCGAATTGATCGCCTCCGACACGCGGCGCATGTTGCGCGCCTCGATATGCTGCAGCCGGTTGCGCAGCACGACCCAGTCGATCGTCGACCCGTCGATCTTCGCGCGATGCTTGCGCGTTTCCCAGATCAGTTCGGAATAGAAGCTCGGCCGCGTCACCTTGAACGTGTCGGGATCGACCTGTCCGATCAGATCGAAATCGACGAAGCTGTCGTTCATCGGCGTGACCAGCGTATCGGCATTGGTCACCGCGATCCGCGCGAAGCGATCGTCGCGGCCCGGCGTGTCGATCACGAGGAATTCGGCATTCTCACCCAACCGGCCGAGCGCGTCGTTGAAGCGCGTCATGCTCTCGCCATCATGCGTGTCGTAGATCGGCATCGGCAGGTTGCGGCCGGTGCGCTTGATCGTTTCCGCCCGGTTGTCGAGATAGCGGCCCAGCGTCCGCTGGCGATGGTCGAGGTCGAAGCACGCGACGCGCGCGCCCTTTGCCGCCAATGCGATGGCGACATGCACTGCCGTCGTCGACTTGCCGGTGCCGCCCTTCTCGTTGGCGAACACGATGACGTGCAACCGATCCGAACCTTCGTCCAAGCGCGCAACCCAACCTTGTTGATCCCGGGCGGCCTGATCCAGTACAGCCGCCTCCCCCACCCATATCGAAGGGCCATCGGCCGTGCAAATTATACGTCGGTTGGAGGTGCTTCGCGAAGCGCTCGACCAGTTTACCCAGGCGGGGGAAGGCGTTGCGCTGGTCCCGACCATGGGCGCGCTCCATGCCGGCCATATGGCGCTGGTCGATGCCGCGCGCCGCCGCGCGGCCCGGGTCGTCGTGTCGATCTTCGTCAATCCCAAGCAGTTCGGCCCGAACGAGGATCTGGCGCGCTATCCAAGGCGTGAGGCCGCCGATGCGCAGATGCTGTCCGAGGCGGGCGTCGACATCCTGTGGGCGCCCGAGGTCGAGGAAATGTACCCGGCGGGCTTTGCCACCAATGTCAGCGTCGCGGGCGTCAGCGAAGTGCTCGACGGCGCGCACCGCCCCGGCCATTTCGATGGCGTCGCAACGGTCGTCAGCAAATTGTTCGGGCAGGTCCGCCCGGCGGTCGCGCTGTTCGGCGAAAAGGATTTCCAGCAACTGGCGGTCATCCGCCGCATGACCGCCGACCTGCACCTGACGCCCGAGATCGTCGGCGTCCCGACGCAGCGCGAGGATGACGGCCTCGCTTTGTCGTCGCGCAACATCTATCTCGACGAAACCGAACGCGCCCGTGCCGTCGCCCTGCCGCGCGCGCTGGGCGAGGCGAAGCGTGGCATCGAGCGCGGCGACGATCCGGCGACCGCGCTGGCGGCGGCGATCGCGACGCTGACCCGCGCCGGCTTCGATCCCGATTACGTGACGCTGGTCGACGCCGAAACGCTGACCGCCCCCATTCGCGGCCGCCCCGCCCGGCTGCTGGCGGCCGCGCGGATCGGCACGACGCGGCTGATCGACAATATCGCGGTGACTTTCGAGTAGACGCTGCATGCACACCAAGTGATTGTTCGCGCAGAGGCGCAAAGGGCGCAAAGGGGTCGCGTTCTACGCAATGTTCTCCGCGGCAGCGGCCTTCCAAACCGGTTGCCGCCGCTCGCGAGGTCTACCGGTCGCGGTCCAGTTGCCAGAAACACAACCCTTTGCGCCCTTCGCGCCTCTGCGCGATCAAACCCTTCTTCCTCTCAAACCTGAACCAGCATCCACACGGCCATTGCGACCATCAGCAGATTCTCGGTCAGCGACACGAAGCCCAGCGGCACGTTGCTGTTCCCGCCGACACACGCGCATTTGAGCGAGCGTTTGTCGATATAGACCGCCTTCACCACCGACACCGCGCCGACCGTCCCGATCACCAGCGCGACCGGAATCGCGATCCACAGCAACGCGCCGGCGATCATCAGCACCCCCGCCAGCCCCTCCGCCCATGGATAGACCCATGCATAGCGCACCACCCGCTGCGCCAGCAGGTCGTAGCCCAGAAAGCCATTGGCGAAGCCATCGATATCGCGCAGCTTCTGCAAGGATAACAGGCACATGGCAATGCCGACGAACCATTCGCCCGCCCGCATGGTCAGCGCGTCGCCGAACGCCGAATGGCTTGCCGCCAGCGCAATCGCCGCCGCCATGCCAAAGATCGCCACGACCGGGGCATAGGTCGTCGCCTTGGGATCGCGGACCTTCAGCCCGAAATGGCGGCGCAGATCGTCATGCCCGCCGATCCGCTGTCCGTCGATAAAGGTCTGCGGCGTGGTCTTGACACCATGCTCGGCCTTGAACGCATCGACCTCGGCGCGCGTCGTCAAATGCCGGTCGTCGACCGTAAATCCATGCCGCCGCAATAGATCGAGCGCCCGCCGCCCGAACGGGCAGACATGGTCGGGCATCACCATGCGGTACAAGGTAGCGGTCCTGGCCATCACGGCTCCTTTCGTCCGCTATATGGGGAGGCGCGGCGGCACCTGCACGTCCGGCTTTCCTACAGCGGGGACGAATGCCATGCTCGGCAGGCTCTTTGACATGGTTTGGCTGGCGGGACGTCGCCGACGACAACCGCGCCCCGCCTTCGCGGGAAGACGGACCGGCGGAAACCGAAACCACACAAATAGCGCACGAGTGTGAACTTCGTGAACTTTGGCCTAGCCGCTATTGCGCAGCGCCGTAGCGATCGCATTGATCGACAACAGGATTCCCTCGCCGATCCGCGCATCGGCCTCGCCCGCGCGGTGCCGCTTGAGCAGTTCGATCTGCAGCAGGTTGAGCGGTTCGATATAGGGCGTGCGCAACCGGATCGATGCTTCGAGCGCCGGACTCTTCTCCAGCAGCCGCGTCTGGCGGGTGACCGACAGCAACCCGTCATGCGTCGCCTGCCAGCCGTCGCGGATCCGGCCGAAGATCGCCTCCGACAGCGCCTTGTCCTCGACCAGCCCGGCATAGCGCGCCGCGACGTTCATGTCGGACTTGGCCAGCACCATCTCCATATTGGCCAGCGTCGCGGCGAACAGCGGCCATGCGCTTGCCATCTCGCGCAGCAACCCCTTGTCGTCGAAGGATTGCAGCGCCGCGCCGACCCCGTACCAGCCCGGCAGCATGATCCGCGCCTGCGCCCAGCTGAACACCCACGGGATGGCGCGCAGATCCTCGATCGCGTCGGACTTCTTCCGGCTCGCCGGGCGCGATCCGATCTTGAGGCCGGCGATCTCGGCGATCGGCGTCGCCTGTCGAAAGAAGGTGGTGAAGCCGTCGGTGCCGTAGACGAGGCCGCGATAGGTCTTGAACGCGGTGTCCGACAGCGCGTCCATGGCGGCGGCGAACCGCGCCGCATCGGCCGGGTTCAGCGAGTCGGGTTCGAGGCTGGCGAGCAGCGTCGCCGACGTCATCGCCTCCAGATTCGTCACCGCGCTGTCGCGCGTGCCGTATTTAGCGGCGATCACCTCGCCCTGTTCGGTGATGCGGATGCGGCCCTGCACCGTGTCGTGCGGCTGCGCGCGGATCGCAGCGAAGGACGACCCGCCGCCGCGCCCCACCGCGCCGCCGCGCCCGTGGAACAACTGCATGCCGATGCCGGCTTCCTCGAACACCGGCGCCAGCGCCGTCGACCCCTTCGACAATTGCCAGGTCGAGGTGAGGTAGCCGCCATCCTTGTTCGAATCGGAATAGCCGATCATCACTTCCTGATGGCCGCGTGCCTGCGCGATGGCCGCCACTTCGGGCAGCGCCAGCCAGCGGGTCATGATCGCGGGCGCGGCCTCCAGATCGGCGACGGTCTCGAACAGCGGGATCGCCATGATATGCGCCTGTGGCGGCTCGCCCGGGACGTACAGCCCCGATTCCTTCAGCAGCAGATGCACTTCGAGCAGGTCGGACACCGACTGCGCCATCGACACGATATAATGGCGGATGCATTCGCGACCGTAGCGGGCATGGGCGTCGGCGGCGGCGCGCAGGATCGCCAGTTCGGACGCGGTCTGCTCCGAATAATCGGCATAGGGGCTGGTCAGCGGGCGTGGGCTTTGCAGTTCGCGGCGCAGCAGTTCGACGCGCGCCTCCTCGTCCAGCGCCTTATAGTCGGCCTCGACACCGGCGACCTTGAGCAGCTCGGCGACGACGCTTTCGTGGATCACGCTGTTCTGGCGCATGTCGAGCGTGGCGAGATGGAAGCCGAATGTCTCGACCGCGCGGATCAGCCGTCCGAGCGCGCCGCCGGTCGACAGCGGACCATTGCCCTCCTGCACCAGCCCGCGCGCCAGGGCCGCGAGATCGGCACGGAATGCCGCCGGATCGGCATAGGGTTCGCCGGTCAGATTGCCGGGGCGCGGTGCGACCTTGCCGGTCAGCTTCTGATGGGTCGCGGCGAGGCGCGCATAGATTCCGCTGATCGCCCGGCGGAACGGTTCGTCGGCCCGGCTCGGCGCATTGTCGCCGCTCCGGTCGGCCAGCGCGGCGATCGCCTCGTCGACCGTCACATGTTCGGTCGAGATCGACAGTTCGGCACCCAGGCTATGGAGCTGGTCGAGATAATAGCCGAGCACCGCCTCGGCCGCCTTGGCCAGCGCCAGCCGCATCGCGTCGGCATCGACGAACGGATTGCCGTCGCGGTCGCCGCCGATCCAGCTACCGGGCTTCAGGAACGAGGGCGGCCGCTGGCCCAGCACCCGCTCCCACCGCGCATAGAGCGCGGGCAGCGTCGGCAGGAACACGTCGCGCAGATAGCTCAAAGCGGTCTCGACCTCATCGGCGACGTACAGCCGCTCGCGGCGCAGGACGCGGGTCTGCCACAACAGCGCGATCTGGCGCAGGATCGCTTCGTCGACCCGGTCGCCCTCCGGCGTCTCATCGGCGCCCTGATCCTTCAGCAGCATCAGGTCGGCGATGCGGTTCTTGTGGTCGATCATCGACTTGCGCCGCACCTCGGTCGGGTGCGCGGTCAGCACCGGCGCGATCAGCGCATGATCGAGCAACGCCAGCACCGCGTCACGGCCAATGCCCTCGCCTGCCAGCTTCTCGATCGCGGTGGCGACATCGGCGCCCGGTTCGGCGGCGATGCCCTGCCGATCCTCGGCCAGATTGGCGAGCATCGAGAACATCATGAACCCGCGGACGAACGCGATGGTGTCGTCGAGGCTGAGGCTGTCGAGCCCGAGGTCGATCGTATCGGCCCCCGCCACCCCGCGATGCCGGTCGACCGAGGTCGATCGGATATGCTCGATCCGCTTGAACAGCGCCTCCCCGCCATAGGTGCGGATGACGTCACCGAGCAGCCGGCCGAGAAAGCGGATGTCGGGATTGTTCGTGATCGGGGGCAGAGTCGTCATGGGCACACTTGCTGCAATGCGGCAGGATGCGGGTCAAGGCACGATAAGCGACATGGCGCAAAGATCGCCCGTCGCGTACAGCGGCGGCGCTGCAATCGATCCGCGGCGGACCGTTCGAAGGAAGAGCCGATGACGACGCCGATGACCCTGTGGTGGCAGATGTGGACCGATGCCGCGCAGACCGGGCTGCGCCTGTGGGAGACGATGGCCGCCTCCGCCGTCGTTATCGACCGGCGGATGCCGATGATCGATGCCGGCATGCGCAATCCGTGGACCGCCGATCATGTCGAACTGACCGGCATGGTCACCGAAAAGGCGCAGGCATTTTCAAAGGCCGGCGATTCGCTGGCAAAGGACATGGCGGCGATGCAGGGGCTGTGGATGCAGACGATGCAGGACGCATGGTCGCTCGGCACCGCCGGCCGCGTGCCCTCCGCGCGCCGGATCGCCGCCGGACAGGACCGGGCGATGCGGCTGACCGCAGGCATGATCGGTGCGGGCGGGCGGGCGCTGACCCCGATCCATGCCAAGGCTACCGCCAATGCCAAGCGGCTGAGCAGCCCGAAAAGATAGTCTGTACGCAATCGGCGTTGAACCGTTCGCCGCGCGTAACGTTTATCCCGGCGAACCGTCTTTCAGGACCTCCGCCGTCATCTTGACCCAGCCCGCCCCCGCGTCAGTCGCGCCAGTCGAGCACCGGCCAGCCTTTCTTGCGCGCCAGCGCCTTCAGCGGGGCATGGGCGTTGACCGGGAACGGTTCGTCGGCCCAATCGAACACCGGCGCGTCGGAGACATGATCGCTGTAGAACCGCACCGCGACATCGCCGCGCGCGATCCCCTGTTCGGCGGCCCATGCCTCGATCGCGCGCAGCTTGGCCGCGCCGTAGCAATTCTCGCCATCGATCCGCGCCAGCACATTGCCGCCGGTCTCCTCGGCGCAATTGGTCGCGATCACCGCATCGAAGCCGAGCAGCGCGGCGATCTCCTGTGCGTAGAATCGGTAGGATGCGGTAGCGAGCACCAGCATCCGCCCCTCGGCCCGGTCGGCCTCGATCCGCGCGCGGGCGCCATCGAGCAGCCCGGTGGCGACCGTCGCCCGGGCAAAGGCGCGCGCCGTATCGGCCAGCCGTTCGCCCGGCACCGCACGGCCCAGCACCAGCCGGTGGGTCATCTCCTTCAACCGGTCGCGACCATAGAGGCGCAGGACATAGCCGGTGACGGCGATCCCCGCGATCGGCAGCAGCCACAAAGCCCCCCGCCCCCGTTCCTTCAACGCATGGCGCAGGAACGGCGTCCACGTCGCGACGCGGGTGATGGTCTTGTCCATGTCGTAGATGGCGAGATCGCGGTGGCGCATGGGAAAGGCGCGTACCACCTTGCCGCGACGCGGCAAATCGCCGATGGATGGTGGCGATGAGCGCTTCCGCCGATTTTTCGCACGACCGGGCCGATGGCGGCGACGTGCTGCGCTTCACCGGCAATCTGTCGCTTGCCCATGTCGGCGACCTGCCCGAACGATTGGGCGCGTTCGACGGCCGGGTGAGTCGCATCGATCTGTCGCAGGTCGATCGCATCGACACGGTCGGCGCGTGGCTGGTCCATCGCTTCGCCCGCGACCGCGACGTTGCGATCGAGGGGCTGAACGACGACAGCCGGCATCTGTTCGATCAGGTCGCCGCCGCCGACGATCCCGTCGTCCGCAAGGAAAAGGCGCTCAGCCCCCCGCTGCGCGTGCTCGAGGAAATCGGGGAGGCGGTGAGCGGCAGCGCGCGGCAGCTGCTCGGCCTGCTCGGCTTCATGGGCGCGACCGTCCTCGCCTTCCTGAACGTGCTGCGCCATCCCAAGCGGTTCCGCTTCAACGCGACGGTCCAGCGATTCGAGGTCGTCGGCGTCTCGGCGCTCGGCATCATCGGGCTGATGAGCTTCCTGATCGGCATGGTCATCGCGCAACAGGGCGCGGTGCAGCTTCGCCAGTTCGGCGCGGAGGTGTTCACAATCAACCTGATCGGGCGGCTGACGTTCCGCGAACTGGGCGTGCTGATGACCGCGATCATGGTCGCGGGGCGCTCCGGTTCGGCCTTCGCCGCGCAGCTCGGCACGATGAAGCTGACCGAGGAGATCGACGCGATGCGCACGATCGGCGTGTCGCCGATGGAAGCGCTGGTCCTGCCGCGCGTCATCGCCGCGATCGTGATGATGCTGCTGCTCGGCTTCTATGCCTCGATCATCGCGATCATCGGCGGCGGCCTGCTCAGCTGGGCGCAGCTTGGCATTCCGCCGATCACCTTCGTCACGCGCATCCGCGAAGTCGTGCCGATCACCGACCTCTATATCGGGCTCATCAAAGCTCCGGTGTTCGGCGCGATCATCGGCATCTCGGGATGTTTCCACGGAATGCAGGTCGAAAGCGACGCCGAACAGGTTGGCGGTCGCACCACCGCCGCCGTGGTGCAGGCGATCTTCCTCGTGATCGTACTCGACGCCTTCTTCGCCATCTTCTTCGCATGGATCGGCTGGATATGAGCGACGACAACGACGCCATCATCCGCGTGCGCGGCCTGAAGAACCAGTTCGGCGATCAGGTCATCCACGACAATCTCGACCTCGACGTGCGGCGGGGCGAGATCCTTGGCGTGGTCGGCGGATCGGGCACCGGCAAGTCGGTGCTGATGCGCTCGATCATCGGCCTCCAGACGCCTGCCGCCGGCACGATCGAGGTCTTCGGCGAAAACACGATCGGCCGCGAGGAAACCGAAGCGACCGAGATCCGCAAGAAATGGGGCGTGCTGTTCCAGGGCGGCGCGCTGTTCTCGACCCTGACCGTGGCCGAAAACGTGCAGGTGCCGCTCAAGGAATTCTACCCGAAACTCAAACCCGCCCTGCTCGACGAGCTTGCCGGGTACAAGGTCGTGATGACCGGCCTGCCCGCCAATGCCGGGCCGAAATATCCCAGCGAGTTGTCGGGCGGCATGAAGAAGCGCGCCGGTCTCGCCCGCGCGCTCGCGCTCGACCCGCAGTTGCTGTTCCTCGACGAACCGACCGCCGGGCTCGACCCGATCGGTGCGGCGGCGTTCGA
This sequence comes from Sphingomonas sp. BL-S-05, assembly GCF_055521695.1. Lineage (NCBI taxonomy): Bacteria > Pseudomonadati > Pseudomonadota > Alphaproteobacteria > Sphingomonadales > Sphingomonadaceae > Sphingomonas > Sphingomonas sp. BL-S-05. Next base: position 3,483,450 of record NZ_CM145499.1, on the reverse strand, counting down.
CGACCTGACCGCGTCGCTGCAAAAGACGCTGGGGCTGACTGTCTTCATCATCACCCACGACCTCGACACGCTGTACGCCATTTGCGACCGCGTGGCGGTGCTGGCCGACAAGAAGGTCATCGCCGTCGGCACGATCGACGAACTGCTCGCGCTGGACCATCCATGGATCCAGGAATATTTCAACGGACCCCGTGGCCGCGCCGCGACCGATGCGCAGGAACGCATCGCCGCCCGTGACCACGACCGCGACGCCGGCGCAGAACCGGCCTCGCTGCAAGCCCAGAGGCGCTGATGGAAACCCGGTCGAACCATGTCCTTGTCGGCGCGGTGGTGCTGATCCTGCTGGTCATGCTGGCGCTGTTCACCGTGTGGCTGGCCCGTGTCGGTGGCGGCCGCGAAAAGGAATATGACGTCTTCTTCAAACAGGCCGTTGATGGCCTGGCCAAGGGGTCGCCGGTATCCTTTTCGGGCGTACCCTCGGGCCAGGTCGAGGATATCGCGCTGTGGCCGAAGGACCCGCAATTCGTCCGCGTCCGCATCAAGGTGAAGGACGAGACCCCGGTCCTGCTCGGCACGACCGCGACGATCGTCGGCAGCTTCACCGGCGTGTCGACGATCACGCTCGATGGCGCGGTCAAGGGTGCGCCGCCGATCACCTGTCCGGAGACCAACGCCGAACAATCGTGCCCGATGGGCGTGCCGGTCATTCCGCCCAAAGCCGGCGGGGTCGCCGCGCTGCTCAGTTCGGCGCCGCAATTGCTCGAGCGCGTCACGACGCTGACCGAGCGGCTGGCCGACGTCCTGTCCGACCGCAACCAGAACTCGATCGCCGCGATCCTCGACAGCACCAACCGGCTGACCGACGCGCTGGCCGATCGCGGGCCGGAAATCGCCGCGACGCTGGCCGAGACGCGCGTCGCGATCCAGCGTGCCGGCATCGCGTCGCAACAGATCGGCGAACTGGCGGCGACGACCAACGGCGTGCTGGCCAATGATATCCAGCCGACGATCCAGCAATTGAACCGCACCATCGCCAGCGCGCAGAAGAGCGCCGACACGCTGAATGAAGCGATCGGCGATGCGAAGCCGGGGCTGCAGGCGTTCAGCAAGCAAACGATCCCCCAGGTCAACCAGCTGGTCGGCGACCTGCGCGCGATGACCGGTGCGCTCGCCTCGGTCGCGGAAAAGGTCGATCAGGGTGGCGCGACCGCGTTGGTCGGCCGCTCGAAGCTGCCCGACTACGACCCCAAGAAGTGATGCGGAAGACGAGGATGCACGCCATGAAGAAGCTGTCGGTTCTGCTGCTCCTGCCGCTTGCCGGGTGCATCCGCTTCGGTGCCGAACCGCCGCCTGCACTGCTGACATTGGCCCCCGCCGCCCCGATCGCGGCCGGCGCGACGCAAAGCTCGGCGCAGGCACGTTCGATCACGGTGCAGGTCCCGGTCGTGCCCCAGGAACTGGCGGTGACCCGCGTGCCGGTGCAGTCGAGCGCGACCAGCATCGCCTATGTCAAGGAAGCGCAATGGGTCGAACCGCCGGCGCGCCTGTTCGCCCGGCTGTTGTCCGACACGCTGACGTCGCGGGCGAACATGGTGGTGCTCAGCACGCGGCAGGGCTTTGCCGATCCGGGCGCTCAGTTGACCGGCGAGTTGCGCGAATTCGGCATCGACGCCGGACGCAGCGAAGCCGTCGTCGTCTATGACGCCACCCTGCAACGCGCCGGATCGACCGCCTTCGAAAAGCGCCGCTTCGAAGCCCGTGCGCCGGTCGCGACGATCGACGCGAACAGCGTGGGTCCGGCGATCAACCAAGCTGCGAACAACGTCGCCACCGCCGTCGCCGACTGGGTCCGGGGCTGATCCCGCACCGCCATGGCACTGCATAGCTGGCTGTTGTTCGTCGCCGCGGTGGTCGTGCTGTGTGGCACCCCTGGTCCGAACATGCTGCATGTCCTGACCCGCAGCGTCTCGCTCGGCTGGCGCGGCGCGCTGCCGGCGATGGCGGGCTGCCTGACCGCGCTCGTCGGGGTGCTTGCGGCATCGGCGGCGGGATTGGCGGCGCTGCTGACGGCGGTGCCGGGCCTGTTCGACGTGCTGCGCTATGCCGGTGCCGCCTATCTGGCATGGCTGGGCTATCGCGCGATCACCGCGCGATCGGCACCGATCGACGTCGCTGCTGACGCCATCCCGTCGCGTCACCTGTTCCGGGGCGGCTTTCTGGTCGGGATCAGCAATCCCAAGCTGTTGCTGTTCGCCACCGCCTTCCTCCCGCAATTCGTCGATCCGAACGGCTCGCAGCCGGTGCAGTTCGCGATCCTCGTCGCGACCTTCGCGCTGGTCGAATGCCTGTGGTACGCGGCCTATGCGATCGGCGGACGGTCGCTCGCCCGCCATCTGACCCGCCCACGCGTCCGCCGCTGGTTCGACCGCGCGACCGGTGGCATCTTCATCGGCTTCGGCGCAGCGCTCCTCGCCTCCCGCGCCTGACGCCTATTTGGTCGGCGTCCGCCGGACCGGCGGCATCGCATTGCAGATATCCGCGCCGCCCGCCGGTACTTCGAAAAAGGGCGGCTCGCGATTTTCACGGCCCTTCACCCATGCGGCGTAGCGGGCATTGTCCGCCGCCCGCACCTGAAAATGCGGTCGTTCGGCCGCTGGGATCTCGCTCGCCAGCCGCACCGACACGATCTGGGTGGGCGTCTGATCGGGCGCATAGAAGCCCATCGTGCCGGTACCGCGCGGCAAGGACGACAGATATTCGATCCCCTCCACCACGCGGCCGACCAGTGCGATGTTGCGGTCGAGATGGCGGGGGCCATGGCCGATCACCGCATAGAGTTCGGCGCCGCTGCCGGTGCTCGGCGCCATGTCGCGGCCGACGCCGACCATCGCATAGCAATGGGTCAGCCACGCTCCCTTGCCGTCGCTCGCCACCGGCCAACCATCGGCGCTATGCCCGCTCTTCGCCGCATAGGGATCGCGTCGCGTCATCTGCGTTACCGCGTCATAGCGGCCGGTGACATATTCGGCGGGCGGATTGGCGACGACTCCGGCGGGCAGCGGCTTCTTCTCGGTCACGTCGCCCCATTGCGCGACGTAATTGTCCTGCACCCGGTAGACCGAACTGCCATCCCACCAATGTGCCTGCGCCAGCTTACGCAGATTGTCGACATGGACCGGCGCGTAGCGCGGCGCCAGCCGGATCACGACCCGCTTGTCCCCCGCCAGCGTCATCACCAGCAATTCGTTGTCGGGAATCGCTCGCCAGTCGCTCTCGATCGGATCGGCCGGCATCGGCGGAGAGGCGGGGGCAGCGGCCTGAAGCAAAGCTGCGATCAGCGAGACGAAGTGCATGCGCCATCCTGCCACGCGCCACGTTGCCCCCGCAACTCCCGCTTGCACGAAACCCCGCCGCGCCCTAGGGAACCCACCTTCCGGCAATGCGGAGCGGTGGCCGAGTGGTCGAAGGCGCTCGCCTGGAAAGTGAGTATACGGCAAAACCGTATCGAGGGTTCGAATCCCTCCCGCTCCGCCACCTGGTCCCCCGATATATGCTTTCGTGGCAAATGTCGGCAAATCCGCCCGGTCGCAACCTTACCGTAGCGACACGCCATGCGCCGCCCATGCCTGACCGAGACGCCTTGCCGGCGAACATTTACATCCGCGGCAGCCGGCAGGATGATTCTCTCACCCTGCCGGTCCGCTCTCCTCAAAAACCCCGGCGCAGCGTCACGAACCACTGGCGCGGCGCGCCGGCGAGCAGCGTCTGGTTGTCGCCCCGCGCGGTGTAGCCGTTGGTGCCGACGGTCGCGATATACCGCCGGTTGGTCAAATTGTTGACGCTACCCTCAATCGCCAGCCCGTCTAGCACGCCCCCGATGCCGGTCAGGCGATAGCCGATGCTGGCATCGACCAGCAGCCGGGCACCGACCGACCGGTCGTTCAGATAGGTGAAGTAGCGCTTCGACATATAATCGCCGCCGACCCGGGTGAAGAAACGGTCGTCGTCATAGGCGATCTCGCCCTTCGCCATATGCTCGGGCGTATCGACCACGGTCTTGCCCGCGGTCGGTTGCAGCACCACGCCCGCCGCGTTGCGGACGTCGTCACGATAGGTCGCCTTGTTGTACGAATAGCTGGCGAACAGCGTCAGCGGACGCGCCACGCGATAGGTCGCGGCGAGTTCGGCGCCATAGCTTTCGACACTGCCGGCATTGTTCAGCGTCGGCGGGTTGCCGATGATCCCGGCGCCATTGGCGAAGGTCAGCAGCCGGTTCGCGAAATCGACATGATAGGCGACCGCCGACAATTGCAGCCCGCCCGAGCGCAGGCGCGCGCCGCCCTCGATCGTCTTCGAGGTTTCGGGCTTCAGCGTCGCGCGGATCGCGTTGAACCCGTTCTGCGTGGTCGCGAACGGACCGGTGGTCGCCGAGGAGACGAAGGCCCGCAGATTCTCGGTATAGCTGGCGAACAATTCCGCCCCGCCGCCAAGGCGGAACAGTGCCGACGCCTGTGGCAGGAACCAGTCGCGCGCCTTGATCTCACCGACGACCAGCGTGCCGGTCCGCAGATTGGCGGCGTTGTTCACGCGCAGCCCCTTCCACCCGCCATTCAGCGTCAGCGCGCCGAGGTAGAGCGTATCCGCGACGTGATATTGCAGCGTCTCGGTGTCGTACTTGCCGTCCCATTGGGTGCGATAGGCATTGGCCTGGAAATCACGCGCATTGCGGTTGGGCGACGCGGCGTCGTTCATTCCGTAGAAGCGGCGCGCCTGTTGAAAGCTGTTGGTCTCGTACCACAGGCCGATCTCGATCCGGTTGTCGCCGGTGGTCAGCGCCATGCGCGTCTGGTTGCCGGCACGGTCGATGCCATATTCGGTGGTACGGAAGCCGAGCGGCGAGGCGAGGCCGCTGGTCGAGGTCGCCGAAGCCGGCAGCGCGGTGCCATCGGGGCCGAGCGCGCCCGCCGGGGTCGGCGAATAGGGCGTGATCCACGACCCCTGCCCCTTGTTGTGATGATAATAGGCGGTCGAGGTCAGCGACAATTCGGGCGTCAGCTTCGCATCGACGGTCAGCCCGCCCAGCCAGTCGCGGCGCAGACCGGCGGCGTCGTAATAGGCATCGTCGACCGTGCCGAACCCGGTCGGGAAGGTGAAGCCCGCTCCGGTCCAGGGTGCCACGAAGCCGGTCGTCGAGCCGCCATTGGCGGCGGCATAGGCGCTCTGCGCCGCCTGATTCTGGTACACGCGGCCGATCTGCAACGCGGTCGGATAGTCGTTCGAGATATTGTCGGCACGCAGACTGCGACGGGCGATGATGTCGTAGCTGAGATCCTGATAGTCGTTTTCGCGCCGGTCGGAGAAATTGACGAACGCGGTGATGCTGCCACGCGTATCGATTTCCTTGACCAGCTTGGCATTGGCCTGGTGCTGGCGCTGCACGCCGAAGCCCTTCCACTTGTCGGTGCCGAGATAGCCATAGGACAGATAGCCCATCAGCCCGCCGCCCAGGTCGCCGCTGTCGATCCGCGCGAAGGCCCGGACGGTATCATTGCTGCCATAGGTGCCCGATGCGACGACATCGGCGGTGTCGGACGGCTTGCGGCTGACGAATTCCAGCGTCCCGCCCAGATTGCTGGTCGAAGCGGTGCCGAGCGCACCGGCACCCTGTGCGACGGTCGTCGTCGCGATGTTTTCGGACAGGATCGCACGGCTGATGTGCAGGCCGTTGACGTTGCCATAGCTCATGTCGCCGAGCGGCACGCCATCGAGGGTGAAGCCCAGCTGGTTCTGGTTGAAGCCGCGCAGCGAGATGCGGGTCGACCATTCATAGGCACCGAACGCGTCGGCGGACTGGAAATTGACGCCGGGCAGCTTGGCCGCCGCCTTCAGCGGCGACGTACCGGGGGTCAGGCGCTCCATGTCGACCGCTGAGATCGTCTGCACCTGTCGGGTCTGGCCGAAGCCGAGGACGACGATCTCATCGCCCTCGACCGGGGCCGCTTCGTCGACATCGGGTGCGGCAGTCGCTGCCACGACGACGGGTTCCTGCGCATGCGCGGAAGATGCGATAAGGGCGATGGGCGCGGCGCCGAGCAGCCACAAGCGTGCAGTCATGATATTCCCCCCGGACGTGCTGAACTGCCGTCCTTTCGGGGCGCGCCCTGCGATGCGTTGGTTAATCCTGCGCGACGGATCGATGACCTGTCGGTGACAATCTCCGTCGGTACGCCGACGTCCTCGAAAAACGGGCGGGAGCAGTCCCCCGCCCGGTTTCCCTTCATGCGTCGACAATCCCCTTCGACCGATCGGTCGTCACGCGGTGGCGCGCGGCGACGGTGCGGGTGAACGGTTTCGCCATGACGCTCGACACCGCGACATGCTCGGTCACGACCGCATCGGGGGTCAGCGTTAGCAGCGAATAGCCCTTGCGATCCTGATCGCAGAACAGGACCTCGCGGTTCGTTTCCGCCACCAGCGCACCGATACCGGGCAGCAGCGCGCCATAGGACGGGCTGGTAATCGCGGTGCAGCCGAACTCGACCGCGGCCAGCCGCCCGCCCGCGTCATACAGGTCGTTCGACCATGCGGCGTGGCTGTCGCCCGACAGCACCACCGGTCGGCTGCCGGCCCGGGCAAAGGCGGCGTAGAGCCGCTCGCGCGCCGCCGGATAGCCGTCCCACGAATCGAGGCTGAACGGCACCCCCGCACGATAGCCCGCGACCAGTGCCGGCAGGCGCTCGCGAAAGGAGGCGGGCATCGTCGCCAGCGCCGCTTCATAGCGCTCGCGGCCCATCATTACCGGCAGATCGGGTCCGGCGACGCGCGCCATCACCACCTGATTGCCCAGCAACTGCCACGGTTTCCCCGCCGCGACCGATTGCGACAGCATCTGTTCGAGCCAGCGCTGCTGCTCGGCACCCAGCATCTCGCGGTCGGGTCGGGCGCGCGTCGCCAGCACGGCGGCAACCTCGTTCGGCTCGGGTGCCTCCCCCTTGAACGCGGCCTGTTGCGACCGCGCCAGCAACCGCGTCTCGACCATCGCCAGGGTCGCGAGATCGCCGAATTCGAAGCTGCGATAAATCGCTTCGCGCCCCAGCCCGCGCCGGGATTCGCGGATCGGCATCCATTCGAAATAGGCCTGCATCGCTGCCGCCTTGCGCGCGGTCCAGTCGCCCTCGGTCGCGGGATCGTGATTCTCCGCCCCACCGACCCAGCCATCATTGGCGACCTCGTGATCGTCCCAGACACAGATGAATGCCGCACGGGCATGCGCCGCCTGCATATCGGGGTCGGACTTCACCTGCGCATGGCGGCGGCGATAATCGTCGAGCGCAACGATCTCGTGCGGCGGATCGGGCAGCCGCCCCAGCTTACGGCCGATATCCGCGCCATAGCCATCGGCGCCATATTCATAGATATAGTCGCCGAGATGCAGGACCGCATCGAGCTGCGGCAGCGCCGCCATGTCGGCATAGGCGTTGAACAAGCCGCCGGGATAGAGCTGGCATGAGGCGATGGCGATCACCAGCCGGTCGACCTTCCCCTGCGGCAGCGTGCGGAACCGCCCGACCGGCGAGCACGTCCCGTCGGGCGCGGTGAACCAGAAATGATAGTCGCGACCGGGGGCGAGGCCGGTCGCCTCGACCTTCGCCGTATGGTCCGCCGCCGCCCGCGCCGTGACGCGTCCCGAACGATAGGGCTTGGCATCGGGCGTTTCGGCGACGTGCCAGTCGAGCGCGACGTCCCCCGCCCCCGTATCGACGGTCGCGCGGGTCCACAGCACCGCGCCGTCCGTCGCCGGATCGCCGCTGGCGACCCCGTGGTCGAACCGCGCCGTCCGCACCGTCGTTGCGGTGGCCGCCGCTCCCGGCACCAGCATCCCCGCCCCGCCGCCGATCAGCGCCAATGCGCCGCGTCGTCCGATCATCGTCATCGTCGTGATTCCTTTAAAAACGGGGGGACAGCCGGGCGCCGTAGAAGCGCGGCTCACTGGGGAGGAAGGCCGGAATGCCGAAGCCGCCGCCGCTATTGCCGGCGCTGAGCAGATCATCCCGGTCGAAGGCGTTGCGCAGGAACTTGACCGAAAGCGTGATCGGCACATCCCTGGCGCGCTGTGCGATGTGCTGTGCGGCGACGATGATGTCGTTGCTGCTTGCGTCCTCGGCGTCCGCGTCGGGCTGTGTCGATGCCTGCGCCGACGCGGCCGGCATGGCGAGGCAGGATGCCGGCACCAGCGGTATGAAGGAAAATCCGATACGCGTGACCATGTCTGCCCCTTTGCGATACAGGACAACCCACTGACGGCGCATGATGAAGGCCATGCGACGATGGCGTGACGCGGCGGTTACACTGCGGGACGCATGCCGTCGCGATCGGTGGCGAGCGGTACCGCCCACTGCCCGGCATATACCGTAACCGATGGGTCGCAGTTCTCAGATTGACGGTGCGGGCGATTTCTTGTGTTGCACAACGACCTAGCGGGAGGCCGTGTGTACGATGGAGGAACCGCCGCGGCACGGCGGCGCAAGTTCCTCGACGAACGTGGGGCGATCAACAGCTACACGACCCGTGCTGGTGTCGATCGAATTGCGGTCACAGACCGAAGACGTGCTGAACGAGTTCGAGGAAGCGGTGGTACGCTGCCCGTCGATGAGCCTTTGCAGTTTCGTGTCGGGCGACACCGATTTCGTGATGATGGTGCATGTGCGTTCGTTCGGCGATTACGACCGGGTCTATCGCAGCAAATTATCGAAGCTGCCGGATGGCGCGCAAATCCGCAGCGACCGCATTGCTCTTAGCCGGATATGTCGCCGGACACTGGACCCCGGCGTGCGGAACGTCCATCGTCCGGCGAGGCTGCCGCATCCAACGCGGCACGGCCGAGCCGGCATCCGATTTCCCGCAACGCCGTAGAGTGATGCATGTCCCAGTTGAATTGCGAGTTGCTGGACCTGCGCGCGCTCCTCGCCGTGGCGGAGGGCAAGAGTTTCCTGCGCGCGGCGGAACAGCTCAACCTGTCGCAGCCGGCGCTAAGCCGGCGAGTGCAGAAGCTGGAGGCGATGGTCGGCACGCCGCTCCTCGAACGGACGACCCGCAGCGTCCGGCTGACCCCCGCAGGGCAGGAGATCGTGCCGTTGCTGCGGCGGTTGCTGGAGGAAGTCGACCATTCGCTGCTGGGCATGATGGCGCTGGGCGAGCGACGCGCCGGGCGGCTGACCGTCGCCAGCATCCCCAGCGCGACGGTGCGGTTCCTGCCCGACGTGCTGGAACAGTTCGGGCAGGAATATCGCAACGTCCGCGTCCGCGTGCTCGACCTGTCGGCGACCGAATGTGCCGAGGCGGTGCGGACCGGCGAGGCGGAGTTCGCCATCACCCTGCCGGTGCTGTCGGATGCCGACCTGTCGTTCGAGCCGCTGACCGACGATCCCTATGGCCTGGTCTGCCGACGCGACGATCCGCTGGCGGAGATGCCCGCACCGGGTTGGGCCGACCTTACGGGCATGCGGTTGGTGACGGTGCATATGGGCAGCGGCAACCGGACCGCGCTCGACGCCGGGCTGGCGCGGGCGGGGATCGAGTTGCGCTGGTTCTACGAAGTGACGCGGCTGACTTCGGCGCTGGCGCTGGTGCAGGCGGGACTCGGGCCATCGGTGCTGCCGCGCCTCGCCTGCGAGGGGCCGGAGGCGCGCGATCTGGTGTGGCGGCCGCTGGCCGGGGCGGAGGTCGTGCGGACGATCGGCGTGCTGCGCCGCGCGTCGGCGACGCTGTCGCCGACCGCGACCCGGCTGATGGCGCTACTCGCCGCGGCGTGGGGACGGTAGCGCGGGGCGGACCCCGCTCCACCGGGTGACCAGCAGCGACGCGGCGACATTGGCGGTACCGCTGGTCAGCGCACGGATTTCGGACAGGAAGCGGTCGATCGCGATCAGCAGCGCCGCCGCGCCCACGGGCACGTCGGGCAGCAGCGACAAGGTCAGCAGCAGCGCCGAAAAGCCGCTGCCCGTGACCCCCGCCGCCGCCTTCGACGTGATGAACATCACCGCGAGATAGGTAAGGATACGTGCGGGCGAGAGGGTCACGTCGACCGCTTCGGCGAGGAACAGCGTCGCGACGATCAGGTAGACGGCGGTGCCGGCGAGGTTGAGCGAATAGCCGAGCGGTACGGTCAGCCCGACGATGCCGCGCGGACAGCCCATCGCCTCGAGCTTTTCGATCAGGCGCGGCAGCACGACCTCGGTCGAGGAGGTGCCGAGGACGATCAGGATTTCGTCGCGGAACAGGCGCCACAGGCCGCCGGGACCGATGCCGGTCGCCAGCCTTATCGCCAGCAGCAGCCCGGCGACCAGCAGGCCGCAGGCGAGCGCCAGCGTCGCCACCAGCACGCCGAGCGATCCGATGAAGCCGATACCATAAGTGCCGACGGTAAAAGCAATAGCACCGAAGGCGCCGACCGGGGCGGCGCGGATCAGGAAGCCGAAGATCGCGAACTGCAACCGCGTCAGCGCCTCGATCCCGCGGACGATCGGTGCGCCCGCTTCGCCGATGCGCAGCAGGCCGAAGCCGACCAGCGCGGCGACGAACAGGACCGGCAGGACGTCGCCGGCGGTGAAGGCGGAGAACAGCGTGTCGGGGACGATATGGAGCAGGAAATCGCCCGGCCCGGCGATCGAGCGCGCGCGGACCTGTTGCGCGACGAGGTCGAGCGTCGCGGCGTCGGGGGCGAGCACCAGCCCCTCGCCCGGATGGAGGACCAGCGCGGCGCCCAGCCCCAGCCCGAGCGCGGCAAGGGTAATTGCGAGGAACATCAGGACGCTGCGCAACACGGTCGCGCCGGTGTCGCGCGCCGCGCCGTGGCGCACGATCCCCTCGACGATCGTGCAGAACAGGACGGGCGGCACCATCATCCGCATCGCCTTCACAAAGGCGATGCCGAGCGGACCCAGCGCGCGGCCGAGGTCGGGCAGCCAGACGCCGATCAGCGTACCAGCCGCGATCCCCAGCAGCATCTGCACCCAAAGGTGACGAAGGTTACGCGTAGCGACCGTCCTTTCGCGACTATTTATGCGTCTGACGCATAAAGCGGCTCGATCATTGCATTTGATCGAAAGGCCGCCGGTGCTGCTTAGTGTCGCATACGGCACGCCGGCTCAAGCCTTTGCCGCCACGGGAATCCGCCGGAGAGCGGGACGAACGAGAGGTGTTCATGCACGATCCACTATCCAGGCCGATGGCCGTCCTGTCGCGGCGCACCGCGCTGTTCCTGGGACTTGCCGCGCTGATCGGCTTCCAGACCGGCGATGCCACCGCGCAGCGCCGCCCCCGCGAACTCCATGTCTTCACCTCGGGCGGGTTCACCGCCGCGTTCGAGGCGCTGGCCAAGCAATATGAACGCGATACCGGCGTCCATATCGTCACCGAACACGGGCCGTCGATGGGCGACACGCCACAGGCGATCCCCAATCGCCTGGCGCGCCACGAAGCCGCCGATGTCGTCATCCTCGCGCGCAGCGGGCTCGACAAGCTGGCCGAACAGAAGGTCGTGACGCCCGGAACCACGGTCGATCTGGGCCTGTCCAAGATCGCGGTCGCGGTCAGGACGGGCGCGCCCACCCCGAACATCACCACCCCCGAAGCGCTGCGATCGACGCTGCTGACCGCCAAGTCGGTGGCGTGGTCGGACAGCGCATCGGGCGTGTATATCCAGTCGGCGATGCTCGACCGGCTGGGCATCGCCGATCAGGTCCGGCCCAAGGGGCGGATGATTCCCGCCACCCCGGTCGGCAAGATCGTCGCCGACGGTCAGGCCGAGATCGGGTTCCAGCAGCTGAGCGAACTCAAGCCCGTCAAGGGCATCCGAATCATCGGCCTGCTGCCCGACACGTTGCAGAAGGTCACGCCCTTCTCGGCCGGTGTCGTCGCCTATTCCCCGCATCAGGCCGAAGCACGCGCGCTGATCGCCTATCTCGCCTCCCCCAAAGCCCACCGGCAGATCCGCGACAGCGGCCTCGAACCGGTCGTCGCAAAGGTGACACCATGACCCAAGCCATCCCCTATCCCGCCGACAGCGCGGGCGCCGCGCCGCCGATTTCGGCCGAGCGGAAAAAGTCGGCATTCAAGTCGATCTTCATCGTCGCCAGCGGCAACTTCCTCGAAATGTTCGACTTCATGGTGTTCGGCTATTACGCCACCTACATCGCGAAGGCGTTCTTCCCGACCGGCAGCGAGTTCGCGTCGCTGATGCTGACGCTGATGACCTTCGGCGCCGGATTCCTGATGCGTCCGGTCGGTGCGCTGGTGCTGGGTGCCTATATCGACCGGCACGGGCGACGGCAGGGCTTGCTGCTGACGCTGGGACTGATGGCGCTGGGCACGCTCGCCATCGCGGTCACGCCGACCTATGAACAGATCGGCCTTGCCGCGCCGATCATCATCCTGATCGGGCGACTGGTCCAGGGCCTGTCGGCGGGTGTCGAGGTCGGCGGCGTGTCGGTCTATCTGAACGAGATCGCGCCGCCCAACCGCAAGGGCTTCTTCACCTCATGGCAGTCGGCCAGCCAGCAGGCGGCGGTGGTGTTCGCCGCGCTGATCGGGTTGCTGGTGTCGACCAACCTGTCGCCCGACACGATGCAGGCATGGGGTTGGCGCATCCCGTTCATCATCGGCTGCGTGATGATCCCGTTCCTGTTCGTCATCCGTCGCCACATGGAGGAGACCGAGGCGTTCCTGAACCGCAAGGAGCATCCGCAACTCGGCCAGATCCTGCGGACCATCGGCGGCAATTGGGGCGTGGTGGTGCAGGGTACGCTGATGGCGGTGATGACGACCGTCTTCTTCTACATGATCACCGCCTATACCCCGACCTTCGGCAGCAAGGTGTTGTCGCTCAGCCCCGGCGAAAGCCTGTTCGTCACCGCCTGTGTCGGCATCACCAACTTCGTGCTGCTGCCGGTGATGGGCGCGCTGTCGGATCGGGTCGGGCGTCGGCCGCTGCTGATCACCGCGACGGTGCTGGGCGCGGTGCTTGCCTATCCGCTGATGAGCTGGCTGGTCGCGTCGCCCAGCTTCGGGCGGCTGCTCGCGGTCGAACTGCTGCTCGCGGCGATCTATGCGACCTATAATGGTGCCTTCATCGTCTATTTGACCGAAGTCATCCCGGCGCATGTCCGCACCGTCGGCTTCAGCCTCGCCTACAGCCTTGCCACCGCGATCTTCGGCGGGTTCACCCCGGCGATCAGCACCGCGCTGATCGGCGCGACCGGCGACAAGGCGATCCCCGGCGCATGGTGCGCCGCCGCCGCGATCCTGTCGCTCCTCGCGCTGTTGATCGGCAGTGCGCGGGCGCGGCGCAAGGCGGGGTGATCGGACGGACATGCCCCGGCAGACGCCGGGATATGTCGGCACGGCAGTTTCACCACCGCGCGCCGGATCCCCACCAACCGTCGTCATTCCGGCGAAGGCGAGACCTCTGCGATAGGCCGCTTCGCCGTATCCCCGCGAAGGCGGGGATCCAGGGCCACATCCGCAAACCTCTGTTCTGCCTGGCTCTGAGCCCCCGCCTTCGCGGGGGTACGGGAGGGTTCAGGGATACGGTGAAGCGGACTTTTCGCCCCCCTTTGCGGGAACGACGACCCGCTGCGAGCGGCACGGCCGCCGCGCTTCCCCCATTCGGAGAAATCCCATGTTTCGTGCCAGCCTGTTGGCCACGAGCCTGTTGATCGCCGCGCCGGCAGCGGCGCAGGACGCCGATGTCGCGACGCTGGCCCGGCTGGTCCGCGAACAGGCCGCCCGGATCGAACGCCTCGAAGCGCGGCTGGCCGCGGTCGAAGGCACCGCTACCCCCGCGACCGATCCGGCGACGCCACAAATGGCGCAGACCACGCCGCCGGTCCGCACCCCCGCCCCGCTCGGCCAGTCGCTGCCGTCCGACGCGCATCCGCCGTCGCTGGAGGCGCGGATGGCGCGGGTCGAGCGGGCACAGCGCGAAAATGCGCATGTCGACTGGTCGAAGGGCACGCCCGAATTCGTCAGCGCCGATGGCGCGCTGAGCTTCCGTCCGCGCGGTCGCATCCTGATCGACATGGGCTCCACGACCGGCAGCGACGTGGCGACCCGCAACGTGACCGCGACGCAGGCGCGGTCGCTCCGCCTCGGCATCGAGGGGACGTTCGGCAAGCATCTGTCCTATCTGCTCGAAGGCGATTTCGCCGATAACGAGGTGGCGATCAAATCGGCCTATCTCGCCTGGACCACCGGATTCCTGGGGCAGCAGGCGGAGTTCGCGCTTGGCAACCGGCTGAACGATCGCGGGCTGGACGGGTCGAGCGGCACGATCGCGGTCCCGTTCCTCGAACGCAATGTCGTGGCGCAGGGCATCATCCCGGCGCGGGGCTTTTTCGGACTCGGTGCGGCGGCCCGCATCTATGGCAAGGGCTGGCATGTCGGCGTGCAGCTGTCGGGGGACGATATCGCCAACCCCGGCACGGCGGGCGACGGGCTGACCATCGCGGCGCGCGCGCACTGGAACCCGGTTCGCACCGACGACTGGCTGGTGCATCTGGGGCTATGGGGTTTCCACGAACGGCTGGCGAGCGATGTCAGCCGCCCGACGCGCAGCATCGCCGTCGGCGGCTTCTACAACGACAATCTGCGGATCGCGCCGGGCAGTTTCCCCGGTCCGGTGGCGGGCGATGGCTATGGCGTCGAACTCGGCACCTTCCACCATTCGCTCTGGGCCTATGCCGAGGCGGGCAGCCGGCGATTGGAAAATCGCGCGGGCGACACCACCCATCAGAACGCATGGGCGGTACAGGGCGGCTGGTTCCTGACCGGCGAGACGCCGCCCTATCTGACGCGGGGCGGGGTGTGGAGCCGGCCAAAGGTGCTGCGGCCCTTCACCACCGGCGGCAGCGGTGCGGTCGAACTGGCCGCGCGATACGAGGAGCTGGACTATAGCGACAATCCGACCGCCGGGCGCGGGACGGCATTGACGCTGGGCGTGAACTGGTACCTCAACAATTTCGTCCGGCTGCAACTGAACGCGATCGACTGGATGCTGGCCAACCCGGTCGCGGGCGCGATAGCGCGCGACCATGGCCGGAGCCTGATCGGACGGGCGCAAATCGCGTTCTGATGCGTTCAAGGTTGCAGTGCAGCAACGAGTGGGACGGCATGGGGTCGCGACGCGGTAGATTGGCGACGACGATGGCGGATGCGGGCGACGGGGTCCCGCCGGGCAGCGGCCTGTCGGACGTCACCGATGCCCGGCCCGCAGCGGCGCGCGGCTATCGCGTGATCGCGCTGGTGGTGGCGTCGGCACTGTTCATGCAACAGCTCGACGGCACGGTGCTGACGATCGCGCTGCCGACCATGGCGCGCGATCTGGGCGTGCCCGCCACCAATCTCAGCCTTGCGCTGACCAGCTATCTGCTGTCGCTGGCGCTGTTCATTCCGGCGAGCGGGACGCTGGCCGACCGGTTCGGGTCGCGGACGATCTTTTGCGGTGCGATCGGCGTGTTCCTGCTCGGGTCGATCCTGTGTGCACAGGCGGGGTCACTACCGATGCTGGTCGCGGCGCGCTTCCTGCAGGGTATCGGCGGGGCGATGATGGTGCCGGTCGGGCGGCTGGTCCTGCTGCGCAGCGTGCGACGCGAGGACATGGTGCAGGCGCTGTCATGGCTGGTCATGCCCGCACTGGTCGGGCCGATCCTCGGGCCGCCGCTGGGCGGGTTGATCGTGACATGGCTCGACTGGCGCTGGATCTTCTATCTCAACATTCCGATCGGCATCGCCGGCATCCTCGGCGCGCTGACGCTGATCCCCGACATTCGCGGCGACGGGCCGCAGCGGTTCGATGCGGGCGGGTTCGTCCTGTCGGGGATCGCGCTGGGGTGCCTGTTGTTCGGGTTCGAACTGGCGAGCCGGGCGGGGACCGGCTGGATCGCGCTGGCGCTGATCGGGTTCGGGCTGGCCGCCGGATACGCCTATATCCGCCATGCGCGGCGCGCCGCCGACCCGATCCTCGACCTGCGACTAATGCGGGTGCCGACCTTTCGCCTGTCGGTGATCGGCGGGTCGCTGACGCGGATCACGCAGGGGGCGCAGCCGTTCCTGCTGCCGCTGATGTTCCAGATCGGGTTCGGCCTGACGGCGGCGACGACCGGCACGATCACCATGGCGACCGCGATCGGCGCGCTGGCGATGAAGGCGCTGGCGCCGCGCGTGCTGCGCCGTTTCGGTTTTCGTCGCAGCCTGATCGTATCGGGGCTGGTGAGCAGCCTCGGCTATGCCACCTGCGCGTTGTTCCGGCCCGACTGGCCGGTCGCGGCGATCATCGGCGTGCTCGCCCTGTCCGGCTTCTTCACCTCGTTCCAGTTCACCGGCTACAATGCCATCGCCTATGCCGAGGTCGCGGACGAGCGGATGAGCGCGGCGGCTAGCTTCTATGCGACGTTCCAGCAGCTCATGCTGTCGCTCGGCATCTGCGTCGCGGCGACGGTGCTGGAGGTCGGCACGCTGGCCCGCGGCGGGGGTGCGCCGACCCTCGCGGTCTTCTCGACGTCGTTCATGGTCGTATCGGCGATCTCGGCCGCGGCGTTCTTCTGGAACCGGCAGTTCGCGACGGACGCCGGCGACACGATGAGCGGCCATCGCGGCTAGGGGCCGATGCCTATCCGGCCACGCCCAGCTGCGACAGCATGAACGCCTGCCATTCGGCCTTCTGGCGAAGGCGTTCGAACCGGCCGGACTTGCCGCCATGCCCCGCCTCCATGTCGATGCGGAACAGCAGCGGGTTGGCGTCGGTCTTGCGCTCGCGCAGCCTCGCGACCCATTTGGCGGGTTCGTAATATTGCACCTGGCTGTCCCACAGCCCGGTGCCGACATAGAGCGCCGGATACGCCTGTGCCGCGACATTGTCGTAGGGCGAGTAGCTCAGCATATAATCGTAATAGGGCTTGTCCGCCGGGTTGCCCCATTCGTCATATTCGAAGGTCGTGAGCGGGATCGACGCGTCGAGCATCGTCGTGACGACGTCGACAAAGGGGACCTGCGCGACCATCACCTTGTAATCCTGCGGCGCCATGTTGGCGACCGCGCCCATCAGCAGCCCGCCGGCACTGCCCCCCATCGCGGCGACGCGCCCCGGGGCGGCATATTTCTGCGCGACCAGATAGCGGGTGACGTCGATGAAATCGGTGAAGCTGTTCTTCTTCTTGAGCAGATGGCCGTCGTCATACCAGCGGCGGCCCATTTCCTGACCGCCGCGGATATGCGCGATGGCATAGACCACGCCGCGATCGAGCAGCCCGATCTGTCCCGGATCGACCGACGGATCGGTCGAATAGCCGTAGCTGCCATAGGCATATTGGAACAGCGGCGCGGTACCGTCGCGCTTCAGGCCCTTGCGATAGACGAGCGAGACGGGGATGCGCGTCCCGTCGCGGGCCGGCGCCCATAGCCGTTCGGTGACGTAGTTCGACGGATCATAGCCCGGTACCGGCGTTACCTTCAGCGTCCGGCGCTCGCCGGTCCGCGCGTTGATCTCGAAGGTCGTCGTCGGTGTGACCAGCGAGCTGTAGGTGTAGCGGACCCAGGGCGTATCCGGCTCCTCGTTCGTCGACAGGCCCATGCGATAGGCGGGTTCGCCCGCCTGCACCGGGACCGATCGGCCGGTATCGGTCAGCAGGCGGATCATGCGGTTGCCGCCCTCGCGCTGGTCGATCGCGACGAAGCCGGCGAACGGCTTGAAATCCTCGATGAACACCGTGTCGCTGGCCGGCACCAGATCGCGCCACGCGGCGACGCCGCTTGCCGCATCCCGGTCGGCAAGCGTCACCAGCTTGTAGTTCAGCGCGTCCCGGTTGGTCCGGATGATCCAGCGCTCGCCCAGATGGTCCGCACCATAGCGAAACTCGCGGCGGCGGGGCGCGATCACGGTGAACGCGTCCGGCCGGGTCGCAGGCGCGCAACGCTGTTCGTCGCTGACCGTGCTCTGGACGGTGATGCAGACATAGCGATCGTCGGTGGTCCGGCCGATCGTCATCTGGAAAGTGTCGTCCTTCTCCTCGTACAGCATCCGGTCGGCGCTGACCGGGGTGCCGAGAGCATGCGCCATCACCCGGTAGCCGCGAAGCGTCACCGGGTCCTTCGCGATATAGAGGATCGTGCGGTTGTCGCCGGCCCAGACGATATTGGGTTCGATGTTCGAAACCGTATCGGCATGGACCTGGCCGGTCGCGATATCCTTTACCTTCAGCACATATTGCCGCCGCCCGACCGTATCTTCGGCCCAGGCGACCATCCGGTTGTCGGGACTGACCGACCAGTTCGACAGCGCGAAGAAACTATGCCCCTTGGCCATGGCGGGCTGATCGAACAGCACCGCCGGGGCGGCGGTCGCGCTGCCCCGACGCCGTTCGATCACCGGATAGTCGGCACCGGTCGCGAAACGCGACCCATACCAATAGCCGTTCTTCAGGAACGGGACGCTGCTGTCGTCCTGCTTGATATGCGCGACGGCCTCTTCGTAGAGTTTCGTCTGGAGCGGCTTGAGCGCGGCCAGTTGCGCGTCGGCATAGGCATTCTCCGCCGCCAGATAGGCCAGCATGTCCGGCCGCTTGCGGCTGTCGTCGCGCAGCCAGTAATATTCATCCGCCCGCGTGCCGTTCGGCGAGGTCACCTGATACGGTTTCTTCGCGGCGACCGGCCCGCGCGGCCCCGCCCCTTGCGCGAACGCCGGAACCGCCAGCGACACCAGCATCATCGCCGTCACCCACCGCATTCTCATGGTCCTGTCCCCGAAGCATCGTCGAGCGGGAGGATGACCGGGCCGGGCGAGCAACGCAAGGGCGCCCGATCCGGTGGTTAGGCACCGGATCGGGCGGGCATCGGCTATTTCGCGACCGTTGCCGTCCCGTCGGTCGCGATGCGCGATCCGTCGGCGTTGAGGCCCAAGTCGCGCAGCAGCGGGCCGACCTGCGGATCGGCGCCGTTGAAGTTGCGGAACATGGTCGCGTAATCCTCTGTATGGCCCTTGGACAGGATCAGGTCGCGGAAGCGCTGGCCATTGGCGCGGGTCAGGCCGCCATGCCGACCGAACCAGTCGAACGCGTTCGCGCTCAGCATCTTGGTCCAGCTATAGGCGTAATAGCCCGCCGCATAACCGTTGCCCCAGATGTGCAGGAAGTAGGTCGAGCGATAGCGCGGGGGCACGTCGGCAATGTCCAGCCCGGTCGCGGCCAGCGCCTTCGCCTCGAACGCATCGGCGTCCTGCACCCCGTCCGCGGCGGTCAGCGAATGCCAGCTCATGTCCATCTCGGCGGCGGCCAGCGCCTCGCCGAACGAATAGCCCGAATTGAACGTGCCGGCGCGCTTGATCTTGTCGATCAGGGTCTGCGGAATGATCTGTCCGGTGCGGTAATGCACCGCGTAATGCGGCAGGATCTTGGGATCGAGCGCCCAATGTTCGTTGAACTGCGACGGAAACTCGACGAAGTCGCGCGCGGTGTTGGTGCCCGAGATGCTCGGATAGGTCTGGTTCGCGAACAGGCCGTGCAGCGCATGGCCGAATTCGTGGAACATGGTCGTCACGTCGTCGAAGCTGATCAGCGCAGGCTGTCCGGCGGCGGGTTTGGTGAAGTTGGCGACGTTATAGATGACCGGCTTCGTGCCAAGCAGTTTCGACTGGTTGACGAAGTTCGACATCCACGCGCCGCCATTCTTGTTGTCGCGTTTCCACAGGTCGAAATACATCAGCCCTACGGGCGTGCCGTTCGCCTCCAGCACCTCATAGACGCTGATGTCGGGATGATAGACCGGAATGTCGGTCCGCCGCTTGAAGGTCACGCCGTAAAGCTGGTTGGCGGCATAGAACACGCCGTCGGTCAGCACCTTGTCGATTTCGAAATAGGGCTTCAGTTCGTCCTGGTTGAGGTCGTAGCGCGCCTTGCGGACCTGTTCGGAATAGAAATCCCAGTCCCATGGCTTAAGCTGGAAATCGCCGCCGGTCGCGGCGATCTGTGCCTGCAACTCGGCCGCCTCGCGCCGCTGCTCGGCGGCGACCGGCGTGCCCAGGCGCTGCATGAAGCCCAAAGCGGTCTGGGGGTTCTGCGCCATCTGGTCCTGCAGCACGTAATCGGCCCAGGTCTTGAAACCGAGCAGCTTCGCCTTTTGCGCACGCAGCGCCGCGATCTGCACGATCGTCGCGCGGGTATCGTTGGCATCGCCCTTCGCCGCGCGGGTCCAGCTGGCGTTGAACAGCGCCTCGCGCGTCGCACGATTCTTCAGCGTCGCCAGTTCGGGTTGCTGCGTCGTGTTCTGCAACGTCAGCACATATTTGCCGGCCAGCCCGCGCGCCTTCGCCGCATCGGCCGCCGCGGCGATCTCACCCTCCGACAGTCCGTCGAGCTTCGCCCGGTCGTCGACCACCAGCGCGCCGGCCTTCGCCGCGGCGAGCAGCTTCTGCTGGAACGCGGTCTCCAGCGTCGAGAGTTGCGCGTTATAGCCGCTCAGCGTCTTCTTGTCGGCAGGCGACAGCAGCGCGCCGGCGCGGACCATGCCCTGATAGGTGAGCGTCAGCACCTGCAACTGTTCGGCGTTCAGGCCCAGCGACTGGCGCTGGTCGTACAGCGTCCGCACCCGCGCGAACAGGGCGGGGTCGAGGTTGATCGCGTCCTGATGCGCAGCGAATTCGGGGGCGAGTTCGGCCTGCGTGCGTTGCAGCGTGTCGTCGGTATTGGCGCCGACGACGCCGTAGAAGGCGAGGCTGGCGCGTTCGAGCAGCCGGCCCGACCGCTCCATCGCCGCGATCGTGTTGTCGAAGGTCGGCGCGCTGCGGGCGCGGGTGATCGCGGCGATCTCCGCGCGTTGTTCGGCCATGCCCGCACGGATCGCCGGGCCGTAATCGTCGCTCTTGACCCGGTCGAACGGCGGCGCCTGGAACGGCAGCGTGCTCGCGCGCGCGAACGGATTGGTCGCGGGTAGCGGCGCGGCGATGGCGGTGGTCGACAGCATCAGGATCGTGGCGGCGGCGGTAACGGGAAACAGGCGCATGACGGCTCCGTCGGTACAAGGATGGCGACGGTGTCGCACCGCCGGCTTCGTCCCGCAATGGCCGCCGACATGCGAAGCCGGCCGCATCGCGTGGCGGTGCCTGCTTGTCATCGGGTTCACAGCCGCTAAGCCAGCGGCAACGCGGCGAAAACGCCGGTCGATAGGTAGGAGAGCACCATGCGCACGGCATTCGGCATCGGTTTGGCGCTGGCGATGATGGCCTTCCCGGTCATGGCCGGACCTGCGCAGCAACGGAACAACGTCCTGAGCGCACAGGAACGGGCGCAGGGGTGGCGGCTGTTGTTCAACGGGCGCGACCTGTCGGGATGGCGGTCGTTCGATGGTTCGGCGCCGGCCGCGTCCTGGGTGGTGCGCGATGGCGCGTTGATGCTCGACAAGCGCGATGGCGAGATGCGCGGCGACGATCTGGTCACCGCCGATCGCTATGGCGCGTTCGAGCTGACGCTCGACTGGAAAGTGGCGCGCGGCGGCAATAGCGGCGTGCTCTACCTTGCCCGCAACGTGGCCGGCGCGCCGCTGCTGTACCAGAGCGGGCTGGAGATGCAGGTGCTCGACGATGCCGCCCATTCGGACGGCAGGATCCCGACGCACCGCGCCGGGGCGCTGTACGATATGACCGTGCCGCCGTCCGGCGCGGCGCGGCCGGCGGGTAGCTGGAACCATGCCCGGCTGCTGGTCGAGCGCGGGCGCATCCGCCAGTGGCTGAACGGGACGCCGACCGCCGACGTCTCCTATGGCGACGCGGCGTGGCGCAAGCGGGTGGCGGGATCGAAGTTCGCGACGATGCCGGCGTTCGGCACCTTCGCAAGCGGGGTCATCGGCCTGCAGGACCATGGCGAGCCGGTCGCGTTCCGCAACATCAAGCTGCGCCCGATCGCCGCATCGGCCATCGACGCGCGCCGGTAACGGTCAGGCGTCGGCCCAGCGCCGCAGCAGATTGTGATACAGCCCGGTCAGTTGCACGACGACGGCATCGCCCTGCCCGCGCTCGGCAGCCAGCGTCTGCACCGACTGGTCGAGGTCGAACAGCATGCGCCGCGCGCCGTCGTCGCGGACCATCGACTGCACCCAGAAGAAGGCGGCGGTACGCACCCCGCGTGTGACCGGCGTCACCCGGTGCAGGCTGGACGCGGGGTAGAGGATCATATGCCCGGCGGGCAGCTTGACCGTCTGCGGCCCGAACCGGTCCTCGATCACCAGTTCGCCACCATCGTAACTGGCCGGGTCTTCGAGGAACAAGGTGGCCGACAGGTCGGAGCGGATGCGAAAGTCGGTGCCGCGCTTCATGCGGATGGCATTGTCGACGTGCAGCCCGAACGCCTCCCCGCCGGCATAGCGATTGAACAGCGGCGGAAAGACTTTCAGCGGCAGCGCGGCGGCGATGAACAGCGGCGCCCGGCCGAGCGCGTCGAGCACGATCGCCCCCGCCGCGCGCGCCGCATCGCCATCCTCGGGCAATTGCCGGTTGCGCTTGGCGAGCGCCGCCTGCGGCCCCGACGTCGCGTTGCCGTCGGTCCAGTCGCCGCCCGCCATCAGCGCGCGCACCCGGTCGAGGGCGGCGGCGTCGAGAACCTCCGGTATCGCAATCAACATCGCCGCCGCCCCCAGGTCAGAAGTTGTAGAACAGGCTGAGCACCGCCTGCCGCCGGTCGCCCGGCATCGCCCAGCCACCCGAAACCGCGCCAGTGGTGCCGTTCACATTGCTGCGCACGCCGGTCAGATAGCGTTCGTCGGTGAAGTTCTGCACGTTCAATTGCACCGTTGCCCGTTCGGCGATGGTATAGGCCAGGTAGGCGCGGTGGATCAGATAATCGTCCGCGCGGAACTGCACCGGTTGCAGCGCGGTCGGCACGTTGAGCGCGATGCTGCCCTGATAGGTGAGGCCATAGCCGACCTCCAGACCGAAGGGCAGCTTGTAGGTGGTGAACAGCGACCCCGAATGTTCGGGCGTCTGCACCAGCACGGCCCCCGCCTGCGGATCGCGGACGCCCGCCGCCCGGTCACGGTTCGAGATCGACTGCCGCACCCCGCCGTCGAGATAGGTATAGTTGGCGAAGATCGTCCAGGCAGGCACGATCGATCCCGACAGGCCGAGCGCGATGCCGTCGACCCGCGACCGGCCGTCGAGCACCTGCAAGCCCGCCGGCAGCGCCGGGTCGTTCGACGGCACGCGGTAATTGGTGCGTTCGTTGCGGAAGATCGCGGCGGTCGCCTCCAGCCGGCGGCCGAACAGCGCCGCCTTCACCCCCGCCTCGATATTCTGTGCGGTTTCGGGGGCGACGGCGCACGGGTCGGCACCGCCGATCACGCTCGGCACGCCGCAGCCCAGCCGCACCGTCTGCGACGAAGGGGTCTTCGCCTTGCCATAGCCGGCATAGATGCTGACCGTTTCGACCGGATGGAACACCATGCCGCCGCGATAGGAGAAGAGCCGTTCGTTCGAGTGCTGCACCTGTTGCTGCAGGGCGGTCAGGGCGGTCGTGCCCGGCGGCACCACCGCCAGCGGCAGGTTGCGGAAGCGGGCGTCCTGCACCTCCCAGCGGACCCCGCCGTTCAGTTCGAACCAGCGGCCGATCTCCAGCGTGTCGAAGGCATAGACCGCGACATTTTGGGTTTCGGAACGCGCCTGGGCGGTGACGGTCAGGTTGACCGGCCCGGCCCAGCGCGTGCCGGGACGCGCGATCGGCAGGTCGGGCTGCGTCACCGCGACCCCGGCCGGGGTGCGCAACAGGCTGCCGCTGGTGATGTGATAGTTCTCGACCGTGCCCGACATGCCGATATTGGCGATATTGTGCAGCGCGCCCTTGCTGCCCGCTTCGTGGCGCAGATCGACCTGGTTGTGGAGCAGGTCGTTCACCTGATCGCGCGACAGGCCGCGCGGCCCCGATGGCCGCCAGTTGCCGCGCGCAAGGCCGGCGGGGCAGGCAAGACCGACCGTTGCCGCGGCATTGGCGCCGACCGGCTGCAGCCCGGTGGTGGCGAGGCAATAGGTCCCCTGCGGCGCGCTGGTGACGCTGTCCTGCGCGACGCGCTGCCACCGGGTCAGGTTGCGCACCGACAGATGATCGTCGACGGCATGGCGGAAGGTCGCGGTGAAGCGATCGACGATCTGGTCCTGCCGGTCGAGATTGGCGATGCCGTAATAATCGGACCGGTCGACGCCGGGCAGCACGCCGCCGCCGATCGGGCTTTCATAATAAGGCACGCCGTAGAGCGGGACGTTGCGATCCTGTTGGTGGACATAGGCGAGCGTCAGGCTGGTCGGGCCGCCGATGCCGATCGTCACCGAAGGCGCGATGCCCCAGCGTTCGAACGTCTCGACGTCGCGTCCGGGCACGCGATTATGGTGATAGGCGCCGGTCAGCCGCACCGCGACCAGATCGGAAACGCGCCGGTTGGCGTCGATCGACGCGCGGCGATAATCGTCCGTGCCGACCGACAGTTGCGCGATCGACAGGTCCTGCGCACCCGGCACCTTCGACACGAGGTTGATGGTCCCGCCGACCGATCCCGATCCGTTGAAGACGGTGTTGGCGCCGTTATAGACCTCGATCTGCTGCAGGTTGAACGGGTCGGTACGGTTATATTGCGCCGAATCGCGCACGCCGTCGACGGTGATGTCGTTCGCCGCCGAATAGCCGCGCAGGTTGATCGAATCGCCGTAACCGCCGCCGCCCTCGCCCGCGGCGAAGGTGATGCCGGGAATGGTCTGCAACGCATCGCGCAGCGTCTGCAGATTCTGCTTGCGGATCGTCTGGTCGTTCAGGACGGTAATCGTCTGCGGCACATCGGCCAGCGGCGCGGTCGCCTTCGGGCTTTCGAGCTTCGCCTCGGCCGTCTTCTGTCCGTTGACCACGATGACGTCACGGTCGTCGATCCGGTCCTGTTTCGTGTCCGGCGCTGCCATGGCGGCGGCCGGTGCCGTGGCGATGAAGCCGACACAGCCCATCGCGAGAAAACCTATCGTGTGGTTCATTCTGGTCCCCCTTTGCGGAGGCCAGCTATTGCGACTTACTCGCATAGTCAATCTTGTTGCGACAAATTCCTATTAGCACTCGGATGGCGCGTCGATCGGATCGGGGCGATGGTTCGTGCCATGTGCTCCCCCCCCTACTGCGTCCGATCGGCGCCACGCCCTACAGATCGCGCGTCGCGCCGAACCGGCGAATCATCACATGCCCAACGGACGCCGGGAAAATCATTTCGCAATCGATATGATTGCGATCCTTTTACTTTTTGAAAAACCTTGATCTTTGAAACGATCCGCATCGCCGACGCCAATTGAAGCAGAACCGCAACACAGGAACAGTAGAAAGGTCGTTTCGGCGATGGCAACTCGTACTAAATGTTGATCCGCCGTTGAAATGTCCCGGTTATTCCGGTTTTTGAACGCCGATAAGTGGCATATATGTTCATACTGTCCCGGAATGTGCCATTGGTATCAGTTGACACAAGGTTTACCGGATGACTTAATCCTTCCTGAACCAGTGGAAAGGATTGAAATAAACCCTTCTACAAAAACAAGAAAATAACCGCCTTGCCGGTAACGCCGAAACTGACCGATTCCGTCGCCCGATGGCGAGGAAACGACAATCGGCGTTGGTGCGCCTTCCTTCGGGCATCGGGACGCGTGGCGCGCGGGGACTGACGAAATTCGAACGGATCTTCCGATGCACGTCGCTGCATCGGTTGGGGGGGTGCGTCCTGCCGACAATCGACGGGCGCATGGTTGATTAAACGCCGACTTCAGGGGGCCACATTGCAAATACCGACGATCACGTCCGCATCGACCAAGTCCTTGGCCGAAGCATGGGCCGCAGGCGACTTCACGCCGCAGACCGCTTATATCTCTGCCTTCGCCGAACCGACCGCCATCGCCGGCCTTTCGGCGGCCAAGATGGAGAAGAATATCCAGAATGCGCCGGTGGGCGTGACGTTCGACCTGACCACCGGCAAGACGGTCAGCCTGAACATGGACCTGTACTCGCCGGGCGTCGCCTCGCAGGAAGCCTATGGCCAGTGGCACCTGCGCTATCTTGGTGACATCGCCAAGGTGTGGAAGGACTATACCGGCAAGGGCGTCAGCGTCGGCGTCTATGACACGGGCGTCGAAAGCGCGCACTGGGACCTCACCAACAACATCGATACCTCGAAGCAGCTGGTCGACGACGAGGGCAATGTCCTGAGCGGCGAGCCCGTTTATTACAATCCCGAGGATCGAACGGACGGCGCGCACGGAACCTCGGTCGCCGGCATCATCGGCGCGGAACGCAACGGCAAGGGCGGCATGGGCATCGCCTATGACGTCAAGATGACCGGCGTGAACATCTTCGATTTCCAATCGCAGGCGCGCTCGACGGATTGGGCGATTTCGCAGGGCGGTCATTTCGACATCCTCAGCAACAGCTGGGGCTATCCGCCGGTCTTCCCGGCCACGGCGGGCTTTTCGCGGGCCAACGACCTGGGCTGGAAATCGACGATGGACGTCCTCGAGACCCTTGCCGAGGAAGGGCGCGGCGGCCTCGGCTCGGTCTTCGTCAAGGCAGCGGGCAACGACACCAGCGACAACGCCACCGACGGCATGAATACGACCCGCCATACGATCGCGGTCGGTGCCTATCGCGGACCCGACGGCGTCGCGTCCTATTACAGCAACCACGGCCCGTACCTGCTGATTTCCGCGCCATCGAACGATTTCCTCATCCTGGGCGGCACGGGACAGGTCACCGCCGACCTGCTCGGCACGCGTGGGTACAACATGACCGTCAATCCGACCGGCGCGGCCGATTATACCGACGATTTCGGCGGCACGTCGGGCGCGACCCCGGTCGTGTCGGGGGTCGTCGCGCTGATGCTGGACGCCAATGCAAGTCTCGGCTGGCGCGACGTGCGCGACATTCTGGCCGCCTCGGCCAAGATGCCGGTCGCCTTTGAAACCGGGCCGGTCGCGTTCAACCTCGCCAATGACGGCGGCACCAAGCTGCTGCCGATGAACGAGAGCCAGTTCAAGCTGGGCGGCGCCGACGCCAACTGGAACGGCGGCATGATGCACTATAGCAACGATTACGGCTATGGCGCGGTCGACGCCTATGGCGCGGCGCGCATGGCCGAAGTCTGGTCGCTATTCGGTGCGGCGAAGACCTCCGCCAACGAAGCCCATGTCACGGTCGAAACCGCGGTCGGCGTGACCGCCGACAGCACCGGCAACGTCAACCCCAGCCATCTGCAGATCTATAACAGCTTCGCCAAGGATCCGGTCAGCTTCAAGTTCGAGGTGACGGAGTCGATCGACGTCGAACATGTCGACCTGTCGCTGCTGTTCCACGAACTGACGACGGTCATCGCGCCGGATTATTTTGACGAATTCTATGCCGCGCTGAGCAACGTGCAGATCAAGCTGATCGCGCCGGACGGCACCGAAGCCTTCTGGGCATCGGATCGCTATTACACCGGCGGCGAACAGAATGACGAATTTACCTTCGGCCTCGCCGGTTTCCATGGCGTGGACAGCAAGGGTACGTGGACGCTGCAATTCTCGACCTACGGCCATTCCGGCAAGATGGACGAAACCGCCGATGCCGCGACGTGGGAAGCGATCAACAAGCTGACCGTCGACGGGCTGAAGATGGACCTGTTCGGATCGGCCCCGACCAACGACGACGTCCACACCTACACCAACGAATTCTTCAAGATGCTGGCCATTGCCGGGGAATCGGACCGTAAGGTGTTGGTCGACAAGAATGGCGGCGAGGACTGGATCAACGCGGCGGCGGTGTCGACGAACGTCGTGCTCAATCTTGCCACCGGCAAATCGGGCGGCGCGAGCTTTGGCGGGCAGAAGGCCTTCACCATCGCGTCCGGCAGCGTCATCGAAAACGCGGTGACCGGTGACGGCAACGACACGATCACCGGCACCAGCGTCGCCAACAAGCTGTACGGCATGCGCGGCAACGACAAGCTGCTGGGGCTGGGCGGCAACGACAGCCTCGACGGCGGGGTCGGCGACGACTGGCTCGACGGCGGCAAGAACAACGACGTCCTGACCGGCGGCGCAGGCAATGACGTGTTCTTCTTCGACAACAAGGGCAAGTCGGGCGTCGACCGCATCACCGACTTCTCCGCGGACGACAAGCTGATGCTGACCGCGGCACTGCGCGACAGCAACAATGACGGCATCATCACCTTCGGATTGGACGGCGTCCTGACCCTCGACTCCTCGAGCAAGGGCGATCGGGTGACGCTGGACGGGGTCGATCCCGATAGCGGGCTGAAGTTCGCGGGCATGGAAAACGGCTATTACGTCTATGTCCTGAACACACCGACCGCCGACATCCACGGCTGATGCATCGGGCGCGCCGGGAGGTTCCGGCGCGCCCTTTTCTTTGACAACCGGCGTCGCGCGGTCCGTCGATCCCATCCCCGTCGCCGCCGGCGAGAGCAGCGGTCGGACAGGCCGGGCCGGCACCGATCGGTGACGCACGCCCGACGATCCTGGGGATTTCCATCATGTCACGACATTTGCCGACCGTCCGCACGGTCCAACTCGACGCCAACGACATCGTGCCGCTCGCCAGTGGCGCGGCCACCGCAGCGCCGGTCAGCACGCCGCGCAACATGTCGTTCGACACGCGGACCGGTGCCGAAGTGAAGCTGGCCATGCCGGTCTATTCGACCGCAACCATCGCCGAGACCGCCGACCAGTGGCATCTGGGCTATCTCGGCGACATCACGAAGGTCTGGCAGGACTTTACCGGCAAGGGCGTGAAGGTCGGCGTGTTCGACGACGGCGTTCAGGGCTGGCACTGGGACCTGTCCCCCAATTACGATGCGTCCAATCATCTCAACGTCGACGGCTTCGTCGTCGATGGCAGCTGGGAAGGGCCGTATCACGGTACCGCCGTCGCCGGCCTGATCGCCGCGGCACGCAACGACAAGGGCGGCGTCGGCATCGCCTATGACGCGAAGCTGAGCGGCGTGTCGATCTACACCGACTGGGAACCATCCTATGTCGACGGCCCCGATTTCTGGAAGGCGTTGCAGGCGGCGGCACAACAATATGACGTCATCAACAATAGCTGGGGGGGCGACGGCAGCGTACTCGATACCGCATCGTCGCGATCGAACCCCGACAGCATGGCGTCGATGTATGCCCGCGGATGGGCGGCGCTCGCCGAACAGGGTCGCGACGGCCTCGGCACCGTTTCGGTAAAGTCGGCGGGCAACAGCGCGGCCGACATGCAGAGCGAAGGCTACGACACGACCCGCCACACGATCAGTGTCGGCGCGTATCGTCAGGTCGACGGCGTCGCGGCAAGCTATAGCAGCAATGGCCCCGCGCTGCTGGTATCCGCCCCGTCGAGCGACCGGGGGTCGATGCAGGGCACCTATCTGGTGACGACCGATCTGCTCGGCGACAGTGGCATGAACTGGTATGTATCGCTGGCCACGGGCGAGATCGACGACGCGAAGTCGGACTATACCAACGTCTTCGGCGGCACGTCGGCGTCAGCGCCGATCGTGACCGGCGTGGTATCGCTGATGCTTGATGCCAACGAACAGCTCGGCTGGCGCGACGTCCGCACGATCCTCGCGCAATCGGCCAAGATGCCGATCGCCTTCGACACCGGGCCGGTATCCTATACCGGCTTCATCCAGGGTGCCGAACGTACCGTGATGATGAACGAAAGCCAGTTCAAGCTGTCGGGCGAGGCGGCGAACGTCAATGGCGGGGCGCTGCACTATAGCAACGATTATGGCTATGGCGCGGTCGATGCCTATGCCGCGGTGCGCATGGCGGAGGTGTGGTCGCTGTTCGGTGCGGCCAAGACGTCGGCGAACGAGGTCCATGCCACGGTCGCGACGAATGTCGGCCTGGTTGCCGAGGGCGACGCATCGGCGATGGCGGTCAGCCGCCAGGCGCAGAGCGGGTTCCTGACGACGCCGGTGCGCTTCACCTTCGAGGTCGGCGACACGGTCGATCTGGAACATGTCGACCTGACGATCAACTTCCTCAACCGCCTGACCATCGACGACGGCAATGGCGGAACGACCTATGACTCCGACCTGACCAACGTCCAGATCCGGCTGATCGCACCCGACGGCACCGAAGCCTTCACCGCCCAGCCGGGCACGATGACCAGCGTGACCGGTGCGCAGGAATTCACCTCCGGCCTTGCCGGTTTCCAGGGCACGGAAAGCAAGGGGACGTGGACGCTGGAGTTCGCGACCTATGCCGGGACGACCGATCAGGATGGCGAGCCGGCGGTCGTGACCAGCGACCTGACCATCAACAGCCTGAAGATGGACCTGTACGGCGCGACGCCGACCAATGACGACGTGTACAGCTATACCGACGAATTCTTCACCATGGCGGCGATCGCAGGGGAAGCCGGTCGCGCGGTGCTGAGCGACAAGAATGGCGGCAACGACTGGATCAACGCCGCCGCCGTGTCGACGGACGTCGTGCTCGACCTCGGCACCACCGGCGGCGCGAGCTTCGGCGGTACCCGCGCCTTCTCGCTCCAGCGCGGCACGCTGATCGAGAATGCGGTGACCGGCGACGGCAACGACAAGGTCACCGGCAACGCCGGCGCCAACAAGCTCCATGGCATGCGCGGCGACGACCGGCTGTTCGGGCTGGGCGGCAACGACGTGCTCGACGGCGGGGCGGGCAATGACTGGCTCGACGGCGGCAAGAACAACGACGTCCTGACCGGCGGGGCGGGCGACGACGTGTTCTTCTTCGACAACAAGGGCAAGTCGGGTGTCGATCGCATTACCGACTTCGCCGAGGGCGACAAGCTGATGCTGACCGCCGCGCTGCGCGACAGCAACCGCGACGGCATCATCACCTTCGGCCGCAACGGGGTCCTCAACCTCGACAAGTCGAGCAGCGGCGACAAGCTGACGCTCGATGGCGTCGATCCCGATGCCGGACTGAAGTTCGCCGGCATGGAAGGCGGCTATTACGTCTATGTCCTGAACGTGCCGGATATCGCCGGCCAGGGCTGAGGCCGTCGCCGGGCCCGGCGCGATCCGGGCCCGGCCACCACGTTCGACGATCACCGATCCGGTCGGGAGCGACCGGGCGCACGCCGCGTCCGGCGATGCCCGACCCTGTGCCACTAGTCTGTTCATGCCGTTCTGGGGGGAATTTGTTGATGATGCAGCGCACCGAAACCGCGTACCGGTCCATGGTCCAAACGATGGACAGCGACGTTCCGTTCGCCCGTTCGGAGATGGCCTATTCTCCGGCCTCGGTCGCACCGACGACCTTCACCCCGCCCGAGCAGATGGCGTACGACAAGCAGACCGGAAAGCCGGTCACGATCACCATGCCGGTCTACGACACGGCGACGGCAGTCCCCGAAACGGTCGACCAGTGGCATCTGGGCTATCTGGGCGACATCGTCGCGATCTGGAACGACTTTACCGGCAAGGGCATGCGCATCGGCGCGCTCGACGAGGGGATCCAGTCCGACCATTGGGACATCGCCGCGAATTTCGATGAATCGAACACGATGATCATCAACGGTCAGGCCGTTCGCGGGGACGTCAATATCGGCGATCACGGCACGCCGGTCGCCGGCCTGATGGTGGCGGCGCGCAACGGGCTGGGCGGCGTCGGCGTCGCCTATGACGGCAAGATCAACGGGGTGAACGTCTTCGACTGGGGATCGCCCAGCGACGTCGATGGCGCCGGGTTCACCAATGTCCTGAAAGCGGCCGCAAATCAGTTCGACGTCATCAACCTCGGCTATGCCCGCCCGGATACCTATCCGATAGCGAGCTGGACATCGCGGACCCATGGCGGCTGGGCGGCGCGCTATAATGACGGCTATGCCTATCTGGCGGAACAGGGCCGCAACGGGTTGGGCACGATCACGGTGAAGCCCGCCGCCAATGAGGCGCGCGACAACCAGATCGATGCCAGCAGCACGATCCGCTATCTTATCAACGTCGCCGCCTATCGGCAGGTCGATGGCGTCGCGTCGAGCTGGAGCAACCATGGCCCCAACCTGCTGATCTCCGCCCCGTCCAGCGACCGCGAATTCCTGGGGGGTACCGGACTGGTCGCGACCGACCGGACCGGCGATGACGGCTATAACTGGTGGGACGATATCAACGACGACGATTACAATCCGGACAAGTCCGACTACACCAACGCCTTTGGCGGCACGTCGGGATCGGGCCCGATCGTCGCGGGGGTGACCGCGCTGATGCTCGACGCCAACGACCAGCTTGGCTGGCGCGACGTGCGTACGATCCTGGCGCAATCGGCCAAGATGCCGATCGCATTCGAAACCGGACCGGTCTCCTATATCGGCGAATATTATGGCCAGAACTATACTGTGTCGCTGAACGAACGCTATTTCACCATTGGCGGCCAGGCCGCGAACGTGAATGGCGGCGGGCTGCACTACAGCAACGACTATGGCTATGGCGCGGTCGACGCTTATGCCGCGGTGCGCATGGCGGAGGTCTGGTCGCTGTTCGGAGCGGCCAAGACATCGGCCAACGAAGTCCATGCCGCCATCGAAACCCAGGTCGGCATCACCGCCATCGGCGATCCTGCGGCCGTCGTCAGCAACCCCGCATCGGTGATCCGCGATCGGGTGGCGATGCAGGATTTCGTCGACGATCCGGTCCGCTTCAGCTTCGAAGTGACCGACGCGATGGACGTCGAGAATGTCGACCTGACGCTGCGCTTCACCTGTCGGGTCAAGGTGCAGGACGCCGATGGCAACATCGTCGACACCTATCTGTCCGACATGTCGATGACCCAGCTCAAGCTGATCGCACCCGACGGAACCGAGATGTTCACCGCACAGCCGGGCAATCGCGGCGGAGTCGCCGGTGTGCAGGAATTCACCTTCGGCCTCGCCAATTTCCAGGGGGTCGACAGCAAGGGGACCTGGACGATCGAGGTCGCCACCTATGCGCAGGAGGGCAATCGCGACGGCCGGCCCGTCGTCATCACGACCGACGTGACGATCGAGAGCCTGAAGATGGACCTGTACGGCGCGACGCCGACCAATGACGACGTGTACAGCTATACCGACGAATTCTTCACCATGGCGGCGATCGCAGGGGAAGCCGGTCGCGCGGTGCTGAGCGACAAGAATGGCGGCAACGACTGGATCAACGCCGCCGCCGTGTCGACGGACGTCGTGCTCGACCTCGGCACCACCGGCGGCGCGAGCTTCGGCGGTACCCGCGCCTTCTCGCTCCAGCGCGGCACGCTGATCGAGAATGCGGTGACCGGCGACGGCAACGACAAGGTCACCGGCAACGCCGGCGCCAACAAGCTCCATGGCATGCGCGGCGACGACCGGCTGTTCGGGCTGGGCGGCAACGACGTGCTCGACGGCGGGGCGGGCAATGACTGGCTCGACGGCGGCAAGAACAACGACGTCCTGACCGGCGGGGCGGGCGACGACGTGTTCTTCTTCGACAACAAGGGCAAGTCGGGTGTCGATCGCATTACCGACTTCGCCGAGGGCGACAAGCTGATGCTGACCGCCGCGCTGCGCGACAGCAACCGCGACGGCATCATCACCTTCGGCCGCAACGGGGTCCTCAACCTCGACAAGTCGAGCAGCGGCGACAAGCTGACGCTCGATGGCGTCGATCCCGATGCCGGACTGAAGTTCGCCGGCATGGAAGGCGGCTATTACGTCTATGTCCTGAACGTGCCGGATATCGCCGGCCAGGGCTGAGGCACGGGCGCGACCGGACCCGACCGGTCGCGCCTCCTTTCCCGATGGAGCGCTAAGCATGACCGTTTTCGACCCGAAACCGAACCCGATCTTGGAGGGACTTTCCGGCGGTGCCGGCCCCTTCGGCCTTGGCGGCTGCGGGGCGGAGCGGGTCGAACGCGGCCGAACGGTGCCCGACGCGCTGCTGGCACAGGCGCAGGCACATCCCGGCCAGGTCCGTATCGTACGGCACGGGCAGGCGATGACGATGGATCTGCGCCCCGAGAGGCTGACGATCGTCGTCGACGAGGACGGCAGGGTGATCGCCGCGCGCTGCGGTTGATCGATCGGATCGTGCCGGATCATCGGCACGACGCGCACCGGACGCGCGCTTTTTCCGGCAATCTATATGCGGGGCGTTGGAAAGGTCGGCGGTGGCGGTAAAGGTCCGAATGTGACCGAATCGGAAGCCCTTGCCCGCCTGACACCGCGCGAACGCCGTTGCCTCGAACTGGTGGCGCGGCATTACGACACCGGACAGATCGCCGCCGAGCTTGGCATCAGCGTCGCGACCGTGAACGGATATCTGGCCGATGCCCGTCAGAAACTGGGCGCGCGCAACCGCAAGGAAGCGGCGCGGATGCTGGGCGCCGCCCCCCTTTCCCCCTCCGAAACAACGGGTTCCGACACCCCGTCCGAAGATAGGGGTATGTTCGAACGGGTTGAGCCGGCCGCGCCGGCCACGCCACCATCCGCCCCGCAGGTCGAGAGTGGATCGGGGGGATGGTTGTCCCGGCTGCTCTATCTCGAACGGACGACCGAACCGCGTCGTTTCGGGGTGGGAGGTCGCACGTTGATGATCGTCGGGCTGGTCGTGGCGCTATGCGCCGCGCTGGCCATGTCGGTCGTCGCCGCCGTGGGCCTCGTATCGATCTTTGCGAGCCTGCGTCCTTGAGCGACGAAGGGGGCATTTCATGCATACACCACTGCATCCGGTGGTCACCGACATTACCCACGGGCTGCTGACCGCCGAACGGTCGAACGACGATGCGATCGTGTCGGCGGCGGCGATGATCCAGGCGCTGGTCGCCGATCGCGGGCAACTGCAGCTCCAGTTCGGCACGATCCAGGCGCCGCTGACCGACGCGGCCAAGGCAATGATGCTGGCGGTGGAGGCCCGCGCGCATCTCGGCCGCTGCCACAAGCGGATGCACGAGATCGGCGTCGAGCACGCACTGTTCGCGCCGAACGCGCATGGCGACGTCTTTCCGACGACCGGCGCGAGCGAGGCGACGCGATCGCCGCTGCCGCTCGCGGCCTGACCGATCGGGCGACCGCGTGAACGCCTGGCTTTATCTGGCACTGCTGCTGACCGTTTCGGTCTGGACGCTGTGGCGTGGCGGCGCACCCGAACGGATCGCGATGCTCGCGATCCTGTTCGCGGTCGCCGCCACGATCGCGGTCGCGTCCAACCATGTGTTCACCAGTCGCGAGACCGGCATCTTCGCGGTCGACCTGGTCCTGACCCTGGTGATTTGTACGCTGGCGATGCTGGCGGAAAGGTTCTGGCCGTTATGGCTAAGCGCAATATTGATCGTCGGCGTAATGCTGCAATTGGCGATCTGGTACGCTCCGCGCTCGTACCGGGAAGTCTATTTGATCCTGCACGCGATGAGCGCCTATCCGACGCTGATGCTGATCCTGGCGGGGACGTTGCGCCATCGCCATCGGCTGCGTCGCGACGGGCGCGATCCGGCATGGTCGACGACGCGACGCCGGAAAACGCCGCCCGCGCCCGCCGCCTGATCGCGATGAAGGACCGGATTGCCGGTCTCTATCCGGTCAAGGTCACCGACCCCGTCTATGACGCGCTGTTCCATCTCTACATCGCCGAGGAAGAGGGACGGCCGATGTCGGTATCGGCAGTGGCACCGATGATCCGCGTGCCATCGACCACCTGGCTGCGCTGGGTGGCGTTGATGGAAGAAGCCGGACTGGTCATACGCCAGCCCGATCCATCGGACGGACGCCGCAGCTGGATCGCGCTGACCCGCGAGTGCAAGGCGCGGCTGGACGAGCTGATCGCCGATCTGTGGTGACGACACGCGTGCGGTACCGTACCATCGGACCGGTTCCGCAACGGTCGTCGCCGCCTGGGGCACAGTATCGGCCCCTTGACCATGCGCTGACGCGCTGTAGGGCAAATTATTGATAGTGTTGTGTAAATAACTGTTTGAAATTCGCACGACATTAAAATTGCCACGGTTCGTCGGAAAGAACGCCGATCCGGTTGGTACTTTGCCACTACGGTTTCTGGCAGAAATACCAGGAACGCACCTCCATTCGGGCGGTTGATGCGCCCGAACCGGACGCGTCCCCGCGCCCCGGTCGGAGGAACCGACCATGAAATCATTGGCGCTGATCTTGCTGGGTACGGCCGCGCTATCGGCCTGTGCTGCACCCGCCACCCGTATCTCTACGGGGTTGCAGCGCTATGGTCTCGATGCGCAGCGTGCCGATTGCGTCGGGACCCGCCTGCAGGGCGATCTGTCGCTCGGGCAGTTGCAGCAACTCGGCCGTGCCGCCGCGGCATATGGCAAGAACGATCCCAATCCCGGCGTCCTGACCGTCGGCGACCTCATCCGGGTAGCGGGCGAGCTGAAGGACCCGGCGATCCCGCTGGCGGTCGGCAAGGCCGCGGCCGGCTGCAACGTGCTGCCCTGACGCCCCGCTTCCCATTCGCAACCAGAGGAGCAATTCGGTGAACAGCGACGAATTCGAAGGCGGTGTCCGCTACGCGACCGGCAAGGTCGAAAAGGCCGTGGGCGATGTCGCCGACCGCCGCGACTGGCAGGCCGATGGCGTGGTCGATCAGGTCGCGGGCGGCGCGCAGCACGGCTATGGCCGCGCCAAATCGATCCTGAACGACGCGATCGACAGCGCGCCCGGCATGTTGCGGGACGCACGCGACCGGCTGGAAACGACCGGCCGGCAGGTCACCGATGCCGCGCAGCGTGGTGGCAAGACGACCGCGCGCGCCGCAAAGGAACAGCCGCTGCTTTGGGCGCTCGGCGCGGTTGCGGTCGGCTATGGTCTCGGCTGGCTGATCCACGGGCGGCACGACTGAACGCATCATGGCGGAGGCGTCGTTCAAATCGCTGCGCGAGACGGCCGATCTGCGGCATTTGCGGCAGATCATCGTCGGTCTGGACGAAGGCGTGATCCTGATCGATCCCGATCAGAGCCTGTTATGGGCGAACGACGCCGCGCTGGCGATGCACGGCGTGCAGGACCTTTCCGAACTGGGCGCGACCGTCGACGAATATCGGTCGCGCTTCCAGCTCCACTATCGCAACAATCACCGGCTGGCGGCCGACGACTACCCGATCGACCGGGTCGTGTCGGGCGACCGGTTTTCGGAAGTGGTGGTCGAGGTGACCGTGGCCGGCGAGGACAAGCCGCGCTGGACGCATCAGGTACGCAGCCTCGTGCTGAACGACAGCGACGACGGCGAGCCGACCTGTCTGGTGCTGATCGTGCAGGACGTGACCGCGCAGTATGAGGCGGAGGACCGGTTCGAACAGTCGTTCAACGCGAACCCCGCGCCCGCCCTCATCTGCCGCCTGCGCGACCTGCGGTTCGTAAAGGTCAATAAGGGGTTTCTCGACATGACCGGCTATGCCCGCGATCAGGTGCTCGACAGGACGGTGTACGACATCGACGTACTGCGCCGTGCCGAACGCCGCGATCTGGCCAAGGAACGGCTGGCCGAGGGGCGTACCATCCCGCAGATGGAGGCCGAACTCGACCTTCCCAATGGCGACACCAAGCTGGTGATCGTCGCCGGACAGCCGATCGAGATGGCCGACGAACCCTGTCTGTTGTTCACCTTCGCCGATCTCGAACCGCGTCGCCGCGCGCAGGAGGCGCTTCGCCACAGCGAGGAACGCTTCACCCGGACGTTCCAGATGGCGCCGGTGCCGATGGCGATCGGTGCGCGCGACGGGCATCTATTGTGCGAGGTCAATGCGAGCTTCACGCAGATGACCGGCTATGCCCCCGACGAGATTATCGGCCGGCCGCTGGGCGATGTCGGCCTGTGGGAAAGTGCCGCGGTTCGTCGCCGGGTCGAGGGCGCGATCGATGCCGGGCAGGACCTGCGCGACGAAGAGGTGCGCATCCATGCCAAGGACGGCGCGATCCTCGACTGCATCGTGTCGACCGAGGCGATCCGGCTGGGCGACGGTGCCTGCATCCTGTGGGCGATGCAGGACATCACCCAGCGCAAGGCGACCGAGGTCGAACTGGTCGAGGCGATCGAGGCGGTGATGAAGGACACCAGCTGGTTCAGCCGGTCGGTGATGGACAAGCTTGCCCGGCTGCGCACGCCGCAGGGCGAGAAGGCCGGTCCCGGGCTGAACGACCTGACGCCACGCGAACGCGACGTGCTGGCGCTGATCTGTCGGGGGCAGGACGACAAGACGATCGCGCGGACGCTGGACGTGTCGGGCAACACCGTGCGCAACCATGTCGCGCGCATCTATGCCAAGATCGGCGTCAATCGCCGGATCGCGGCGGTGGCATGGGCGCGCAACCGCGGGTTCGACGATGGCACCCGGCTGGAAACCGGCGATCGGGAGGCAGCCGCATGAACGACGGCAAGGCGACCGACCGCAAGCGCAGCCCCGACGAACCGTCGGTGCGCGCTGCCAAGGGATCGGTCCACGAAGCGATCGGCAAGCTGATCGGCGACGACAGCGCGCGCGCCCATGGCTCCGCCGAAAAGGCGGCGGGCGAAGCGGCCGACAAAGACAAATCCTAGCGGCCCCGAGCCGCAAGCGATCCGTAACAACAGGAGTATCCATGGCGACCAATCTGAACACCGGCTATCGGCCGGCCGACCCCGCTTATGTCGACAAGACGCCGACCCGCATCTCGTGGGGCGCGGTCTTCGCCGGCGTGGTGATCGCGATCGCGGTACAGTTGGTGCTCGGCATTCTCGGCGCGGGCATCGGGCTGACCATGGTCGACCCGGTCGAGGGTACGACGCCGGGGGCGGCCGGCTTCGGCATCGGCGCGGGCCTTTACTGGCTCATCACCACCGTCGTCGCGCTGGGGGCGGGCGGCTATGCGGCGGCGCGGGTGTCGGGCGTGACCGAACGGTTCGATGCACTGGTCCATGGGCTGGTCGTATGGGGCGTCACGCTGATCCTGACGCTGTATCTACTGACTTCGGCGGTCGGCGGCATCATCGGCGGCGCGTTCCGTACCGTGGGTGCGGTCGCCGGCACGGCGGGCAGCGCGGTCGGCACGGTCGCGTCGGCAGCGCCTGCCGCAGCGGCGGTCGCCGGTGTCGATGCCAATGACGTGAAGGACGCCGCGCAGGACGTGCGCAGCGAAGCCGCCGCCTATCTGTCGGACGCGCCCAATGATCCCGCGCAGATGACGCCCGAACAGGCGCAGGCCGAGATCGCCCGCCAGCTCCCCGCGCTCGCCCGTGGTGGCGCCGAGGGTCAGCAGGCCGAGAGCCGCATCGTCGACGTCGTCGCCGCACAGCGCAAGATCAGCCGTCCCGAGGCACAGGCGCAGGTCAAGCGCGCCAAGCAGCAATTCGTCCAGACCAAGAACGAAGCCGTCGCCACCGCCAAGTCGGCGACCGACAAGGCCGCCGGTGCGGCGGCCGGTACCTCGTTCGTCCTTGTGCTCGCGCTGCTGATCGGCGCGGCTGCGGCAGGTTTCGGTGCAACCACGGCGGCACGTCGTAAGTTGCGCTGAGTGTAGGTGGCGGGTCGGCGTATCTCGACCCGTCACAATCCCGTTTTGATAAGGAAGGAGCATCACCATGACCCGCAAGATCGGTCTTATCGTCGCCCTCGCCGCCACCGTCACGCTGGGTGCGTGCAACACGGTGAACGGCGCCGGCAAGGATCTGAAGTCGGCCGGATCGGCGATCGAAGGCGCATCGGGCCAGAAGAAGTAATTCCGGTTTCCCATGGGGGCGGGGCTGCGCGGGCAGCCCCGCCCGCTTTGTAGTCGCACACCGCGATCCTACATCATTGATCGTGCGCGACCTTCCCGCTCCCCTGTCCGACTGGTTCGCCGCACGCGGCTGGACACCCCGCCTCCATCAGCTCGACATGCTCGAACAGGCCCGCGCCGGTCGCCACGCCCTGCTGGTCGCCGCGACCGGGGCCGGCAAGACGCTGTCGGGTTTCCTGCCGACGCTGGTCGATCTGATCGAACGGCCCCGCGACGGGCTGCACACCCTCTATATCTCACCGCTCAAGGCGCTGGCGGTCGACGTGCAGCGCAACCTGCTGACCCCGATCGCCGAAATGGATTTACCGGTCCGGGTCGAGACCCGCACCGGCGACACGCCGTCCGACCGCAAGACGCGGCAGCGCGCCAAGCCGCCGCATATCCTGCTGACCACGCCCGAATCGCTGAGCCTGTTGCTGTCCTATCCCGACAGCGACAAGCTGTTTGCCTCGCTGTCGACGATCGTCATCGACGAAGTCCATGCCTTTGCCACCGACAAGCGCGGCGACCTGTTGTCGCTATGCCTGACCCGGTTGCAGAAATTCGCGCCCGGTCTGCGCCGCGTCGCGCTGTCGGCGACGGTCGCCGATCCCGACGGCTATCGCGCGTGGCTCGCCCCCGATGGCGATATCGATGCCGTTGCGGCGGTGCAGGGCGAGGCGGGCGCCGACCCCGATATCCGCATCCTGTTGCCGCAGGAACGCATCCCATGGTCGGGCCATTCGGGGCGCTATGCCGCCGAGCAGGTGATGCGCGAGATCCGCGCGCACCGCACGACGATCGTCTTCTGCAACACCCGCAGCCTTGCCGAGCTGATCTTTCAGGATTTGTGGAAGGCGAATGACGACCAACTGCCGATCGGCGTCCATCACGGCAGCCTCGACCGCGAGGCGCGGCGCAAGGTCGAACAGGCGATGGCCGATGGCAAGTTGCGCGCGCTGGTCGCGACGGCCAGCCTCGACCTCGGCGTCGACTGGGGCGATGTCGATTGCGTGATTCAGATGGGCGCGCCCAAGGGGTCGTCGCGCCTGCTCCAGCGCATCGGCCGCGCCAACCACCGGCTCGACGAATCGTCGAAAGCGTTGCTGGTGCCCGGCAACCGCTTCGAGTTTCTGGAGGCGCAGGCGGCGCTCGACGCGGTCGATGCGGGCGAACTCGACCGCGACATTTTCCGCCCCGGCACGCTCGACGTGCTCGCCCAGCATCTGATGGGCTGTGCGTGCGCCGAACCGTTCGACGCCGCCGAAATGCTCGACGAAGTGCGCGGCGCCCTGCCCTATTCGGCACTCGACAGCGACACGTTCGACCGCGTCCTGCATTACATCGCCGAGGGTGGCTATGCGCTGAAGGCGTACGACAAGTTCAAGCGCCTGCGCCTGGGCAGCGACGGGTTGTGGACCGTCACCAAACCCGGCTTCATTGCGCAGCACCGGCTGAACGCCGGGATCATCGTCGATGCGCCGACGCTCGACGTCCGGTTCAAGAACGGGCGGCGGCTGGGCACGGTCGAGGAGTATTTCGCCTCGACGCTGTCGCCGGGCGATACCTTCTTCTTCTCCGGCCTCAGCCTCGAGGTCGAGAAGATCGAGCTGACCGACCTGGTCGTTCGGGCGACCAGCAAGCCGGCGCGCATCCCCAAATATGGCGGCACGCGCATGGCGCTGTCGACCAACCTCGCCGACCGGGTGCGCGGCTTCCTCGCCGATGCGGGCGAATGGCACCGCTTCCCCGACGATGTCCGCGAATGGCTGGAGATACAGGCGCGGCGATCGGTCCTGCCCCGTGCGGGCGAGCTGCTGGTCGAAACCTTTCCGCATGACGGGCGGCATTATATGGTCGCCTACAGCTTCGAAGGATGGAACGCGCATCAGTCGCTCGGCATGCTGGTCACGCGGCGGATGGAGGCGCTGGGATTGAATCCGATCGGCTTCGTGTCGAACGACTATGCGCTCGCCTGCTACGCGCTCGAACCGATCACCGATCCGCATGCGCTGTTCTCGCCCGACATTCTCGAACATGAATTCGTCGATTGGGTGCAGGGATCGGCGCTGCTCAAACGCGCCTTTCGTGAGGTGGCGGTGATCGGCGGTCTTGTCGAGCGCCAGCATCCGGGCAAGCGCAAGACCGGCAAGCAGGTCACCTTCTCGACCGACCTGATCTACGACGTGCTGCGCAAATATGAACCGGGCCATTTGCTGTTGCAGGCGGCGTGGGAGGATGCGCGGGCGCGGATGACCGATGTCGGGCGGTTGGCGACCCTGCTGGAGACGGCACAGGCGCGGATGCGGCATGTGACGCTGGAGCGGGTCAGC
This sequence comes from Sphingomonas sp. BL-S-05, assembly GCF_055521695.1. NCBI lineage: Bacteria > Pseudomonadati > Pseudomonadota > Alphaproteobacteria > Sphingomonadales > Sphingomonadaceae > Sphingomonas > Sphingomonas sp. BL-S-05. The sequence continues at coordinate 3,441,332 of NZ_CM145499.1, read as the reverse complement.
CCGCTGGCGGTGCCGGTGCTGGTGCTGATCGGGCGCGAACGCGTGACGCAGGGCTCGGCCGACGATGCGCTGCTGGTGGAAGCGGAGGCGCTGGCGGCGCAGGCGATGGCGCTGGATTGAGCGTGGGCGCTCTCTGCCCACCCCTTGATTAAAAGCCGTATCCCCGCGCAGGCAGGGATCCAGGGCCAAAGGCGTTGCGCGCAGTGACCCTGGATCCCCGCCTCCGCGGGGATACGATCTACGTGGTTACGTAGCCCGCCCCGATCAAACGTCGAGATTGGCGACGTTCAGCGCATTCTCCTGAATGAAGTCCCGCCGCGGTTCGACGACATCGCCCATCAGCCGGGTGAAAATCTCATCCGCCACATCGGCCTGATCGATCGCCACGCGCAACATCGACCGGTTGGCCGGGTCTAGCGTCGTCTCCCATAGCTGTTCGGCATTCATTTCGCCCAGCCCCTTGTAGCGCTGGATCGACAGCCCCTTGCGCCCGGCGGCGAGGATCGCATCGAGCAACTGGCTCGGCCGCGCGACCAGCGTCTCGCCCTTGCCCGCGACCGCCGGTGCCTCTTCCTCGCCCTCGGCGACCGGATCGGCGGCGCTACGCGCGCTGACCAGCTTCGACACGCCGGCATAGCTCGCCGCTTCCTCGGCGGCGAGGCTGTGGAGCTTGCGCCCTTCCGCCGACAGCAGGAACGCCGGTTCAATATTGTGGGTGTCGGTCACCCCGCGCCAGCGCCGCTGGAACTGCAAACCGTGATCCTCGGTCACCCGTGCGGTCCATTCGGCCTCGACATCGGTCCGGCCGATCCGCGCCACCGCATCCTGCAACCGCGTCTGGCGATCGGCATCCCCGATCGCCGGATCGAGCACGCCGGCCAGTGCCAGCACTTCGACGATCCCCATGTCGTAGCGGCGCGGCACGTAGCGCATCAGCGTCCGCATCCGCCGCGCGTGACCCAGCAGCGCCTTCAGATCGTCGCCGCTGCGCGCACCCGCCGGCCCTTCCAGCACATGTGCGCTGACCCCGGCCTCGACCAGATATTCGTCGAGCGCATTGTCGTCCTTCAGATACACTTCGGACCGACCCTTGGTCGCCTTATACAGCGGCGGCTGGGCGATATAGAGGTGCCCCGCCTCGATGATCTCGGGCATCTGGCGGTAGAAGAAGGTCAGCAGCAGCGTACGGATATGCGCGCCGTCGACATCGGCGTCGGTCATGATGACGATCTTGTGATAGCGCAGCTTGTCGAGGTTGAAGTCGTCGCGGATGCCAGTGCCGAGCGCGGTGATGATCGTGCCGATCTCGCGGCTGGCGAGCATCCGATCGAACCGCGCGCGCTCGACGTTCAGGATCTTGCCGCGCAGGGGCAGGATCGCCTGGAAATGGCGGTCGCGGCCCTGCTTGGCCGAGCCACCGGCCGAGTCACCCTCGACGAAGAACAGTTCGGACTTGGCGGGATCGCGTTCCTGGCAATCGGCCAGCTTGCCGGGCAGCGAAGCGATATCCATCGCGCCCTTGCGCCGGGTCAGCTCGCGCGCCTTCTTCGCGGCCTCGCGCGCGGCGGCGGCGTCGATCACCTTCTGGATGATCGCCTTCGCATTGCCGGGATTTTCCTCCAGATAATCCGCCAACTTGTCGGCCATCAGCGCTTCCAGCGGCTGGCGTACTTCGGACGATACCAACTTGTCCTTGGTTTGGCTGCTGAACTTCGGATCGGGCAGCTTGACCGACACGATCGCGGTCAACCCTTCGCGCATATCGTCGCCGGTAAGGGAGACCTTCTCCTTCTTCAGCATGCCCGACTTGTCGGCATAGCTGTTCAGCGTCCGCGTCAGTGCTGCACGGAACGCGGCCATGTGCGTGCCGCCGTCGCGCTGGGGGATGTTGTTGGTGAAGGCGAGGACGTTCTCGTAATAGCTGTCATTCCATTCCAGCGCGACGTCGATGCCGACATCGTCGCGGAAACCGTGGATCGCGATCGGATCAGGCATCAGCGGCGTCTTGGTCCGGTCGAGATACTTCACGAACGCGGCGATCCCGCCCTCGTAGAACAATTCGACCTCGCGCGGCTCTTCGTGCCGGGCATCGACCAGCACCAGCCGCACGCCAGAATTTAGGAACGCCAGCTCGCGGAAGCGATGTTCCAGCTTGTCGAAATCGAACTCGACGATCTTGAACGTTTCGGGCGACGGCAGGAAGGTGACGCGCGTCCCACGCTTGTCCGACGGCCCCATCACCTTCAACGGCGCTTCGGCATCGCCGCGGCGGAAGCGCATGTAATGCTCCTGCCCGTCGCGCCAGATGGTCAGGTCGAGAAAGTCGCTGAGCGCGTTCACCACCGACACGCCGACGCCGTGCAAGCCGCCCGACACCTTATAGGCATTGTCGTCGTTGGTGTTTTCGAACTTACCCCCGGCGTGGAGCTGGGTCATGATGACCTCCGCCGCCGACACGCCCTCTTCGCTGTGGATACCGGTCGGGATGCCGCGACCATTATCCTCGACCGAGACCGAACCATCGGCGTTCAGCGTGATGAGGATGCGGTCGCAATGTCCGGCCAGCGCCTCGTCGATCGCATTGTCGCTGACCTCGAACACCATGTGGTGCAGGCCGGAGCCGTCGTCGGTATCGCCGATATACATGCCGGGGCGCTTGCGGACCGCGTCCAGCCCCTTGAGCACCTTGATCGAGTCTGCGCCGTAGTCGTTCTGATTGGGGTTCGTTGCCATAGCGAGTATATAGGGTTTCACGCGATGGAACTAAAGCAAAACCCGCATGGGCGCGCGGGCGGTTTGCGGGACGATGAGCGCCCCTCGAAGTCCAGCGTACCCTCGCGCAGGCGGGGGGCCAGAGCCAAGCAATGCTGCCGCCCGCCTTTACGACCCTGGACCCCGGCCTTCGCGGGGAGTGACGAAAAACCGCCATCCGTCCCCGTCCGATACTGAACGGCAGCTAACAGGCGCATTCAGTATCGGCTCAAGCGAATCAGGGCATACCCCAAATCACAGACGGACTTCCCCACCCGGAACCGTCACCAGATTTTGAGGGAGAAGACCCATGTTCAAGAAGCTGACGCTCGCTGCCGCCGCCCTTGCCACGGTCGCCACCGCCGCCGCCCCCACCGCCGCTTCGGCGCAGAGCTGGCGCGGGGACCGCTATGAGCGGGATTATCGGGACGGCCGCAGCTATCGCGAATATCGCGGCGACCGCGGTTACTACAACAACCGCTACGTCAACCGTCGCGGCGAACGTTGCGAAAATGGCGACGGCGGCACGGTGATCGGCGCGATCGCTGGCGGCCTGCTCGGCAACCAGGTCGGCGGCAATGGCAACCGCTTGCTCGGCACCATCCTGGGTGGCGGTGTCGGCGCCCTGGCCGGCCGGGCGATCGATAAGGCGGACGCCCCGCGCTACTGCCGCCGCTAACCGCTTTCCCGGACCCCCGGTGGCGTAACGGGGTTACGGGGTTGGGCCGGTCTTCCGATATGGAGGGCCGGCCCTTCTGCATTGCGCCCGGTTGCCGAAGCCCGACGCCCCCCCCCCCTGTCGCCGCACCGGCCGATCGCTGCTGCCACCGTGAAGCGGCCCGCCGTCCATTTGCCCCGTTCTGCCACGATCCGGCCGGAAACCCTTCGTAGTCCGCAGGCGCAACGGTGACGGAGTGGCGTGCATGACGCGATACGGGCGGGACGGCTGGCGGACGCTGGCCGGAGCGGCGCTTCTGGCCGCTCCGGTCCCGTCCTGGGCACAGGACGACACCGAGCAACCGGGTGAGGAAACGCGCGGGCAAGAGATCGTCGTCACCGGCAAACGTCCGCCGGGATCGGCGCTGGGCGATGCCGTGCCGGTCGCGATACTCGATGCCGAAGCGATCCGGGCCATGGGCGTGACCAGCATCCAGGAACTGCTCAAGCTGCTGAAACCGCTGACCACGTCGAACAGCGGCGGCGAGCCGGTGTTCCTGCTCAACGGCCGCCGCATTTCGGGCTATCGCGAGATCCAGTCGCTGCCGCCCGAAGCGCTGGAGCGGACCGAAATCCTGAACGAACAGGATTCGGCGCGCTTCGGCTTTCCGGCGACGGTCCGCGTCGTCAATTTCGTTACCAAGAAACGCTTTCGCGGGCGCACCATCGAACAGGCGGCGGGCACCACCACCGATGGCGGCGGCGGGACCGCGCGCACCGAACTGGGCGCGACCCGGATCGAGGGGAATCGCCGCACCACGCTGGCGATCAACTACGACCGGCAGAACCCGTTATTCGCCGATCAGCGCCCCTATCAGGTCGACAACGACACGCTGTTCGACCGGACCGGCAATCTGCGCGCATTGGACGGCGGCAGCATCGACCCCGCACTCGACGCCCTTGCCGGGCGCGCGATCACCGCCACCGCCGTGCCGACCGATCCGGCACAACGCGACACCCTGCGCGCCTATGCCGCCGGCACGACCCGCGCGACCGACATCTCGCCCTTCCTGTCGCTGCGCAGCAACGACCAGTTGAAGGTCGACATGACCCACGCCGTCCCGATCGGCAAGACCATGACCGGGTCGCTGAACCTGATCATGGACGCGCAACGCGGCTTTGCGCTCGCCGGGCTGCAAGGCGCCGCGCTGCGCCTGCCCGCCACCAATCCGGCCAGCCCCTTTGCCGGCGACGTGCTGCTCTACCGCTATCTGGACGAAGCCGGCACGCTGACCCAGCGCAACGACAATCTGACGCTGCATGCCGGATCGGCGGTGCAGGGCGGGATCGGCCGATGGATGTGGACGGTAAGCGGCGAATATGACCGCGTCCGTGCCCGTGCCTCGGTCGATCGCGGCGTCGATCCGGCGGTGTTGCAGGCGGCGGTCGATGCCGGCGCCGATCCCTATGACCTGTCCGACCGCATCGGCACCGCCGGCCGGATCATCACCCGCAGCCGCACGCTGACCAACACCGCCACGGCCAAGGCGACCGCCAACGGCCCGGCCTTCACCCTTCCCGCCGGACAGGCGCTGCTGACGCTCAACGCCGATTACGCCAGATCGGACAGCGACGGCCGGCTGGCCGACAATATCGGCGCGGCGACGTCGCTGACCCGCACGATCGCGGGCACCAGCGCCAGTCTCGACCTGCCGATCACCTCCGCCGATCGCGGCGTGCTGGACGCGATCGGGACGGTTTCGGCCAATGCGACGCTGGGGGTGACCGGCGTGTCGGACTATGGCAATCTGACCAGCAGCAACCTGGCACTGCGCTGGAACCCGTGGCGCCCGATCCAGATCACCGCGTCGATCAACACGGCGCAGACCCCGCCGGCCATCGCCGCGCTGACCAACCCGATCGTCACCGTCCCCAACACGCCGTTCTTCGACTTCGTCACCGGCACCAGCGCGCTGATCGCGGTCACCGGCGGCGGCAACACCGACCTCGCGCCCGAGGAACGCCAGGTTCGTACGCTCGGCGTCGACTGGCAACCGATCAAGAACAGCGAGATGCGCCTGAACCTCGCCTATGTCGACACGCGGATCACCGATCAGCCGGTCTATCCCGGCAGCGCCACTGCCGAGTTGCAAGCCGCCTTTCCCGAACGCTTTCCACGCAATGCCGCCGGGCGATTGGTGCGCGCCGACCTGCGCCCGATCAACGCCTTCGACGAACGCGAACGCAAGATCACGGCGGGCTGGTCGTTCTTCGGACAGATCGGTCCCAAGCCGCCTGCGCCGAAGCCCCCGGCCAAGGGCGCACCGCCCCCGCCGCCACCCCGGCAGCGGCCCATGCTGTGGAGCTTCAGTACCTTCACCGCGCGGCTCGACGACCGGCTGGTGCTCAGTCCCGGCCTGCCTGCGCTCGATCTGCTCGATGGCGCCTCGATCGACGGCAATAGCGGACGGTCCCGATACCAGGTCGAGAGCAATATCGGCGGTTCCTATGGCCCGGTGCGGCTCGGCACCTATGCCTTCTGGCAGGCCCCGACCCGCATCCGCAGCGCTATCGCCGAATCCGACCTGCGCTTCACGCCGGCGACGATTATGGGCATTTATTCGCAACTGGAGGGTCAGCAACTGGCTCCCAAAGCCGCCTGGGCAAAAAGCCTGACCTTCCAGTTCCATATCCAGAATCTGCTGAACGACCGCCCCGACGTCCGCGACCGGAACGGCGCGGTGCCGTTCCGCTTCCAGCCGGCGTTCCTCGACCCCTATGGGCGGATCGTCAGGTTCTCGGTGCGCAAGCTGTTTTGAAGGCGCCTGCGCGGGGACGACGGGGTCGTGAGCGCAGGACCGCCGCCTACTCCACCCAGTCCAGCCCGATATCCCGGTACAGCATCCGGTCCTCTTCCCAATTCGGCTTGACCTTCACATGCAGGTAGAGGTGCACCCGCACCCCCAACAACTCCTGCAATTCCTTGCGCGCGGTCGCGCCGATTTCCTTGATCCGCTGCCCGCCCTTGCCCAGCACGATCGCGCGCTGGGTATCGCGCGCGACATAGATTTGCTGGTGGATTTCGACCGACCCGTCCTCGCGCTCCAGATAGCGTTCGGTGTCGACCGCGCTCGCATAGGGCAGTTCCTCGTGCAGCTGATGGTATAGCTGCTCGCGCGTCACCTCCGCCGCCAGCATCCGGTCGGTGGCGTCGCTCACCTGATCCTCCGGGAAATGCCACGGCCCCTCGGGCATCCGCTTCGCCAGCGCAGCCTTCATCTCGGCCAAGCCATCGCCGGTCGTCGCGCTGACGAAGAACGTCTCCTCGAACGCCGCCATCTCGTGCAACCGCGCCGCATGATCGAGCAGGCGCGGCTTGTCGGCAATGTCGACCTTGTTCAGGATCAGCAGCTTCGGCTCCTTGCGCGCGGCCAGCGGCTCGACGATCGCGCGGACCTTCGGCCCGATCCCGCCCTTGCAGTCGACCACGACCGCGATCGCATCGGCGCCCGTCGTGCCTTCCCACGCCGCCGACACCATCGCCCGGTCCAGCCGCCGCTTCGGTTCGAAAATACCCGGCGTGTCGACCAGAAGCAGCTGCGTGTCGCCCTCGATCGCGATCCCCATCAACCGGGTGCGCGTCGTCTGCGCCTTGGGACTGGTGATCGCGACCTTCTGCCCGACCAGCGCATTGACCAGCGTCGACTTGCCCGCATTGGGGGCGCCAAGGACCGCGACCAGGCCGCACGACTGGGAAGAAGACGTCAAAAGCTAACCTCGTTGCAATATTCGATGACGCCCTTCTTACGCGTGGCAGCGACGCAAGCAAAGCGTGCGCGCACCACAAGTCGGTGCTTGATCCGCCCCGACAGGCCCGCTACCCAATAGTCCGACAAGAACACAGGAGGGGGCGAGAACCCATGCGTACTCAATCGACCGCGCACCGCACATTGCGGACCCGCGCGCGCAATTTCGTGCTCGGCACGGCATCGCTGCTGATCGCCGCGACCGCATCGGCCCAGGCCCCCGCCCCCGCGACGCCGCAGCCGGGCGAACCGGCGCAGATCGCGATCCGCGGCGATCAGCAGGGTCCGACTTATGACCGCCGCATCTTCACCCAGTTCGCCGAGCATCTCGGCAACGGCATCTATGGCGGCCTGTGGGTCGGCAACGATCGCCGGATCCCGAACACGCGCGGGTTCCGCAACGACGTCGTCGCCGCGCTGAAGCGCCTCGGCGTGCCGGTCATCCGCTGGCCGGGCGGCTGCTTCGCCGACGAATATCACTGGCGCGAAGGGATCGGGCCACGCGCCAAGCGCCCGGTCAAGATCAACACCAACTGGGGCGGCGTGACCGAGGACAATGCGGTCGGCACCCATGAGTTCATGGACCTGACCGAACAGGTCGGCGCCGAAGCCTATATCTCGGGCAATGTCGGCAACGGATCGCCGCGCGAAATGGCCGAGTGGGTCGAATATATGACGCAGGAGGCCGGCACCCTCGCCGACGAACGCGCGAAGAACGGCCGCAAGGCGCCGTGGAAGGTCCCCTATTTCGGCATCGGCAACGAGCTGTGGGGCTGTGGCGGCAATATGCGCCCCGAATATGCCGCCGACGAGACGAAGCGCTTCGCGACCTTCATCAAGTCGCCAGCCGGCAGCCGCGTTCTCAAGATCGCATCCGGCGCCAATGTCGAGGACTATAACTGGACCGACGTGATGATGCGCGAGGCGATCAACCAGATCGACGCCGTCTCGCTGCATTACTACACCGTCCCCGGTGGCGGCTGGCCGCCCAAGGCGTCCCCGACCCAGTTCGACGAATCCGCATGGGCCGAAACGCTCGCGCGGACGTGGAAGATGGACGAGCTGATCACCAAGCATTCGCAGATGATGGACAAGTACGACCCGCAAAAGCGCGTCTGGCTGGCCGTCGACGAATGGGGCACGTGGTATGCCCAGGATCCGGGCACGACGCCGGGCTTCCTGCGCCAGCAGAACACGCTGCGCGACGCACTGGTCGCCGCGATCAACCTCGACATCTTCGCCAAACATGCCGACCGTGTGAAGATGACCGCCATCGCGCAGATGGTGAACGTGCTGCAGGCAATGATCCTGACCGACGGGCCGAAGATGGTCCTGACGCCCACCTATCACGTGTTCGAGATGTACAAGCCGTTCATGGACGGCACGGTGCTGCCGATCACGGTCAACAGCCCCTATTATTCGCGTGACAAATGGGTGATGCCGGCGGTGTCGGCCTCGGCGGTGCGTGGCAAGGACGGCGTGGTCCATGTCGCCCTGTCGAACGCCGATCCGAACCGTCCGACCACCGTGTCGGCGGCGCTGACCGGGATCAACGGCGCGACCGTCACCGGCCGGGTGCTGACCGCGCCGACGATCACTGCGCACAATACGTTCGACAATCCGAACGCCGTGACTCCGACCGCCTTCACCGGCGCACAGGTCGCGAACGGCACGTTGACGGTGACGCTGCCGGCCAAGTCGGTAGTGATGCTCGACATCAAATAAGGGCGTGGGGCGGCGTCGGCCGCCCCATTCTCCCGCTACGGACGGGGACGTTCCCGCCGTGCGTCAGTCGGCCCAGAGCCGTACCGCCAGCCCCTCGATATAATTCGCCGCCCGACCCGCCGCGCCCGCATCGTACAGCGCGGCCAGCGCCGCCGGATCGAGCGCCTTGGCGGCGTCCAGCAACCCGCGCCACGGTGCGAGCGATCCCGGCCACTGGTGCAGCGCCACCGCCGCGCCGACTTCCGCCAGCCGATCCGCCTTGCGCGTCTGTTCGGCGAAATACCGCCATTCCGGCGCGCAGATATAGGGGCGGCCGACCCGGGCGATCTCATGCACCGTATTGTCGCCCGCCGATGCGATCACGACGTCGGCGGCGGCGATGTGATCGGTGACGCCGTCGACCCAGCCGCGTTCGACCAGATTGCCGAAATCGGTCTCATGCCCCTCGCGATGCACCGGTCCGATCACCAGCCACAGCGCGTCGGGCACTGCCCGCGCCGCCATGGTCAGCGGGGCATAGGGCGTCCCCGCCCCGCCGCCGCCGGTCAGCACCAGCACCACTTCCTTGTCGGGATCGATGCCCAGCTTCGCCCGCGCCTCGGCCCTGGTCGGCACGGCATCGGTCGTGGTGCACAGCCCGCCGGTATAGCAGGTCTTGGCCCGACCCCAGTCGGGGAAGTCGTCCTGCTCGATTCGCTGATCGAACGGCGCCAGCAGCCCGACGCACGCCTGATAGGCCCCCAAATGCCCCGGATCGGTGCGGTCGCCATGCATGCGGATCTTGATCGCCGGCACGCTGGCGATGCGCGACAGCAGCGCGATCTCCGCCGAAACATCGACCACGAACAGCGCGGGGGCGGCATCGTCGAGATGGTCGAGGATCGTCCGCATCGTCCGCCGCGTCGCCTCGACGCCCAGCGGCACGCAGTGCAGCACCTCGGGCGTCGGCTGGTCGAACAGCGCACGCGTCGGGACCGGTGCGCCGATCATGTTGGGCAGCGCCACGATCTCGATTGGCCGGTCGAAGCCGTCGAACAATTCGGGCCGCGCGCACAGGATCGTCACCGGCCGCTCGGCGGGAAGTTCGCGAATGATCGCCACCGCCCGATTGGCGTGGCCGCGACCCTGATGATGGATGAAAAAGGTGATCGGCCGCGTCGTCATCTGTCCCCCGGAGAAACCCGTCTTCGTACCTGCGCACGAACGCGGCGGAACCGTTGCCGGCTCCCCGCGTAACCGCCATACCGAAAATTATTTCGGAAACACAACGATTTCCGATGATTCAGATGGGAATAGAACCTGCATGACGACGCATGACGGCTGGTCCAATCCGCGCCCCGGCCTGACGATATTGCGCCGTGGCGACGCGCCGATCCGCGCGATCCAGGTCTACGGTCAGCGCTGTTCGGGGACCAACGTCCTGATCCGGTCGATCGAGGCCAATCTCGGCCGCGCCGCCTTTACCGAACAACATGGCTTCAAACACTGGTTCGTACCCGAACAGGTGCTGTTCCCGCGCGACGTGATGGTGCTGGCGGTGGCGCGCGATCCGGTCGACTGGGTGCGCAGCCTGCACCGCCAGCCATGGCACGCCCATCCCGAACTGAAGAAACTCGGCTTTTCCGACTTCATCCGCGCGCCGTGGCACAGCTATTGGGACAGCGAATTTTGGGGCGTCGAGGACGATCATCCGGTGCTGGGGCGCGAGATGCTGCACGAACGCTGTCCCGACACCGGCGAACGCTTCGCCAACCCGCTTGCCAAGCGGACCGCGAAGCTGCGCCATTGGGCGGGACTGCACGACCGGGCGCATCATGTCGCGCTGCTCAACCACGAGGCGTTCGTCGCCGATCCAGCAGGCGTGATCGCCGATCTTGCCGCCGCGACCGGCCTGACGATGGCCGAACCGTTCGTCGCGCAGGACACGTACAAGGGGCAGGGACGGCGTGCCTTCACTCCGACTGCCTATGCGCCGGTGTCGGACGCCGATCTCGCCCATATCCACGCCTGGCTCGATCCGGCGGTCGAGGCGCGCTACGGTTTCCTTATCCCTGAACCGCAGGCGCAGGCGGCGGAGTAGAATTGGTCCGCGCGGAGGCGCGGAGACGCGGAGGGTTGCGTTCGGGGCAATGTCTCGCGACCGGCAGACACTTGCTTGCATTGCCATGCAGATGAGGTCGCTGGCGCGGTAAGGCTTGGCCCCCGGCGCAACCCTCCGCGTCCCCGCGCCTCTGCGCGAACCCCTATCTTCCCTCTGCCCTCGCCCGACGGACCAGTACCGCCACGGCAACCGTCAGCACCCCGGCGACCACCGCCCAGATCGCCAACCCCTGCCATGGCGTGAAGCCCAGCCATTCATCGGCCACCGTCCGCAGATAGCCCGGATCGAACCGCGCCGCGAACACCGCCACCGCCAGCGCGCGCGGCTCATCCTGCGGCGCGGTGATCTCCGCGCTGGCGATCGCCATGTTGAGGATGACCGACCCCGCCAGCAACGCCGTGACCGCCACGCGCGACCAGCGCGTCGCCCGCGCCCAGAACGCGCCGATACCGATGCACAGAAACCCGACCGCCGGCAGCGCGTGGCGTGGCCCGGTCGCGTTGCCGCCGTCCCAGTAATAATAGCTGGCGTTGATGAGGAACGGCACCACCGCCCCCGCGACCGCCAGCCAGCCGAGGTCGCGCGTGGCGCGATCGCGCACCAGCATCGCCAGCCCGAACGGCGCGACGATCAGGATCGGCGCGACCCACAACATGCCCCGCCGCTCGCCGAGGATCAGTTCGTACAGTACATAGGGCTTGGGGTAGGTCAGTCCGAACAGCCCCTCCTGCATCCCCGCAAAATCGGTGACGCCCGAATAGCCGAGCCGGAACACCGTCCCGAACGCGATCAAGTTATAGGCGAGCAGCACGACGAGCGCGCTGGCCCCTGCTGCCAATGTGATAGCGACGGTCCGCACCGTCTCCCCCCGCGCGACCGTCCGCAGCCGCCACAGCGCGAAGCCCGCGACCGGCAACCCGGCGATCAGCGCCGAATGTTCGATCAGCACCGCCCAGCCGAGCGCCAGCCCGGCGACGACCGCATGACCGGGCGACCGCGCCACCCCGGTGCCCCGCCACACCGCCCAGGCGGCGATCAGCAGCAACGCTGCGACCGGGGCATGACCGAAGATCGTCGTCGACCAGCCCCAGATGGTGGTGCCAAGGCCATAGGAAAGCGCAGCGACCGCTCCCGCCTCGCCATCGCCGGTCACCCGCCGGACCAGATCGTAGAGCAGCATCGCCGCCAATGCGCTCAGCACCGCACAGATCGTCACCGCGACCAGCCGGATGCGGATCTTGAGGAACCGGTTGAACTCGCGATTCTCGAAGCCGGGAATGAAATCGTCGGCGCGCTGTCCCGACAACCGGTCGGCAATGGCGACGGCGGGCATGCCCAGCACGGTCATCCCCGGCGCCTTGTCCGAATAATAATGGCTGCCGAACTGCGCCTTGTCGATCGTCAGGGGGGCGAACTCGTCGATCGTCGCGTCGCCCTGTTCGACCAGCGACAGGGCGGCGAACATGCGCACGGCGTTGTTGGGATTGAATTCCCACGACCCGAACCATGCGCAGGAAAACCAGACCAGCAGCAGGATGAGCCATGCCACCGGATCACGGCGCAGCGGCACGACCGACCGGTCCCCCCGCTGCGCCGCCACCGTCATGCGATCAGAAGACCCGGTTCAGCAGCAGGTAGAGCGACCCCGACAGCAGCACCGACACCGGCAGCGTCAGCACCCATGCCATCAGCAGGTTGCGGACCGTCCCCATCTGCAACCCCGACCGGTTCGCCGCCATCGTGCCGGCGACGCCCGACGACAGGACGTGCGTGGTCGACACCGGCAGGCCGAGGCTGTCGGCACCGAAGATCGTGCCCATCGCCACCAGCTCGGCCGACGCGCCCTGCGCATAGGTCAGGTGGGTCTTGCCGATCTTTTCGCCGACGGTGACCACGATCCGCTTCCACCCGACCATCGTGCCGAGACCGAGTGCGAAGGCGACCGCGACCTTCACCCACAGCGGGATGAAGCGCGTGCCGGCGTCGAGCGAACCGCGATAATCGGTCAGCACCTGCTGGTCGCGATCGTTCAGGCCCAGCGACTTTTCCTTGGCCATGCGCTTCACCGCTTCGGAGGCGAGGTACATGTCGTTGCGCATGTTGCCGCTGACCGCTGCCGGAACCTTGGCCAGCGAACCATATTCGCGGACCTGCCGATCGATCGTCCCGACCAGCGCGGTGACGGCGGGCACGGTTTCGGCGTCCAGCTTGCGGTCGGTGATATAACGCTGCGTCTGGCTGCGCGCGGCGGTGTCGTCGAGGCCGATACGGGGACCGCGCGGGGCCAGCACCTGCACCGCCGCCGCGCTGTTGGCGGCGAACTGCGCCTCATATTCGGCGGGAACCGCACGGTTGAGCGCATAGGCGGTCGGCACCGTACCGATCAGGATCAGCATGATGAGGCCCATGCCCTTCTGCCCGTCGTTCGACCCATGGGCGAAGCTGACGCCGGTGCAGGTGAAGATCAGCAGCGCGCGGATCCACAGCGGCGGCGGCGTGTCGCCGACCGGCGCCTCGTACAGCTTGCGGTTGCGCACCAGCGTCTTCATCGCAAGGAACAGCAGCGCGGCGACGCCGAAACCGATCAGCGGCGAGATCAGTAGCGCCTTGCCGATCTCGGTCGCCTTGTCCCAATCGACGCCGGCCGACCCGTTGCGCCCCTGCAGGATCGCGTTCGCCACGCCGACGCCGATGATCGATCCGATCAGCGTGTGCGACGACGATGACGGGATGCCCAGCGCCCAGGTGGCGAGGTTCCAGACGATCGCCGCGATCAGCAGCGCGAAGACCATCGCGAAGCCGGAAGACGACCCGACCTGCAGGATCAGTTCGATCGGCAGCAGCGAGATGATGCCGAACGCGACCGCGCCGGTCGAGAGCAGCACACCCAGGAAGTTGAACACCCCCGACCACACGACCGCGACATGCGCGGGCATCGAATTGGTGTAGATCACGGTCGCGACCGCATTGGCGGTGTCGTGGAAGCCGTTCACGAATTCGAAGCCGAGCGCGATGATCAGCGCCAGCACCAGCAGCGCGAACGGCATCAGCGTCAGCGGATCGACGCTGGCCGCCGCCGCGTCATGATACACGTTGTAGACGACATAGCCGAGTGCGGCGATGATCGCCGTGGCGAATCCAAACGTACCGGCGCGGCCGAAGCCGTCGTCCAGTTTCGGGCCGGGGCGTCCATCCCGCTCCAGCGCTGCGCTCGTCATCGAAATTCCCCTGCCGAATGGACGAATCGCCCTAATGGCGAAGTGTGACAGTTCCACACCGCCCTCGCGTCGGCATCGCGATCGGCGAGGCGCCCATAGCGGATGGAAGATGCTTTGGCGATATGCCGCGCATATGCGTCCGATTCCGGAACGACGCCGTTACCGGTGCGCCACACTATGCGCGCGCAACGCCGGTCACGGCAGGATGCGCAGCCGTTCGATCACCACCCCCGGATCGACCATCCACAGCCGGATGCGATGCCGCCCGCCCGTCACCACCTTATGACTGGACCGGGTCACGCGCACCGCGTTGCTGACCGCCTCCGCCCATTCCTTCTCGCCCGTTCCTTTCCACAGGTCGATCACCTGCGGCGCGGCATCGTCGATCGCGATGGCGTAGCGCCGCCCGCTGCCGGTGACGTCCAGCGACGGTGCCGCCAGCACCTCGAGCGTCGCGGTGCCGGCCGGCAGCGTGACGTGATAGTCCAGCGCCGGCCCCTTGCCCGGCGCCTGCGCCGTCGCCGTCTGCGGCCATGGCGTCACCGCGCGACCGACGATGCCGAGGCCGGGCACCGTCACCCAGCGCACCGCGCCGGCAGGACGTTCGGCAGCGAACGCCGCCGCATCGATCTCGGTCGCCTTGGCCGGCGGCTGGACCGCGATCGGCGTGCGCGGCGTGCCGGGTGCGACGCGGCGCACCTCGGGCATCACATCGGTGTCGGGCTGTTGCCAGCCGGTATAGCCGATATGCGTCTGCGCCATCATGTGCCGCCACTTGCCGCCGTTCAGCGCTTCATAGCGCGCCCGGATCGCACGATCATTGGCGAACAACCGCTCCGCCTCGTCCGCCAGCGCATTCGCTGCCGGGTCGCCCGCTGCCGCTGCCGCGCGGTTGCGCGCGACCGTCACATATAGCCGGGCGAGATTTCCCGCCGCCTCGACCGGATGCGCGACCAGTTGATAGAATGCGTCCTGCCCCGCGACCTTCGGCCGCACCGCCGCGACGTCGCGGTCGAGCGCCGCCCATTCGGCCAGCACCCGGTCGGCGGCGCCGTCGGTCAGGCTCCAGCTATCGGGCGACCATAGTTCGGGCTTCTGCCGCGCCATATAGCGGGTCGTGCGGTCGAGGATCGACGCGATCACGTCCGCCTGCCCCGCCCCGAACTGTTCGGCTGCCCAGCGGCGATGATAGTCCGCCATCGCGTCGATCGTCATCGCCTTCGGATTCCACGCCATGTCGAGGAAGAAGCTGGTCGGCAGCTCCATCGGCTTCAGGTCGCCGACATTGACGATCCACATCCGGTCGACACCATGCGCGTCGGCCAGCGCCATCTGTTCCCAGGTTCGCGAAATCTGGTTGGTGTTGAGCCACTTATAGTTGCGCGGACCGCCGACATAATCGAAATGATAATAGACGCCATATCCGCCCGGCCGCGCCTCCCCGACCTTGGGCAGGCGACGGATATTCCCCCAATTGTCATCGGCGAACAGCAGCGTCACGTCGTCGGGGACGCGCATCCCGGCATCGTAATAATCCTGCACTTCCTTGTAGAGTGCCCAGACCTGCGGCGTCTGCGCGGCGGGCTTGCCGGTCACCTCGGCGATGATGCCGCGCTGGTCGGCGACGATGCGTTCGAGCAGCTTGGTCGCGGTGCCGCTGGTCATCGGCTCGTCGCCATCGCCGCGCATGCCGACCGTCACCACCGCATCGCGCCCGGCGTTGCGCACCATCCCCTCGCGCCAGAAGCCGCGCAGCTTGTCGGCATTGGTCGTGTAATCCCACGCCCCGCCCTTGCCCCGCGCCCATTCGACATGCGCGCGCTGCATCGGCTCGTGGTGCGAGGTGCCGAGCACGATTCCCATCCGCTGTGCCAGCGCCGCGCTGGCCGGATCGTCCTGCCACAGCGATTTGCCCCACATCGCCGGCCACAGATAATTGCCCTTGAGCCGCAGCGTCAGTTCGAACACCCGCTGATAGAAGCGCGCATTGACCCCGCCGAAGCTGCTGCGCGCCCATTCGCCGAGCGCCGGCTCCTCGTCGTTCAGAAAGATACCGCGATAGCGCACCTGCGGCGCGTCGATCCGCCGCCCTGCCGTCACATACAGCTTCGGACGCACCGGCACCGGCACATCGGCCCACCAATTCCAGGGCGACACCCCCGCCCGGCGCGAAAGATCATAGGTGCCGAAGATCGCCCCGCGCTTGTCGGCGCCGACGATCACCAGCGCGCGGGCGACGCCCGGCATCGGCGCGTCGACCACCTGCTGGACATAGCCTTCCCACCGGCCCTGCAACGTCGATACGTCCAGCTTGCCCGCCGCGACCAGGGCGTCGATCGTCCGGCTCTGCCCCAGCACGCCGATCAGCACTACCCGGTCCTTCGCCTCGCCGCTGCGGCCGGCGAGTCCGGTCAGGTCGCGGGACAGATCGTCTGCGGCATCGCGAACGCCATCATCGGCCGCCGGCTCGACAACGACCCGTGCCGGCACGCCGTTTTCGATCAGGGCCATCGCGTCGCTCGACGCCTTCTCGCAGATCGCAACCAGACCGGTGCAGGCCGATGCCGGATTCGACGCCGCTATGCCGACCGCCCCGGCCATCAGGCCAATTCGTCGAATCATCGAACGCCGGTCAGGACGATGAACGGATTGCTGCATGACCTCTCCGAATATTGATATCGTTGGGCAAATGCCCTGACAGCGTAGCCACGCCGCCTTCATCGGTCGACCCGTTCGCTGGGTCAACTTTCCATCCGTCGGTCCAGCTACTTTTCGCCGTACACATCATGGACGGTAACACACCGACTATCGGTCAAACCAATTATACGAGACTGGCTTGACGCCCGCGCGGTGATAGCGCTACCACCATTACATCATTCGTAGCGAATGGACGCGACCCCGAATTCGGGGCGCTGGTGTGGGAGAGTTGAGATGTTGACGAACACCCTGTTGCGCCGTGCCGGTACCGTGTCGGCGCTGCTGCTGGCCGGCACCGCCTGGCCCGCCCTCGCCCAGACCGCGACGACCACCACCAACGAAGCCCCGACCGCACAGGCGCAGGACGGTGCCGGCGCGACCCAGCCGACCGCGATCGATTCGACCGACCAGCCGCCGGCCGATCCGTCGCTGACCGGCAATGACGAGATCGTCGTCACCGGCTACCGCGCCTCGCTGACCAGCCAGACCAATGCGAAGCGCAACTCGATCGGCTTCACCGACACGATCTTCGCCGAGGATATCGGCAAGTTCCCCGACACCAACATCGCCGAATCGGTCAACCGCATTCCCGGCGTGACGATCAGCCGCGAAGTCACCGGCGAAGGCGCCAATGTCGCGATCCGCGGCCTCGGCACCAACTTCACCCGCGTGCTGCTGAACGGCGCACCTGTCGCGATCGCCTCGGTCCGCTTCGATGCGCAGAGCACCAATCGCGAGGTCGATCTCGACCTGATCCCGACCGAGCTGTTCACCCAGCTGACCGTCAGCAAGTCGCCGACCGCCAGCCAGATCGAGGGCGGCGCCGCCGGCACCGTCAACCTTCGCTCGGCCCGTCCCTTCGACAATCCCAAGCCGTACATCAGCTACGGCCTGCAGGGGTCGAAGGTCAGCAGCGCCGACAAATGGGGCTATCGCGGCCATGTGCTGGCCAGCGCCACCTTCGGCGATTTCGGCATCCTCGTCGGCGGTGCGGCGGTCCATAACCAGTTCCGCGTCGACGGGTTCGAAACCATCGGCTGGACCAACCCGAACCTGACCGCGGCGCAAAGCAGCAGCTCGACCCGCAATGCGACCGGCGGCGGCAACTTCACCATTCCGGGCACCGTGCCCGCCAATGCCGGCAACGGGCTGATCCCCGGCACCGTCATCGACGAAGCGTTCCTGCTGCGCAACAATCCGGGTGCCACGATCCAGCAGATCGACAACGGGCTGCTTCCGCGTCTTGGCCGCCCGCGCACCGAAATCGGTGAACGCACGCGCTATAACGGCCTCGTCAGCCTCGAATGGCGGCCCAGCGACGCGCTGCATTTCTATGTCGACGGCATGTATGCCAAGCGCGATACCGAGTTCACCCGCAACGCGATGAACTGGGCGGTGCGCAACGGCGCGGCGATCCCGCTCAACACCACCTATGACAAGACCGACTGCGCGGCCGGCTGCACCGTCACCGGCGGCACCTATGCCAATGCGCAGTTCTTCCTCGAATATCGTCCGTACAAGGACACGCAGGATTATTGGGGTGTGAACCCCGGCGTCGAATTCGTCGTCAATGATTTCATCAAGGGCGATTTGCAGGCGAACTACACGCAGAGCAATTTCCGCCGCGAAAGCCCGACCTTCCTCGTCATCACCCCGGCCAGCAGCGGCACGACGGTGACGTACAAGAATGACGGCGGCATCCCGTCGATCACCAGCAATATCGACCTGAACGACCCGCGCAATTTCGGCTGGGCCGGCGGCGGCCGCGTCAACCTGAACGGCGAAGAGCGCCGGACCGAGACGCGCGGTGTGCGCGGCAGCCTGTTGTTCGGCGACGACCAGCGCTTCAGCGTCCGGGTCGGCGGCGCTTATGACGATACGCAGCGCCGGATCACCCCGTTCGACAATACCAATCCGTGGCAGGCCGCGATCTGTGGCAACAATCCCAACGTCATCCTGCCCGGTCCGAACCGCCAGCCGCTGTGCGACGGCGCCAACCAGCCGGGCACGGTCGCGCCCAGCGGCTATCCCACCTATCCGGCCTATGGCACCGGCTTCACGGCGGGCGGCCAGCCGCTGGTCTATGGCGGCTCGCTGATCCCGACCGCCGCCGTGCCCTCGTTCCTGCTGCCCGGAGACAACGGCTTCATCACCGTCGACTGGGCCAAGGTGAAGGCCGCGACCGGCTATGACCAACTGCTCGCCGGCGCGACCGAAATCGGGTCGGGCAGCAGCGGCGCGAATGGCGGCCTCATCCGCGAAAAGGTCACCGGCACCTTTGTCGAAATGAACGACGTCATCGATATCGGCGATAACGACACGCTGCGGCTGAACGGCGGCCTGCGCTATGTCCGCACCGAACAGATTGTCGGCGGGCGCACCACCATTCCGAACCCGCTCAACACCCGGGGCGGCGTGACCTGCCCGGGCAGCAGCGCCAACAACTTCGCGCTCGACGGGTCGTGCTACCCCGCGATCATCAACTTTACCGAGACGAACCGCCTCTATTCGAACTTCCTGCCCTCGGCGAGTGTCGCCTACAGCTTCGGTCGCAAGGCGGTGGCGCGCGGCTCGATCTCGCGGACGATGACCCGGCCCGATCCGAACCAGTTGCTGCCGGGCGCGTCGTTCACCTCGCCCTCGGCCGATGTCGGTACGCTCGGCAACAATGCGCTCAGCCCGTACATCTCGGACAATATCGATCTCGGCTTCGAATATTATACCGGTGGCGAAGGCGTCATCGCGTTCGCGGCGTTCCGCAAATCGATCACCGGCTTCACCGTCAACGGCATCACCACCGTGCCCTTCTCGACGCTCGAACCGTTCGGCATCACCTTCGCCTCGCTGACCCAGGCGCAGCAGCAGGCGCTGCTCGACCGGGCGCGTCCGGCGGGGATCGCGCCCGAAGCGGTGCCGGTGCAGATCCAGCAGCAGGTCAACGCCGACGGCAAGCTGAAGGTCAACGGCCTCGAATTCCAGATCACCCAGCCGCTCGACTTCCTGACCCGCTATATCGGCGTCGAGGGTTTCGGCGTGCAGGGCAATCTGACGCTGATCGACCAGCGCGGCGAGGGTCAGGGCGCGCCGGCGATCGCGCTGGGCGTCGCGCCGACCACCTATACGCTGACCGGCTATTATGAAGGCAACGGCCTGTCGGCCCGCCTGACCTATACCTATAACGAAGGGTCGCAGGGGTCGGGGCTGAACCAGAACGGTCTGCCCGCCGCCGCGATCTTCGGTCGCAGCTATGGCCAGCTCGACTTCTCGGGCAATCTCGACCTCGGCAAGATCCTCGGCAACGATTACCTGCCGACCGTCGTCGTCAACGTCATCAACATCACCAAGGAAGCGCAGTCGAGCTACTTCCAGTTCCCCAACGCGACCTTCAACGAATACAATCCCGGCCGCACCTTGCTGGTCGGTGTGCGCGGGCGTTTCTGATCCACTTGCGTGGAACCGGCACCGGCCCGCTCCCCACCCGGCCACCCATAGCATATCCTGAATGGGTGGCCGGGTGGGGGAGCGGGCCGGTACCGCCCTCGTCCGGCTTGGCCGGACCAGGTTCCGCCCCGCCCGAACCCTCCCCCAACTGACGGGCGTGGCCGATCCCTCGGCCACGCCCCTTTCTTTGCTTGACGTGGCTGTCCGGTTCGCCGCACCGCAGCACCGTCATGACCAACCGCATCGATCCGCCGCGCGCCGGACGGCGCAACCGTCGCGACACGCTCGACGAGCGAACCTGCCAGATGATCTGCCCGATCGCCGCGGCGATGGTCGGCGTCTGCCTGACCGGCATCGGCCTGCTGCACGTCACCATCACCTTCCGCGCGCGCCAGACCGTCGCCGACGACCTGTTGTCGATCGACGCGCTGATCTTCCTGATCGCGACGCTCAGTTCCTATTTCGCGCTGCGCGTCCAGGGCGTGCGCCGGCTGCACTGGCTGGAGCGGATCGCCGATGCGACCTTCATCACCGCGATGCTGCTGCTGACCGCCGCCTGCTTCCTCATCACCTATTCGCTCAATCGATAGAAGATTACCGATTGTTCAGCGCGCGCTGAACGCCCGGCAAGAATGCGGCGGCTACATCCCCGGATCATGAAGGGGATGCGGGCGATGCGCACATGGTTGGCGATATTGACGGCGACACTCGCCATGCCGGCAGCGGCGGCGGCGGCGCCCGCCCCGGCCGGCCTGTGGATCAGCCCGCATCATGACGTGGCGGTCCGCACCGCGCCGTGCGGCAGCCGGCTGTGCGGCTGGGTCGTCTGGGCCAGTCCCACTGCCCAGGCCGATGCCCGCGCCGGCGGCACCGACCGGCTGATCGGCACCGAACTGCTTGAGGATTATGCCGCCACCGGCAACGGCACATGGGCGGGCACGGTGTTCGTCCCCGATATGGGCCGCCGCTTTTCGTCGCGGATCGAACTGCCCTCCGCCGACAGCCTGCAGATTCGCGGCTGTCTGATCGGCGACATGCTGTGCCGGACCCAGCGCTGGACCCGCATCGCCCAGGTGCCGCATGGCTGAGCTGCGCCGCTGGATCGAACGCTATCGCACCCCGCTCGGCGTCCTGATCGTCCTCGCGCTGATCGGGCTCGGTTTCGCCGCGCTCGAACATCTGACGCAGGAGGTGCGCTTCGCCGATGTCCGCGCGGCGATGCACGCGCTGTCGCCGCACCGGATCGTGCTGGCATTGCTGGCGACGGCGGGCAGCTATCTGGCGCTGACCTTCTACGACCTGCTGGCCTTGCGCGTCATCGGCCGCCCGCTGCCATGGCGCACCGCCGCGCTCGCCTCCTTCACCAGCTATACGCTGAGCCACAATCTCGGCCTTGCGCTGCTGACCGGCGGGTCGGCGCGCTACCGCATCTATACCGCCGCCGGGCTCGACGGCCCCGATGTCGCCCGCGTCGTCGCCATCGCCAGCGGCACCTTCTGGGCCGGGGTCGTCAGCGTCACCGGCGCGGCGCTGCTGCTCCACCACGGCCCGCTCGACCTGGTCGGACTGAAGCTGAGCGCCATGCAGGTCGCGCTCGCCGGCTGGGCGATCGCCATCCTCGCCATCGCCTCGCTTGCCGCCTGCGCCTTGGTCCGCAGCCCGATCCGCCTGTTCGGCTTCACCATCCCGCTGCCGACGCCGACGCAATTGCTGCTGCAGATCGCCATCGCGCTGGTCGACATCAGCTGCGCCAGCGCCGCGCTGTTCGTGCTGATCCCGGGCGCGACCCCGGCGCTGCTCCCGGCCTTCATCCTCGCCTATGCGCTCGGCATCGTCGCGGCGGTGGTCACCCATGTCCCCGGCGGCATCGGCGTGTTCGAGGCGGTGGTGCTGGCGGTCGTCCCCGCCGGTCGCGCGACGCTGTTCGCCGCGCTGATCGCGTACCGCGTGCTCTACTACCTGTTCCCGCTCGCACTCGGCATCCTCGTGCTGGCATGGCATGAGGGCGCACGGCAGCGGCGGCGCTCGGTCCGCTTCCTGTCCGGTGTCCGCGCGGTCGCCACCGGCGTCGCTCCGCTCGCCTTGAGCGCCGCGACCTTCACCACCGGCGCGATGCTGCTACTGTCGGGATCGCTCCCCTCGGTCCGCGCGCGCATGGGCGACCTCGCAGCGATCCTGCCGCTGCCGATGATCGAGGCGAGCAGCATCGCCGCCAGCCTGACCGGCACCGGCCTGTTGCTGCTGGCCCCCGCTTTGTATCGCCGGCTCGACGGGGCGTTCGTCGCCGCCCGTGGGCTGCTGATCGTCGGCGCGATCTTCTCGATCGGCAAGGGGCTGGATTATGAGGAAGCGACGATCTGCCTGACCGTCGCCGCGCTGCTGCAATGGACGCGCAGCGCCTTCTACCGCCGCACGACGCTGACCAGCCAGCCGATCGGTCCCGGCTGGATCGCATCGGTCGCGGCGGTCATCGCGCTGACCATCTGGGCGGGCTTCTTCGCCTATCGCCACGTGCCCTATTCCGAAAATCTGTGGTGGAAATTCGCGCTGCACAGCGATGCGCCCCGCTTCCTGCGCGCGTCGCTGGGCGTGATCGTCATGCTGGGCGGGGCCTGTATCTGGCGGCTGATGGCACCGACCGCCGCCCCGCTGCGTGCCGCCCCCTCCGCCATCGACGCCGCCAGCGTCCGCCGCATCCTGAACGCCGCCAACCGAACCGATGCGATGCTGGCGCTGACCGGCGACAAACGCTTCCTGCTGTCGCAGGCGGGCGACGCTTTCGTCATGTATCAGGTCTACGGCGCCAGCTGGATCGTGATGGGCGATCCGGTCGGCCCGCGCGACGCGTGGGGCGAATTGCTGTGGAACCTCCGCGACCTCGCCGACCGCGAACAGGGGCGGCTGCTGCTCTACGAAGTCTCGTCCCCCGTCCTCGACATCGCGATCGGCATGGGGCTGAACATCGTCAAATATGGCGAGGATGCGGTGGTCGACCTGACCCGCTTCACCCTCGACACGCCCCGGCTGCGCGCGCTGCGCAAGTCCGAACGCGCCGTCGCACGCAAGGGCGCGACGCTGCACATCGTCGCCGCCAGCGAATTGGGCACCATCATCGACGAACTCGAAAGCGTGTCCGACGAATGGCTGGCGGCAAAGGCACAGCGCGAAAAGGGCTTCAGCCTCGGCCATTTCGATCGCGCCTATCTCAGCCATTTCGACGTGGCGGTGGTGACGATCGACGACCGCATCGTCGCCTTCGCCAATCTGTGGCTGACCGCGTCGAAGAACGAAGCCTCGGTCGACCTGATGCGCCACCGCAGCGACGCCCCGCCGGGAACGATGGATTTCCTGCTGGTGAACCTGATGCTGTGGGCGCAGGCACAGGGCTATGCCCGCTTCTCGCTCGGCATGGCGCCGCTGTCGGGGATCGAGGATCGCCGCCTCGCCCCCGCCTGGGCCAAGGCGGCGGCGTTCATCTTCCGCCATGGCGAGCGTTTCTACGGCTTCCGGGGTCTGCGCACCTACAAGGAGAAGTTCGCGCCCGGCTGGGAGCCGCGCTACATCGCCGGCCCCGGCGGCATCGGCCTGTTGCGGGGCTTGCGCGACCTCTCCCGGCTGATCGGCCGGCCACAGCCCGCCCAATATCTGCCCCCCGCCCCCGCATCCGCCGCCCCAGCGGACGAAGCGAAAGTCCATCCATGACGCTGTCCCCCCGCGCCCGCCGCCGCCACCGCCTGCGCCGCCGGATCGGCATCGGCGCGCTGCTTGCCGGGCTGCTGATGCTGCTCGCCTTGGCCGCGCCCGCCCTCCATTTGATCGATACCCAGTCGATCCGCTTCTTTCAGGGGCGCAAGCATCCCGACGTCGTCGCCGTCTACTTCTCCGGCGACATGGGGCTGCGCTTCGGCATGGGCAGCAAGGTCGTGCCCGCGCTCGCCGCGCACGGCATTCCGGTGATCGGGGTCAGCTCGCCGGTCAATTTCGGTACGACGCGCAGCCGGGCACAGGCCGATGCGATCGTCACCGGCGCGATCCGCACCGCGCTGGCGCAGACCGGCGCGCGCCGGGTGATTCTGATGGGTCAGTCGTTCGGCGCCGATATCGTCTCGGCAATCGCCCCCGACCTGCCCGCCGACCTGCGGGCGAAGGTCGCGGCGATCAACGTCGTCGTGCCGGCGCAGACGGTCTTCTTCCGCTCCGACCCGACCGGCATCCTCTATCACGGCACCCCCGACGCCCGTCCCGAAGCGGGGATGCGCGCGCTGCACTGGGCGCCGGTCATCTGCATTTATGGCAGGCAGGAAACCGAAAGCCTGTGCCCGACCCTGCGTGGCAGCGGGGCGCAGGTCGTCGGCCTGCCCGGCGGCCATTTCCTGCGCAACGATGACCAGCTGTTGATCGCGACCATCCTCGCCACGCTGCGCACCGCCGATCCGTCGATCCTGACGTGAAGAATTTGCCGGGCCACCCTTGAACCGGACACTTTGTCCGCTTATTGTGCACCGCAGCGGGCCAAGCGGCGTTCCGCGACTCTTCGGAACGACGACGCATGACCGACCAGCAGCCCAGTGAAGCGCCTGCCCTCGTGCAGGACGAGCCCGCCCCGACCCGCAAGAACGGCCGGGCGAAGCTCATCCTGCTCCTCCTGCTCGCCGTCACATTGGTCGGCGGCATCTGGTGGTACGTAGATTACCAGAACCACGGCAAATATCTGGAGGAGACCAACGACGCGACCGTGCAGGCCGACATGGTCACGATCGCGCCGCGCGTGTCGGGCTATGTCGCAGAGGTGCTGGTCGCCGAAAATCAGGACGTCCGCGCCGGCCAGCCTTTGGTCCGCATCGACCCGCGCGACGCCCGGGCGCAGGCGGCACAGGCGGAGGCGCAGATCGCCGTGGCCGGCGCACAGGCCGATACCGCCCGCGCCCAGATCGCCGAACAATATGCCGCGATCGAACAGGCGCAGGCGCAACTCGCCGCCGCGCGCAGCAAGGCCGCCTATGACGCCGCCGAGGTCGCGCGCTATCGCCCGCTCGCCGCCTCGGGCGCCGAAACCCGCCAGACCCTCGCCCAACTCGAAGTCACCGCGCGCCAGTCCGCCGACAATGTCCGCGCGGCGCAAGCCGCCGTCGCCGCGCAGCAGCGCCGGGTCGGCTCGCTCGACGCCCAGGTCGCACAGGGCCGCGCACAGGGGCAGGCCGCGCGCGCCCAGCTCGCCGCCGCCAGCGTCGATGTCGGCGCGACCCAGCTGACCGCGCCGATCGGCGGGCGGATCGGCGACAAGACGGTGACGATCGGCCAATATGTCCAGGCCGGCACCCGGCTGATGTCGGTCGTGCCGCTCGACCGCCTCTACATCACCGCGAATTTCAAGGAGACCCAGCTCGCGCTGATGCGGCCGGGCCAGCCGGTCGAGATCCATGTCGATGCGCTCGACGATGTGGCCGTGAAGGGCCGCGTCGAAAGCCTCGCCCCCGGCACCGGCGCGCAATTCTCGCTGCTGCCGCCGCAGAACGCGACTGGCAATTTCACCAAGATCACGCAGCGCGTGCCGGTCCGCATCTCGATCGAGGCGACGCCCGCCGCCCGCCGCCTGCTGGTGCCCGGCCTGTCGGTGACCGTCACCGTCGACACCAAATCGGCTCGGCAAGAGATCGAACAGCTCCGCGAGCAGGCGGGCCGCTGACATGGCCAGCGCGGCGATGACCGCCGCCGCCCCGCCGCAGCGCGCCGACCTGAGCGCGTGGCTGGCGGTGATCGCGGGCAATCTCGGCGCGCTGATGGCGACGCTCGACATCTCGATCGTCAATTCGGCGCTGCCGACCATCCAGGGCGAGATCGGCGCCAGCGGGACCGAGGGGACGTGGATCGCCACCGCCTATCTGGTCGCCGAAATCGTCATCATCCCCATGGCGGGCTGGTTGCAGCGGATGCTGGGCCTGCGCACCTTCCTGCTGATCGCCGCCGGGCTGTTCACGATCTTCTCGGTCGTCTGCGGCATCGCCACCACCCTGCCGATGATGATCGTCGGTCGCGTGGGACAGGGGTTCACCGGCGGCGCGATGATCCCGACCGCACAGACGATCATCGCCCAGCGGCTGCCGCGATCGCAGCAGCCGATCGGCATCGCCGTGTTCGGCGTGACCGCCATTCTCGGGCCGGTGCTCGGGCCGCTGGTCGGCGGCTGGCTGACCGAGAATATCAGCTGGCACTATGCCTTCTTCCTCAATGTGCCCATCTGCGCGATCCTCGTCACGCTGCTCCTGGTCGGTCTCCGCCACGAAAAGGCGAAGCTGGAACTGTTCCGCGAGGCCGACTGGTTCGGCATCGCCGGTCTGGCGCTGGGTCTGGGCGGCCTGACCGTGTTGCTGGAGGACGGGCAGCGCGAACAATGGTTCGACTCCGACCTGATCCGCTGGATGGCGTTCGTCAGCGCGACCGGCTTCGGCCTGTTGTTCTGGGGACAGGCGACGGCGCCGCGCCCGATCATCAAGCTGAAACTGCTGCTCGACCGCCAATTCGGCTCGGTCGCGCTGATGGGCGTGGTGCTCGGCATCGTCCTCTACGGCACCAGCTACGCCATCCCCCAATTCCTCGCCGCCCTCGCCGATTACAACGCGTTGCAGGCGGGGAAGGTCGTGCTGCTGTCGGGCATCCCCAGCCTGATCCTGATGACAATGGTCCCGATCCTGCTCAAACGGATCGACATCCGCATCGCGGTGTCGGCCGGGTTGCTCATCATGGGCAGCGCCGCGCTGCTCGACGCGAACCTGACCGCGCAATCCTCCGGCCCCGATTTCACCGTGTCGCAATTGCTGCGCGGCGTCGGGCAGATATTGGCGATGCTGTTCCTCAGCCAGGCCTGTGTCCGCTCGGTCCCGCCCGAGGAGGCCGGCGACGCGTCGGGCCTGTTCAACGCGATGCGCAATTTGGGCGGCAGCTTCGCGCTCGCCGGCATCTCGATCCTGCAGGACCAGCGCATGTACTTTCATTCGCGCCGGATCGAGGAAAGCCTGAGCGCCAACAGCCCTTCGGTGCAGGCTTATGGGCAAGGCCTCGGCCAGTCGGTCGGCGACCCGGGCGCCGGTTTACGCCTGTTATCGCAACAGATTGCTCAACAGGCACTGACCATGACCTACAACGACATCTTCTGGATCATGGGCGTAGGCGCCTTCGCCGTGCTGCCGCTGGTCCTGTTCCTGCGACCGCTGCCTACGGGCGCCGAACCGGCAATGGTGCATTGATGAA
This sequence comes from Sphingomonas sp. BL-S-05, assembly GCF_055521695.1. Taxonomy (NCBI): domain Bacteria; kingdom Pseudomonadati; phylum Pseudomonadota; class Alphaproteobacteria; order Sphingomonadales; family Sphingomonadaceae; genus Sphingomonas; species Sphingomonas sp. BL-S-05. The sequence continues at coordinate 3,413,688 of NZ_CM145499.1, read as the reverse complement.
GCGATCTTTCCCCCTGCTCGCCCTGTTGCTGCTCGGTGCCTGCACCGTCGGTCCCGACTATGCCGGCCCGCCCGCGACCGCGTCGGACGCGGCCCGCTTCGTCCGCGCGACCGATACGGCGCTCACCCCCACGCCCGGCCTCGCCCACTGGTGGGAAGGGCTGAACGACCCGCTGCTCACCCGCCTTGTGGATGACGCGCTGACCCGCAGCCCGACCATCGACCTCGCCACCGCCCGCCTGCGCGAAGCCGAGGCACGCCTGACCCAGCAGCGCGCCGGCCAGCTCCCCAGCGCCAGCGCCAACGGCACCGCGATCTTCGCCGAACTCCCCCCGATCGAACCGGGGGCGGGCGGCACCAGCGCCAGCTTCTACAATCTCGGCCTCAACGCATCGTGGGAAGCCGACCTGTTCGGCGGCGGCCGCCGGACGGTCGAACAGGCGCAGGCGACCGCCGGTGCGCGGCAGGCGGACCTCGCCGACGCACAGCTATCGCTGTCGGCGGCGGTCGCGCAGGCCTATGTCGCGCTCCGCGACGTACAGGCACGCATCGCCTTGAGCGACACCAACGCCCGCCTGCAACAGCGCCAGCTCGACCTCACCCACCAGCGTTTCGCCGCCGGCACCGCCTCGAAACTGGCGATCGAACGGCTCCAGACCCAGCTAGAGAATACGCAGGCGGAGGCAATCCCGCTTGCCGCGCAGCGCGACGAATATCTCAACCAGCTCGCGGTGCTGACCGGCCGTACCCCCGGCACACTCGACGCGACGCTCGCCCCGCCCGCCCCGGTGCCGCTCCCGCCGCAAAGCGTCGCCGTCGGCGATCCCGCATCGCTGATCGCCCGCCGCCCCGATATCCGCGCGGCCGAGCGTCAGCTCGCCGCCGGTACCGCCGCGATCGGGGTCAGCAAGGCGCGCGAACTCCCCGGCATCCGCTTCCTCGGGCTGTTGGGCCTCGGCGGCACCTCGCCCGAAAAGATCTTCGACCTCGGCAATCTCGCCGCGCTCGCCGTGCCGTCGCTCAACTGGTCGTTCCTCGATTTCGGCCGCGCGAAGGCCGCGACGCGCGTGTCGGAGGCGCAGCGCGATCAGGCCGACGCGACCTACCGCCGCACCGTGCTCGACGCGTTGCAGGATGCCGAGACCGCGCTGTCGCGCTTCGGCAACCGCCGCCGCCAGCTAGGGCAGCTGGTACAGGTCGAGACGACCGCCGCCCGCGCCGCCGCGCTCAACCGCCAGCGCGTCGCCGCCGGCACCGCGACGCTGATCGACCAGCTCGACGTCGAACGCCAGCAGGTCGCGGCCGCCAGCGCCGTCGCGCAGGCGCGCGCCGGGCTGACGCAAAGCTATATCGCGGTGAACAAGGCGCTGGGCCTTGGCTGGACCGATCCGATCAGCGCGGGCGCAACCCGGTAAACAGCAGCCGCAGCCCCGTTTCGATCTGCACGCCGACCTCTTCGTCGCACATCACCGGCAGCACCAGACTGCCGGCCATGCGTAGCGCCAGCACCAGATCGCGCGGGGTGGCGTCCTCCCGCACCTCGCCGCGCTGTCGTGCCGCGTGCAGCGCCGGTGCGAAAATCCCTTCCATGCGGACGCCCAGCGCCTGAAACGCCGCACGATTGGCATCGTCGAGATGCAGTTCGGCCGAAATCCGTGCGAACAGCGAAAGCGCCCCCCTCCCCGCGCGCACCATCGTCGCCATGGCCTGCTCGATCGGCACGTCGGGATCGAGCATCGCCGCCAGCCGATCGACTTCACGCGAAAAGATCGCCAGCGCCAGCGCCTCGCGATCGTCGAAATTGCGGTACAGCGTCGCCCGCCCCACCCCGGCGGCGGCAGCGATCGTTTCCAGCGGCACGCCATAGCCCTGTTCGGCGAAACACGCCGCCGCGGCATCGATCAGCGCGTCGCGTCGCAACTGCGCATCGCGCCGCGGCGCGCGGCCGGTCGGGGGGAAGGGATCGTCGGTCATCGCACCTGCCCTATCGGGATTCGCCGAGGACGTCATCGGCTCGACACGGATTACCCCGCCTTCGCCACGCTCCTGAAAGCGGGAATCCATAAACGCTGTCAGCGCCGATCCTGCCCAAATGTCAGCGTGCATGGATTCCCGCCTTCCTGAAACCCAGCCGTACCCCCGCGAAGGCGGGGGTCCAGAGCCAAGCAAAACAAAGGTTTGCGAGTTTGGCTCTGGGTCCCCGCCTGCGCGGGGATACGGTGCAGCGGTCGTTCGAGGAGGTCTCGCCTTTGCAGGAATGGCGAGCGCGCTACCCGATCGCCCAACTGGCCTCCCCCCGTCGAACCCGTTACACGCGCCCCCATGACCAACGCCGCCGCCCCCGCCGCCCCTGTCAGCGCCCGCGCCGAACTGGCCGCGACGTTGCGGCTGGCGGCACCGCTGGTCGGTGCGAACCTGTTGCAGACGGCGGTCTATGCCGTCGACGTGGTGTTCGTCGCCCGGCTGGGCGCGGTCGAACTCGCCGCCGCCACGCTCGGCGTCTATATCTACAGCGTCATCCTGTTCGCCATGTCGGGGCTGGTCGGCGCCGCCGCGCCGATCATCGCCGCCGAACTCGGCCGCCGCCGCCATGCCGTGCGCGAGGTGCGGCGATCGTTCCGCATGGGCGCATGGATCGCGGTGCTGGGCAGCCTGCCGTTCATGGCGCTGCTGGCGCATGGCGAGAGCCTGTTGCTGCTCGCCGGACAGGATCCGCGCGTCGCGGTGCGCACCGACGCGTTTCTCGATATCCTGCTCTGGTCGATGATCCCGGCGCTGACGGGTACGGTGATGCGGATCACCGCCTCGGCACTGGGGCGCGCCGGCTGGGCGATGGCGATCACCGCCTTGGGCCTTGTTGTCTCGATCCTCGCCAACTGGCTGCTGGTGTTCGGCAATCTCGGCTTCCCGGCGCTGGGGCTGGAGGGGTCGGCGATGGCCAGCCTGAGCACCGCGATCGCGATGATGCTCGCCTATGCCATCGTCCTGCTTGCCGACCGGCGGCTGCGGCGCTTCCGCCTGTTCGGCAATTGGTGGCGCGGCGAATGGGCGCGCCTGCGCCAGATCGTCATCCTCGGCTTGCCGATCGCGGCGACGATGACCTTCGAAGGTGCGCTGTTTTCCGCCGCCGGTTTCCTGATGGGCCGGATCGGCGTGACCGAGGTCGCGGCCCACGCCATCGCCCTGCAGATCGCGGCCTTCCTGTTTCAGGTGCCGTTCGGCATCGCCCAGGCGGCGACGATCCGGGTCGGTCTTGCCTATGGCGCGGGCGACCGGACATGGATCGCGCGGGCGGGCTGGTCGGCGCTGGTCGTCGGCACCGGCTTCATGGGGTTCACCGCACTGCTGCTATGGATCGCGCCACGCGCCTTCATCTCGGTCTATGTCGAACCGCAGGCGCCCGCCAATGCGGCGATGGTCGCGCTGGCGCTGCAATATCTCGCCATCGCCGCCATCTTCCAGCTCGCCGATGGGGCGCAGGCGGTGGCGGCGGGCGTGCTGCGCGGGGTACAGGATACGCGGGTGCCGATGGTGATCGCGTTCATCGGCTATTGGGGGGTCGGCTTCACCGCCTCGGTCGTGCTCGGCTTCTGGACCGGACTGGCCGGCGTGGGGGTTTGGATCGGGTTGGCGCTGGGCCTGCTGGTCGTCGCGCTGCTGCTGGTCGATCGCTGGCGGCGGCGGGAACGGCTCGGCCTGGTTCGACCCGTCTGACGGGCGCCACGTATCAGCATCAAAATTGTTCCCGCTGCGCTTGACGCCCGATGAACGGCTTCACATATCCCGCCCGCTGGCACTCCCATCCGGCGAGTGCCAAGACCGTTCAACGTACCAAAAGGGAATCGCGCATGAACTTCCGTCCGCTGCACGACCGCGTGCTCGTCCGCCGCGTCGAAGCCGAGGAAAAGACGCTCGGCGGGATCATCATCCCCGACACCGCCAAGGAAAAGCCGCAGGAAGGCGAAGTCGTCGCCGCCGGCGCCGGTGCCAAGAACGACAAGGGCGAAGTCGCCCCGCTCGACGTCAAGGCCGGCGACCGCATCCTGTTCGGCAAGTGGTCGGGCACCGAGGTCAAGGTCAACGGCGAAGACCTGCTCATCATGAAGGAAAGCGACATCCTGGGGATCGTCGGCTGACCTGATTTTCGTCACCCCAGCACAGGCTGGGGTCTCCCTGTAACTGCAAGACTCCGGCCTTTGCTGGAGTGACGAACTCAAAGAAAGGGTAGCCACCATGGCAGCCAAGGACGTAAAATTCGGTCGTGACGCCCGCGAACGCATCCTGCGCGGCGTCGACATCCTCGCCGACGCGGTGAAGGTCACGCTGGGGCCGAAGGGCCGCAACGTCGTCATCGACAAGTCGTTCGGCGCGCCCCGCATCACCAAGGACGGTGTGTCGGTCGCCAAGGAAATCGAACTGAAGGACAAGTTCGAGAACATGGGCGCGCAGATGGTGCGCGAAGTGGCCTCGAAGACCAACGACATCGCGGGCGACGGCACCACCACCGCCACCGTGCTGGCCCAGGCGATCGTGCGCGAAGGCATGAAGTCGGTCGCCGCCGGCATGAACCCGATGGACCTGAAGCGCGGCATCGACATCGCCGTGACCAAGGTGGTCGAGGACGTGAAGTCGCGTTCGAAGCCCGTCTCGGGTTCGTCGGAAGTCGCGCAGGTCGGCATCATCTCCGCGAACGGCGACCGTGAAGTCGGCGAGAAGATCGCCGAAGCCATGGAAAAGGTCGGCAAGGAAGGCGTCATCACCGTCGAGGAGGCCAAGGGTCTCGAATTCGAACTCGACGTCGTCGAAGGCATGCAGTTCGACCGCGGCTATCTGTCGCCCTATTTCATCACAAACCCGGAAAAGATGCAGGTCGAACTCAACGACCCGTACATCCTGATCCACGAGAAGAAGCTGTCGTCGCTGCAGGCGATGCTGCCGATCCTCGAAGCGGTGGTGCAGTCGGGCCGTCCGCTGCTGATCATCGCCGAGGACATCGAAGGCGAAGCGCTGGCGACCCTCGTCGTCAACAAGCTGCGCGGCGGCCTGAAGGTCGCAGCGGTCAAGGCACCGGGCTTCGGCGATCGTCGCAAGGCGATGCTCGAAGACATCGCGATCCTGACCAAGGGCGAAGTCATCAGCGAAGATCTCGGCATCAAGCTCGAGACCGTCACGCTCGGCATGCTCGGCACCGCCAAGCGCGTCACGATCGACAAGGACAACACCACCATCGTCGATGGTGCCGGTGAAGCCGATGCGATCAAGGGCCGCACCGACGCGATCCGTCAGCAGATCGAAGTCACCTCGTCGGACTATGACCGCGAAAAGCTGCAGGAGCGTCTGGCGAAGCTCGCCGGTGGCGTCGCGGTGATCAAGGTCGGCGGTGCGACCGAGGTCGAGGTGAAGGAGCGCAAGGACCGCGTCGACGACGCGCTGCACGCGACCCGCGCGGCCGTCGAAGAAGGCATCGTCCCGGGCGGCGGCACCGCGCTGCTGTACGCGACCAAGGCGCTTGAAGGCGTGACCGGCGTGAACGACGACCAGACGCGCGGCGTCGACATCGTCCGCAAGTCGCTGACCGCGCTGGTGCGTCAGATCGCGCAGAATGCCGGCCATGACGGTGCGGTCGTCTCGGGCAAGCTGCTCGACCAGAGCGACACGTCGTTCGGCTTCAACGCCTCGACCGACCAGTATGAGAACCTCGTCGCCGCCGGCGTGATCGACCCGACCAAGGTCGTCCGCACCGCGCTGCAGAACGCGGCCTCGGTCGCCGGCCTGCTCATCACCACCGAAGCGACCGTTTCGGAACTGCCCGAGGACAAGGCTCCGGCCATGCCCGCCGGCGGCGGCATGGGCGGCATGGGCGGCATGGACTTCTGATTTTCGACCGGGGCAGGGAAACCTGCCCCGGACCGGAAATCAGAACGGCCGGCGGGTCGGCGGCTTCGCCCCGACCCGACCGACGGGCACCGGCTTCGCCGGTGCCGTGCCGATCCAGACCCAACAAAAAGGCCGGGAAGGGCCCCCCCTTCCCGGCCTTTCTGCGTCCGTCCTTCATCCGAAAAGCTGACGAAGATACTTCACACCCCGTTAGCGACTTGCGCGTACAGCGGCGGCAGACGGGAGAACTCCGAATGCCATCAGGTTGCGACGGTTGTCGCGCACGACAACAGGATTTCGCGATCGCGATGGCGTTCCAGCCGATCGTCGACGTCGAAACCGGCCTGCCCTTCGCCTATGAGGCCCTGGTCCGTGGCAGCGACGGACAAAGTGCGGCGAGCGTGCTGTCGAGCGTGACCCGCGAAAATCGCTACGCGTTCGACCAGCAATGTCGCGTCGCCGCGATCGAGGGCGCGGTCGCCGCCGGCATCCTCGACACCGACGCCCGGCTGTCGATAAACTTTTTGCCCAACGCGGTATATTCGCCAGTCGCCTGCATCCAAGTCACCCTCGCTAGCGCGCGCGCGAGCGGTCTGCCGACCGAACGATTGATCTTCGAGTTCACCGAGAACGAACAAATGGGCGATGTCGGTCATGTGCGGACGATCGTCGACGCCTATCGCCGGATGGGTTTCGCCACCGCGCTCGACGATTTCGGCGCCGGTCATGCCGGCTTGGGGCTGCTGGCACAGTTCCAGACCGACATGCTCAAACTCGACATGGATCTCATCCGCGGCATCGACGTCAGCACGCCCCGCCGCCTGATCGTCGAGGGGATGGTGCGGATCGCCACCTCGCTCGGCATGGCCATCATCGTCGAAGGGGTCGAGACGATCGAGGAATATGCCGTGCTGCGCGCGATCGGCATCCGCTTCATGCAAGGCTATCTGTTCGCCCGCCCGGAACTGCGCCGCCTGCCCGCAATCACCATGCCACGGATCGCGCAAGCCGCCTGATCGTCAGGCCGCCGGCTTCCACGTCTGCGTCTGGCACAGAAACGCGATACACCCCTGCACCTTCAACGTCCCGTCGCCATTGCGCGAAACGATCGACTTGTACATCTTGCCGTTGCGCGGATCATAGATCCGGCCGCGCCAGTCCTTTCCGGCATCGGTGAAACCACTGAGGATCGGCATCCCCAGAATCGGTCGCGAGCGCAGCGCCGGGTCGCTGTTGTTGACGTCGGTCTTCGGCGCGTTCGGCTCGGCCTTCAGGATACGGACCAGCTTGCCACACATGGTGGCGCCGCAGCGGCCGATCTCGATCACGCCCGAACCGTCCTCGGTGACGTAGCGCCCGGCGACGGGCGTCGCCGCCAGCGCGGGCATGGCGAGCAGCACGGCGGTCGCGGCGAGGCAGGTGCGGATCATTTGAAGTTGTCGGCGTAGGCTTGCAGCTTCAACTTGCGTTCCGGCGCCGGTACGACATGGAAATCGATCCCTTCGCGCTTCGCATAGTCGGTCGCCGCGTCGAGCGACGGGAAGCGCAGCTTCACCTGCTCGCGGGTGTCGCCCGATCCAGCCCAGCCGGTCAGCGGATCGGCCTGCTTCGGTTCGGCCGGTTCGAATTCGAGCATCCAGATCTGCGTCTTCGCACGACCCGACTGCATCGCGTTCTTGGGATATTGGTAGATACGGGCGTTGGGCATGGTCGAAACCTTGAGTAGCGATCGAATTTAAGGTCTGCATAGCAAAGCCCGCGCCGCTTGCCAGCAGAGTCGCACGTCCGAACGCATCGAATCACGCTTTGTCGCGTCGATTGGCCGACCTGGTGGCAAGTTTTCAGAGCACGTTCATACCGAACCTCGCATTTCCGCGAGATCCACGCCTTATTGCATTTGCGATCCATTATCGATAAGGCGCGCTTTAGGGTTGTTTCTCCCGCCAAAACGCCGTACAGCGCCCCCGTCGCGGCAGGACCGCGCCCGACTTGCTACGGAGAGAGACGTCTTGGCTCGCAAGAAGATCGCGCTGATCGGCGCTGGCAACATCGGCGGCACGCTCGCCCACCTCGCTGCCCTGAAGGGGCTGGGTGACATCGTACTGTTCGACGTCGTCGAAGGCGTGCCGCAGGGCAAGGCGCTCGACCTGTCGCAGTGCGGCCCCGTCGAAGGCTTCGACGCCACGATCACCGGCACCAACGACTATGCCGATATCGCAGGCGCGGACGTCATCATCGTCACCGCCGGCGTCGCCCGCAAGCCGGGCATGAGCCGCGACGACCTGCTCGGCATCAACCTGAAGGTGATGAAGGCGGTCGGCGAGGGCATCAAGAACAACGCCCCCGACGCGTTCGTCATCTGCATCACCAACCCGCTCGACGCGATGGTGTGGGCGCTGCGCGAATTCAGCGGCCTGCCGCACAACAAGGTCGTCGGCATGGCCGGCGTGCTCGACAGCGCGCGCTTCAGCCACTTCCTCGCGGACGAGTTCAAGGTGTCGGTCAAGGACGTCAACAGCTTCGTGCTGGGCGGCCATGGCGACACGATGGTCCCGGTCCTCGAATATTCGACCGTGTCGGGCATCCCGGTCACCGACCTGATCGAAATGGGCATGTCGACCAAGGAACGCGTCGACGCCATCGTCAAGCGCACCCGTGGCGGCGGCGGCGAGATCGTCGCGCTGCTCAAGACCGGTTCGGCCTTCTATGCGCCCGCGACCAGCGGCATCGCGATGGCCGAAGCCTATCTCTATGACCAGAAGCGCGTTCTGCCCTGCGCAGCGTATCTGTCGGGCGAATATGGCGTCGACGACCTGTATGTCGGCGTGCCCGTCGTGATCGGTGCCGGCGGCGTCGAGAAGATCGTCGAGGTGAAGCTGGGCGACGAAGCCAAGGCGAACCTTCAGGTCTCGGTCGACGCGGTCAAGGAACTGCTGGTCGCCTGCAAAGGGATCGACGAGACGTTGGCGTAAGCCGCCGTCCGCACGACAACCGTACCCCGGCGAAGGCCGGGGTCCAGTTGGGTGAAAGCTGCCGATGGAACGACCGGCGTTCGTCTACATCATGGCAAGCGGACGCAACGGCACGATCTACATCGGATCGACCACTGAGTTGGTGAAGCGCGTTTTTGACCACCGGAACGGTACGGTCGATGGATTCACCAAAGAACGGACATGTCATCGCCTCGTCTGGTTCGAGGTACATGACGACATCAATTCCGCCCGCCTGCGCGAGCGGCGAATGAAGGAATGGAAGCGAGCCTGGAAACTGCGCGAGATCGAAGGCCTAAATCCCGAATGGGACGACCTGTACGATCGGATCGCACGACCATGACCGCCTTCGCAACTGGACCCCGGCCTTCGCCGGGGTACGCTGGAGCAGACGCATGAGCATCCTCGTCAACAAGAACACCAAGGTCATCACCCAGGGGATGACCGGCGAAACCGGCAGCTTCCATACCAAGGCGGCGCTGGAATATGGCACGCAGATGGTCGGCGGCGTGACGCCGGGCAAGGGCGGCACCGAGCATCTCGGCCTCCCCGTCTACAACACCGTCGCCGAAGCCAAGTCGAAGACCGGCGCCGACGCCTCGGTCATCTATGTCCCGCCGCCCTTCGCCGCCGATTCGATCCTCGAAGCGATCGACGCCGAGATCCCGCTGATCGTCGCGATCACCGAGGGCATTCCGGTGCTCGACATGGTCAAGGTGAAGCGCGCGCTGTCGGGTTCGAAGTCGCGGCTGATCGGTCCGAACTGCCCGGGCGTGCTGACGCCGGGCGAGTGCAAGATCGGCATCATGCCGGGTTCAATCTTCAAGAAGGGCAGCGTCGGCGTCGTCTCGCGCTCGGGCACGCTGACCTATGAAGCGGTGTTCCAGACCTCGAACGCGGGCCTCGGCCAGACGACCGCCGTCGGCATCGGTGGCGACCCGGTCAATGGCACCAACTTCATCGACGTGCTGGAGCTGTTCCTAGCCGACGACGAGACCCAGTCGATCATCATGATCGGCGAGATCGGCGGCGACGCGGAAGAACAGGCCGCACAGTTCCTGATCGACGAAGCCAAGCGTGGCCGCAAGAAGCCGATGGCCGGCTTCATCGCGGGCCGCACCGCGCCTCCGGGCCGTCGCATGGGCCATGCCGGCGCGATCGTGTCGGGCGGCAAGGGCGATGCGGAAAGCAAGATCGCGGCGATGGAAGCCGCCGGCATCAAGGTCGCGGCGAGCCCCAGCGAGCTGGGTTCGACGCTGCTCGAAGTGCTGAACGGTTGAAGGTGACTTGCCCCGTGCCGCCAAGCGCACGGGGCACCGCCCGGTTGAACCGGGCAAAAGCGGACAGGATGTGACCATGGGCTACGAAGGCCAGGATTTCGACATCGCCGCCGGCGTCAGCCCGGCATTCGTGGAAACGCTCTATGGTCGCTACCGCGAGGATCCCTCGTCGGTCGATGCCGGCTGGCGCCAGTGGTTCGAAGGGCTGGAGGGCGCGACGCAGCATCCCAGCTGGGCGAGCAAGCGCTGGCCGCTGACCGACACCGACGAGCTGACCGCCGCGCTCGACCCGACCCAGATGGAGCCGGCGCCCAAGCCCGCGCGCGGCGGCAAGCCCGCCCCGGCCGCCGCGGCTCCGGCCGCGCCCAAGGTCGACGTGGCGAAGGCCGCGGGCGACGCGATCCGCGCGCAGATCCTGATCCGCACCTACCGCGTGCGCGGCCATCTTGCTGCCAATCTTGATCCGCTCGGCCTCGCCCGTCGCGAACTGCCCGAAGACCTGCGCACCGAATATCACGGCTTCTCCGATGCCGAGATCGACACGCCGGTCTATCTCGGCGGCACGCTCGGGCTCGAATGGGCGACCGTGCGCGAGATCGTCGACATCCTGCGCGCCAATTACTGCGGCAATGTCGGCCTCGAATATATGCACATCGCGGACGTCGAGGAACGCAAGTTCCTGCAGGACCGGATGGAAGGCCGCGACAAGGCGATCCAGTTCACCCCCGAAGGCAAGAAGGCGATCCTCGCCAAGGTCATCGAGGCGGAACAGTGGGAGAAGTTCCTCGGCCGCAAATATGTCGGCACGAAGCGCTTCGGCCTCGACGGCGGTGAATCGATGATCCCGGCGCTCGAAGCGGTCATCAAATATGGTGGCCAGCTCGGCGTGCGCGAGATCGTGTACGGCATGGCGCATCGCGGCCGCCTGAACGTGCTGACCAACGTGATGGCCAAGCCGTTCCGCGTCCTGTTCCACGAATTCGCGGGCGGCAGCGCCAACCCCGACGATATCGGCGGGTCGGGCGACGTGAAATATCACCTCGGCACCTCGACCGACCGCAGCTTCGACGACGTGTCGGTGCACATGTCGCTGGTCGCCAACCCCAGCCATTTGGAAGCGGTCAACCCGGTCGTGCTGGGCAAGGTGCGCGCGCAGCAGACCTTCCGCGGCGACCTCGAAAAGCACGAGCAGGTGCTGCCGGTCCTGATCCATGGCGACGCGGCGTTCGCGGGTCAGGGGATCGTGTGGGAATGCCTCGGCTTCTCCGGCATCCGCGGCTACAATACCGGTGGCTGCGTCCACTTCATCATCAACAACCAGGTCGGCTTCACCACCAGCCCGCAATTCGCGCGCTCGTCGCCCTATCCGTCGGACGTGGCGAAGGGCGTGCAGGCGCCGATCTTCCACGTCAACGGCGACGATCCCGAAGCGGTGACCTTCGCCACCAAGATGGCGATCGAGTTCCGTCAGGCGTTCAAGCGCGACATCGTCATCGACATGTGGTGCTATCGCCGCTTCGGCCATAACGAAGGCGACGAACCGTCCTTCACCCAGCCGCTGATGTACGCGAAGATCAAGGGCCATCCCGGCGTCAGCGACATCTATGGCAAGCGGTTGCAGGAAGAAGGCGTGATCGACGGCGAATTCGTCGCCGCCAAAACCGCCGAGTTCACCCAACTGCTCGAAGGCGAGTTCGAAAACGCCAAGAGCTACAAGCCCAACCGCGCCGACTGGTTCGCCGGTCGCTGGTCGGGCCTGCACGCGCCGATGGATGCCGAAGGGTCGCGCCGTTCGGTCGACACCGGCATCGAACAGAAGCTGTTCGACTCGCTCGGCCGCACGCTGACCACGATTCCCGACAGCATCCAGGTCCACAAGACGCTGTCGCGTGTGCTCGACGCCAAGCGCGCCATGTTCGCCAATGGCGAAGGCTTCGACTGGGCGACCGCCGAGGCACTGGCCTTCGGTTCGCTGCTGTCGGAAGGCTTCGGCGTTCGCCTGTCGGGTCAGGATTCGGGTCGCGGCACCTTCTCGCAGCGCCACGCGGTGTGGGTCGACCAGACCGACGAGCATAAGTATGTGCCGCTCAACAATATCGAGCATGGCAGCTTCGAGGTGCTCGACAGCCCGCTTAGCGAATATGGCGTGCTCGGCTTCGAATATGGCTATGCGCTCGCCGATCCGAAGGCGCTGGTCATCTGGGAAGCGCAGTTCGGCGATTTCGCCAACGGTGCGCAGATCATGATCGATCAGTTCATCGCGGCGGGCGAGGCCAAGTGGCTGCGCGCCAACGGCCTCGTGATGATGCTGCCGCACGGCTATGAAGGTCAGGGACCGGAGCATAGCTCGGCGCGTCTCGAACGCTTCCTGCAACTGTGCGCGGGCGACAATATGCAGGTCGCCAACGTGACTTCGCCGGCGAACCTGTTCCACCTGCTGCGTCGTCAGATGCATCGCAATTTCCGCAAGCCGCTGGTCATCATGACGCCCAAGTCGCTGCTGCGGCACAAGCTGGCGGTGTCGAAGACCAAGGACTTCCTGCCGGGTACGCACTTCAAGCGGCTGCTGTCCGATCCGTCGGCACCGAGCGATGCGAACACGACCCGGCTGGTGCTGTGTTCGGGCAAGGTCGCGTTCGACCTGATCGAAGCGCGCGATGCGGCCGGCGATACGCAGACCCAGATCGTCCGCGTGGAACAAATTTATCCGTTCCCGTCGGATGCGCTGGTCGAGCGGCTGAAGCGCCTGCCCAACCTGACCGACGTGGTCTGGGCACAGGAAGAGCCGAAGAACAACGGTTCGTGGTTCCTGGTCGAACCGGCGATCGAGGAAGCATTGGCCGAGGCCGGTGCCCCGGTCGCACGCGCCCGCTATGCCGGTCGCGCGGCGGCGGCATCGCCCGCCACCGGGCTGATGAAGCGGCACCAGGCCGAACAGGGCGCGCTGGTCGCCGATGCACTCGGCCACAATGTCCGCGACGAAATCCGCCGCACCCGTCAGGCCGAGGGCGAACGCGCCACCGGCAAGGCCGCATCCTAACCGTGTTATTACCCCCGACACGGGGGAGATGAGGAAGATCCGATGGCAACCGAAGTTCTGGTCCCCACGCTGGGCGAATCTATCACCGAAGCGACGCTGGGCGAATGGTTGAAGAAGCCCGGTGAGGCGGTCGCCGCCGACGAACCGATCGCCAGCCTCGAAACCGACAAGGTGTCGGTCGAGGTGCCGGCACCCGTGGCGGGCGTCATGGGGCAGCACGCCGTGCAGCCCGGCGACACCGTGTCGGTCGGTGCGATGATCGCGACGATCGAATCGGGCGACGGCGCCGCCGCTGCCCCGAAGGCGGAAGCCGCTCCGGCACCCGCCGCCGCCACGCCTGCCCCTGCCCCGGCCGCTGCGCAGCAGGCTCCGACCGGCGGCGACAGCAATGTCGACGCCGCCGCGCTGTCGCCGTCGGTGCGTCGCGCGATCCTCGAACACGGCGTCGACCCGGCCAAGGTCAAGGGCACCGGTCGCGACGGCCGCATCACCAAGGAAGACGTGGTCGCCGCCGCCGGTGACAAGTCGGCCGCCGCCGCGCCGGCTGCCGCCGCCGCTGCGCCGGCCGCCAGCGCCGCCCCGGCGCGTGGCGAGGAACGCGTCAAGATGACGCGCCTGCGCCAGACGATCGCCCGCCGCCTGAAGGAAGCGCAGGACAATGCCGCGCTGCTCACCACCTTCAACGACGTCGACATGACGGCGGTGATCGAGGCACGCGCCAAGTACAAGGACCTGTTCGAGAAGAAGCATGGCGTCCGCCTTGGCTTCATGGGCTTCTTCGTGAAGGCCGCGACGATGGCGCTGAAGGACATTCCGGCGGTCAACGCGCAGATCCAGGGCGATGAGATCGTCTACCACGACTATGCCGACATCTCGGTCGCGGTCAGCGCGCCGCAGGGTCTGGTCGTCCCGGTCATCCGCGACGCCGACAAGCTGTCGGTCGCGGGCGTCGAAAAGACGATCGGCGATTTCGGCAAGCGCGCCAAGGACGGCACGCTGAAGATGGACGAGATGAAGGGCGGTACCTTCACCATCTCGAACGGCGGCGTGTTCGGGTCGCTGATGTCGACCCCGATCATCAACCCGCCGCAGTCGGCGGTGCTGGGCCTGCACCGCATCGAGGAACGCCCGGTCGTCCGTAACGGACAGGTCGTGGTGCGTCCGATGATGTACCTCGCGCTCAGCTACGACCATCGCCTGATCGACGGCCGCGAGGCAGTGACCTTCCTCGTCGCACTGAAGAACGCGATCGAGGATCCGACCCGCCTGCTGATCGACCTCTAAGGGCGAACGCGAAACCGATGGGCATGGTGATCTATCTGCGTCGGGCCGGCGATGCCGACATCGACCGGCTGGTCGCCGACCCATCGGTGTTCGAGGATTTCCTGTTCGAGGAAGGCGTCGAGAATCTCGATTTCCTCGACCTCGGCGAAGCGTGGCACGCGGTCCATTATCTGCTGACCGGATCGGCCGAGGATGTAGGGCACACGCTCGGCATCATCATCGCCGCGCTGCCCGAACTGGGCGCCGACGAGAATGGCGAGGGCGGGATCGGCCTGCTTGCGCCGCCGCTGATGCAGGCGTTCGCCGACGCGCTCGACAAGATCGATGACGCCACGCTGGCGGGCCGTTTCGACCCCCGTGCGATGGCGAAGGCCGATGTCTATATGGCGGACAGTTTCGGCAGTGCCGACACGCTTGATTATGTGATGCAGGGGATACCGGCCCTGCGACAATTTGCGGCACAATGCCGCCGTACCGGCGACGGCGCGATCCGCGTGATCGCCCACAACGACTAGGACGGGATAGAGACTATGGCTGAATATGACTTCGACGTCCTCGTGATCGGTGCCGGCCCCGGCGGCTATGTCGCGGCGATCCGCGCGGCGCAGCTCGGGCTGAAGACCGCCTGCGCAGAAGGCCGCGAGACGCTGGGCGGGACCTGCCTCAACGTCGGGTGCATCCCGTCCAAGGCGCTGCTGCACGCCTCCGAACTGTACGAGGAAGCGACCGGCGGCCATCTCGCCAAGTTCGGCGTCGAGATCCAGGGTGCGTCGCTCAACCTCGACCAGATGCATGCCGAAAAGAAGAAGGCGGTCGGCGAGCTGACCGGCGGCATCGAATATCTGTTCAAGAAGAACAAGGTCGAATGGCTGAAGGGCTATGCGTCGTTCGAGAACGACCATAGCGTCAAGGTCGGCGATCGCACCGTCACCGCGCGCGATATCGTCATCGCCACCGGTTCGTCGGTCACCCCGCTGCCGGGCGTGGCCGTAGACAATGACGCGGCGGTCATCGTCGATTCGACCGGTGCCCTCGCGCTGCCCAAGGTGCCCGAGCATCTGGTGGTGATCGGCGGCGGCGTGATCGGCCTCGAACTCGGCAGCGTGTGGCGCCGTCTGGGTGCCAAGGTGACCGTGGTCGAATATGCCGACCAGATCCTGCCCGGCTTCGATGGCGAAGTCCGCAAGGAATCGGCCAAGCTGTTCAAAAAGCAGGGCATGGACCTCAAGACCTCGACCAAGGTCACCGGCGCGTCGGTCGATGGCGGCACCGCCACGCTGACGCTGGAACCGGCGGCGGGTGGCGAGGCGACGACGCTGACCGCCGATGCGGTGCTGGTGTCGATCGGCCGCCGCGCCAACACCGAACATCTCGCGCTCGACAAGGCCGGGCTGTCGGTCAACCAGCGCGGACAGGTCGATATCGACGACGAATTCCGCACCAAGGTCGACGGCATCTGGGCGATCGGCGACGTGGTGCATGGGCCGATGCTGGCGCACAAGGCCGAGGACGAGGGCGTCGCGGTTGCCGAATTCATCGCCGGCCAGACCGGCATCGTGAACCACGACGTGATCCCGAGCGTGGTCTACACCATGCCCGAAATCGCGGGCGTCGGCCTGACCGAAGAAGCCGCCAAGGAAAAGGGCGAGGTGAAGGTCGGCAAGTTCCCGTTCGCCGCCAACAGCCGCGCCAAGACCAACCGCGACACCGACGGCTTCGTGAAGGTCATCGCCGATGCCAAGACCGACCGCGTGGTCGGCGTGTGGATCGTTTCGAGCCTCGCCGGCACGATGATCGCGCAGGCGGCGCAGGCGATGGAATTCGGCGCGACCAGCGAGGACATCGCCTACACCTGCCTCGCACACCCGACCCATGCCGAGGCGCTCAAGGAAGCGGCGATGGCGGTGCAGGGCAAGCCGATCCACATCTGATCGGGTCCGCGAACGCGACATTGGGGGGCGGGGCATGGCGACATGCTCCGCCTTTCGCGTCTACGCCCTACCGGTCGTAGTTAGGCAATTGTAGAAACTTCCCCCCTAGCCTGCCCGTCACGAATCAGAAGGGTGGCGGGCGTGAACGCATTCGGACGGCGGAGCGGCATGAGCGGGGCGGGCGGCGGCAGGCCGTCCTTCGGAGTGGCGCGGCCGATGCAGGGATCGGGGCCGGCGCGTGCCGCCGATCTCGACCTCGGCTCGCAATTCCCGCCGCTGACCCAGATACCGCTGTCGGGCGACGATTTCGCGCCGATGCCCGGCGAACAGGCCGGCAGCCTGCCCCAGGGGGTGGGCGACGCGATGCAGCGGCTCGCCGATCGGCAGGCGCTGTCGGGCGAGGCGGGCAACAGCCGCGTCGAGGGGTTCGAATCGTCGATCCACCGCATCAAGGAACAGGTGCTGCCGCGCCTGCTCGAACGCGTCGATCCCGAAGCCGCCGCGACGCTCAGCAAGGACGAGCTGGCCGAGGAATTCCGGCCGATCGTGGGCGAGGTGCTGGCCGAATTGAAGCTGACGCTGAACCGGCGCGAGCAGTTCGCGCTGGAAAAGGTGCTGGTCGACGAGCTGCTGGGGCTGGGTCCGCTCGAGGAACTGCTCGCCGATCCGGCGGTCAGCGACATCATGGTCAACGGCCCCGAACAGACCTTCGTCGAGCGCAAGGGCAAGCTGGAGCTGGCCAATATCGCGTTTCGCGACGAGGAGCATCTGTTCCAGATCGCGCAGCGCATCTGCAATTCGGTCGGGCGCCGCGTCGATCAGACCACGCCGCTGGCCGATGCCCGGCTGAAGGACGGCAGCCGCGTAAACGTGATCGTGCCGCCGCTCAGCCTGAAGGGCACGGCGATCTCGATCCGCAAATTCTCGGCGAAGCCGATCACCATCGACATGATGGCCGGCTTCGGATCGATGAGCAAGGAAATGGCCACCGCGCTGAAGGTCGCGGGCGCCAGCCGGTTCAATATCGTCATCTCCGGCGGCACCGGCTCGGGCAAGACGACGATGCTCAACGCCCTGTCGAAGATGATCGACCCCGGCGAGCGCGTGCTGACCATCGAGGATGCCGCCGAACTGCGCCTGCAACAGCCGCACTGGCTGCCGCTCGAAACCCGCCCGCCCAATCTGGAAGGGCAAGGCGAGGTCACCATCCGCGATCTGGTGAAGAACGCGCTGCGTATGCGCCCGGACCGGATCATCCTCGGCGAAATTCGCGGCAGCGAGTGTTTCGACCTGCTCGCGGCGATGAATACCGGCCATGACGGATCGATGGCGACGCTCCACGCCAACTCCCCGCGCGAATGCCTCGCGCGGATGGAGAATATGGTGATGATGTCGGACATCAAGGTACCGAAGGAAGCGATCAGCCGTCAAATCGCGGACTCGGTCGATCTGGTGGTGCAGGTCAAACGCCTGCGCGACGGTTCGCGCCGCGTGACCAACATCACCGAAGTGATCGGGATGGAAGGCCCGGTGATCGTCACCCAGGAATTGTTCAAGTTCGAATATCTGGACGAAAGCGCCGACGGCAAGATCATCGGCGAATATCGGTCGATGGGGATGCGCCCCTATACGCTCGACAAGGCACGGCAATATGGCTTCGACCAGGCATTGCTGGAGGCGTGCCTGTAGCGCCGATCGAACGCGCGTCCTACATCCGGGCGGTGTTGTTTCGCCTGATCCTCGCGCTGCTGCTCTGCGCGCCCGCCGCTGCCCATGCGCAAGGCACGCTGTCCGCCGATGCCGAGGCGCGCTGGGTGCCGTTCACGCTGACGGCCGCCAACCATCTGCGCTTTGCGATGACGATCGACGGCGTCGCGGCGCAGGCGCTGCTCGACACCGGGCTGAACCATAGTGCGGTCAGCCGGGAGTTCGCCCGGCGGGCGAAGCTGACCATCGATACGAAGGACGCCGCCGCCGGAGTCGCGCTGGGCGGATCGATCCGGGTCGACTGGGCAGCGACCAGGGCGGTGGCATTCGGCGCGCTCAGCCGCAGCGGTGGACGCGTGGCGGTGATCGACCTGCCGAAACTGCTCGCCAGCGCGTCGGGCGATGCCGACATGTTGGTGGGAACCGACCTGATCGGGCCGCACGCGCTCGACATCGATTTCGCCAATCGCCGTTTCCGGCTGTTGCCGAGCGGGCGGATGCCGTTCACCGGTACCCGCGTGCCGATGTCGCGGCAGTCGGACACCGGCCTGTACCTGACGCAGGCGACGCTCGGTCGTACCCGCATTCGCCCCTTGCTGGTCGATACCGGCGACGGCGGGGCGCTCAGCATCGCCCGCAGCCAGTGGCGGGCGGCAGCGGTCAAGGGCGCGCGCGTCACGTCGACCATCGCCTATGGCGCAGGCGGGGTGGTCGATGCCGGACTGACCGTGACCGACGCCGTGGCACTGGGTGGGCTAAGGACCGGTCCGATCGAACTCAGGATCGAAGCGGATGGCGGCTTCGCCAAACAGGTCCGAGTCGCCGGGCGGATCGGCACCGGCCTGCTGCTGCGCTACCGCGTGCTGCTCGATCCGGGGGCCGGACAGATGCTGCTCTCGCCAAATCCCGCCGCCCCGCCCGCCCCGCTCAAATCGACCAGCGGGCTGCTGCTCGGCTATGACCGGGCGCGGCTGCGCGTGTTGCACGTCATGGCCGGCAGCCCGGCGGCCAAGGCGGGGTGGAAGGCCGACGAACTGATCTGCCAGGTCGATGGGCAGGCGGTGGCGCTGACCCCCGATGGCGGGGTCGATGTCCGCTGGGGCACCGATGCGCCGGGCCGCGTCGTGCGGCTGACCCTGTGCGATGGCGCGACGAGGACGCTGACGCTGGCGCGCTTCTACTGAACGCGCGGCGTTGCGCCGCTACCCGGCACCGCCGCTCTGGCGACCAGATATGCCTGGATCGCCGCCATCTCCTGCCGGGTCAGGCTCGACAGCCGCTTGCGCGCCTCTTGCGCCATGTCGCCGGCGGGCTGGCCGTTGCGGTTGATGCCGGTCGTCAGCAGGCGCGCGAACTCGCCCGGCGTATAGGCGGCGGCGATCGACAGGTCCGGCGGATCGCCCGGACGCGGATCGCGTGGACCCGACAGCTCCGGTCCGTGGCATTCGGCACAGGCGATCGTCGCCAGATAGCGTCCCTGCCGGAACCGGTCGTCCAGCACAACCGGTTGGCGCGCCTTCAGCCGTTCGGCCTGCGTCGCCGAATCCCGAAACCCATGCTCCATCGCCACCGCGAACATCGGGCCGCGTCGGATCGGCGGATGGTCGGTGCCGCCCGGCGGGACGGTGCGCAGCCATGCGATCAGGTCGCGCAGGTCATCGTCCGATAGCTGGCGTTGCGCGAACGTCGGCATGAACCAGAGCGCACTGCCATCCGGGCGGCGTCCGCTGCGCAGTACCTGTTCGATCTGCCGATCGGACCAGCGCGGCAGGATGCGCGACAGGTTGCTGCTCCACGCAAGGGCGAATTGCAGGTCTTCCTCGAACAAATGGCCGTCGAGCTTCGCGCCATGACAACTGGTGCAGCCCATTACCGTCGCCAGCCGATGGCCATGGTCGATATCGGCCGATCGCCGTGTCGTCCCGCACCCGGCCAGCAGCAACAGTGCGGCAACCATTCCCCATGATCGCATGACGTCCCCCCGACGCATCCTGTCGGGGACAGGATAGCAGCTTTGCGACCGGTCGGATATCGTGCCCTATTTCTGCGCCAGCGCCATCGCGACGCTGAACACCATCAGCAACACCGCCAGCAGTTGCAGCAGCGTCCATGGTACCCACCCGACCCGATCGGGATCGCGCCTGCGGCTGCGGCGGCGTTCGGCCAGTACCGAACCGGCGAAGAGCATCGCCGCGCCCGCCGCAATAGTCCATAACATCATCATCCTATCGTCCACCCAGCGCCCCTTTCGGAGAATCGCCATGCGTCGAACCGCCCTGTTGCTGCCAGCGTTAAGTGTCGCGCTGCTCGCCCTGACCCCGGCCCCGGCACAGGCGCCGCGCGGGCCGATCGCCGCCGCCATCGCTTCGCCGCTGCGCGATCCGGCGAATACGCCCCGCGACCGCTATCGCCATCCGGCCGAGACGCTGGCCTTCTTCGGGGTGAAGCCGACCGATACGGTGGTCGAGATCTGGCCGGGCAATGGCTGGTACAGCGAAATCCTCGCGCCGATGCTGCGCGAAAACGGTCGCTATGTCGCCGCCGGTCCGCTGCCGCGGACGGCCGAGATGCTGACGAAGCTGCAGGCGCGCGACGCGACCGCGTTCGGCAAGGCGCAGGCCGTCGCCTTCCCGACCGATGCCGGACGGGCCGGCGTGCCCGACGGCATGGCGGACAAGGTGCTGACCTTCCGCAACGTCCATAACTGGCGCTTCGGCGGCGCGGATCAGGCGCAGGCGGCGTTCAATGCGATGTTCCGGATGTTGAAGCCGGGCGGTGTGCTGGGTGTGGTCGAACACCGGCTGCCGGAAAGCCGCGATGCCGCCGCTGAGGAAAAGTCGGGTTATATGAAGGAAAGCTCGGTGATCGCCTTTGCGACCAAGGCCGGGTTCAAGCTCGCAGGCAAGTCGAACGTCAACGCCAACCCGAAGGACACCGCCGATTGGCCGCAGGGCGTGTGGACGCTGCCGCCGACCTATCGGCTGAAAGATGTCGACCGCGCGAAATATGCCGCGATCGGCGAGAGCGACCGGATGACGCTGCGCTTCGTCAAGCCGAAGTGAAGGCTCGGGGCGGGATTATACCCGCCCCCACCAACCCCGGCTGGTTCGAGCATATCGCGAATCGCAGTCGAGAGGAGGATTGCTCCACCCAGCGCCTTCTCGACTGCGCGCAAAGGCTGCTCGAACCGAAGGGGAACAGGGTTCAGCTTCGAACGACCCCGGTTTCGCGGAATGGTCGCGGCTCCTTCGGCGGAACCGTCCCTTCGTTCAGCCGGCATTGCCAGAAGCCGACATCGATCCAGCGGCCCTGTTTGAAGCCGACCTCGCGGTACACACCCGCGCGGCGGAAGCCGACCGCTTCGTGCAGCGTGATCGACGCGTCGTTGGGGAGCGACAGCACGCCGATCGCCTGGGTAAAGCCTTGCGCGCGCAGCGTGTCGATCAGCGCTTCGTACAACAGCCGCCCCGTCCCCTTCTGCTGCGCGCTGCCGGCCATGTAGATCGAGGTTTCGACGACATAGCGATAGGCGGGCCGTTCGCGGAACTTCGTCGCATAGGCATAGCCGAGCACGGCATCGCCATCCGCCTCGCCCGTCGTCGCGACCAGCCACGGATAGAAGCCGTCGCTGGCGGCCATGCGGTGGCGGATCGCGCGGGTGTCGGGCGCCTCGGTTTCGAACGACACCGTGCCGCCCAGCACATAGGGCGCATAGATTGCGGCGATCGCGGCGGCGTCCTCGGGCCGGGCGGCGCGGATCGCGATCATAGGCCCAGCCGCGCCACGATCAGGTCGAACAGCGACGCATCGTCGGGCGACGGGGTGACCGGCCCCAGCCCGGCGCATTCGAGGCAACGCGCCTGCACGCCGGTTCGCGCGGTGAGCATCCGGCGGGCGTCGCCCAGCGCCTGTGCCATCAGCGCGCGCTGTTCGATCGCGGCGGCACCGAGCAGATCGGTGGCGGCGTCGGTCGTCTCGCCCTTCTCACGATCGGCAAAACCCTTCATCAGCTTTTCGAAAGCGCTGGGTTCGCGGTCGAGATAGACGGCGCGCGCCTTGGCGGGGTCGAGCTTCGCGCGGCGCGCGGCCTCGGCGACGGCATCGCCCAGATTGCCGAAGCGGTCGACCAGCCCCAGTTGCCGCGCGGTGCCGCCGTCCCAGACCCGGCCCTGTCCGATCTGATCAACCCGCTGCGGCGTCAGCTTGCGCGAAGCGGCGACAAGGCCGGTGAAGCGGCGATAGATATCCTCGACATTGCCCTGCATGATCGCATCGAACGCCGGGCTGGTCCCGCGCATCACGTCGGGCTGTCCGCTCAAGGGCGTGGTGGCGACGCCATCGGCGGTGACACCGATTTTGGCGAGGGTGTTTTCGAAGGTCGGGATGACGCCGAATACGCCGATCGACCCGGTGATGGTATTGGGTTCGGCGAAGATCACATCACCTGGCGTCGACACCCAATAGCCGCCCGATGCGGCGAGGCCGCCCATCGAGACCACGACCGGAATCTTGCTGACCTGTTTCGCCTGCAGGATCGCCTGTCGGATGCGTTCGGAGGCGAGCACCGACCCGCCCGGCGAATCGACGCGGACGACCAGCGCCTTCAGATTCTTGGTGGCGAGACCGTCGAGCAGCAGCTTGGCGATGGTGTCGCCGCCCGCCGTCCCCGCCTTCGCCTCGCCATCGACGATCGTGCCGGCGACGGTGATGACGCCGACCGCGTCGCCGCCGGTCGGGACCGGGTTCGCCGCCAGCCAGTTGTCGTACTTGATCGTGCGGAAGCTGCCCGCGCCCTTGCCCTTGTCCTCGCCCGCCAGTGCGGCGACGCGGTTGCCGAAGGCGATGCGGTCGCCGAGCTGGTCGACAAGGCCGCCGCGCAGATTGGCCTGGGCGATATCGCCGCCCGCCGCCTGCACCGTTTCCGCCGGGCGGGTCAGGAAGGCGTCGATCTGCGCCTTGGGCCGCGCCTTCTGCACCGCCGCGCGCCATTGGTCGAAGATCGCGCCGTACAGCGCCTGATTGGCGGCACGCGCCGGTTCGGACTGGTCCGCGCGGGTGAAGGGTTCGACAGCGGACTTAAATTGCCCGACGCGGTAGACATGCGCATTGACGCCAAGCCTGTCGATCAACCCCTTGTAATATGGCTGTGAGCCGCCGGGGCCGCGGAACAGCGTGCCGCCGAACGGATTTTCCCAGATCTCGCTGGCGTTGGACGCAATGCGATAGCCGCCATCGGTGTAGAGCGTGGCATAGGCCAATACCGGCTTGCCCGCCGCGCGCACCCGCGCGACCGCGTCGCCGACCTCGGCCAGCGCGGACGGATAGCCGCCGGCGAACTTGTCGAGGTCGAGCACCACGACCTTGACCCGCGAATCGCCCTTTGCCGCATCGAGTGCGCGGACCACGTCGCGCAGGCGCAGTTGCTGCGCGACCGGCTGGCCGCTGAGCAGCGCGACCGGATCGGCCTCAGCAGGTTGCTCAACGATCGATCCCGACAGGTCGAGCAGCAGCGCGCCATCGGTCACCCGGGTATTGGGGCGGCTCGACAGGGCCGCGAACAGACCGCCGAAGAACAGCAGCATCAGGATCAGGACCAGTGCGTCCTTAATCCCGACCAGCAGCTTCCACGCACCCCGGACCAGTTTCACGGCAATTCCTTCGTTTATCGTCTAGCGATAAATAGCTTGATGGTCGGGGGAGTAAAGCGGAGTCCGCATCTTCGGCCGAACGAACGACGGCCCCACACGCGGGCTGCGTACGGGGCCGTCGGATCGCTCGGACGCGGCGCGTCAGACGCGCATCGGCATCAGCACGTAGAGCGCGGGCGAGGCGTCGTTCTCACGGATCAGCGTCGGGGCGGCGGCGTCCGACAGATGGACCTCGCACAGGTCGCTGTCGATCTGCCCCAGAATGTCGAGCAGATAGCGGCTGTTGAAGCCGATTTCGAACGGGAGCGCGGCATATTCGCCGGGCACTTCCTCCGCCGCCGCGCCGTTTTCGGGGCTGGTGACCGACAGGGTGATCTTGTCGCGGTCGAGCGCCATCTTGACCGCGCGGGTCTTTTCGGTGGCGATGGTCGACACGCGATCGACACCGGCCATGAAGCTCTTCGGATCGAGCTTCAGCAGCTTGTCATTCGCCGTCGGGATGACGCGCGAATAATCGGGGAAGGTGCCGTCGATCAGCTTGCTGGTCAGGATCGCCTGTCCCAGATCGAAGCGGATCTTGCTGCCCGACAGCGACACGCCGACCGATCCGTCGACTTCGTCCAACAGCTTGCGCAGTTCGGCGACGCATTTGCGCGGTACGATGACATCGGGCATCTTTTCCGCGCCCTCGGGCCGGTCGACGGTCATGCGGGCAAGGCGGTGGCCGTCGGTCGCGGCGGCCTTCAGCACCGGCTTGCCGTCATTCTCGGCGACGTGGAGGAAGATGCCGTTCAGATAATAGCGCGTCTCCTCGGTCGAGATCGCGAAACGGGTCTTGTCGATGATCGCCTTCAGCGTGGTCGCCGGCAGTTCGAATTGCGTCGGCAGTTCGCCCTCGGCAATCACCGGGAAATCGTCGCGCGGCAGCGTGGCGAGGCTGAAGCGCGCGCGCCCGGCGACCACGGTCAGCCGCCCTTCGGCCGCCGACAACTGCACCTGTGCACCCTCGGGCAGCTTGCGCGCGATGTCGAACAGCGTGTGCGCCGACACGGTGATCGCGCCCGCCTGATCGATCGCCGCCGCGATCGTCTCGTCGATCTGGAGATCGAGGTCGGTCGCCATCAGGCGCAGCGTCGATTCGCCCGCCTCGATCAGCACGTTCGACAGGATGGGGATGGTATTGCGCCGCTCGACCACGGACTGGACGTGGCTGAGGCCCTTCAACAGGGTCGCGCGTTCGATCGTCGCCTTCATGATGTTCCCCTGCGCGGATGCGCTCGCACTCGGGCCGGCGGATTCGGTGCCGACCCCTTAGAAAACCGAGCAGGGTGTCTAGCGCAAAGAAGGGCCGGAGCAAACTGCTCCGACCCTCCTCGCGCAACTTGGTTACCGAGATGTAAACGCGTCGCTTTGGTCGCTCTCTCGAGCGACTTGCGGTGCCGGCCCGCTCCCGTCAAAGATCAGAAGCGGATGCCGACGCCCGCCACGACCTGATGCCGGTCGGTGTCGATGTCGAATTGCGACGTGGTGCTGCCGTCGCGGAACTGGAAGTCGGCGTTGTTGTAGTTCGAATAGCGATATTCAAGCTTGGCATAGGCGCGCGAGCCGATCGCCTGTTCGACACCGGCACCGAGGCGATAGCCGTTCAGTTCGAAATTCTCGCGGTTGTCGACGGTGCCGTCGCTGGCCAGCACGTTCAGCCGGGCATTGGTGTAGCCGCCCTTCACATACGCCAGCGTGGTCGGCGCGACGAGCAGGCCGGCACGGGCGCCGACATAGAGGTCGCGGCCGGTCGATACGCTGCCGAAGCCGAAGAAGTTCGGATCGGTGCGCGCGGTCTCCACCTTGCCGGTCGATCCGGTATATTCCCCCTCGACACCGATCAGGAAGTTGCTGAGCGCGAAATCGTAGCCGGCATCGACGCCGTAGAGCAGGCCGTTGACGGTCTGGTCGTCGCCGTCGAGGTCGGTATCCTGGGTGCTGCCCGGACGGATGCCGTCATAACCGGCGAGCGCGCCGACACGGAAACCGGTAAAGGCCGGGTTGACGTCCTGCGCCATGGCGGGCGCGGCGGAAAGGACAGTGCCGGCAGCGGCAAGACCGAGGATGAGGGTACGCATAGTCGAAACTCCGTTGTCACCGCCCATATGGGCGCCGAGGTTCAATGGACGCATTCGCCGGGCGTTGCATGAACCTCACCTAAACAGCGAAAACCGTTGCAATCGCGCAACACGGGCTTGAAAGCAGGACCATGACGACCCATCCCCACGCCGCCCGCAAGGGACGCGACTTCATCGCCCGCCATGGCGAGACCGTGTACAATATCGCGCAGCGGATGCAGGGCGATCACCCGCATACCCCGCTGACCCGCAAGGGCTTCGCACAGGCCGATGCGATGGGCGCGGCATTGCGCGATCTGCTGGGCGCGAAGCCGAAGCTGACGCTATGGGCGTCGAGCGCGGGTCGCGCGCTCCAGACGCTGGCGATCATCGCCGAACATCTCGAACTCGACTGGCACGCGGCGCGCCGCGACGACCGGTTGGTCGAGATCGGCATGGGCGAATGGTCGGGGCGTTACTATCACGAACTGGTCGGGGCGGACGCCGACTTCCTCGATGTCGAGGCGCGGCTGTACCGCCGGCCGGCGCCGGGCGGCGAATGGTATGACGCGATCGCGGCGCGGGTCGGTGCCTGGGCGAGCGATACCGATGCCGATCCCGGCGACCGGCTGGTCATCATGCACGGCATGTCCAGCCGGGTGCTGCGCGGCGTGCTGACGGGTGCCGATGTGATGCCGCAGTTCGACGCGCCGGTCGCGCCCGACCTGCCGCAGGGCTCGATCGCGCTGATCGAAGGCGGGCGCGAGACGATCGCGCATCTAGGAAGCGGCGGGCCGTCGATGGCGGCGCCGGCTTGATCGCGCTGCTGCTGGCGGTGGCGGCACCGCAGGCGATCGGTATCCACCAGCGCTGGGGCGCGTTTCGCGACGAGGCGCCCACGCGCTGCTACGCGATCAGTCGCCCGGTGCGGGGGAACACCGGCGCGCCCTTTGCCAGTATCGGCAACTGGCCGGGTGCGGGGACACGGGGGCAGGTCCATGTCCGCCTGAGCCGGGCGCGAAGCGACCGGGCGCAGGTCGTGCTGGCGATCGGCGAGCGACGGTTCGAGCTGAAGGCCGGGCGGATCGACGCATGGAGCCCCGACACCGCCACCGACCGCGCGATCGTCGCGGCGATGCGCGGCGGGCGGTCGATGAGCATCGAGAGCGTCGCCGAGAACGGCGCGCCGTTCGTCGACGTCTATGCGCTGGCGGGGGCGGCGACTGCGATCGATGCGGCGGCTTTGGGGTGTTTATAGGGTATCCGAGGCTCGGACCGTTCGTGCTGAGTAGGGACTGAGCGAAGTCGAAGGCCCGTATCGAAGCACTTGGTCAGCAGTCCTTCGATACGCCGCTTCGACAGGCTCGGCGGCTACTCAGAGTCTGACTCGTTATTGAGATCTGGCGATTTGTCTGGTGAGGGTTTTGACGGAAGCGAGGTTGCACCAGGCTTCCTGCGACTGTTCGGAGGCTTCATAGTCCCTGGCGAGACGCCGGTTTCGACCGAGCCATGCGAACGTCCTCTCGACGACCCATCGTCGCGGTTCCTGGACGAAGTGTCCGACGCGTTGCGAGCGGGTGATGATCTCGATGGTCCATGGCCGCGGATCGGCGACCGCGTCGAGCAGCTTGTTGCCGCGATAGGCGCGGTCGGCATAGGCATGGCGCAGGCCGGGAAACCGGGCGGCCAGCGCCTTGAGCAACGGCACGGCGCCATGGCTGTCCTGCACGTTTGCCGGAGTGATCCGCGCCTCGATCAATCGGCCTGACGTATCGGTCGCGATGTGGCGCTTGCGACCCTTGACCTTCTTGGCAGCATCGAACCCGCGCGGACCGCCGCTCTCGGTGGTACGCGCGCTCTGGCTGTCGATCACCACGGCCGATGGTTCGGGATCGCGCCCCTCGAGCATCCGCGAACGTGCCACCAGCAACGCATTGATCCGGGGCCACCAGCCCTGATCGCGCCAGCGGTAGAAATGATACTGTACGGTCGTGAACGGCGGAAAATCACGCGGCAGACCACGCCACGGACATCCCGACCATAGCAGATACAGCAACGCGTTCACGATCCGCCGCAGCGGCGTCCGCCGCCGTCGGCCACGAACCGACGGCGGCGGCAGAAGCGGACCCAATACCCGCCACTCCGCCGCACTCAAGTCGCTTGCATACCGACCCTCGGCCCGGCGATACCGCTCCCGGGTGGCCTCATTCCAAACCATCGTCGATCCTTTCGTAGCTTCGCAACCACGATCGAATCATACATGGCGAGGTCATCCAACCTTTTCCCGGTCAGCCTCTCAGGACGAACGTTGTGTGAGTGAACGGATGTCCGAGTGGAAATCCCACCTGAAATCGGCTATATCCTGCCGATGCTGACAGTCTCGTCGCCCCCCATGCCGATTCCCGGCCATGTCGATCCCGTGCCCGTTCCGCGGCCATTGGCGCCGCGTCCCGATGGCCGCACCGATCTGGTCGGGCTGTCCAAGCCCGAAATCCGTGCCGCGCTCGAAGCCGCCGGGTTCGACGCCAGACAGGCGAAGCTGCGCGCCAAGCAGATCTGGCACTGGATC
Source organism: Sphingomonas sp. BL-S-05 (assembly GCF_055521695.1). Taxonomy (NCBI): domain Bacteria; kingdom Pseudomonadati; phylum Pseudomonadota; class Alphaproteobacteria; order Sphingomonadales; family Sphingomonadaceae; genus Sphingomonas; species Sphingomonas sp. BL-S-05. Next base: position 3,385,264 of record NZ_CM145499.1, on the reverse strand, counting down.
TATAATCGCGGCGCGACCGAATTTTCGGCGATGACCGACATCGCCAAGGCGCAGCATCCGACGCTCGACCGGCACTTCGTCATCGGCCGCCCCGATGTGAAGGAGGCGCAGGTCTCGACCGACGGCACGCGCAAATGGCTGCTGACCTCGCCCGACGGGCAGGATTACGAGATGGTGTTCATTCCCGACGCCGATCGGGGAACGCTGTGCGTGTCGAGCCAGGTCGGTTGCACGCTCAACTGCACCTTCTGCCACACCGGCACGATGCGGCTGGTGCGCAACCTGACGCCGGGCGAGATCGTTGGGCAGGTGATGCTGGCGCGCGATGCGCTGGGCGAATGGCCGAGCCAGCCCGAAGGGCGGATGCTGACCAACATCGTGATGATGGGCATGGGCGAGCCGCTCTATAATTTCGATGCGGTGCGCGATGCGCTGAGCGTCGTGATGGACGGCGATGGCCTTGCGCTGAGCAAGCGGCGGATCACGCTCAGCACGTCGGGCGTGGTGCCGATGATGGCGCGCGCGGGCGAGGAGATCGGCGTGAACCTCGCCGTGTCGCTGCATGCGGTGACCAAGCACGTGCGCGACGAGATCGTGCCGCTCAACCGCAAATACGGTATCGAGGAATTGTTGCAGGCCTGCGCCGACTATCCCGGCGCCAACAATGCCCGCCGCATCACGTTCGAATATGTGATGCTGAAGGACAAGAATGACAGCGACGACGATGCGCGCGAACTGGTGCGGCTGCTGCGCAAGTACCAATTGCCGGCGAAGGTCAATCTGATCCCCTTCAATCCGTGGCCGGGCGCGCCGTACGAATGTTCGACGCCCGACCGCATCCGCGCGTTCAGCGACATCGTGTTCGAAGGCGGCATTTCGGCCCCCGTGCGCCGGACGCGCGGGCAGGATATTGGCGCGGCGTGCGGACAGCTGAAGACCGCGGCCGAAAAGAAGAGCCGCGCGGAACGCGACCGCGAGGCGGCGGAAGCGGCGGCGATCTGAACGATGCGGCCCGGCGGCGATGTGCCGCCGGGCCGCATATCGTCAACCGCGGTGCTTCAGCGCGGCGTCGACCGACGCGGCGAAATGATCGCCGGGCCGCGCCTTGCAGCTTGCCACCACCATCGGCCGGATCGTTTCGACACCCGCGACGGTGACGGTCGGATGCGGCTTGCCCTTCGGACCGTAATTGGCAGCATAGCGGATCGCTTCCGGCTTGAACGATTCGTCGAGCATGTTGAAGTCGCGACAGCTGACGGTTTCGAGGTTCCTGCCGCTCTTGATGACGGCGACGGTCCGTTCGGTGCCGGCACGGCCGGGAAGCTGCGCCGCTTCGGTTACCCATGGCTTCTTCGCCGGCTGGGTAGCGAGGGCAGCCCCGCCGCTCAGAACGCCAAGGGTGCCGACGATCGCAAAAACCAGTTTCTTCATGATGTCATCTCCTCTTTGCCAGAGGCCGATGAATCGCGCGAGCCGATGGGTTGTTTCGCCTCCGATCCGAATATGACGGACGTTTAATCGCACGACGCGCCGTCCCTCCGTACGGAATGAAATGGCGGTAATGTGCGTCGGATCGGGTGGCCCCTCGACAGTCCCGGGCCGATAGTATCTAGCCCGCCCGATGCTCGATATCTCCTCCCTGTTGCTCGCGGCCGGTGCCGGTGTGGTCGGCGGCGCGATGAACGCGCTGGCCGGTGGCGGCACGTTCGCGACGATGCCGGCGCTGATCGCGCTGGGGCTGCCCGGATCGATCGCCAATGCGACGTCGAACGTGGCGTTGCAGCCGGGTGCGATCGCCAGCGCCTGGGCCTATCGCAAAGGACTGGGGCCGCTCGGCGGGCTGCCGATCCGGTTGCTGGCCGCCATTACCTTCGTCTCGGGACTGGTCGGCAGCCTGTTGCTGGTATGGACGCCCAGCGACCTGTTCGACGTCATCGTGCCGTGGCTGCTGCTGGTCGCCTTCCTCGCCATCGCGCTCGGCAAGCGGGCGGCGGTGTGGCTGCACGACCGGGTGACGATCGGGCCGGCGACGCTGGTCGTGGCGCAGGTGCTGCTCGGCGTCTATGGCGGCTATTTCGGCGGTGGCGTGGGCATGATGGTCACCGCGACCTATGGCCTGCTGGCCGGCACCGATCCCAAATCGATGGCGGCACCGCGCACGTTGATGCTGGCCACCGCCAACAGCGCGGCGGCGATCGTATTCATCGTCGGGGGCATGGTCGCATGGGCGGCATGCATCCCCATGCTGCTGGGCGGGATATTCGGCGGCTGGCTGGGGGCCAAGCTCGGTGTCAGGCTGACATCGGGACAGGTGCGGGCGTGGACGTTGCTGGTGACGTTCAGCGTGACGGTGGCGTTTTTCGTCCGCGCGTACGCATAGCGCTCGCCCGCGGGACGCCCACTCCACCATGCTGCGCATGGTCCCCCTCCCCGTCCCGGGGAGGATTATTTTGGCCGGCGCAGGTCGAAGCGTTCGCCCGGTTCGAAATAATCCCCCGCCCCGCCGCCGCGCAGGATCGGATGCGCGCGTTCGGTGCGGTAGATGCCGTCCTCCAGCAAGGCGGGGTCGATATGGACCTGCACCACTTCGCCGAGCACCAGCCACGTATCGATTTCGCCGCCGGCATGATCGGTCAGGCGGACGATCTGGGTCGATCGGCATTCGAACTGGACCGGCGATCCAGCAACGCGCGGCGGAGCGACGGTCGTCGACGCAAGCGTGTCGAGCCCGGCGAGCACGAACTCGTCGGCTTCGGTCGTCGCCGACGTCGCGTTCATCGCCTCGGCCTGCGCCCGGGTCGCGAGGTTCCAGACGAACTCGCCGGTCGCACGGATATTGGCGAGGGTATCCTTGGCCCCGGTCGAGGCGAAACCGATGATCGGCGGGCCGTAGTTGAAGGCGTTGAAGAAACTGTAGGGCGCGAGATTGCGTTTCCCTTCCGCCGACACGCTGGCGATCCAGCCGATCGGGCGCGGCGCGATGATCGCGTTGAACGGGTCGTGCGGCAGGCGATGGCCCTCGGCCGGCGCATAGGAGTGAAATTCGGTCATGCCCGCCCCCAACGCACGATCCGCACCGTCGACGCAACCATGCTTCGCAATCGTCCCGATTCGGCCTAAACCAAAAGCATGACGCGTTCGATTCATCGCCACCGACTGGCCACGCGCCTGTGGCACTGGGTCAATGCGGTCGCGGTCGTCATCCTGATCGGCAGCGGGCTGATGATCCTGAACGCGCATCCCCGGCTCTATTGGGGGCGCTATGGCGCGAATTTCGACCATGCCTGGCTGACCTTCGACCGGTTTCCAGGATGGGTGACGATCCCGCAAAATTACAATCTGGCGCTGGCGCGCAACTGGCATCTCAGCTTTGCGCTGGTGCTGGGCTTCGGGCTGCTGGCCTATATGGTCGCCAGCCTGCTCAATCGGCATTTCCAGCGCGATCTGCGCATCCGGCGGCGCGAATTGTCATGGGCGCATCTGATCGCCGATATCCGCGCGCATCTGGCGTTCCGCTTCCATGATCCGGAGGCGCCGGGCGACTACAACGTGCTCCAGAAACTCAGTTATGTGCTGGTGATCTTCGGGCTGCTGCCGCTGGTGATCCTGACCGGGATTGCGATGTCCCCGGGGCTGAACGCGGCATTTCCTTGGGTGCTGGAGGTGCTCGGCGGACGGCAGTCGGCGCGGTCGATCCACTTCCTCGCCGCCAGCGGCATCACCCTGTTCGTCATCGTCCATCTGGTGCTCGTGATCCTGGCGGGCGCGGTGAACGAAGTGCGCTCGATGATCACCGGGCGTTGGCGGGTGCCCGAATGAGCCGGCTGCTCTCTCGCCGGTCGGCGCTGGTCGTCGGCGCCGGCGGACTGGTCGCGGCGTGCGACCGGGTGTCGCAACTGCCGGCGGCGCAACAGCTATTGGGCGGGGCGGAGGTCGCGCATCGTGGGTTGCAGCGGGCAATTACCGCGCGGGATGCGCTGGCGGTCGAATATCGGCCGGAACAGCGCTCGCCGATCTTTCGCGCCAACGGCACCAACAATCCCAACACGCCGGACTATAACGCGCACGCGGCGAACCGCTTCGCCGACTGGCGGGTGCGCGTCGACGGGCTGGTCGCGCGACCGCTGTCGCTGCGGCTCGACCAGATCCGGTCGATGCCGTCGCGTCAGCAGATCACGCGGCATGATTGCGTCGAGGGATGGAGCGCGATCGGGAAGTGGACCGGGCCGCGGCTGTCGCGTATCCTCGACCTCGCGGGGCTGCGGCCCGATGCCCGCTATCTGGTGTTCCACTGCGCCGATGCGATCGGCGGGCGGCCTTATTATGAATCGATCGACCTGATCGATGCCTTTCATCCGCAGACGATATTGGCGTGGGCACTCAACGACCGGCTGCTCGGCGTGCCGAACGGTGCGCCGCTGCGGCTGCGGGTCGAGCGGCAACTGGGCTACAAACACGCCAAATATGTCGAGCGGATCGAGGCGGTGGCGTCGTTGAACCCCATTGCCGGCGGCAAGGGTGGCTTTTGGGAGGATGTCGCCGGTTACGACTGGTATGCCGGCATCTGATCGACACGGGTCCAGGCGGCCGCCTTGCCGACCAGCCATGGTACCCGCCCCCCTGCCAGCAACAGCGCGCTGCCCCGCCGGTCCTCTGCCAGCGTCCGAAGCAGCCCCGCCAGCATGATCGGGCGGCGGAGCGCACGCGCCAGATCGCGCTGATAGCCTACCGCCCCCGCAGCGCCCCGACGCTGCCACGCCGCGACCGCGCGGATCGCGCTGGCGATGGCGATGCCCATGCCTTCGCCGGCGAGCGACGTGATCACCCCCGCCTGATCGCCCAGCCGATACACCCCCGCCCCGGTCGTGCGCGCACGCCAGCCATAGGGCACGTTGGCGACCGCATCGATCGTCGGAGTTTCGGCGAGATATGCCAGCCGTTCGCCAAGCGCTGGGCATTCGGTCGCCAATAGTCGCAACAGACCCGGCAGATCGCCCGCCGCGCGCAGCCGCGACCGGCGCAGCGCCATGCACAGATTGGCGCTGCCATCTTCCTGCAGCACCAGCCCGCCATAGCCACCGGCAAAGGCGTGGAGTTCGATCGCATCGCCGACCAGCCGGGTCAGCGCCGGATGCGCGGCCAGCCGGACCCGTACCCCCATCGCCGGATCGGCACCCGGATCGGCATCGCGCATCGCCCCGCGCAGGTCATGCTTGCCGGTGGCGAGGAACAGCGTCTCCCCGACAATATCCGCCCCGTCGCCGGTATGGAGCGTGCGCCCGTCGGCCGACCGGACGGCCACGCCGCGTTCGACCCTGGCCCCCGCGGCCTGCGCCGCTGCCAGCAATTGGGCATCGAGCCGCCGCCGCGACAGGCCGATGGCGGGCGCGGGCAGCGGTGAGTCGGATCGCCCGCCCCCGGCAAACAACACCACCCGGCGTACGACATGGCCCTCCACCTCGACCCCGATCTGCCGGAGCGATGCCAGCGTCCGCCACGACAGGAATCCGCCGCACAGCGCATCAGGCGTACCGCGCGACCGCTCCAGCAGCACCGGCCCGGCCCCGCCGCGCGCCAGCAGCAGCGCCGCGACCGCCCCGGCCGGACCGCCGCCCGCGATCAGCGCCGACGTTCGACGCATAGCCGGAACGGAAAGCGCCGATCGACCCGAGCATCCGTTATCCCCGCTTCGGCAAGGATCGGCGGCCATTCGTCGGGGCGATAGGAACGCGCGATCGACAGCGTGCCATCGGCCCGGACGATCGGATGCCAGCGCATCAGCGTGGCGAGCAGCGGATAGCCGCGATGCGCGAAGCGATGGCGATGCAGGTCGTTGACGAACCAGCCGCGTGCCGCCTCCGCCTCCATGAAACGCAGAAACGCGACCAACTGGTCGGCAGTCATGTGATGCGCGACGAGGCTGGAGACGATCACGTCCCAGCCCTGCCCCGCCAGATCGGCATAATCGCCGGTGCGATAGGTGATCGGCAGGTCCGATGGCGTATCGGCACGGGCGATGGCTTCGCTGCGCGGGTTTAGGTCGATGCCGACCAGTTCCGCCGCCACGCCCTTTGCCGCCGCCCAACGCGCGATCCGGCGCAGCATGTCGCCATCGCCATAGCCGACATCGAGCAGCTTCAACCGATCACCCCGCGCGACGATCCCCGACAGAAAGGCGAGCGTCGGTCGCGCCGCCATCGTCATCCGGTTGACCCGCGCCAGATCGCGCAGCACCGCCGCATAGATTGCCGGATCGAGCGCGGGATCGTCCATCGCCTCCTCGGCATGAACCCGCGCGAAGCTCATGCCGCGCTCCGGAAGCCGAACCCCTCGGCGGCAAGGCCGGGGCCGAAGGCGAGCGCGATGCCATTGGCGACCGGTGGCCCGGCGAGCAGTTCGGCAAGGACGAACATCAGCGTCGCCGACGACATGTTGCCGTTCGCCGCCAGCACCCCGCGCGATGCGTTGAGCGCGTCCTGCGACAGCGACAGGCTGCGTTCGACCGCGTCGAGGATAGATCGCCCGCCGGCATGGACCGCCCAGCCATCGACCTCGGCCAGCGATCGTCCGCCGGTCGCCGCCGCCGCGAAACCCGGATCGGTCAGCGCGGTGGCGATGCGCCCCGGCACTTCGCCCGACAGGTGCATCGCGAAACCGGCGTCGGTAATGTCCCAGCGGATCAGATCGGCCGAATCGGGCAACGCCGCGGCGAACGGCGTCTCGATCGCGATGCCGGCCGGGTTGGTCGTGACCAGTGCCGCCGCCGCACCATCGCCGAATTGCAGCATCGCCAGCAATGGTTCGAGGGTGATCGCCGGTTGCAGGTGCAGCGTCGACAGTTCGACCGTGACGACCAGCACCCGCGCATCGGGTTCGGAGCGGACGATGTGGCGCGCACTGCGCAATGCGGCGACGGCGGCGTAACAGCCCATGAACCCGATCAGCAGCCGCTCGGTCGTGGACGGCAGGCCGAGCCGCGCGGCGATGATCTGATCGATCCCCGGCGCGACGAAGCCGGTGCAGCTTGCGACGACGATATGGGTAACGTTCCCCAGCGGATGCTGCGCAGCAAGCCGCTCGATCGCCGACAGCGCCAGGGTCGGCGCGGCATCGGCATAGACGGTCATGCGCGCGGCGGTGCCGGGCATCGCATCGGCATAGAAGCCGCCCGGCGCGACCGGCGATCCACCATCGGCGCCCTGTGGCAGCACCGACCAACGCCGGGCGATCCCGGCGCGCTCGACCATCCGGTCGAACAGCCGCGCCTCCCGCAACGGCAATCGCGCGCGCGCCCAATCGATAAAGGCATGATGGATATCGTGGGCAGGCGTGGCGGTGGCGACCGCGTTGAGCCAGGCGACGGGCGCGACGGGAGGGGTCATTGCGGCTTCAACGCACCGGGGCCGCAAATGGCTACGAAATCAGTCCTTCCACGCCCACCAAAGCTGGGCCGGCGGCACGTTCCACCATTCCATGTCGTGATCGATCCGCGCGAATTGCCGGTCGAGGAAATCGCGGACCCGCGGGTTGAACTGATAGACGAGGAACGCCCCGCCCGGCCGCAACACCGCCTGCGTCGCGGCGGCGATATCGTCCCCAACACCGGCGGGGAGCGTCGAAAAAGGCAGGCCCGACAGCACGTAATCCGCGTGTGGCTGACCATGATCGGCAACGATCCGTTCGACATCGGCCGCCGATCCATGGACCGCCGAAAAGCGCGAATCGAGGATCGTGGCGTTCAGATAGTCGATGAAATCGGGGTTGGTATCGATGACGATCAACTGCGCATCGGGGGCGAGGCGTTCGAGGATCGGGCGGCAGAAGGTGCCGACGCCCGGACCATATTCGACCACCACCTTGGCAGTGGCCCAGTCGATCGGGGCCAGCATCTTGCGGATCAGCCGGTTCGATGACGGGATGACCGATCCGACCATGACCGGATGCTTCACGAACCCACGGAGGAAAATGCCGGCCGGCGATGGTACGCCGCGCGGCTTCCGTCGGGTCGCGGCGTTGGAAGTCGTCGTCATGGAAATCCTCGAACGGATGGCCGGGCGGCCATGGTCATCGCGTCGTCGCAAAAGCGAAACGAACTTGCAAGCATATCGGTTTCGCTTCGGCGTTTCGGTCCGCCGCACGTCGTTCCATTTCGATGCCGCTCCGCCACCGGCGGGGCGGCATCGCCAACGTGCTATCCCTTCGGTCCGCGTCCCTCGACCATGCCCGGTGCGATGAAGCCAAGCGGCTGAATGGACAGGGCATCCTGCTTCAACCGCGACGACATGGCGCGATATTCCTCCTCCATCTCGGGCGTGACCGACGCACGCGATTCCCCGAGCGCCGCCTCGAAATGCGCCATCGTCACCGCGCGCGTGTCGAGCGAATCGCGCAGCGCGAACAGGCCGGCACGGCGCACCACATCCTCCAGATCGGCACCGGTGAAGCGTTCGGTCCGCCCGGCAATGACGTCGAGATCGACGTCGTCGGCCAGCGGCATCTTCTGCGTCTGGATGCCGAGAATGCGTGCGCGCCCCGCCCGGTCGGGCACGCCGACATAGATCAGCTCGTCGAAACGGCCGGGCCGCAACAGCGCCGGGTCGACCATGTTCGGCCGGTTGGTCGCCCCGATCACGACGACCGACTGCAATTCCTCCAGCCCGTCCATCTCCGCCAGGATCGTGTTCACGACCCGCTCGGTCACCTGCGGCTCACCAAGGCCACCGCCGCGCGCGGGGACCAGCGAATCAAGTTCGTCGATGAAGATGACCGTCGGTGCCACCTGCCGGGCGCGCGCGAACAGGCGGGTGATCTGCTGCTCGCTCTCGCCATACCATTTGGACAGCAGGTCGCTCGATTTGGTGGCGATGAAATTCGCCTCCGCCTCGCGCGCGACCGCCTTGGCCAGCAGCGTCTTGCCGGTGCCGGGCGGTCCGTAGAGCAGGAACCCCTTGGCCGGGCGGATGCCGAGGCGACGGAAGGAATCGGGCGATTTGAGCGGCAGCTCGACCCCTTCCTTCAACTTCATCTGCGCATCGTCGAGGCCGCCGACATCGTTCCAGCGGACGGTTGGTGCCTGCACCATCACCTCGCGCATCGCGCTCGGCTGCACCCGCTTGAGCGCCTCGACGAAATCGTCGCGGGTCACCGACAGGCTGTCGAGCACGTCCTGCGGGATCGTGCCTGCCGACAGGTCGATGCGCGGCATGATCCGCCGCACCGAATCGATCGCCGCCTCGCGGGTCAGCGCCGCCAGGTCGGCACCGACGAAACCATAGGTCGTGCGCGACAATTCGCTCAGATCCACATGCTCGTCGAGCGGCATGCCGCGGGTGTGGATGCCGAGAATCTCGCGCCGCCCGCGCTCGTCGGGCACGCCGACCACGATCTCGCGGTCGAACCGGCCGGGACGGCGCAACGCCTCGTCGATCGCCTCGGGCCGGTTGGTCGCGGCGATGACGACGATGTTGGCGCGCGATTCGAGCCCGTCCATCAGCGTCAGCAACTGTGCGACCAGCCGCTTCTCGGCCTCGCCCGATACCTGTCCGCGCTTCGGCGCGATCGAATCGATCTCGTCGATGAACACGATCGACGGCGATGCCTTGGTCGCTTCCTCGAACACCTCGCGCAGCCGCTTCTCGGATTCGCCATAGGCCGATCCCATGATCTCGGGACCGTTGATGAGGAAAAATTCGGCGTCGGATTCATTGGCGACCGCGCGGGCGAGCCGCGTCTTGCCGGTGCCGGGCGGCCCGTGCAGCAACACGCCCTTGGGCGGATCGACGCCGAGCCGCTGGAACAATTCGGGATAGCGAAGCGGCAGTTCGACCATCTCGCGCAGCTGGTCGATCGTCTGCCCCATGCCGCCAATATCGTCATAGGTGACGTCGGCACGGCGCGTCTCGCGCGGCTCCTCATATTCCGAGCGCAATTCGATCTCGGTCGATTCGTCGATATGGACGACGCCCTTGGGCGTCGCTGAGACGACCGCGAGGCGGATCTCCTGCAGCGAAAAAGCGGGCGCATTCACATAGCGGCGGACATTGGGCGACAGATTGTCGACGCGCTGATGGCCGGTGGTGGCGACGATATCGCCCTGGCACACGGGCCGCCCGAAAAAAGTGCGCTTGAGCGCATTCGACGATCCCTGCAGCCGCAGATTCTGCTGCGCGGGCGCAAAGACGACGCGCGTGGCCGGGCGCGATTCGGCCTTGCGGACCTCGACCTGATCACCCGATCCGACCCCGGCATTGGCACGCTGCAACCCGTCGATGCGGACGATGTCGAGACCCTCGTCCTCGGGGTAAGGGGCGATGGCGCGTGCGGGCGTCGTCTTTTTGCCGACGATCTCGACCACATCGCCCTCGTTGATGCCGAGCAGCGCCATGACCGAGCGCGGGAGATGGGCGATGCCGCGCCCGCTATCCTCGGGCCGTGCATTCGCCACCTGCAACCGCCGTCCGCCTGTTTCGCTGTCCGCCATGCGCTATCCCGTCCTGCTGGAACGATTTGAACAGCGGAGATAGGCGGCAGGTTGCCCGCAACAAGGCGAAAAAAAAGGCCGGTCGCAAAGGACCGGCCGGAAAGTTTTTAGGAGAGGATGCCTGAAAGGCCTGCCCTATGTGCAGCGCGGGATAGTTTGCTGCAAGTGCGAACGACGCAATCGATATTGCAAAAACTGCAATGGTTAATTGCGGCGGTGGTTGCAACGGAGACGATCGCAGTGCAGCTTGTGCCGCACCGCAACCAGATAGGGACCCGGATGCGCCGCCTGCCGCCACTCACCGCCATCGAAGCGTTCGTCCACGTCGCGCGGCTGGGATCGGTCAAGCTCGCCGCCGACGAACTGGCGCTGTCCTCCCCGGCGCTCAGTCGCCGGGTGCAGGCGCTCGAACGCTTCATCGGCAAGCCGCTGTTCGAACGCCGGCATCAGGCACTGCGCCTGAACGACGATGGCGAACGGCTGCTGGCGCTGCTGTCGGGGGCGCTCGACACGCTGTCCGACGCGGTCGAGCAGATGTCGGGCGCGGTCGAGGTGCTGCGGCTGCGCCTCGGCGTATTGCCGCTATTCGCGATTCAGCGGTTGATGCCGCGCATGGGCGACCTGCACGAAAAGCATCCCGAACTGCATCTCGATTTCGATACCGCGCATCACGGGTTGGGGCGGCTGGGCGAAGGGATCGACGTCGCGATCGTGCTCGACCATGCGATCGATCCCGCGCTCTATGCCCGGCGGCTCGACCGCAATCGCGTCTATGCCATCGCCGGACGCGCGCTGATCGACCGGTCGCCGATCACCGATCCGGCGCAGCTGGCACAGCATACCGCGCTGATCCACCGCGACATGCCCGATACCTTTGCCGACTGGATGCATGCGGCAGGCCTGCCCGATCTGGAACCGGCGGCGATCGACCGATTCGATTCGGGAACGCTGATGCTGGAGGCGGCGGCACAGGGGCTGGGCGTCGCCTTCATGCTCGAATCGCATTTCGAAACGGCACGCGACGAGCGGCTGGTGCCGCTGTTCGATCGCGCGGTCGATTCGACCTATAGCCACTGGTTCGTGTGCCGCCCGCGCATGTTGCAGCAACGGCCGGTAAAGCTGTTTCACGACTGGCTGGTGCAGGCACTGAACGCACCGGCGGAGTAGGGGACCACCCCGTCCGCGCCGTCATTCCGGCGAAGGCCGGAATGACGGACGACGGCAAACCGCTTACGCCTCGCTGCGCGCGGTCACGATCTTGCCCGGATTGCGCGGCGGTTCGCCCTTGGGCAGCGCGTCGACGGCGTCCATGCCGCTCTCGACCACGCCCCACACCGTGTACTGACGATCGAGGAAGGTCGCGTCGTCGAGGCAGATGAAGAACTGGCTGTTGGCCGAGTTCGGGTCCATCGTCCGCGCCATCGAGCACACGCCACGGACGTGCGGCTCGGCGTTGAACTCCTGCTTGAGGTTCGGTTCCTTCGACCCGCCGGTGCCGTCGCCGCGACCGCCGTCACCGCCCTGCGCCATGAAGCCGTCGATCACGCGGTGGAACGGCACGCCGTCGTAAAAGCCCGAATCGGCGAGCTTGACGATGCGTTCGACATGGTTCGGCGCCAGATCGGGGCGCAGCTTGATGCGCACTTCGCCGGTGTCGAGCGTCATCACGAGCGTGCTGGGGGTATCGGCCATTAAAAGCTCCTTGAAAGTCGGGGCCTAGCTAGGGTGCCGGAACCGCACTGGCAACCGCACAGGCTTTGCACGGCGGTGCAGCATGGCTACAGCGTTGCGACGCACGCGGCAGGAGGGTTGCGACCATGACCGAACTCGACCTTCCCGACGCGACCAGCGAACTGGACGAAGACGACCGGCTGAAGCCCGAATTCGTCCGCGCCGTCTGCGAGGCGGTCGATCGCGGCGACGACGAGGCCGCGCGCGAGCTGGTCGAACCGCTCCACCCCGCCGATCTCGCCGACCTGTTCGAACTGGTGCCGGGCGAACAGCGCGCCGCGCTGGCGGCGGCGATCGCCGAGCGGCTGAACGGCGACGTCCTCGCCGAGATGAACGACTGGGTGCGCGAGGCGGTGATCGAGGCGCTGACCGCGACCCAGGTCGCCGATCTCGCCGCGCAGCTCGACACCGACGACGCAGTCGCGATCATCGAGGATCTCGACGATGCCGAGCAGCGCGCGGTGCTGCGCGCGCTAGACCCCGACGATCGCGCCGCGATCGAAGAGGCGCTGTCCTATCCCGAGGAGTCCGCCGGCCGCCTGATGCAGCGCGAGCTGGTCGCGGTGCCCGAACACTGGACCGTCGGCGACGCGCTCGACTATCTGCGCGCAGACGAGGCGCTGACCACCGATTTCTGGGAAATCTTCGTCGTCGATCCGGCGCACCGGCCGGTCGGCACCTGCCAATTGTCGTGGATTCTCCGCACGCCGCGATCGGTCGCGATCGGCGACGTCATGGCGCGCGAACAGACGCTGATCCCGGTCGACATGGACCAGGAAGAGGTGGCGCTGCGCTTCCAGAAATATGCGCTGATCTCCGCCGCGGTCGTCGATGGCAGCGGGCGGCTGGTCGGGATGATCACCGTCGACGACGTGGTCCACATCATCCAGGCGGAAGCGGGCGAGGACGCGCTGCTGCTGTCGGGTGCCGGTGAAGGCGACATCAACGAACCGATTCGCGACTCGTACAAGGCGCGGGTGCGGTGGCTCATCACCAATCTCATCACCGCGCTGCTGCCTGCGACGATCATCGGCGCGTTCGGGGCGACGATCGACCGGATGGTGACGCTGGCCGCGCTGATGCCGATCGTCGCCGGGCTTGGCGGCAATGCGGGGACACAGACCATGGCGGTCACCGTCCGCGCGCTCGCCACCAATCAGTTGACCCAATCGAACACGTTGCGCGCGATCCGGCGCGAAATGGTGATCGCGCTGATGAACGGGGCGACCGTCGCCGCGCTGATCGGTACCGGCGTGACGCTGTGGTTCGGCAACCCGCAACTGGGCGCGGTCATCGGCAGCGCGATGTTGCTCAACGTCGTCATCGCCGGCTTTGCCGGCGTGTTCGTGCCGCTGACGCTCGACCGGTTCAATGCCGACCCGGCGGTCGCCTCCTCGATCTTCGTGACGATGACGACCGATTCGATGGGGTTTCTGGTGTTTCTCGGCCTTGCGACCGTCAGCGGACTGACGGGTTGAGGCGGGTAGGGACGCTTCCCATCTGGGGCGCGTGCCGCTGCATCTGACCAAAGTCGCCTTCGCCATCGAATCGGTCGAACAACTCGCCGACCGGCTTGCCGTCCGCCATGCCGAGGGCGGGGCGCTGACCACCCGCTATTTGCCGAAACGCGCCGCCGAGATCGCCGGCGGATCGCTGTTCTGGATCCTCAAGCATCGTCTCGTCGCGCGCTCGCCGATCCTCGGGTTCGGCGAAGCGGAGGGCGGCCGCGTCGCGATCCATCTGGGGCCGAAGCTGGTGCTGGTCGAGGCCCGACCGAAGCGCGCGCATCAGGGCTGGCGCTATCTGGAGGAAGCCGACGCCCCGGCCGATCTGGGTGGCGAAGGGACGGGGGCCGATGAACTGCCGCCGCGTCTCATCGGCGAGTTGATGGCGCTGGGGTTGCTGTAAGAAGAAGCTTTTCTCGCGAAGGCGCGGAGACGTGGAGGAGGTTGCGGCTTCCCGCCGTTTCGCGTCAGCGGAACTATCAACGTCATCAGGACAGACGGATCGCTACGCGATCGGGCAGCAACAAGCACACTCCCGTCGCGTCTCCGCGCCTTCGCGTGAAAACGACCTTCTCTACTACCCCACCAACCGCGGATAGGCAGCCTTCGCCGCAGCGACCTTCGGCTTGTCCCACCGCACGATATAGGGATGCGACGGGTTCCGCCGCGCAAAGTCCTGATGATAGGCCTCCGCCGGATAGAAGGCCCCCGTCTCGACCTTCGTCGCGATCGGTTTTGGAAACGCCTTTGCCTGCGTCAGTTGCGCAATATAGCGCCGCGCGACCGCAGCCTGTGCCGGGGTCTGTGGAAAGATCGCCGAGCGATAGCTGGGGCCGCGATCGGGATATTGGCCGTCGACCTGCGTCGGATCATGCGCGACCGAGAAATAGAGCCGCAGCAACGTGCCATAGCTGACGATGCGCGGGTCATAGGTGATGCGGATCGCCTCGGCATGACCGGTGCGTTCGGTCGATACCCGGTCGTAGGTCGCGTCGCCCTTCGCACCGCCGGCATAGCCGCTGACCACCGACTTCACGCCCTTCACCCGTTCGAACACCGCCTCCATGCCCCAGAAACAGCCGCCCGCCAGTACGGCGGTGGCAAGGCCGGGGGTCGGCGGCACGTCGGCGGCGATGGCGGGGACCGGCACCGCGCGTTCGGCGGTGGCGGGCGGGATCGCAAGCGCGGCGGCGATACCGACCGCGGCGATCGACAGGGGCAGCAGGGACTTCATGATCGGTTCCTCGCAGGACGAACCGACAGGAGATGGGGCGTGGACGACCGCCCCGCCAGATCAGCCGATGCGTTCGACGACGGCGGGTGCGGAACGGACCGACTTCGCATCGCTGGGATCGGCGACCTGCACCGCGACCAGCGCGACCGCGCCCAGTGCGAAGCCGCTGATGAAATGGCGAAGGAAACCGGTGCGCTTGTTCGTCATCTGCCTCATCCTCTTGCCGGACCGCGCACCCCGATGGTGCGCAGCAGCGGATCGATTGCCATTGCGGCGCAAGACCCGATCGTTCGACGGCAAGATATAGTGGGTGGCGGTGAACCGATGCTGGCGCGTCCGTTCATCTCCTGCACAGCCTCAACCATGTTGCGCGTGCGAAATCAAGGTACTGGATGGGTAGCTTTCGGCAACGCTACGTTGCGGGAACGATGTGCGTTCGTGGCGGCGCTGTTTCACGACATACATGTCCGCGTCGGCGGCGGCGATCAGCGTGGCGCTGTCGGTCAGGTCGCCCACCGCGCAGCCGACGCTGATCGACACCGGCAGGTCGGCGGGGGCGATCGCCTGCATCGCGCTGCCATAGCGTGCGCCGATGGCGGCGGCGGTGGCGTCGGCATCGGCCATGTCCGCGCCCGGCAGGATGCAGACGAACTCGTCGCCACCCCAGCGAAAGATGCGGCCGTCCTGCGGCAGCGCGGCCTTGGCGGCCCGGACGAGTGCGACGAGCGCGGCGTCGCCGGTGGCATGGCCGCAGCGATCGTTGAGGATTTTGAAATGGTCGACATCGATGACGAGCGCCGCCCCGCCTCCGCGCCACCGCGCGGCACGTCGCTCGAACCCCGATCGGTTCAGCGCGTCGGTCAGCGGATCGCGTTCGAGCAGCGCGGTCAGCAACTGGTGCCCCCGCTCAGCCTCCATCGTCAGCAGCGCGATGCCGCGAAAGATGATGAACGAGATCGGCAGTGCCGTCAGCCATGCCACGATCCCGGTCTGCGGACTGGCGATGCTGACGCCGACATCGCCTTGCAGTGACGACCATGCCCGGACGAGGAACAGCGGCACGGTCGGCGCGAACAGCGCGACGACGATCCAGGCGGTATGCAGCGATTCGCGCCGGGCAAGCCGGATCGCGATCAGGACGATCGCCGCGTCGAACATCGCCCGCACCACGCTGAGATAGGCAATCCGCAGCCCCAGTTCCTCCGGCGAAACGGAGAAATAGAGCGGGATGCCGGCAACGAACGCGCCGGCCAGCAACAGCCGGTTGCGGCTGTCGGGATAGGCGAAGGTGCGCAGGCCGATGAAGATCGCCGCATAGGCCATGATCGCCAGCGGATTGCCGAACCGGGCGATGAACTCGCCGCCGCCCAGTTCGCGGATGAGCGCACCGCCGGCGGTGATGCCCAGCAGAATGTGGCCGAACCCCCACCATGCCGCGCAACGGTCGAATCGCCCCGTCGCCCACGGCACGACATGGATCAGGCCGGCAACGATCGATGCCAGCGACACCATGACATACAGGGTTGAGAGGTCGAGCAAACGGTCCTCGTCTATCGGAACTTATGTCCCGATAGACGAGCAAGCGCTAAAAGTCCGTTTATTGATGCAGGTTACTTCAGCAAATCGGAGGCGGTACGAATACGCGCGCAAGCCTCGCGCAGCAATTCGTCCGACGTCGCATAGCTGATGCGCATCGCCGGCGACAGGCCGAACGCCGCGCCCTGCACTGCCGCGACCTTCGCATCCTCCAGCAGATAGCCGACGAAATCCTCGTCGGTCTCGATCCGGCGGCCGCCCGGCGTCGTCCTGCCGATCAGCCCCGACAGCTCGGGATAGACGTAGAAGGCGCCCTCGGGCGTCGGACAGGTCACGCCGTCGATCGCGTTCAGTTCGGCGACCACCATGTCGCGACGACGCTGGAAGGCCGCGTTACGCTCGGCGAGGAACGACTGGTCGCCGTTCAGCGCGGCGACGGCGGCGGCCTGCGCGATCGAACAGGGGTTGCTGGTCGATTGCGACTGCAGCTTGGCCATCGCCTTGATCAGCCATGCCGCACCGCCGGCATAGCCGATGCGCCAGCCGGTCATCGCATAGGCCTTCGAACAGCCGTTCACGGTCAGCGTGCGATCGTACAGCGTCGGGTTCACCTCGGCGATCGTCGCGAATTCGAAGCCGGGATAGACGATGTGTTCGTACATATCGTCGGCGAAGATCCACACATGCGGGTGCCGTTCCAGCACCTTGCCCAGCTCGCGCAGTTCGGCGCGGGTATAGCCCGCCCCCGTCGGGTTGGACGGCGAATTCAGGATCACCCACTTGGTGCGCTCGGTGATCGCCGCGTCGAGCTGTTCGGGGGTGATCTTGTAATTCTGTGCCGCGCCCGCCGCGATGAATACCGGCGTCCCGCCCGCGAACTGCACGACATCGGGATAGCTGACCCAATAGGGCGCGGGCACGATCACCTCGTCGCCGGCATCGACCGTCGCGACCAGCGCGTTGAACAGCGTGTGCTTGCCGCCGACATTCACGCTGATCTGGTTCGCGGCATAGGTCAGGCCGTTGTCGCGCTTGAACTTCGCGGCGATCGCGTCCTTCAGTTCGGCGGTGCCGTCGACGTTCGTGTACTTGGTCTTGCCGGCGCGGATCGCCTCGATCGCGGCGTCCTTGACGAAATCGGGCGTGTCGAAATCGGGTTCGCCCGCGCCCAGCCCGATCACGTCGACGCCCTGCCGCTTCAGTTCGAGCACCTTCGACGTGATGGCGAGGGTCGGCGACGGATTAATGCGGTCGAGCGCGGCGGAGGGCTTCATGGGACGTCCGATGCTGAGAAGGAACAGGTGCCGCGCCCTTAGCCGCCCCGTTCCCCGTCCGCAACCAGCCGCGCATGAATCAATCCGCGAACCGCATTGCCAATGAAAAATCCTTGCGCGAGATCGGCCGGCATCAGTGGCATCTCGACGGCTTCGCCGCGTGCGATCAGGTCGGCGCGCAGCACGCCGGGCAGCAATCCCCGATCGATCGGCGGGGTCAGCAACTGCCCCCCCTCCTCCCGCCGGACGAAGACCGAGGTGAAGCTGCCCTCGGTCACCTCGCCATTCGGGCGGGTGAAGATCGTTTCGAAACAGCCCGGCGGCGGCGCCGGCCAGAAGCGCCGGTCGCTGGTCTTGTAGGCGAGGCGAAGGTCGGCGGAGGGCAATGGCAGGGGCGCGATCGCGACTGCCACCGGCCCGGCGGGCGGCGACGGCAATGGCGTGACATCGACGGCGATCGCCCCCGATCGCGACAGCAGCAGCCGGATGCGCGACGGATTGCGCAGGCGAAAGGTCGCCGCCTGCAATTCGTTGCGGGTCGCATGCCGGTCGAACGCGAAACCCAGCCGCCGCGCGCTCTCGGTCAGCCGTGCGACATGGCGTTCGAGCAGCGCGATGCCGTTCAGCGGATCGAACGCCATCGTTTCGACCAGATCGAAGCGCGCCGGCGGCAGGTCGAGGAAGCGCGCCTTGGCCAGACATTCGCACCATTCGTCGGCGGCGGACGAATCGGCGACGATTCCCGATCCCAGCCCCAGCGTCGCACGGGTCGCGCCGGCGGGCAGGTGCAGCGTCCGGATCGCCACGTTGAACGATGCATCGCCCGCGCCGTCGATCCACCCGATCGCCCCGGTATAGATGCCGCGCGCGCGATCCTCGATCGCGTCGATCGCCTCCATCGCCCGCTTCTTGGGCGCGCCGGTGATCGATCCGCACGGGAACAGCGCCGCCAGCGCATCGACCGCGGTCTTGCCCGGGGACAGTTCGGCCGTCACCGACGACACCAGCTGGTGGATGCTGGGATAGGTTTCGACGACGAATCGCTCTGGCACGCGCACGCTGCCCGCCACGCCGACGCGCGACAGGTCGTTGCGCATCAGGTCGACGATCATCAGATTTTCGGCGCGCTGTTTGGGATCGGCGGCCAGGTCGCGGGCAGCGGCGGCGTCGCGCGCCCGATCGGGATCGCGCGCCGCCGTACCCTTCATCGGCCGCGCGGTGATTCGCCGCCCCTCGACCGCAAAGAACAGTTCGGGCGAAAAGGACAGGATCCATTCCTCGCCGGTCCACACCACCGCGCCATGCCCCGCCGCCGCGCGCGGCCGGATCGCGGCATAGATGGCGAGCGGATGGCCCGCGACCGGCACCGTCGCCCCGAAGGTCAGATTCGCCTGATAGAGATCGCCTGCCGCGATCAGGTCGAGGACGGTGTTGCATTCGGTCGCATATCGCTCGGCGTCGATCGCCGGATCGACCTCACCGATCCATGCCCCCGCCGGGTCGGGCAGCGCGGTGGCGACGTCGATCGAATCAGCCGAATCGAACACCCCGAACCACAGCAACGGCGCGGCAGCGCTGCGGTGGTGCAGCCCCGGGACCAGCGCCGCGCCGGCTTCATAATGGAGATAGCCCGCGACCGTCGCACCTTCGCCGATCGCGCGCGACACGTCCGCCAACGCCGCCGGCACTTCTGCCACGCGATCGGCGCGGATGATGCGGATCGGTGCCTGATACAGCGTTGCCGAACCGCCCGGCCGGGCATCGTCGAACAGCACGAAAGGCCGGGTCGTATCGAACATCGCCAACGCTTGCCGCTTGCCGCGGCGCGGGGCAAGCACCGAACCGCGCTTTGTCGTTACGGCTTTCGCGGGTAAAGGCAGCGACATGACTCCATCCCCGATCCGTGCGGCGATCATCCCGGTGACTCCGCTCCAGCAGAATTGCACGTTGTTGTGGTGTACGAAGACGATGCGCGGCGCCTTTGTCGATCCCGGCGGCGACCTGCCGCGCCTGATCGCCGCGGCCGAACAGCATGGCGTCTGGATCGAAAAAATCCTCCTGACCCATGGCCATATCGACCATTGCGGCGAGGCGAAGCCGCTGGCCGAGCAGCTGGGCGTGCCGATCGAGGGACCGCATGAGGCCGACCGGTTCTGGATCGCGCGGCTGGACGAGGACGGCAAGCGCTGGGGCCTGCGCGGCGTGCCGTTCGAACCCGATCGCTGGCTGGTCGAGGGCGATACGGTGACGGTCGGCGAGGCGCACTTCGCGGTGTACGAGACCCCCGGCCATACTCCGGGCCATGTCATCTTTCACCATGAAGTCGCGAAATTCGCGCTGGTCGGCGACGTGCTGTTCCAGGGATCGATCGGCCGTACCGACTTTCCGCTGTCGGATACGCAGGCGCTGATCGATTCGGTCGTGACCAAGCTGTGGCCGCTGGGCGACGATGTCGCATTCGTGCCGGGCCATGGTCCGGGCAGTACCTTCGGCCATGAACGCGCGACCAATCCGTTCGTCGGGGATGCGGCGCTGGCAGTCTGAGCGCGCCTGTGGCCACGAACGTCACCCCAGCGAAGGCTGGGGTCTTTCGCGGCTGCTGTTCCGTGCTATCAACGGGAGACCCCGGCCTTCGCTGGGGTGACGGCGTTGGAAGCGAAATTGCGGCATCCAACCCCAACCCGAAGCTTGCAACGCCGCGCGAAAACGCTATAGGCGCGGTTCGCTTCGCGACCAGCCTGTCTGCCGGTCCGGCGGGTCGCCGGTCGCGAAAAGCGGTCGGGCACTTGCCTGGGCCGCGTCGTCAGTTGGTGGCGAAACCAAGTGATACCCAAGTTATAAAGGTGCCGAAATGGCAGTTCCCAAGAGAAAGACCACGCCCTCCAAGCGCGGTATGCGTCGCAGCCACGATTCGCTGAGCGTCGAGTCGTTCCAGGAATGCCCGAACTGCGGCGAACTGAAGCGTCCGCACAATCTGTGCAACGCCTGCGGCCATTATAACGGTCGCGAAGTCGTCTCGGTCGAAGCGTAACCGCCAGACCGGACAGGGAAGCACGCATGGCCGACGGGTCCTGGATCGCCATCGATGCGATGGGCGGTGACGAAGGGCTTGCCACCATGCTGGCGGGCGTCGCCCACGCGCGACGCCGCCACGAATCGATGCGGTTCCTGCTGGTCGGGGACGAAGCGGCGATTCGTGCCGGGCTCGAATCGCACCCGAACCTGTCCGCCGCGTCGGAAATCGTCCACGCCCCGGAAGTCGTCGGATCGTCGGACAAGCCCAGCCAGGCGATCCGCCGGGCCAAGACGACGTCGATGGGCGTCGCCATCGGCTTGGTGAAGCAGGGTCGTGCCGCCGCCGCGGTGTCGGCGGGCAATACCGGCGCGCTGATGGCGATGGCGAAGCTGGCGCTGCGCACCATGCCGGGCATCGATCGCCCGGCGCTGGCGGCATTGCTGCCCAGCCTTGGCGACAACGATCTCGTGATGCTCGACCTCGGCGCCAATGCCGAGTGCGATGCGCGCAACCTCGTCCAGTTCGCGGTGATGGGTGCGGCCTATGCCCGCACCGCGCTCGATCTCGAATCCCCCCGCGTCGCGTTGCTGAACATCGGCACCGAGGAGCTGAAGGGCATCGACAGCGTCCGCGAGGCGGCAGCGATCCTGCGCGCCTCGCCGCATCTGCCGATGACCTTTTCGGGCTATATCGAGGGCGATCGCCTGTCGCGTGGGCAGGTCGATGTCGTGGTGTGCGACGGTTTCTCGGGCAATATCGCGCTGAAGACTGCCGAGGGCACTGCGCGATTCGTCGCCGACCTGCTTAAGCGCGCCTTCCGGTCGTCGATCCGCTCCAAGATCGGGTTCCTGATCTCGCGCCCGGCGACCGAATTGCTGCGCCATCACCTCGACCCCAACAATCATAATGGCGCGGTCTTCCTTGGCCTCAACGGGCTGGTGGTCAAAAGCCATGGCAGCGCGAACGAGGCCGGTATTTCGAACGCGATCCAGGTCGCGGCCAAGATGGTCCGCGACGACCTGACCCGTAGCATCGCCAGCGATCTGGCGGGCATAGAGGCACGCGCGGCATGATCCGTTCGGTTGTCACCGGCACCGGTTCGGCACTGCCGGCGCAGCGCGTTTCGAACGCGGAACTCGCCGAGCGCGTCGACACCTCCGACGAATGGATCGTCGAGCGCACCGGCATCCGCTTCCGCCACATCGCCGCCGCGCATGAGACGACGGCGACCCTCGCCGCCGATGCCGCCCGCGCGGCGATCGCCGCTGCGGGGATCGAGACGCAGGCGATCGACCTGATCGTGCTGGCCACCGCGACTCCCGACCAGACCTTCCCCGCGACCGCGACCAAGGTGCAGGCGATGCTCGGCATCGACGACTGCGTCGCGTTCGACGTGGCGGCGGTGTGTTCGGGTTTTCTCTACGCGGTGCAGGTCGCCGATGCGATGCTGCGCACCGGTATCCACCACCGGGCACTAGTGATCGGAGCCGAGACTTTCAGCCGCCTGCTAGACTGGGAAGACCGCACGACCTGCGTCCTGTTCGGCGACGGTGCGGGTGCGATCGTGCTGGAAGGGCGCGAGGCCGAGGGCGACACGCCGCGCGGCATCCTGTCGACCAGGCTCCATGCCGATGGTCGCCATAACGGCCTGCTCTATGTCGATGGCGGTCCCTCGACCACCGGCACGGTCGGCAAGCTGCGGATGAAGGGCAAGGAAGTGTTCCGCCACGCGGTGGTCAACCTTGCCAGTGTCATGGGCGAATCGCTGGAACTCGCGGGACTTACCCCCGACGATGTCGACTGGGTCGTCCCGCATCAGGCCAATGCCCGCATCCTCGATGCGACGGCACGCAAGCTCGGCCTCGCGCCTGAGAAGGTCGTGGTGACCGTCGACATCCACGCCAACACCTCGGCCGCGTCGGTCCCGCTTGCGCTCGACGTCGCGACGCGCGACGGTCGCATCCAGCCGGGCGACATCGTCGTGCTGGAAGCGATGGGGGGTGGTTTCACCTGGGGTGCTGCTGTAGTCCGTTGGTAATCCTTTAGTATTTTTGAATCTTCGTATACGCTGTGCTAGCGGAAGCGGCGTACACGAAAGAAGGATTTCTCCAATGGTTTCCGATGGTACGCTGACCCGCGCCGATCTCGCCGAAGAAATGCATCGTGAGATCGGTCTGTCGCGTGCCGATTCCGCGCGCGTCGTCGAACAGATTCTCGACCATATGTGCGAGGCGCTGGCCGCGGGCGAGAACGTCAAGATTTCGGGCTTCGGCAGCTTCGTGCTGCGCGACAAGGGCGAGCGGATCGGCCGCAATCCCAAGACCGGCATCGAAGTGCCGATCGCGCCGCGCCGCGTGCTCACCTTCCGCGCCAGCCAGATGATGCGCGACCGCATCGTCGCCAACTGAACGGATTCGGTTGCCACCCCCGGTCGACAAATCCGCCAACGCCTATCGCACGATCGGCGAAGTGGCGCGCGACCTGGGGGTGCCGCAGCATCGGCTCCGCTATTGGGAAGGGCGCTTCCCGCAGATCCGGCCGCTGACTCGCGCCGGCGACCGCCGCTATTATCGGCCCGAGGACGTCGCGCTGCTGCGCCGGATCCAGGCATTGCTCGGCGAACAGGGCTATACCGTGCGCGGCGTCCAGCAATTGCTGGCGCAGGAGGCGAAGGCCCCGGCGGTGCCGGTCGCGCCGATCACCCGCCGCGCCGCGCGGATCATCGAACTGCGCGCGATCCGCTCGCTGCTGGCCGATGCGCTGGCAGCGGACGACTGATCGCCGTTCCGCCGTTCGTCCTGGGTAGCCGCCAAGCCTGTCGCAGCGGCGTATCGAGGGACCATTGGCGGCGGCGCTTCGACTTCGCCCGGCACGAACGGTTCCATGGTCGGGGGCTCATCGGCGCCCGCTCCGCCCCCTCCCTTCCCCCCACGCCCAAACCTGCTAAACCGCGCGGGCAATGAGCGTATCCGATACCGACACCTCCCCCGCCCCCTCCCGGCGGGCCCGTTTCGCCCGCATCCGGCGACGGTGGTGGTTCCGCCTGCCCGCCATTGCCCTGCTATTGTCCGGGATCGGCGTGTTCCTGATCTGGCTGCTGCTGTGGCGAACCCTGCCCTCGGTCGATTCGCTGCGTGCTTATGAACCGCCGCTGCCGACCAATGTCCGCGGGATCGCGGGCGATCCGATCCACAGCTATGCCCGCGAACGCCGGGTGCAGCTGTCCTATGCCGAATATCCGCCGCTGCTGGTCCGCGCCTTTCTCGCGGCAGAGGACCGGACGTTCTTCGAACATCACGGCGTCGACTATCCCGGCATCGCCGCCGCGATCCTGACCAATTTGCGCAATGACGGCCGCCCGATCGGCGCCTCGACGATCACGCAACAGGTCGCGAAAAACCTGCTGCTGACCAACGAAGTCAGCTATGTCCGCAAGGCGAAGGAGGCGCTGCTCGCCTATCGTATCGAGGACGCCCTGACCAAGCAGCAGATCCTCGAACTCTATCTCAACCAGATCGCGCTCGGCCGGAACGCCTTCGGCGTCGAGGCGGCGTCCCATGCCTATTTCGGCAAGGAGCTGCGCGAGCTGACCCTGCCGCAAATGGCGTATCTGGCGATCCTGCCCAAGGGGCCGTCCAACTACACGCCCGAACGCGGATATGATCGCGCGATCACCCGCCGCAACTGGGTGTTGGGCGAAATGGAGCGCAACGGCTTCATCACCCCTGCCCAGCGCGCCGCCGCCGCGGCCCAGCCGCTCGGCACCATCCCGCGACAGACCCCGCGACAGGAAACCGCCGGCGGCTATTTCATCGAGGAAGTCCGCCGCCAATTGCTCGGCCAGTTCGGCGAGAATGCGAAGGACGGCCCGTACAGCGTCTATGCCGGCGGCCTGTGGGTGCGCACCTCGCTCGACCCGAAAATCCAGCAGGATGCGCAGGATGCGCTGCGCAGCGGTCTGATCCGGTTCGATTCGGGGCGTGGCTGGTCGGGCCCGCTGAACAAGCCGCGCGCGACGATCGACGGCGACAATTGGCAGCAGGCGCTGCTTAACACCAATATCGGCGTAGATTATCAGGATTGGCAGGCGGCGATCGTCATCGACAAGGACGGCGATGCGGCGCGGATCGGCTTTGCCGATGGCCGCACCGGCACCCTGCCGCGCGGCAATGCGCAGATGCCGGTCCGCGGCGGCACCGGCAACGCCTTCGGCGCGATCCGGCGCGGCGACATCATTGCCGTCGCGCCGGCCGGCAGCCAATGGTCGCTGCGTTCGGTCCCGCGCGTATCGGGCGGCATGGTGGTCGAGGACCCGCGCACCGGCCGCATCCTTGCCATGCAGGGCGGGTTCGACAGCCGCATCCAGTCGTTCAACCGCGCGACGCAGGCGATGCGTCAGCCCGGATCCACCATCAAGCCGATCGTCTATGCCGCGGCGCTGGAAGCGGGGATGACCCCGGCGTCGATCATCGTCGACGGCCCGTTCTGCGTGAATCAGGGCGGGCGGCTGGGCCAGAAATGCTTCCGCAATTTCGGCGGTGGCGGTGCCGGACCGCACACCATGCGCTGGGGCATCGAACAGTCGCGCAACCTGATGACGGTGCGCGCGGCGGCGCAGACCGGCATGGACAAGGTCAACGACCTGATCCAGCGCGTCGGCATCAGCGATACGAAGTTCCCGCCCTATCTCTCCTATGCGCTGGGTGCGGGCGAGACGACGGTGCTGCGTATGGTCAACGCCTATTCGATCCTCGCCAATCAGGGCCGCGAATTGAAGCCCACCGTCATCGATTTCGTGCAGGACCGGCGCGGCAAGGTGATCCTGCCTGCCAACTGGCGTGCCTGCGACGGGTGCAACGCCCCCGATTGGGACGGCAAGCTGATGCCGCGTCCGCAGATCCGGTCGCGCCAGGTCATGGACGCGATGAGCGCCTACCAGATGGTGCATATCATGGAGGGGGTGATTCAGCGCGGCACCGCCACCACGCTGCGCGACCTGAACCGTCCGATCATGGGCAAGACCGGCACCTCGACCGGTCCGACCGACGTCTGGTTCGTCGGCGGCACGCCGCAGATGATCGCCGGGCTGTATCTCGGCTTCGACAGCCCCCGCAATCTCGGCGGCTATGCGCAGGGCGGGACGATCGCCGCGCCGATCTACAAGACGTTCGCGGTCAAGGCGTATCAGGACATGGAGGTCCTGCCCTTCCGTGCCCCCGCCGGCATCCGCATGGTCCGCATCGACCGCGCCAGCGGCCGCCCGGTCTATGGCGCATGGCCGACCACCGATCCGAAGGCGGCCGTCATCTGGGAAGCGTTCAAGCCCGAGACCGAGGCGCGCCGCGCCACCGGGCGGCTGGGCGAGGCGCGTGCGCCGGTCACCCGCGATCCGACCCGTAGCGCACCGAGCCGGCAACAGGCGCAGCCGCGCGACAGCGACTTCTTGCAACGCGAAGGGGGAATCTACTAGCGCGCCGCCTATATCGGCGGCATTCCCTTCGATTCAGATTTTCCGGAGTTTTCCCATGCGCGCTGAAGCGCAAGCCCATGTAGACAAGATCAACGATGCGCTCTCGCTGCTGCGCCGCTTCCTCGACTGGGACCGCGCGCTGCGCCGGCTCGACGAGCTGAACGCGCGCGTCGAGGATCAGGCATTGTGGAACGATCCCAAGGCCGCGCAGGATGTCATGCGCGAACGCCGCCGGCTGGACGAGGCGATCACCGCCACCCGCACCATCGAGCGCGAACTGGCCGACACGGTCGAGCTGATCGAGATGGCCGAGGAGGAGGGCGATGCCGAGATGGCCGACGAAGGCGTCGCCAATCTCGCCGAACTCGCCAAGCGCGCCGACCATGACAAGGTACAGGCGCTGCTGTCGGGCGAAGCCGATGCCAACGACACCTATATCGAGATCAACGCCGGTGCCGGCGGGACCGAGAGCCAGGACTGGGCCGGCATGCTGCAACGCATGTACACCCGCTGGGCCGAACGGCGCGGGATGAAGGTCGAACTGGTCGACCAGCATTCGGGCGAACAGGCGGGCATCAAGTCGGCGACGCTGCTGATCAAGGGCGAGAATGCCTATGGCTTCGCCAAGACCGAGGGCGGGGTCCACCGGCTGGTCCGCATCAGCCCCTATGACAGCGCCGCGCGCCGCCACACCTCGTTCGCGTCGATCTGGGTCTATCCGGTGATCGATGACAATATCGAGGTCGAGTACAACGAAAGCGACCTGCGCATCGATACCTATCGCGCGTCGGGCGCCGGGGGTCAGCACATCAACACCACCGATTCGGCGGTGCGCATCACCCACATCCCGACCGGCATCGTCGTCCAGTGTCAGAACCAGCGCTCGCAGCACAAGAACAAGGCAGAGGCCTATAACCAGCTCCGCGCCCGCCTGTACGAGCGCGAACTGGCGATCCGCGAGGCGGAGGCCAATGCCGAGAACGCGACCAAGACCGATATCGGCTGGGGCCACCAGATCCGCTCGTACGTGTTGCAGCCGTATCAGATGGTGAAGGACCTGCGCACCGGCGTCGTCTCGACGGCACCGAGCGACGTGCTCGACGGCGCGCTCGACCCGTTCATGGCGGCGGCACTGTCGCAGCGCGTGACCGGTGAAAAGGTCGAAATCGAGGACGTCGACTGAGATGCGGCGCGTCCTCCCGCTTGCACTATTGCTGCTGGGCGGCTGCGATGCGACGCAGCCGGGCGCGGTCGCCAATGCGCAGCGCGAGGACCGCCACGACTTCCCGAAGGCCGACCGGCCGGTAGCGACGATCGTGTCGGCCCGCTGGTCGACCGAGGAAGCGCGCGACCGGCTGAACGAGGCCGAACTGGTCATGGACCGCGCCGGCATCGCGTCGGGGATGACCGTCGCCGATATCGGCGCGGGCGAGGGCTATTACACCATCCGCATGGCGCAGCGCGTCGGTCCCGATGGCCGCGTGCTGGCCGAGGACATCATCCCGCAGATCCGCGACGCACTGGCGCAGCGCGTCGCGCGCGAACGGCTCGACAATGTCAGCGTGCGGCTCGGCGAACCCGATGATGCGAAGCTGCCGGCGAACAGTTTCGACCGGGTGCTGATGGTCCATATGTACCACGAGATCGCAGAGCCGTACGCGTTCCTGTGGAACCTGCGCCCGTCGCTGCGTGCCGGTGGACAGGTGGTGGTGGTCGACGCCGACCGCCCGACCCAGAATCACGGTACCCCGCCTGCGCTGCTGAAGTGCGAATTCGAAGCGGTCGGGTACCGGATGGTCGAGTTGCAGAAAATGCCCTCGGCGGGTGGCTATATCGCGATGTTCACGCCCGAGGGTCCGCGCCCGGCGCCGGAAAAGATCGTGCCGTGCCGCGTGCCGTCACCCACGCCCGGTGCCAGCCCGAGCGGCAACCACAAGGGCTGAGGCCCTTCCCCCTTCCCCCTTCCCCTTTCCCCCTTTCCCCCTTTCCGTTCGGTTCGAGCAGCTTCGAGCGAAGTCGAGAAGCGTCCGTCGAGAACGGGTTGCTTGGGGCACCCCCTTCTCGACTACGGTTCTCGACAAGCTCGAACCTCCGCTCGAAGCAAACGGGTGGGGAAGAGACAGGACAGGAAAGGCCAATCCCAACCCCAACCGCTTATGCTGAGTAGGGGCTGAGCTTGTCGAAGACCCGTATCGAAGCACCTCGGGCGGTCCTTCGATACGCCATTTCGACAAGCTCAACGGCTACTCAGGAAGAACGGCAGGGGACGCATATGGCGGCCGTCACCCCAGCAGAACCGCCCCCAGCAACAGCAGCAGCTTCACATCGACCGCCTTGCCCGCTGCCCGCTGCGCCGCGACGAACCCGGCAAGGTCCGCCAGCGCCACCCGGTGGACGATGATCTCCTCCCCCGGCACCCCGCCGCCATCGCCGACCCGCGTCAGCTCGCCGGCACGGAACAGCGTGAAGCTTTCCGACACCATGCCCGGCGACGAATGATATTCGCCGAGCGAGGTGATGCTGCCGGCGCGATAGCCGGTCTCCTCCTCCAGCTCGCGCGCGGCCGCCACCGCCGCCGCTTCCCCCGCCGCATCGTCGCCGACCAGCCCGGCGGGCAGTTCGATACATGCCCGCCCCAGCGGCACGCGATATTGCTCGACCAGCAGGACATGGCCGTCGTCGATCGCGACGATCACCGCCGCGCCGATGCCGTTCGCCCGCCCGACATATTCCCAACGCCCGCGTTTTTTCGCGGTGATGAAGCGCCCCGCCCACATCACTTCTTCGGGAGCGTCGCTGTCGATCATCGAACTTCCTGTCATGGCCCTTGCCTGTACGCACCGTATCGAAGCACAACAGCGTCCTCAACCATGGGGAGATGGTCATGGGAATGCTCAAGGAATTCCGCACCTTCGTCGCGCGCGGCAACGTCCTCGACCTTGCGGTCGGCGTCATCATCGGCGCGGCGTTCGGGACGATCACCAAATCGCTGACCGACGACATCATCATGCCGGTGATCGGCTATCTCTTCGGTGGCTTCGATTTCTCCAGCTACTTCCTGCAACTGGGGCCGATCCCCGCCAACTATACCGGCTCGCCGACCAACTATGCCGCGCTGAAGGCGGCGGGCGTGCCGCTGTTCGGCTATGGCGAATTCATCAGCGTGGTGATCAACTTCCTGATCCTCGCCTTCATCGTCTTCCTGCTGGTCAAGTTCGTGAACCGCGCGATCGCGGTCGTCCATGAAGAGCAGAAGACTGGCGAAGCACCGCCCGCTGCCGATCCGGCCGATATCGCGCTGCTCCGCGAAATCCGCGACGAACTGCGCGCGGCGCGGGCAAGGGACTGATCGTCCTCCGGGCGACGGCGACGGCAGGAATCGCGAACGACTCCGGTTCGAACCGGCGATCGACCGATCCCGACGCGCGCCGGGGACACCGTTCGGTCTGGCCGGACCGGCCGCCCGATCGAAACCGACACAGCAAAACCCGCCGGTCGTCCATCGACATCCGGCGGGTTTCGAAAGCCCCAAGCGGCACGTCCGGTCCCGCTGGACCGGCGCGGCTTACTTGATCTTCGCTTCCTTGAACTCGACATGCTTGCGCACGACCGGGTCGTACTTGCGGAAGGTCAGCTTTTCGGTCTGGTTGCGCGGGTTCTTCTTGGTGACATAGAAGAAGCCGGTATCGGCCGAGCTGACGAGCTTGATCTTGACGGTGGTCGGCTTTGCCATGACCCAAAAACCCCTTGGGCCTGACGCCCGCGAATTGACAATAAAAAGCGGCCCGCCACATGGGGGCTGCTGCAAGACGTGGGCGCATGGGCCAAATGCGCGCCGAAGTCAAGGCGAGCGGTCTTCACCGGAACGTAACCAAGTCATCCTAGGTTCTGATTCAAGGCTTTGGAGGTCGGGATGCGGATCGAGGCAGCACATATCGATGCGGAACGGGCACTGCGCGTCGGATATCGCGCCTGCCCCCTTGCCGAGATCGAGGCGATTCGCGCCATCGCCACCGCCGAATCGAGCCTGCCGGCGCTGAGCGTGCTCGCCGTCGTCGATGCCGCCATGGCGCGCGGGGAACGGCGCTCGATCGGCGAATGGACCGCGCTCGCCCGCGAAGCGATGCATTGCGGCCGCAGCGACGTCGCGACGGCACAGGCCTATGCCGCGGCCTGCACGGTGCGCCTCGCCGACTGAACCGGCACGCGATGGACCCGCTCGTTCCCGCGTTCGTCGCGGTCCTGCTGGCGGGGGTGAGCGACCGCCCGCCGCTGCTCGCCGCGATCCTGTCCGATCGGCTCGGACGCGGTGCGCTATGGGGGACGATCGTCGCGCAGGCGACCGGTTTCGTGCTCGCCGCGATCGGCGGCATGCTGGTCGCGCCGGCCCTGACACCGAACGCGCGCAGCGCCATGCTCGCCCTCGCGCTGATCGCAGCGGCGAGCGCCGCGCCGATCCCGGCACGGATCAAGGATCGCCTCGACAACTGGCGGCTGCCGCCCTTCCTGACCGGACTGCTCGGCATGGCGGTGGGGACGCTGGGCGATCGCAGCCAGTTCCTCGTCTTCGCCCTTGTCGCGCGCACGCCCGATCCGGTGGCCGGCGCGATCGGTGCGTCGCTGGCGGGCGCAGTCCTCCTGCTGGCCGCGGCGACGCTGGGCGAGCGCGACTGGCAGAAACTGCCCTTCACCGCGATTCGTATCGCGGTGACGCTGCTGCTCGGCCTGACCGGTGCGGTCGTCGGCCTCGGCGCGCTGCGGCTGCTGTGATCCAGCCGGACGATCACCGCGACCGGATTTTTTGACTGGAGCTTGGCGGAAAGATTCGGCAGCGCGATCGTTGCTGAACCGAACCATATACAGCCGGAGACTCTCCCCGTGACCAATCCCGCGCTCGATACGCCGACCGACCTGCCCAACAACAAGACGGTGACCGTCGCCGACGGTCTGAATGCCGCGCTGGCGGACTGCTTCACCCTGTATCTGAAGACCAAGAATTTCCACTGGCACGTGTCCGGCCCGCATTTCCGCGACTATCACCTGATGCTCGACGATCAGGCGTCGCAGATCCTCGCCGTCACCGACGTCATCGCCGAACGCGTGCGCAAGACCGGCAACACCACGCTGCGTTCGATCGGCGATGTCGCCCGTCGCGCCGCGATCAAGGACAATGACAAGGATTTCGTGAAGCCCGACGACATGCTCGCCGAGCTGCGCGACGACAATCTGAAGCTGGTCGAACGGCTGCGCGAGGCGCGCGAGGCCGCCGAAGACGCCGGCGATACTGCGACCAGCAGCCTTGCCGACGACTGGATCGACCAGGCCGAGGAACGCGCCTGGTTCCTGTTCGAAGCCGCTCGCAAGGGCTGATCGGGCGTGCGGGGCGACCGATGTCGCCCCGCCTGTCCCGCATGAACCGATGCGCGCCTTTGCCGACCTGCTCGACCGCCTGATCTACACCCGGTCGCGCAATGCCAAGCTGGCGCTGATCGGCACCTATCTGCGCGATACGCCCGATCCCGATCGTGGCTGGGCGATTGCGGCACTCACCGGCGATCTCGACCTGCCCGCCGTCAAATCGGCCACGATCCGCGCGCTGATCACCGAACGTACCGACCCGGTGCTGTTCGCGATGAGCCGCGATTTCGTCGGCGACACGGCCGAAACCGTCGCCCTTCTGTGGCCCGAACCACCGCCCGGCGCGATCCCCGATGGCGACCCGCTGACGCTCGACGCCGTCGTCACCCGCCTCGCCAGCCTGTCGCGTTCCGATGCGCCACGCGCGCTGGCCGACATGCTCGACCGGCTCGAATCCGACGAACGCTATGCGCTGTTGAAACTGGCGACCGGGGCGTTGCGCGTCGGCGTCTCCGCCCGCCTTGCCAAGACGGCACTGGCACAAGCCTTCGGGCTCGACGTCGATGCGGTGGAGGAGGTCTGGCACGGCCTCGCCCCGCCCTATGCCGAACTCTTCGCCTGGGCCGAGGGGCGCGGGGAACAGCCGCATGCCGCCGACCTGCCCGTCTTCCGCCCGTTCATGCTCGCCCATCCGCTCGACGACGGCGTGGTCGACCTTGCCGACTATGCCGCCGAATGGAAATGGGACGGCATCCGCGTGCAGCTGGTCCATGTCGGTGGCGAGACCCGGCTCTACAGCCGCGCCGGCGACGACATCACCGCCGCCTTTCCCGAAGTCGCCGCCGCCTTCCGCACGCCCGGCGTACTCGACGGCGAATTGCTGGTGCGCGGCGAGGGACAGGGCGCGAGCGTCCATGAAGACGCCGGCGCCGCCAGCTTCAACGCGCTGCAACAGCGGCTGGGGCGGAAGATCGTGTCGAAGGCGATGCTGGCGGACTATCCCGCCTTCGTCCGCCTCTACGACATTCTCTTCGACGGCACGGAGGATTTGCGCGAGCAGCCGTGGACCGCCCGCCGCGCCCGGCTCGAAGCATTCGTGCCGCAACTCGACCATAAAGTCTTCGACCTGTCGCGCCTGATCGACGCCGGTGATTTCGACGCGCTGGCCGATATCCGCAGCGGCGCGCGCGACGCCGCGATCGAAGGCGTCATGCTCAAGCGCCGCGACTCGCCCTATGTCGCCGGCCGTCGCGTCGGGCTGTGGTATAAATGGAAACGCGATCCGCTCGTCGCCGATTGCGTGATGATGTACGCACAGCGCGGCAGCGGCAAACGTTCGTCCTTCTATTCCGACTATACGTTCGGCTGCTGGACCGCCGATCCGGCCGAGGGCGGCGAGCTGCTGCCGGTGGGCAAGGCCTATTCGGGCTTCACCGATGCCGAACTGAAGGACCTCGACCGCTTCGTCCGCCAGCATACCGTGCAGCGCTTCGGCCCGGTGCGCGAAGTCGAAAAGACATTGGTCCTCGAAGTCGCGTTCGATTCGATCCATGCCTCCAAACGCCACAAATCGGGCGTCGCGATGCGCTTCCCCCGCATCAACCGCATCCGCACCGACAAGCCGGCGGCCGAGGCCGATCATGTCGCGACGTTACTGAAGCTGGTGAGCTAGGTCCGTACCCCACCCGTACCCCCGCGCAGGCGGGGGTCCATAGCCCAGCAGAACGACCGTAGCTTCCTGCAACCCTGGATCGCCACCTGCGCGAGGATACGGAGCGATCACCCGGCAACCGGCTCAAACGCGATCTCGAACAGCGTCGGCCACCATTTGCCCGTAACGAACAACCGCTTGCCCGCCGCGTCCCATGCGATCCCGTTCAGCACCGCTTCCGGATCGAGCGGCCCTAGTTCCGCACGCAGCGGCGCCAGATCGACCAGTCCGTCGACCGCCCCCGTCGCCGGGTCGATCCGCACGATATAGTCGCGGTGCCAGATATTGCCCCACAGCTTGCCGTCGATCATCTCCAGCTCGTTGAGGTTATGCACCGGCCGGCCATTGGCGGTGATCGTCACCCGCCGCGTTTCCCGAAACGTCTTGGGATCGAGGAAGCGCAAGGTCGGCGTCCCGTCCGACAGGATCAGCGACCGGCCGTCGCTCGCCAGTCCCCAGCCCTCGCCCGGATAGCGCGCGCTCCCGACCGCTTTCAGCGTCTTCGCGTTCCAGCGATGCGCGATGCCGTCCTGCCATGTCAGGCTGACCAGCTGCTGCCCGTCGACCGCCAGCCCCTCGCCGAACTGCTGCCCCGGCAGGCGGGTACGCGCCAGCACCTTGCCATCGGTCAGGTTGACCCGCCGCACATCGGACACGCCCGGCTGTCCGGTGCTCTCGAACAGCGCGCCGTCATGCCACACCAGCCCCTGGGTAAAGGCAGTGCGATCATGCGGATAGCGCGCCACGATCCGCGCGGCGATGCCCTCGACCGGCACCGGCTGCACCGGTGCGGACGGCGGCGCAGCGGTCTGCGCCGACGCGACGGCGGCAAGCGAAAGGGTTACGGGCAGGAACCAGCGGATCATGGTCGTCGTCATCCTCGCATCTGCCTTGCCGGTGCCTGAACGATCAGAACGGCACCGCCGGTCCCGCCGGCACGATCCCGGTCGGGTTGATGTCCTTGTGGCTGCGATAATAATGCGCCTTGATCTGGTCGAGGTCGATCGTCTCCGCGACGGACGGCAGCGCCGCGATCCGTTCGGTCAGCGCGCGCAGCCGCGGATAATCGAGCAGCCGCCGGACATTGCATTTGAAATGGCCGTGATAGACCGGATCGAACCGCACCAGCGTAGTGAACAGGCGGATATCGGCCTCGGTCAGCCGGTCGCCGACCAGCCATTGGCCGGTCAACCGTTCCTCCAGCCAGTCGAGCGATTCGAACAACGCCCCGACCGCGTCGTCATAGGCCGCCTGCGTCGTCGCGAAGCCCGCGCGATAGACACCGTTGTTGACGGTCGCATAGACGCGTTCGTTGACCGCATCGATCTCGCCACGCAGTTCCGGTGGATAGAAGTCGCCCGGCGTCGCGCCCAGATCGTCGAACGCGGTGTTCAGCATCCGGATGATTTCCGACGATTCGTTGTTGACGATCCGCCGTTCGGCCTTGTCCCACAGCACCGGCACGGTGACCTTGCCGGTCATGTCGGGTTCGGCCAGCGCATAAAGCTGGTGCAGATGGTCGACACCGTTGACCGGATCGCCCGTCCCGCCGAACGCCTCGGCAAAGCTCCACCCCTGTGCCCCCATCAGCGGACCCACCACCGTCACCGGCAGCAAGTCTTGCAGGCCCTTGAGTGCGCGAACCACCAGCGTCCGATGCGCCCATGGACAGGCGAGGCTGACATATACGTGATAGCGCCCGACCTCGGCCGGCCAGCCGCGCTGCCCGTCCGGCCCCGCACCGCCGTCACGCGTCAACCAGTCGCGAAACCCGCTTTCCGCCCGCTGGAAATTGCCCGACGCATCGGTCGGCGCGACCGGCATATCGTTGGTCCAAACCCCGTGCTGCAACAT
The DNA here is from genome assembly GCF_055521695.1 of Sphingomonas sp. BL-S-05. Classification (NCBI taxonomy): domain Bacteria; kingdom Pseudomonadati; phylum Pseudomonadota; class Alphaproteobacteria; order Sphingomonadales; family Sphingomonadaceae; genus Sphingomonas; species Sphingomonas sp. BL-S-05. The sequence continues at coordinate 3,350,095 of NZ_CM145499.1, read as the reverse complement.
CCCCATCGCCGATCCCTTCACTGTCCGCCGCTGCAACGAGCGAGAATGGGTCGGGGTTCTCGACCATCGGTCGATCGCATCGGCACAATCGGACGCCGAACGCCTCAAGGATTCTGGATCAGCCGCAACAGCGAACTATCGGGATCGAGCAACGCGCCGATGCGCAGGCCGTTCTGTTCGCGCGCCGGTTGCAGCCGGGGAAAGCCGGTCGGTTTCTCCGCAATGCCCGCCGCCTTTGCCACCGCATAGAAAGCGTCGAGGTCGTCGAGCCGCAGGCAACTGCCATAGCCGCTCGTCGTCGGATCGAAGTCGGGCCAGGGAAAGAATTCGAGCTTCAGCGAGCCGCGCTCGAGGATCATCCACGTCGCATCGCGCCACGTTTCGACGAAGCCGAGCGCGGCGAAGAACGCCGAAGTCACCGCAAAGTCGCGCGACGGCAAATTGGGGGTCGCCAGATCCATTCGAACCTCCGATTCGCGCGCTCGCCGCGCAAACGAAAAGGGCCGGTCACCCCTGCGAGCGACCGGCCCCTTGTCTATCGCCGAAGCGCGAACCTCAAAGCTTGTTGAGGTTCACCGCGGCGTGCTTGCCGCGACGGTCGACTTCGAGTTCGAACTCGAGACGATCGCCTTCGTTAAGCGTCGGCAGACCCGCACGCTCGACGGCCGAGATGTGGACGAATGCGTCCGGCTGGCCATCGTCGCGCTGGATGAAGCCGAAGCCCTTCATCGCGTTGAAGAACTTCACGACGCCGCTCGCGCGCTCGCCGGTGAGCTGCCGCTGCGGGCCGCCCATGCCTCCGCCACGCGGGCCGCCTTCGCGCGGTTCGCGCGGGGCGCCGCCGCCGGTGACCGGCATCGGCTCGCCGTCGATCTTCAGGTCGGTCGCCGAAATGCGGCCGCCACGATCGACGAGGGTGAAGCCCATCGGCTGACCTTCGGCCAGCGCGCTCAAGCCAGCCTGTTCGACGGCAGAGATGTGGACGAACACGTCTTCGCCGCCATCATCACGGACCACGAAACCGAAGCCCTTCTGCGCGTTGAAGAACTTGACCACGCCGGTCGCTTCACCGACGACCTGCGGCGGCATGCCGCGGCCACCGCCGCCGCCGCCACCAAAGCCGCCACCGCCGCCGCCGAAGCCGCCACCGCCGCCACGGAAACCACCGCCGCCGCCGCCGAAGCCGCCGCCGCGATCACCGTAACCGCCGCCGCCGAAGCCGCCGCCACCGAATCCACCGCCGCCGAAGCCACCGCGATCGCCGCCGAAGCCGCCGCCATAGCTGCCGCCTTCGTCACCAAAACCGTCGCGCTTGTCCCTGCCGCGCCCACCGCGCTCGCCGCGCCGTCCTCGATCGAAACTCATTGCCCTGTTCGTCTTCCCGGTTCGCCCAACTTCATTCTAAACCCAAGCGCCGAGCGAAAAACGCAGGTGTCCGGGCACCGCCAAACCGGGTGCCACAGCCCTGCCATAGCGTAAAAGCGCGCGGCCCCAAACGAATTTCGCCGTTGCAATCGTTCCGGTGGCCGCGAACCTCGCGATTATCTTGCGGTTATGTTGCGAAGACGGCACAGAATCCTCGCATGGACACCATCTTGGCGCTTGTCGCCGATCCGACTGCCTGGGCAGCCTTTTTCACGCTGGTCGTGCTCGAAGTCGTGCTCGGCATCGACAATCTCATCTTCATTTCGATTCTGTCGAACAAGTTGCCGGCGCATCAGCAACAACTGGCGCGGCGAATCGGTATCGGTCTCGCGCTGGTGATGCGACTGTTGCTGCTGTCGATGATCGCCTTCATCGTCTCGCTCACCAACCCGGTATTCGACCTCGGCATTCAGGGCCGGCCCGACGGCTATGGCCGGCCGAGCTTCGAGACGGCATTTTCGTGGCGCGACCTGATCCTGATCGCGGGCGGTCTGTTTCTCGTGTGGAAGGCGACCAAGGAAATCCATCACACGATGGACGACGAACCGACCGGCGAAGCGCTCGACAAACAAGGCAAGACCGCGCTGTCGTTCGGATCGGCGATCGCGCAGATCGTCGCGCTCGACATGGTGTTCTCGATCGATTCGATCCTGACCGCGGTCGGCATGACCGACGAAGTCCCGATCATGATGGCGGCGGTGATCGTGACGGTCGGCATCATGCTGGTCGCCGCCGACCCGCTGGCGCGCTTCATCAACGCCAACCCGACCGTGGTCATGCTGGCGCTCGGCTTCCTGCTGATGATCGGCGCGGTGCTGATCGCCGACGGCTTTGGCGTGCATGTGCCCAAGGGCTATATCTACGCCGCCATGGCCTTCTCGGCGGGGGTCGAGACGCTCAACATCGTCTCGCGCCGGTCCAAGGCAAAGAAGCGAGCAGCGCGCGAGGCCATTGAGCGCGCCCCCTCCAACCGCTAGGCGCATTCGATGACCGTTTATTTCCACGAAGAAGATCTGCCCGAAGGCGTCTTCGCCCCCGGCGCCGACATCGCCGTCGATACCGAGACGATGGGCCTCATCACCCCGCGCGACCGGCTGTGCGTCGTCCAGTTGTCCGATGGCGGCGAGGACCAGCATCTCGTCCGCTTCAACCCCGGCAGCGACTATGCCGCCCCGAATCTGAAAGCGGTGCTCGCCGATCCGGCGCGGGTGAAGCTCTATCATTTCGGCCGGTTCGACCTCGCCGCGATCCAGCATTACCTCGGCGTCACCGCCGGCCCGGTATTCTGCACCAAGATCGCGTCGCGACTGGTCCGCACCTACACCGACCGGCACGGGCTGAAGGAACTGGTCCGCGAACTGCTCGGGCAGGAACTGTCGAAGCAGCAGCAGTCGTCCGACTGGGGCGGTCCGGTGCTGTCCGATGCGCAGCGCGACTATGCCGCCTCCGACGTCCGCTTCCTCCACGCACTGCGCGAGGAACTGAGCAAGCGGCTGGCGCGCGAAGGCCGCACCCATCTGGCGCAGGCCTGTTTCGATTTCCTGCCGCACCGTGCCGCCCTCGATCTCGCCGGCTGGCCCGAGACCGATATCTTCGCGCACATGTAAGGGACCGCCATGTCGGAAATCGCCCGCCAGGAACGCTCGCGCCGGCAACGCCGTGCCGCGCCCGGCAGCGCGCATGACCGGCTGATCGCGGTGCTGATGGTCGCACTGCCGATCGGCATCGGCGTGCTGGCGGCGTTTCTGGTGATGGCGCCGCTGTTCATGCGCGGCGATACCAGCTTCGTGCTCGACAAGAACAAGGTCGATGTCGCGCAGGAACGGATGCGGCTGCGCGCGGCCGAATATCGCGGACAGGATGCCAAGGGGCAGCCCTTCGTCATCGATGCCGGGTCGGCGGTGCAGAAAAGCTCGGCCGAACCGGTCGTGCAGTTGCAGGAACTGGCCGCCGCCATCCGCCTGCCCGACGGCCCCGCCCGCCTGACCGCGCCCAGCGGCCGATACGACATGCGTGACGAACAGGTCGATGTGAACGGCCCCATCCGCTTCCGCGCGGCGGACGGCTATACGCTCGACACCAACGACGCGACCGTCGATCTGAAGACCCGCCGCCTGCAAAGCGGCAGCGCGGTAACCGGTACGACGGCGATGGGCACGTTCAGCGGCGACCGGCTCGATGCCGATCTCGAGTCGCGCACCGTGCGGCTGACCGGCAATGCCCGCTTGCGTATCGACCCGGCACGCACGAAATAGCCGCGATGATTCGCCATGCGCTCCCGGGCCTTATCGCCACCATCGGCTTCCTCGCCATTGCGAGCTCGGCTCCGGCGCAGACGCGGCACGATTCGAACGCGCCGATCGATTTCTCGGCCAACGCCATCGAGTTGCAGGATCGCGCCAATCGCGCGGTGCTGACCGGCGGGGTCACCATCCGCCAGTCGACCATGACGCTGACCGCCGACCGCGTCGTCGTCGCCTATACCGGCCAGATTACCGAAGGCGCCTCGCCCCAGGCATCGCGCATGGACGCGACCGGCAACGTCACCGTCACCCGTCCCGATCAGACCGCCAAATCGCGCTTCGCCGTCTATGACGTCAACCGCCGCGTCGTGACGATGATCGGCGGCGTGCAGTTGACGCAGGGGGCGAACACCCTGACCGGCGGGCGGCTGTCGATCGACCTCGACACCGGCCGCGCGACGATCGACGGCTCGGGCGTCGGCACGACCCGCGCGCCCGATGGCACGGTCCAGCAGAGCGGTGGCCGCGTCACCGGTCGCTTCTCGGTACCCCGGCGCAACTAATCGCACTTTCCGGGCGGGCCGGTGATCCGACCTTTGCTTGCATGCGCCTTTCATGCAATATTCCTGCCAATCGAACCGTACTAACGGTACGGTAACTATTGCCATGCGATCAGGACGCTGCCGATGACCGACACCACCCTGTTGTCCCGCAGCGCCGATGCTGTCCCGGTCCACGAACTCCCGTCGGACACGGGGCTGTCGGTCGTGTCGATCGCCAAATCCTATGACAAGCGGGTCGTGCTGTCCGACGTGTCGATGTCGGTCGGGCGCGGGGAAGTCGTGGGACTGCTCGGCCCCAATGGCGCGGGCAAGACGACCAGCTTCTATTCCGCCATGGGCCTGGTGAAGCCCGATGCCGGCCGCATCCTGCTCGATGGCGAGGATATCACCGCGCTGCCCATGTATCGCCGCGCGATCCTCGGGCTGGGCTATCTGCCGCAGGAAACCTCGATCTTTCGCGGGCTGTCGGTCGAAAAGAACATCCTCGCCGTGCTTGAACTGGCCGAGCCGGACAAGGCGGCGCGCGCCGCGCGGCTCGAACAGCTGCTCGACGAATTCGGTCTGACCCGGCTGCGCACCGCATCGGCGATGGCGCTGTCGGGCGGCGAGCGGCGCCGCGCCGAAATCGCCCGTGCGCTTGCTGCCAATCCGACGATCATCCTGCTCGACGAACCCTTTGCCGGTATCGATCCGATCTCGATCGCCGACATTCGCGACCTGGTGATCCAGCTCAAATCGCGCGGGATCGGCGTGCTCATCACCGACCACAATGTCCGCGAGACGCTCGAAATCGTCGACCGCGCCTACATCATCTATGACGGGCGCGTGCTGTTCGCCGGATCGCCGTCCGAACTGGTCGCCGACGCCAATGTCCGCCGCCTCTATCTCGGCGAAGGCTTCGAGCTCTAACCAGGATGAGCCTCGCGCCGCGCCTCGACCTGCGCCAGTCGCAATCGCTGGTGATGACGCCGCAGTTGCAGCAGGCGATCCGCCTGCTCGCGCTGTCGAACCTGGAGATCGAAGGCTTTCTCGCCGAGGAAATCGAAAAGAACCCGCTGCTCGAATCGGGCGGCAGCGATGACGACGGCCCCGCGCTCGACGCCCCCGAACCCGCCCCCTCGGGCGAACCTGCCGGCTCGGACGAACTGCTCGGATTGGGCGCGGCGAGCGGCGAGTCGCTCGACCTCGATCTGGGCGACACCTTCCACCATGACAGCGCCTCGGACGGGGTCGGTTCGCTCGACGGCGGCCTCGGCCTCGCCGCGACCGGGTCGGGCGGCTATGAGGATGCGCCCGACCTCGACGCGCTGGCCAGTGCCGATGTGTCGCTGGTCGACCATCTGCTGCAACAGGCCGGGGCCTGCGTGTCCGGCGCCGACCTGTTCATCGCCAGCGCGATCATCGATCAGATCGACGATTGCGGCTATCTGTCGGGATCGCTGCTCGACATCGCCAACCGCCTCGGCGTGCCGCTCGCGCGCGTCGAATCGGTGCTGACCATCGTCCAGACCTTCGACCCGAGCGGCGTCGGCGCACGCAGTCTCGCCGAATGCCTTGCGATCCAGGCGCGCGAGGTCGACCGCTACGATCCGTGCATGGCGCGGCTGCTCGACCATCTCGACCTGCTCGCGCGCGGCGCACTGCCGCAACTGCGCCGGATCTGCGAGGTCGATGAGGAAGACTTGGCCGACATGATCCGCGAACTGCGGGGATACGATCCCAAACCCGGCTGCCGTTTCGGCGGCGAACGCACCCAGTCGGTGGTCCCCGACCTGTTCGTCGCCCCCCGCGGCGATGGCTGGGCGGTCGAGATCAACGGCGCGACGCTGCCGCGCGTGCTGGTCAATCGCGGCTATTTCGCCGAACTGAACGCGAACGGCACCAAATCGTCCAAGGCATGGCTGTCCGACTGCCTCGCCAGCGCCAACTGGCTGGTAAAGGCGCTCGACCAGCGCCAGCGCACCATCCTGAAGGTCGCGACCGAGATCGTGAAGCAGCAGGAGGCGTTCTTTCGGCAGGGCGTCGCCCATCTCCGCCCACTGACGCTGGCGAAGGTCGCCGAGGCGATCGAGATGCATGAATCGACGGTCAGCCGGGTGACGTCGAACAAATATCTGTCCTGCCCGCGCGGCCTGTTCGAACTGAAATTCTTCTTCACCTCCGCCATCCAATCGGCGGACGGCGGCGAGGCGGTATCGGCGCTCGCGGTCAAGGAAGCGATCCGCACCCTGATTGCCGGCGAGGATCCGAAGAAGATCCTGTCCGACGACACGCTGGTCGAATTGCTCAATGCCAAGGGCTTCGACATTGCCAGGCGCACGGTCGCCAAATATCGCGAGGCGATCGGCCTGGGGTCGTCGGTACAACGGCGGCGGCAAAAGGCGCTAGGCGGGTAGGGCTTTCCTACAGGGGGCGGCGGCGGCAGGATCGCGCGCGCTCTTTGCTACCGTTCATCCAGCGCCCCCCGTTACCGGGCAAAGTCACGCACGCCGCAAAACGCGTACGAGTGTGAACTTAGTGAACTTTGGCCGTCGCCAATTGGCTAAGTGCTTCAGATATTACGATCCGTTGGGTTCGAGCAGCTTCGAGCGAAGTCGAGAAGCGTTCGTCGAGAACACCCGGCCACAAGCGAACCCTACCAAGGTCTCCCCTGCGGAACCCCGTTCTCGATACGCGCTCTCGACAAGCTCGATCGCTACTCGAACCGAACGGGAGGGGAAGGGTAGCAAAGACAGGCGGCGGCTACCGCCCCCCTAAACGTCCAGCTTCTCATAATCCGCCGGCGGCGGCACGCCTTCCATCCGCTCGGCCAGCAGCGGCCGGAAACTCGGCCGGCTCTTCATGCCGACATACCAGCGCTTGGCGAGGTCGTGGGTCTTGAAATCGATCCCGCCCAGATAGTCGGCGATCGAAATCTGCGCCGCCGCCGCCAGATCGGCGAGGCTCATCGTCGCGCCACCGATCCATTGCCGGTGATCGAGCAGGTAATCGATATAATCGAGATGCTCGACCGCCGCCTTCATCGCCTCGCGCAGCACGCGCGTATCGGGCGTCTGGCGGTGGACGATGCGCTTCTCCATCCGCTCCATCAGCAGCGGCCCAGTGATCTCGCGATAGAATTGGGTATCGAACCATGTGACCAGCCGCCGCTGTTCGGCACGGTCGGCGGCGTTGCCGTTCAGCATCGCCGGCTTGTCGCCCGTCTCCTCGATATATTCGCAGATCGCCATCGAATCGATCAGCCGGATGCCCGCCGCTTCGTCGATCATCACCGGCGTCTGTCCCGCCGGGTTCAGGTGCAGGAATTCGTCGCGCCGCGTCCAGGGCGATTCACGAACCGGCTGATAACCGATGCTCTTTTCCGCAAGCAGCAGACGGACCTTGCGCGAGAAGGGACATAACGGGAATTGCAGGAGCTGCCACATGGCTTTGTGTTAGGCGGCGCGGCTGCGGTGCGGAAGGGGATTCGTGTGGGATTGCTGATTGCGCTGCTATGGCTCGGTGCCGCGATCCTGCTGGTCCGCATATCGTCCCGATCGGTGGTCCATGCCGCCGCGATCGTCTGCGCGGGGATCGCCGGCACGACCCTGCCTGATCTCGACCTGTTGCTGCCGATCGGCCACCGCAGCGGCCTGACCCATTCGCTGCTGCCGCTCGGGCTGGCGCTGTTCGCCCGCCACTGGCGTCCGGTCATGGCCGGATTGGCGATCGGCATCGGGCTGCATCTTGCCGCCGATGCATTCCCCAATGCCATGCGCGGCTTCGCGACGGTCAAGCTGCCGGGCTTCGGATCGCTCGGTGTTTCCGGCTCTTACGCCTGGCTGGGCGTGCAGGCGGTGGTGGCGACGCTCGCCGGTGCGATCCTGCTCGCGGCGGCGCTGCCGGTCGGCCTTTCGCTCGCGACCGCGCTGCTCCTGATGCTGATCGGCGTCGCCTATCTGTTCGTGACCGATGGCGGCTGGTGGGCGCTCGGCTGCTATGCCGCGCTTGGCTGGATTGCGATAGGAGGCAATCGAAATGCCGCCCCGGCATCAGATAGATCAGCCTAATTGCCTATCCGCACGCGCTATATTTTCGGCAGGAGTATACGATCCGGAAACCGGTTGCGCGCCACAATACTGCCATGGAAGCGACCTTTACCCTTACTGCCGACCCGGAGTCGGGGATCTTGCGGATCACGATGAGCGGGTTCTTCGCACCCCCGGATATCGCCCGCCTCAACGCCGCAGTCGGCGACGGGGTGGTGCGACTGAACACCGCTCCCAACCAGCATCGGACGTTGGTCGACATGCGGCATGTCGATATTCAATCGAGCGAAGCCGTCGCCGAGTTTCGGCGCATCCTTGCCAATCCGCGTACCGCAGCGTCCTGTATCGCGTTCGTGGTCGCGAAGTCGCTGGCGGCGATGCAGGTTCGTCGCGCGGCAGCGGGGCGCGTCGCCCGGTATTTCGACACGATCGAGGCGGCCGAGGCATGGCTGCACTCGGCCGACCTCGACACGGCACCGCGACGATCGATCGGCTGACCGTCGCGGCGCGTTGGTTCAGGCGGCGGCGACCGCCTGTCCCGGTTCGCCCGCCGCATCGTCGAGCAGCTGGTGCGGCAGCCGCGTCAGCATCTCCTTGGGCACCACCTGCCAGAACCGGCTCTTGCACCGGTCCCAATCCTCGAGGATCGCTCCCGACCAACGGCTGTCGGTCGCCCGGTGATGCTGTTCCACCAGGTCGCGCAGGGTCGCTTCCCAATGCGCCGAGCCGAGCCGGTGCAGCGTGATGCTTTCCGCATTATAGTGCCGCTCGAAACTGTCGTCATGGTCGTAGATGAACGCCATGCCGCCGGTCATGCCCGCACCGAAGTTCGTACCGGTCCGCCCCAGCACCACCGCGACACCGCCGGTCATATATTCGCAGCCATTGGCACCGCAGCCCTCGACCACCACCGTCGCGCCCGAATTGCGGACCGCGAAGCGCTCGCCCGCCTGTCCCGCCGCGAACAGCCGGCCAGAGGTCGCGCCGTACAGCACGGTATTGCCGACGATCGTGTTCTCATGGCTGCGCAGCGGTGACGACACCATCGGCCGCACCACGATCGTCCCGCCCGACAACCCCTTGCCGACATAGTCGTTGGCGTCGCCGAATACCTCCAGCTTGATGCCCTTGCACAGGAACGCACCGAGGCTCTGCCCCGCGCTCCCGCGCAATCGAACCGTCACATGGCCGTCGGCCAGCTTCGACATGCCGAAGGTCCGCGTGATCTCGCTCGACAGGCGGGTGCCGACCGCGCGGTGGGTGTTGCGCACCGAATAGGTAAGCTGCATCTTCTCACCGCGCGAGAACACCGCCGCCGCATCCTTGATCATCTGCGCATCGAGGCTGTCGGGCACGTCGTTGCGGAAGGTCGACAGGCTGAAGCGCCGCTGGCTCTCCTCCGCATCGACCTTGGCCAGGATCGGATTGAGGTCGAGATCGTCGAGATGCTCGGCCCCGCGGCTGACCTGCCGCAGGAACTCGGTCCGCCCGACCACTTCGTCAAGCGACCGCACGCCCAGCCGCGACAGGATCTCGCGAACCTCCTCGGCGATGAAGGTCATCAGGTTGATGACCTTTTCGGGCGTGCCGGTGAACTTGGCGCGCAGCCGCTCGTCCTGCACGCACACGCCGACCGGACAGGTGTTGCTATGGCACTGACGCACCATGATGCAGCCCATCGCCACCAGCGACAACGTGCCGATGCCGAACTCCTCCGCGCCCAGGATCGCGGCGGCGACGATGTCGCGCCCGGTCTTCAGGCCACCATCGGTGCGCAGCACCACCCGCCCGCGCAGGCCGTTGAGGGTCAGCGTCTGGTTGACCTCCGACAGCCCCATTTCCCACGGCGTACCGGCATATTTGATCGAGGTCTGCGGGGACGCACCGGTCCCGCCGACATGGCCCGACACGAGGATGACGTCGGCATGCGCCTTCGCCACGCCTGCCGCGACGGTGCCGATGCCCGCCGAGCTGACCAGCTTCACGCACACCCGCGCCTTGGGGTTGATCTGCTTCAGGTCGTAGATGAGCTGCGCCAGATCCTCGATCGAATAGATGTCGTGGTGCGGCGGCGGGCTGATCAGCGTCACCCCCGGCGTCGCATGGCGCAGCTTGGCGATGAACTCGGTCACCTTGAAGCCGGGCAGCTGCCCGCCCTCGCCGGGCTTGGCACCCTGTGCGACCTTGATCTCAATCTCGTCGCAGGCGTTCAGATATTCGGCGGTGACGCCGAAGCGGCCTGACGCCACCTGCTTGATGACCGAATTGCCGTTGTCGCCATTTTCATAGGGTTGATAGCGGATCGAATCCTCGCCGCCCTCGCCCGACACCGCCTTCGCACCGATCCGGTTCATCGCGATCGCCAGCGTCTCGTGCGCTTCCGGCGACAGCGCGCCCAGCGACATGCCCGGCGTCACGAAGCGCTTGCGGATCTCGGTGATCGCCTCGACCTGATCGATCGGCACGCCGGTATCGGGGAAGTTGAACTCCAGCACGTCGCGCAGATAGACCGGCGGCAGGTCACGCACCCCGCGCGAAAACTGCATATAGGTCGAATAGCTGTCGGTCGCGACGGCGGTCTGCAGCAGGTGCATCAACTGCGCCGAATAGGCATGCGCCTCGCCACCGCCGCGCTGGCGATAGAAGCCGCCGATCGGCAGCGTCGCCACCGCCGTATCGAACGCCGCCTCGTGCCGCTGCGTCGCGTTGACGTGCAGCGAATGATAGCCCTCGCCCGAAATCTTCGCCGGCATGCCGGGGAAGAAGTCGTTGACCAGCGCGCGGCTAAGGCCGACCGCCTCGAAATTATAGCCGCCGCGATAGCTGGAGATCACCGCGATCCCCATCTTCGACAGGATCTTGAGCAGCCCCTCGTCGATCGCGGTGCGATGGCGCTTCAGCGCCTCGTCCATGCTGATCTCGCCGAACAGCCCGCGCGCATGGCGGTCGGCGATGGCGGCTTCGGCCAGATAGGCGTTCACCGTCGTCGCGCCGACGCCGATCAGCACCGCATAATAATGGGTGTCGAGGCATTCCGACGACCGCACGTTGATCGACGCGTAGGAGCGCAGCCCCTTGCGGACCAGATGCGTGTGCACCGCCGCCGCCGCCAGCACGCCCGCGATCGGCACCTTGGTCGCATCCAGATGCTCGTCGGTCAGGAACAGCTCGCTGCGCCCCTCGCGCACCGCCTGTTCGGCCTGCGCGCGGATGCGGGCGATGGCGGCACGCAGCGCCTCCGGCCCCTCGCCCGCCGGGAAGGTGCAGTCGATCTCGGCGGCCTGGGCGCCGAAATGCGCCTTCAACCGCAGCCAGTCGGTGTTGGTCAGCACCGGGCTGTCGAGCACCAGCACCGCGCTGCCCCGGTCGGCGGCGTCGAGGATGTTGGCCAGATTGCCGAACCGCGTCTTGAGCGACATGACGTAGCGCTCGCGCAACGGGTCGATCGGCGGGTTGGTGACCTGCGAGAAATTCTGGCGGAAGAAATGGCTGATCAGCCGCGGCTTGTCCGAAATCACCGCCAGCGGCGTATCGTCGCCCATCGACCCGATCGCTTCCTTGGCCCCTTCGACCATCGGCGACAGGATCAGCTCCATATCCTCCAGCGTCTGGCCCGCGCACACCTGCCGCCGCGCCAGTTCGGCACGGTCGTAGCGCAGCGGTTCGGCGGTGGCGGCGGGCAGGTCGTCGATGGTCAGGAACTTGCCGGTCATCGCGGCATAGTCCGCCTCACCCGCGATCTTGTCCTTGATCGCGCGGTCCTTGTAGAGCTTGCCCTCGCCCAGATCGACGGCGAGCATCTCGCCCGGCCCCAGACGGCCCTTCTCGACCACCGTCGCTTCGGCGACCGGGACCATGCCCGCTTCCGACCCGACGATCAGCAGCCCGTCGCCGGTCAGCGTATAGCGCAAGGGACGCAGCGCGTTGCGATCGAGCCCTGCGACCGCCCAGCGGCCATCGGTCATCGCCAGCGCGGCGGGACCGTCCCACGGCTCCATCACGCTCGCGAGATAATCGTACATCGCGGTATGCGCCTCGGGCATGTCGGCAACACCCTGCCACGCCTCGGGCACCAGCATCAGCTTGGCGGTCGGCGCGTCGCGCCCCGACCGGCAGATCGTCTCGAACACCGCGTCCAGCGCCGCCGTGTCCGACGCGCCGGCCGGGATCACCGGTTTGATGTCCTCCGAGCGTTCGCCGAACGCGATGCTCGCCATCTTGATCTCGTGGCTGAGCATCCAGTTCTTGTTGCCGCGGATCGTGTTGACCTCGCCATTGTGCGCGAGGCAGCGGAACGGCTGCGCCAGCCACCATTGCGGGAAGGTGTTGGTCGAGTACCGCTGGTGAAAGATCGCGACGCGCGATTCGAAGCGTTCGTCGGTCAGGTCGGGATAGAAATCCGACAGGCTCTCCGCAAGGAACAGCCCCTTGTAGATGATCGAGCGGCACGACAGCGAACAGAAATAGAAGCCGGTGATCTGCGCGGCGATGATCCGCTTCTCGATACGCCTGCGGACCAGATACAGGTTCTTTTCGAACTCGGCCTCGTCCATTTCCTCGGGCGCCGGACCGGCGATCATGATCTGCTCGATCTCGGGCCGGGTCGCCTGCGCCTTCATGCCGATGACCGACACGTCGACCGGCACCTGCCGCCAGCCATAGATCGACCAGCCCGCCTCGATGATCTCCGATTCGACCAGCGTGCGGCAGGTTTCCTGCGCGCCCAGATCGGTGCGCGGCATGAACACCATGCCGACCGCGAGCCGCGCATGGAGCGGCTTGTGCCCCGATGCCGCGATCGCATCGTCGAAGAAACGATGCGGCAGGTCGACATGGATGCCGGCACCGTCGCCGGTCTTGCCATCGGCATCGACCGCACCGCGATGCCACACCGCGCGCAGTGCATCGATCGCCGACTGCACGACACGCCGCGACGGCTTGCCATCGGTCGCGGCGACCATGCCGACACCGCAGGCGTCGCCCTCATATTCGGGGCGATACATGCCTTCGGTGGCGAGGCGGAGGCGTTCGGAGGTCATGTCGGTCATTGCTTTGCCTCCTTGGCTGGCGCGAGCGCCATCAGTTCCTGAACAAATTCTTTGGCGTCAGCGCCAATCGTCGCGATACTGGCACTCTGAACCCTTGCCTGCCACGCCGCGACATCCGGGTCGGACATGATTGTCATCGACTGAGCGATGTAAACGCGTCCGGTCGGCGTTTCGAAGAAGCTCTGCATTTCCTTGAGTTGCGCTTCCGTGAAACGACGGGCGTAGGCATTCGCCATGGCGTCGACCATGCCAGGCAGGTTGTCCTTCATCGTCGCCGCGGTCTTGTTCTGCTGCCGCTGCATGAAGCGTTCGAACACCGGCCGAGCGCGCGGCTCCTTCTCGATCATCCGCGCGATGTCGGGCTGCTGCATCAAACTACCAAGCATCGCTTTATTCATGCTGCCGACCATCGCCGTCATCATCTGCTCGCGTTGCGCCGCAGGAAACACCGTTTCCACAACCCGCCTGGCCGCTGCCAGCCGTGCAGGTTCGATGGCCATCGCGGCAGCAGGCGCTGCCGGGACTTGCCCGGACGCGATCGCCGGCATCATCAACACCGCAGCTAGGAAAAGCGCTCTCACGCCGCCACCTTCGCCGCCTTGGCCTTCGCCTTCAGATACGCGTGCATCCGCTCGGTAACGTCACGCCCGTCCCGGATCGCCCACACCACCAGCGACGCCCCACGCACGATGTCGCCCGCCGCAAACACGCCGTCGAGCGACGTCATCATCGACTTGCCATCGACGCGCACCGTGCCCCAGCGGGTCACGCCCAGCTCCGGCGCATCGAACAGCGTCGGCAGATCCTCGGCATCGAAGCCCAGCGCCTTCACCACCAGATCGGCGTCGAGGACGAATTCGTTGCCCGGATCGGTCTCCGGCGCGCGGCGACCCGAAGCGTCGGGCGCGCCCAACCGCATGCCGGTCGCACGCACCTGCACCACCTGTCCGTCGCGTTCGTCGAACGCAGCCGGGGCCGAGAGCCAGACGAACTCGACACCTTCTTCCTCGGCGTTGGCGACTTCGCGCTGCGACCCGGGCATGTTGGCGCGGTCGCGGCGATAAAGGCACTTGACCGACTTCGCCCCTTGGCGGATCGCGGTGCGGACACAGTCCATTGCGGTATCGCCGCCGCCGACCACGACGACATTCTTGCCCGCCGCATTCAGCGAACCGTCGTCATAGGCGGCCACGCTGTCGCCAAAGCCGATCTTGTTCGACGTGGTCAGATAGTCGAGCGCATCGACCACCCCGCCGCTGCCCACGCCCGGTGCCTTGATCGCGCGCGGCTTGTAGACGCCGGTCGCGATCAGGATCGCGTCGTGCTTCGCGCGCAATTCGTCGAGCTTCGCGTCGCGGCCGACCTCGAACCCTTCGTGAAAGACGATGCCGCCTTCCTTCAACCGCTCGACGCGGCGCATGACCACCGGCTTTTCGAGCTTGAAGCCGGGAATGCCATAGGTCAGCAGCCCGCCGGCGCGGTCGTAGCGGTCATAGACATGGACGTCATAGCCGAGGTTGCGCAGCCATTCCGCCGCCGCCAGCCCCGCCGGGCCTGCCCCGACGATGCCGACCGACTGGCCGCGCGCCGGGCCGACCGCGACCGGTTCGACCCAGCCATTCTCCCACGCGGTGTCGGTGATGAACTTTTCGACCGACCCGATCGTGACCGCGCCGTGCCCCGAAAATTCGATGACGCAATTGCCCTCGCACAACCGGTCCTGCGGACAGATGCGACCGCAAATCTCGGGCATGGTCGAGGTGCTGTTCGACAGTTGATACGCTTCCTGCAACCGCCCCTCGGCGGTCAGGCGCAGCCAGTCGGGAATATGGTTGTGCAGCGGGCAATGGACCGAACAATAAGGAACGCCGCATTGCGAGCAGCGCCCCGCCTGATCCTCGGCCGTCGGCGGCGCGTACCGCTCCGCGATTTCGCGGAAATCCTCCGCCCGCAATTCGGGTTCGCGCTTCGCAGGATAGGACTGCGGACGCGACACGAACTTCAACATTGCTTGCTCGGCCATAATGCCCTCCGACCTTACGGAAAGCATATTTTGACGTCCGAGTCACGCAACAAACTGTCTTTAGGTCAGCGCTATTGACCTTGTTGCCTTCAACTTAACGTGGCTTTTTCAAGAACCATTCTCAACAACAGCTTTTAGGTCCGTTCCGGCCCTATGCCAACGGCGCGATACGTCCTTGCGACAGAAGATAAATCAACGTGCCGCCCAGCAGGACGCGATAGATGACGAACGCCATATAGCCCCGGGTCGATACGAGCTTCAGGAATCCGACGATCGATGCATATCCCACGACGAACGAGATCGCGGTGGCCAGCAGCGTCGGCCCCGGTCCATAGGGCCCGAACTGTCCCCAGGTCTTGAGCAGTTGATACAGCCCCGACGCCAGCACGGCGGGAATCGCCAGCAGGAACGAATAGCGTGCCGCCGCCTCGCGGGTGAAACCCATGAACAGCCCGGCGGTGATCGTGCCGCCCGAACGCGATACGCCCGGCAGCAACGCCATCGCCTGCGCGAAGCCGAAGGCGATGCCGCTGCCCCAGCCGAGCCGGTCGATGCCCCAACGCCGCCGCCCGACCCGGTCGGCAATCCCGAGCAGGATGCCGAAGCCGATCAGACTGAACGCGGTGAACCACAAATTGCGCAACGACGTCTCGATCGCGTCCTTGAACAACAGCCCCAGCACGACGATCGGCAGCGTGCCGATGATGACCAGCCAGCCGAGCCGCGCATTATCGCGCGCCGCCTGGTCCTTTGCCCCGAAGAACTGCCCCAGCCACGCCGTCGCGATCCGCCAGATATCCTTGCGGAAATAGAGCAGCACCGCCGCTTCGGTTCCGATCTGAATGATCGCGGTGAACGCGGCCCCGGGATCGGTGTGCGACGGCAGGAATGCCCCGGCGATGCGCAGATGCGCGCTGGACGACACCGGCAGGAACTCGGTCAGCCCCTGGATGATGCCGAGGATCGCGGCTTCGAGCCACGCCGTTGCAGGGTTCACGCGCGGGCGACCTTGTTGAAGCGCCCGTTCTTGCGATAGACGACCAGCCAGTCGGGTGCGACCGTCGCCAACGGCACCGGCCGGACGCCAAACGCCTCGATCCCGGCCTCGCCGTCACCGACGACATTGTCGCGCGACAGCATCGCCCATTGGTCCTTGCTGATCGGCGTGAACGGCATCGCGGCGATCGCCCCGCCCAGATCATCGGGAATTTCGAGGAAGCGGACGTCGCGACCGATTGCGCCCGCGATCCAGCGGTTGAGTTCACCCATCGAGATCACGTCCGGACCGCCGATCGCATAGCGCTGCCCGCCGAACCGCTCCGGCTCGGCCAGCGCCTTGACGACGACCTGCGCGAGGTCGACGGCATAGATGGGCTGGAACTTGGTCGCCGCCGCCATGACCGGCACGATCGGCCGCCCGATCAGCGCCGGCGCACCGGCGATCATGCCGGCGAAGCGATTGACGAAGCCGTCCTCGCGACCGAACACGATCGAGGGGCGCAGGATCGTGGCATTGGGAAACGCCGCCCGCACCGCATCCTCGCCCGCAGCCTTGGACCGGCCATAGGCGGAGGGTGACGCCGGATCGGCACCGATCGCCGAAATCTGCACGAACGCCCCGACACCCGCCGCGGCAGCCGCCTTGGCGACGTTGCCCGCACCGGTGACGTGCACCTTGTCGAAATCGCCTTCGAGAATGCCGACGAGGTTCACGACCGCGTCCGATCCCGCCACCGCCCGCGCGAGCGTATCGGGGCGCGACAGGTCGGCCGCGACGAACTGCGTCTGGCCGAGGCCGCCTTGGGTGCGCAGGTACAGCGCCTGGCGCGGATCGCGCTGCGCGATGCGAACGCGTGCGCCCGCCTTCAACAATTCCTGTGCGACATAGCGGCCGACGAAACCGCCACCGCCGAACAGCGTCACCAACTGGTTCTTCATCGTGCCCGCCTTTGCTTGGCCCACATGCCTCTATGCCAGCCCCATGCCGCTCCCGCAGCAAAACGGCAAGGACAACGTAGAAATCGCAAAACAAGTTGTTGACACCCCGTCGCACCCCCCGTAGAGGCGCCCTCCTACCCCGTGCCCAGATGGCGGAATTGGTAGACGCACCAGCTTCAGGTGCTGGCGATCGCAAGGTCGTGGAGGTTCGAGTCCTCTTCTGGGCACCATTTTCCGGTCAAAGATGCGCATCATGCCATCTTTGACGGAAAGTCCGACAGACACGTTATTTTGCAGGCTCGACACAGCGTCCGAAATGGCGATCTTGTGATCCGACATGCTTACGTCCGTGACAAACGTCGCAAGATAAAGCGAACGAAGCACGCCGCTCAATCAGCCGATCCGTTGCTGGTCGACCCTGTGCTTATCCTTCGCCCGTTGCGCTTCCAGCACATCGATCCGGCTCGATACCGGCGCCAGCGCGGCCCGAAGGGCGCGATGCGTTCGATAAACGCCGTCATCATCCCGTCTGCGATCGAAGTAAGCTGGCTACCGATCGCGATGCCGGGCCGTGTCCGCTTCGATCGGCGAGGAACGCGGTCAATGTGCTGAGCGAGGATGCCGAGGTTAACAGCATCGCGCGAAATGCGATACGCACAACCCTGCTCGGCCCTTTCGGATACATCGTCAACTCTTTGCTAAAACACGACAATACTTCCTTCGAGAAGGTCGTGATGGCGGTCCGACGACACCAACCATCATTAAGCATATGTCATGCAGGCGTCACGACACGGTAATTCCAATGCCACGCAACCCGGGCAGTCGACCGTTTCAGCGCGGCGACGGGCCGCTACCGGATACGCAGGGGTGGGCAATGGATCTTTCGAACTATGTACGGGTCGGTCGTTACGACCTGCCGGAACCTACCCGCACCAAGGCCCCGACCGGTAACGTCCTGGGCCAGGAAGCGTCGGGCGTCGCCTATAACTGGGATACCGACACGCTGTTCATCATCGGCGACGGCGGCCGGTCGATCACCGAGGTCGACAAGACCGGCAAGCTGGTCAGCACCATGACGCTGGGCGCGGGCAACAGTCCGCAAGGCACCGCCTTCTTCGATCCCGAAGGCATCACCTATGTCGGCAACGGCCAGTTCGTGTTCACCGAGGAACGCGATCGCAATGCCGTGCTCATCACCTACGAAGCAGGCGCCACGAAGACGCGCGCCGACGCGCAGATCGTCAACCTCGGCACCTTCGTCAACAATATCGGGTTGGAAGGGTTGAGCTACGACCCGCTGACCAAGGGCTTCATCTTCGTCAAGGAAGCGGGTCCGATCGGCGTGTTCCAGACGACGCTGGATTTCGCCAACAACATCGCCAGCAACGGATCGGCGACCACCGAGAATTCGACGAACCTGTTCGACCCGGCGCTGCTCGGCCTGTCCGACGTCGCCGACGTGTTCGCGCTGTCGAACCTTCCGTCGCTCTCCGGCACCAGCGAAGCCGACAATCTCCTCATCATCAGCCAGGAGGAGGGAAAGATCGTCAAGGTCGATCGCGCCGGCAACATCCTGAGCGAACTGGTCATCAAGACCGATGCCGGCAATCCGCTGGGCGTCGCCGACCAGCAGCATGAAGGGATCACCGTCGACCGCAACGGCTTCATCTACGTCGTCAACGAAAATGGCGGCGGCGACGCCGACCATCCGCAACTCTGGGTCTATGCCCCTGCCGACTTCCCCAATGCCGCGCCGACGGCCGTCACGCTGGGCAACGCCCTGTCGGAGATCGAGGAGAATAGCGGCACCGCCCGCCGGGTGAAGGTCGCCGACGTGCTGGTCACCGACGACGGCATCGGCGTGAACCAGTTGACGGTCACCGGCGCCGACGCCGCCTTCTTCGAAGTCGATTCGACCGGCCTATATCTGAAGGCCGGTACCAAGCTCGATTACGAGACCAGGACCAGCTACGCCGTCACCGTCGCGGTCGACGATCCCAATGTCGGCGGCGCGGTCGATGCCAGTGTCGATTACGTGCTGAACGTCACCGACATTCCGAACGAAGTCGCGAAGCCGACGCTGTTCATCTCCGAAATCGCGCCATGGTCGAGCAGCAACAGCCCGGTGGCAGCCGACTGGTTCGAAGTCACCAACAATGGCGATGTCGCGATCGACATCACCGGATGGAAGATCGACGACAATTCGGCGCAGTTCAGCAACGCGCGGGCATTGACCGGTATCGACAGCATCGGCGCGGGCGAATCGGTGATCTTCTTCGAGACCGCCGATCTCGCCGCGACCAAGGCGGCGTTCATCGACGCATGGTTCGGGGGGAAGGCACCGGCGGGGCTCCAATTCGGGGCCTATACCGGGTCGGGCGTCGGCCTCAGCAGCAATGGCGATCAGGTCAATCTGTACGACACCGCGGGGGCGGTTCGCGCCAGCGTCAGCTTCGGCGCGTCGCCCGCCGCCAGCCCGTTCGCGACCTTCAACAACGCCGGCGCGATCAACAACGGCGAAGTCACCACCCTGAGCGAAGCCGGCCGGAACGGCGCGGTCGCGGTCGGCGACGGCGCGACCGCCGCGATCGGTTCGCCCGGCACGGTCGGCAAGCTGTTCGTGTCCGAAGTCGCCCCCTGGGCCAGCGGCGACAGCCCGGTCGGTGCCGACTGGTTCGAGGTCACCAACTCGACCGGTCTCGCCATCGACCTGACCGGGTGGAAGGTCGACGACAATTCGCAATCGCCGGTCGCCGCCGTCGCCCTGTCCGGCGTCGCGGAGATCGCGGCCGGGGAATCGGTCATCTTCGTCAATGGCGGCGCCGCCGAGGTTCAGGCGTTCGTCACCACCTGGTTCGGCGGCAGGCTGCCCGACGGGATCCAGATCGGCACCTATACGGGATCGGGGATCGGCCTCAGCACCGGTGGCGATCAGGTCAATCTCTACGATCCCGCCAATATGCTGCGCGCCAGCGTCAGCTTCGGCCAGTCGACCGCGCTGCCCTCGCTGGCGACGTTCGACAATGCCGCCGGCCTGACCGGCGCGATCACGCAGATCAGCACCATCGGCAGCAACGGCGCCTATCAGGTGACAACCGCGAACGGCACCGAGACGGGATCGCCGGGGTCGATCCGCACGATCGTCGACGACAGCAATGTCGCGCCGAGCGCCATCGCCCTCGCCAACGCGCTGGGCAGCATCGACGAGAACAGCAATACGCTGACCCGGATCAAGGTCGCCGATATCGCCATCACCGATGACGGACGCGGCACCAACGCACTCGGCCTGACCGGCTCGGACGCGGCCTTTTTCGAAGTCGATGCGAACGGCCTGTATCTGAAGGCCGGCACCAATCTCGATTACGAGAGCAAGACCAGCTACGCCGTCACCGTCACCGTCGACGACCCGACCGTGGGCGCGACGCCCGACGCCACCACCGATTATGTGCTGAACGTCCGCGACATCGCGAACGAAGGCAGCGGCCCGGCGATCCGCATCACCGAAGTCGCCCCCTGGGCCAGCGGCGACAGCCCGGTTCGCGCCGACTGGTTCGAACTGACCAACTTTTCCGATGCGGCGGTCGATATCGCCGGGTGGCGCGTCGACGACGATTCGAACAGCTTCGCCGCGTCGGTCGCACTGGGCGGCGTGACCAGCATCGCCGCCGGGCAATCGGTGATCTTCCTGCAGACCACCGACCTCGCCACGACCGCCAAGGCCTTTGTCGACACCTGGTTCGGTGGACAGGCACCGGCCGGGCTGACCTTCGGCAGCTATACCGGTTCGGGCATCGGGCTGAGCGGTAGCGGCGACGCGGTCGTCCTGTTCGACGCCGCCGGCGCCGTCGCGGCCAACGTCACCTTCGGCGCGTCGACCGGCGTCCCGGCGCTGGCGACCTTCGACAATGCCGCCGGGCTGAACAATGCCCGCCTGACCACGATCGCGACTGCCGGTGTCGACGGCGCCTTCACGGTACCGGGCAGCACCGGGAACAGCGAGACCGGATCGCCCGGCTATATCGCGCCGTCGCGGATCGTCGGCGGGACCGACAACGACGTGCTCGGCGGTACGGTCCTCGCCGACCTGATCGACGGTGGCGCGGGCAACGATATGCTGTCCGGCATGGCCGGCAACGACCGGCTGGTCGGTGGTGCCGGATCGGACACCATGCGCGGTGGTACCGGCGCCGACGCGTTCTTCTTCTCGATCGATGACATCGGCCTGTCGCGCGGCCGGGCGCAGACGCTCGATCGCATCCTCGATTTCTCTTCCGAGGATGTGCTGGTCACCGACGCAGCCTTGTTCGACAGCGACGGCAACGGCGTCGTCACCTTCGGTCGCAACAAGCTGCTCGACCTGACCGGCGGCGGCCAGGTCAGCATCATGGGCGCGACCGGCAAGCGTGTCGTCGCGCTCGAATATGACGGCATCTGGCATGACGAGGCGACCGGCATCGATCACTATGTCTACAGCCTGATCGGATCGGCCGCCGGGGTCGGGACGCTCGCCGGGATCGGCTGACCGGACACGGTGGATCGGCCGGCCGAGCGGCCGATCCACCGCTATCGACCGGGCAATCGGTCCAGTATCGCCGCGACCCCGTGATCGAGCGCCGGCGTCAGGGCACCGGTCATTCGCGCACGGGCCTGTCCCGAAAACAGCGCCGACAACAGGGCTGCGTCGGTCGTTGAGGGTGGCTGATCCGGCGGCAGGATCGCCCGCAAATGGCGGATCGACGTGCGCCCGCGCAGATAGCGTAGTTGCGCGGCAAAGGGCTGTAACGCCGGATCGCGCGACGCCGCGAGCATCAGTTCGAAAAAGGCCCGCAGGGCAAGGTCGTCGCCGGGGCGTTCGTTCTGGGTAACGATCAGGTCGACCGGCGCGCTTCCTTCGCCCAACGGCCGGACGATCTGGCGGTACAGCGCCTCGCACGCCGCGCGAAGCAGGTCGGCACTGCTGCGGAACCGGTTCGAAACCATGCCCAGCGTTTGTCCCGCTTCCTCGGCGACCGCGCGGTGGGTCAGGCCCGGAAGCCCGCGCTGGGCAACCGTGCGGGCGGCGGCAGCGGCGATATGTTCGGTCACCGGATCCCAGTCGGGCACGGCGGGCTGCCCGGCCAGCGCCTCGCGAATGGCCAGCGTCCGCCAGGGTGCCGGCATAGCGGCCCGACCTTCGGTCCATCCAGCCCAGACCGCACATAGTTCCGACAATGCCGATCGATCGATCAGCCGCCGCCAGCGCACCAGATGCAGCGACGTCTCTGCATCGAACAACAGTATGACCGACGCGGACAGGTCGCCGACCCCGAACCGGTCGCAAATCGGTTGCCAGAAATCGAACAGCAACTGCCATCCGGCCTGCGACGCGCCTTGCCATGCGGCATGGCGCATTGCCTGCGACTGCACCGCACGCCATGCATAGGCCAGCCCCCGCTGATCCTCGCACCACGCGTCGATCGTCGCGGCGATGAGGTGCGCAAGATCACCGGCATTGCCCGAGGCCCCGGCCAGTGATTGCGCCTTCGCCTCGAACCATTGCGCCGTCCGCGCCATTACCACGTCGGCGGCGTGCAGCAGCAACCCGTCCATGTCGCCGAAATGATGGTAGATGGACGAGACCGGTATCGCGGCGTCGCGCGCGACGCTGCGCGCGGAAATGGTGCTCGTCCCGACGCCTGCCCATGCCTGTATGACCGCGCCAATCAACCGGTCGCGCGTCGGTACCACCTCGTTCATCTGCTTCGCTTACCGCGCCGGACCGGCGATGTCTTCCAGATACATACGTTACAGTAAATTCTGTAGCGCACGAAGCACTGACCGCTAAACTGCTCAAAAGTCGCGATTAGCACAGTATCGTCCTTCGCACCTGTAACGGAACTGACGTGAATCTGACGATAAGCTGAAATACAATCGTTCTAACGGCACCCCCAACAGCCATTCCTAGGGGAAAATACTATGCGCCGTTTTCACCGGACCGCCGCGTCCGGCATCGCCCTTGCCGCCGGGCTCGCCTTGCCCGCCGCCGCACAGCAGACCATGGTTGCCGACACCCGCATCGCGGTCGATGGCTCCGAAACCGGTGCGGGCGATGATGGCGAGATCGTCGTCACCGGCTCGATCGTCGAGGCCCAGCGTTCGTCGGTTCTGCAGAAGCGCATGGCCGACAATCTGGTCGATATCGCCGCCGCCGATGCGGTCGGTCGCTTCCCCGACCAGAACAGCGCCGCCGCGCTCGCCCGCCTGCCTGCCGTCGCCGTGCAGCGCGATCAGGGGCAGGAACGCTATATCCAGGTCCGCGGCGCGCCCAATCGCTGGACGTCGGTCAGTATCGACAATGTGCCGGTGATCGGCGTCGACGAAGGCGGCACGACGCGCGCCTATCGCTTCGACGCGATCCCGGCGGTGCTGTTGAGCGGCCTGGCGATCAACAAGTCGCTGACCTCGAACCTGCAGGCCGAAGCGATCGTCGCCAATATCGACCTGCGCACCTATTCGCCGATGAGCGAGAAGGGACTGAATGTTCAGGGTGACCTTGGCTATGGCATCATGGCGCTGGGCGGCGGCGAACAGCGGCAGGCGTCGCTGCGCGCCAGCTGGTCGAACGACGTGTTCGGCATCGTGCTGGGCGGGTCGCATTATCGCCGGCACCAGGTCACCGACAATCGCGAAGTCGGGCTGTACGACGAACCCAGCAGCACCACCGATACCCAATTCGGCCCGACCGAGATCGACATCCGCAGCTATCGCCTGATCCGCGAGAATAACGGCCTGTTCGCCGGGCTGGAATATCAGCCGGTCGAGGGCCAGCGCCTCTGGGCAAAGGCGATCTACACCGACTTCAGTGACGACGAACAGCGTAACCAGTATGAATTGCGGCTCGACCGCGCAGCGGCGGGCACGCGCAACCTGGCTGGCGGCGATCTGGTACGGGTGCCGGTGCGCGGCACGTTCAACGACGGGCAATATCGCACCCGCAACTACATCAATACCATCGGCGGCGAGCTGGACGATGGCAACGGGTTCCGGGCGGCGGTCGCGCTGAACTATACCCGGACCGAGAATACGACATACCTGCCGCTGGTGCAGGCGAGCACGCCCGCTTCGGCCTCGCCATCGCTGACCTATGATTTCAGCGATCCGCGCTTTCCGATCGTGCAGCTTTACGCCACCAACGCCGGCACCGTGCCGAGCCGGGGGGCGGCGCTGTCGGGCTTCGATCAGCGGACGCTCGCCGCGCCGATCGCGATCATCGGGCGACAGGACAGTTTCACCGACAGCTATACCGCCAAGTTCGACGTGGCGCAGGATTTGGGCGACGTTACCCTGACGGCCGGCGGCCTCTATGCCGACCGTACGATCACCGGCTTCACCTTCGCGACGGCGAATATCATCAATCTTGCCAGCTTCCCTGCCGGCTCGGGGCTTGGGTTCGACGTCAACCGCTACGTCACCGACCGGCGCTGGGACACCGACTATCCGCTCGGCTTCACGTTGAACAATATCGATAACAGGGGGATGCGTCGCGACATCGACACTATTGTCGCGCGGCTACGGACGCTGGGGATCTACGACCCGGCGCGCGACGTGCCGGTCAGCAACCGTTATGCGCTCGGCGAAAAGCTGCTGGCCGGCTATGGCATGGCCAAGTGGAAGTTCGACGGCGGACAGGTCGTCGCCGGCCTGCGCGTCGAGCATTTCGATCTCGACAATCGCGGCACCGCGACGCTGGCGGGCGGGCGGTTGCAGCCGCTGTCGGTCGGGCAACGCTATACCGACCTGTTCCCCAGCCTGAACACCCGCTTCGACCTGACCGATCGCCTCCTGTTCCGCATTGCCGGGCAGCGCGGCATTGCCCGGCCGTCCTTCGGCGAAGTGCGGGTCGGGTCTTCGATCGACGACACCGCCTCGCCCGGGCAGATTAGCGGCGGCAACCCTACCCTCCGCCCCGAATATACCTGGGGGATCGACAGCAGCCTCGAATATTATCTGCCCGGCAGCGGCATCCTGTCGATCGCGGGCTTCCATCGCTGGGTCGACCATGTCCTGTACGGCAATACCCAGCGCGTCGGGAACGATGCGTTCGATGCGGGCGGGATCGACCGTTCGGGCTATCTGCTGTCGTCGACCTTCAACGGCCGCAGCGGCAAGCTGTACGGCGTCGAGCTGAACTATCAGCAACAATTCACCTTCCTGCCGGGTGCGCTTGCGGGCCTCGGCTTTCAGGGCAATCTGACGCTGATCGACGGCAGCTTCGACACGACGGAACGGTTGAACATCCGCTTCCCCGGCACCTCGAACCGCATCACCAACGCCTCCCTCTATTACGAAAAGTCCGGCCTGTCGGCACGGATCAGCTATCAGCATCGCACCCGCTGGCTCGACACGCTGGGCGGCCTGGGTCTGGGCGGGGGCAGCGACGAATATCGCGCCGGCTACGACAATGTCGACGTCGCGATCCGCTATGCGGTGACCGCGAATCTATCCGTTTACGCCGACGTCAACAATCTGACCGACGCGGTATACTGGGCCTACCAAGGCAACGAAGCCCGCCCAACCGAGGTCGAACAGATTGGTCGCCGCTACATGGGCGGCATCCGCTTCAATTTCTGACCCTATCATCGGAGAAGACCGATATGCGCCACATCCTCGCGCTGACGGCGTTGCTCGCCGTCGCCATTCCGCCCGCAACGCTTGCCGTTGCACATCAGGCGAAGCCCTTCGTCCAGCACCAGCGTGTGCTGCCGCTGGAAGGCGGACAGAATTTCCGCGATCTTGGCGGCTATCGCACCGACGATGGGCGGCAGGTGAAATGGGGGCTGCTCTATCGCTCGGGTGCCATGAACGGCCTCACCGACCGCGATTTCGCACAGCTTGAGGCGCGCGGTATCCGAACCGTCTGCGACTTCCGCTCGACCAGCGAACGCGTCGGCGCGCCGGTCCGCTGGCCCGGCAAGGTCAAACCCGCGGTCTTTGCCGAGGATTACAGTATGGACCGCGATTTCGCCGGGCTGATGCGCCCGAACCTGACCGGCGCGCAGGCGGCGGAAGCCATGACGGCCGCCTATGCGAAAATGCCGCTACGCTTCGCCAGTCAGTATCGCCGGATGTTCCGCGAACTGGTCGCCGGACGGGTACCGCTCGCCTTTAACTGTTCGGCCGGCAAGGATCGCACCGGCATAGCGGCGGCGCTGATCCTGACCACCCTCGGCGTGCCCTATGGGACGGTTGTCGAGGACTATCTGCTGTCGAACCGCTACTATGACCCCCGCAAGGGCGCGAGCGGTACCGCCGCCGACGACCAGACCTCGGCTTTCATACAGCACCTGCCGCCCGATGCGCTGAAAGCGCTAGTCGGTGTCGACAAGCGCTATCTCGATGCCGCCTTCGCAACGATGCGGGCGCAGCCCGGTGGGTTTGAGGGGTATCTACGCGTCCAGCTTGGTCTCGATGCAGCTGCCCTGAAGACGCTACGCAGTCGCTACCTGATCCGCATCTAAGCCGTTACAGGTCGGAGCGGGCGTCGCGAGCGCGTCCGCTGTGATCCTTCAACTCGTCATCCCACCGGGCCCGAGCGGAAGGTTTACTCGGGCCAGCCTGGCGCGCGGCATGACAACGGCGTGGGGGACGGCGGATCGGAAGGAGTGGCGTCTGCGATACCGACAGGCGTGGCTGCTACGGCGCGCATCGCTGCCCGGAGACCGATCCAGCCCCCTTCAGTATGGGGAGCAAACGCAGGGCGTGTGCTGCAAACGCACGAAAGCCCCGCAGCGCGGTGCTACGGGGCTTTGGCAATTTTGGTTGCGGGGACAGGATTTGAACCTGTGACCTTCAGGTTATGAGCCTGACGAGCTACCGGGCTGCTCCACCCCGCGACACATTTGGCGCTCGAGTGAGCGGAAGTGAGGAGGACAGTTGTGAATGGTGATGTGCACCGGCTTCAATGCCTGGCGACGACCTACTCTTCCACTGCTTAGGCAGTAGTACCATTGGCGCAGGCTGGTTTCACGGCCGAGTTCGGGATGGGATCGGGTGGTTCACAGACGCTATAGCCACCAGGCAATGAAGGCGGTGCACGTTTTTCAAATCGGTGTGTTTCAAGGTCTGAGGGTTTCAACCACCTTTGACGGCAGCCAGTGCTGACGTTGGGGGTGTGAACTCTCATAAGCGCGAATAGGACAATTAGTATCGGTTAGCTTCACGCATTACTGCGCTTCCACATCCGATCTATCGAGGTCGTGGTCTCCGACCGTCCTAAGAAATCTTATCTTGAGGGAGGCTTCCCGCTTAGATGCTTTCAGCGGTTATCCCGTCCATGCATAGCTACCCTGCTGCGCCGTTGGCACGACGACAGGTACACCAGAGGCATGTTCACCCCGGTCCTCTCGTACTAGGGGCAACTCCTCTCAAATTTCGACGCCCACGGCAGATAGGGACCAAACTGTCTCGCGACGTTCTGAACCCAGCTCACGTACCACTTTAATTGGCGAACAGCCAAACCCTTGGGACCTGCTCCAGCCCCAGGATGTGATGAGCCGACATCGAGGTGCCAAACAACCCCGTCGATATGAGCTCTTGGGGGTTATCAGCCTGTTATCCCCGGCGTACCTTTTATCCGTTGAGCGATGGCCCTTCCACGAGGGACCACCGGATCACTATGACCGACTTTCGTCTCTGCTCGACTTGTCAGTCTCGCAGTCAGGCTGGCTTATGCCATTGCACTCTAACAGACGGTTTCCAACCGTCCTGAGCCAACCTTCGCGCGCCTCCGTTACTCTTTAGGAGGCGACCGCCCCAGTCAAACTACCCGCCACAGAGGGTCCCTCGCCCAGTTTCATGGGCGCAGGTTAGACATCAGAAAACAACAGGGTGGTATTTCACCTATGGCTCCACACCGGCTGGCGCCAATGCTTCAAAGCCTCCCACCTATGCTACACAGTTCTTTCCTAATGCCACTCTGAAGCTGCAGTAAAGGTGCACGGGGTCTTTCCGTCTAACCGCGGGTACTCCGCATCTTCACGGAGAATTCAATTTCGCTGAGCATGTCCTGGAGACAGTGGGGAAGTCGTTACGCCATTCGTGCAGGTCGGAACTTACCCGACAAGGAATTTCGCTACCTTAGGACCGTTATAGTTACGGCCGCCGTTTACCTGGGCTTCATTTCAGAGCTTGCACCCCTCCACTTAACCTTCAGGCACCGGGCAGGCGTCAGGCCCTATACGTCGTCTTGAAGCCGACTTAGCAGAGCCCTGTGTTTTTGCTAAACAGTCGCTACCCCCTGGCCTGTGCCCCCAGCAAGAGCTTGCGCCTATGCTGGGCCTCCTTCTTCCGAAGGTACGGAGGCAATTTGCCGAGTTCCTTCAGGACACTTCTCTCAAGCGCCTTGGTATACTCTACCAGACCACCTGTGTCGGTTTCGGGTACGGTCTATACGGTGGGGCTATTTCCCGGGACAGCTTCGAAGCACGATCAATCCGATAAGATCGTACAACACACGCCATCCGTCACACACCACCAGGCCCACGAATATTAACGTGGTTCCCATCGACTACCCCCTTCGGGCTCGTCTTAGGGGCCGGCTCACCCTGCGCGGATTAGCCTTGCGCAGGAACCCTTGGTCTTTCGGCGAGAGGGCATCTCACCCTCTTTATCGCTACTCATGTCTGCATTCGCACTTCCGATACCTCCACGGTCCATTACCAGACCGCTTCACAGGCGTACGGAACGCTCCGCTACCGCGTACGCTAAGCGTACACCCTAAGCTTCGGTGCGTGTCTTGAGCCCCGTTACATCTTCGCCGCAGGAACCCTTGTTTAGACCAGTGAGCTGTTACGCTTTCTTTAAAGGATGGCTGCTTCTAAGCCAACCTCCTGGTTGTTTTGGGATTCCCACATGCTTTCCCACTTAGACACGACTTGGGGACCTTAGCTGTAGGTCAGGGCTGTTTCCCTTTTGACGACGGACCTTAGCACCCGCCGTCTGTCTCCCGGATATCACTCTTATGTATTCGGAGTTTGGTTAGTATTGGTAGATCTCGCGACCCCCGCAACCATCCAGTGCTCTACCCCATAAGGTGTCCATCCGAGGCACTACCTCAATAGTTTTCGCGGAGAACCAGCTATTTCCCGGCTTGATTGGCCTTTCACCCCTAAACACAACTCATCCGGTAACTTTTCAACGTTAATCGGTTCGGACCTCCAGTGGGTGTTACCCCACCTTCATCCTGGTCATGCCTAGATCGCCGGGTTTCGGGTCTAATCCATCAAACTATGTCGCCCTATTCAGACTCGCTTTCGCTGCGCCTACACCTAACGGCTTAAGCTTGCTTGATAGATTAAGTCACAGACCCATTATGCAAGAGGTACGCTGTCACCCCATAAAAGGGCTCCAACTGCTTGTAGGCAATCCGTTTCAGGTACTGTTTCACTCCCCTCATCGGGGTGCTTTTCACCTTTCCCTCACGGTACTAGTTCGCTATCGGTCATGTACGAGTATTTAGGCTTGGAGGGTGGTCCCCCCATGTTCAGACAGAATTACACGTGTTCCGCCCTACTCGAGTCCTGACACATCACTTTCGCATACGGGGCTGTCACCCGCTATGGCGCTCCTTTCCAGAAGCTTCTGCTAGTTGAATGTCAGGCACTGGCCTGGTCCGCGTTCGCTCGCCACTACTAACGGAATCTCGGTTGATGTCTTTTCCTCCGGGTACTGAGATGTTTCAGTTCGCCGGGTTCGCTTCTCGAAACCTATGTATTCAGTTAAGAGATACCTTGTCCACCTAACTCTAGCTGAGCCGCTCGGCGGCACGCTTTACGCGTGTCGTCGAATGG